>NZ_AP025306.1 GCF_036492635.1 Aureibacter tunicatorum
TAACTTTTGGTCAAGATTTTAATTTAAAGACAACTAGTGGAAGAGATATTAATCCAGTGCCATTAAATTCTGTTTACAATGAAATAAAGCAAGGAGAAGCAATTTATTTTCTTTATTTATTATTGACCTTTACAAGATTAAATATTAGTGAAACGAACAGTAGTGGTGGATATACTGAAGTGAAAACAAAGTCATACCCTATTGGTTTGGCAATAGGACCAGGAATCGCCTTAGGAAATTTCTTTGGAGCAAGAGGAGCTAATAAGAACTTTAAGAAGGATTTGATGACTTATGATTTAAACTATAAATCAATTAAACCTGGGGAAACGATATATGGTTTAGTAGGAATATATGCAAATCAATATGAAGGATTAGAAGTAAATTTTAAATAATTTATTTCACACTAAGTATAATTAAAAAGGTTATGTCAACAATGTGATCATAACCTTTTTAATCCATCATTTACTTGAATACAATGTAATTGATTCAATGGAATAATTTATTAGTCAAGCGCTTTTCCGATAAGTATGCCTACAGCTACACCAGCTAAGAAAATAGGAATTACTCCACCTTCGATTTCTCTAACCTCGTTAGACGACAATTCAGTCATGTTAAGATTTTGCATTTTGATATGATTTATATTTCGAATGATTATTTAGTGTAATGGGATTAGCGATTAGTCAAGCGCTTTTCCGATAAGTATGCCTACAGCTACACCAGCTAAGAAAATAGGAATTACTCCACCTTCGATTTCTCTAACCTCGTTAGACGACAATTCAGTCATGTTAAGATTTTGCATTTTGATATGATTTATATTTCGAATGATTATTTAGTGTAATGGGATTAGCGATTAGTCAAGCGCTTTTCCGATAAGTATGCCTACAGCTACACCAGCCAAGAAAATAGGAATTACTCCACCTTCGATTTCTCTAACCTCGTTAGACGACAATTCAGTCATGTTAAGATCTTGCATTTTGATACGATTTATATTTTGAATGATTATTTAGTGTAATGGGATTAGCGATTAGTCAAGCGCTTTTCCGATAAGTATGCCTACAGCTACACCAGCCAAGAAAATAGGAATTACTCCACCTTCGATTTCTCTAACCTCGTTAGACGACAATTCAGTCATGTTAAGATTTTGCATTTTGATACGATTTATATTTTGAATGATTATTTAGTGTAATGGGATTAGCGATTAGTCAAGCGCTTTTCCGATAAGTATGCCTACAGCTACACCAGCCAAGAAAATAGGAATTACTCCACCTTCGATTTCTCTAACCTCGTTAGACGACAATTCAGTCATGTTAAGATTTTGCATTTTGATACGATTTATATTTTGAATGATTATTTAGTGTAATGGGATTAGCGATTAGTCAAGCGCTTTTCCGATAAGTATGCCTACAGCTACACCAGCCAAGAAAATAGGAATTACTCCACCTTCGATTTCTCTAACCTCGTTAGACGACAATTCAGTCATGTTAAGATTTTGCATTTTGATACGATTTATATTTTGAATGATTATTTAGTGTAATGGGATTAGCGATTAGTCAAGCGCTTTTCCGATAAGTATGCCTACAGCTACACCAGCCAAGAAAATAGGAATTACTCCACCTTCGATTTCTCTAACCTCGTTAGACGACAATTCAGTCATGTTAAGATCTTGCATTTTGATACGATTTATATTTTGAATGATTATTTAGTGTAATGGGATTAGCGATTAGTCAAGCGCTTTTCCGATAAGTATGCCTACAGCTACACCAGCTAAGAAAATAGGAATTACTCCACCTTCGATTTCTCTAACCTCGTTAGACGACAATTCAGTCATGTTAAGATTTTGCATTTTGATATGATTTATATTTCGAATGATTATTTAGTGTAATGGGATTAGCGATTAGTCAAGCGCTTTTCCGATAAGTATGCCTACAGCTACACCAGCCAAGAAAATAGGAATTACTCCACCTTCGATTTCTCTAACCTCGTTAGACGACAATTCAGTCATGTTAAGATCTTGCATTTTGATACGATTTATATTTTGAATGATTATTTAGTGTAATGGGATTAGCGATTAGTCAAGCGCTTTTCCGATAAGTATGCCTACAGCTACACCAGCCAAGAAAATAGGAATTACTCCACCTTCGATTTCTCTAACCTCGTTAGACGACAATTCAGTCATGTTAAGATTTTGCATTTTGATACGATTTATATTTTGAATGATTATTTAGTGTAATGGGATTAGCGATTAGTCAAGCGCTTTTCCGATAAGTATGCCTACAGCTACACCAGCCAAGAAAATAGGAATTACTCCACCTTCGATTTCTCTAACCTCGTTAGACGACAATTCAGTCATGTTAAGATTTTGCATTTTGATACGATTTATATTTTGAATGATTATTTAGTGTAATGGGATTAGCGATTAGTCAAGCGCTTTTCCGATAAGTATGCCTACAGCTACACCAGCCAAGAAAATAGGAATTACTCCACCTTCGATTTCTCTAACCTCGTTAGACGACAATTCAGTCATGTTAAGATTTTGCATTTTGATACGATTTATATTTTGAATGATTATTTAGTGTAATGGGATTAGCGATTAGTCAAGCGCTTTTCCGATAAGTATGCCTACAGCTACACCAGCCAAGAAAATAGGAATTACTCCACCTTCGATTTCTCTAACCTCGTTAGACGACAATTCAGTCATGTTAAGATTTTGCATTTTGATACGATTTATATTTTGAATGATTATTTAGTGTAATGGGATTAGCGATTAGTCAAGCGCTTTTCCGATAAGTATGCCTACAGCTACACCAGCCAAGAAAATAGGAATTACTCCACCTTCGATTTCTCTAACCTCGTTAGACGACAATTCAGTCATGTTAAGATCTTGCATTTTGATAAATTTAGATTATTGTTTTAAATAACGTTTTATGCTTATTATAGAGCTTTCCCTATAAGTATTCCAACAGCTACGCCAGCTAAGAAAATAGGAATAACTCCGCCTTCGATTTCTCTAACCTCGTTAGACGACAATTCAGTCATGTTAAGATTTTGCATTTTAATTAGATTTAGATTGTTTATTATTGTTTGCTTATTAGATTACTTTTGAAATGCGTAACCCAAATATTACTCCTGCGATAAAAATTGGAAGTGCTCCTCCTGCAATTGTTGTAATTTCCTTGTTTGATAATTCAGTCATAATTAATTTGATTTAGTTTTAAAATATATGCGTTATAATGTGATGAAAATTATACAATTATGCTTTTTATTATCTAGATGAATGTTACTTATGACATCGCTTTTTTCGAAATACTTTATAGTTTTTAAAATTTCGAGAGAGCTTGTTTCAAAGATTGCTTAGCCTAGTGAAACCTTATTGCATTCAAATTTTTTTTTATTTGAATTACTTTACAATTTTTCAATTTTAGAAACTCCGTTTGAGCTTGTCTCAAAGATTGCCTAGCCTAGTGAAACCTTATTGCATTCAAATTTTTTTCTTTGAATTACTTTATAATTTTTCAATTTTAGAAACTTCGTTTGAGCTTGTCTCAAAGATTGCTTAGCCTAGTGAAACCTTATTGCATTCAAATTTTTTTCTTTGAAATACTTTACATTTTTTCAATTTTTAGAACTCCGTTTGAGTTTGTCTCAAAGATTGCTTAGCCTAGTGAAACCTTATTGCATTCAAATTTTTTTCTTTGAAATATTTTACATTTTTTCAATTTTTAGAACTCCGTTTGAGCTTGTCTCAAAGATTGCTTAGCCTAGTGAAACCTTATTGCATTCAAATTTTTTTCTTTGAAATACTTTACAATTTTTCAAATTTTAGAACTCCGTTTGAGCTTGTCTCAAAGATTACTTAGCCTAGTGAAACCTTATTGCATTCAAATTTTTTTCTTTGAAATACTTTACATTTTTTCAAATTTTAGAACTCCGTTTGAGCTTGTCTCAAAGATTGCTTAGCCTAGTGAAACCAAATTGCATTAAAAATAATTTTTTAGATAAATTTTATTTATAATATCGTGAAAGTAATTTAATAAGTATATTTTTATATGGCAGACAAGATTAGTTGAATATTTTATTATTGATAAATAAGGATTTGCAATATGAGTTTTTTAAAAGCAGAGTGGCGTAAATTAGCGATTTTCAATTATGAGATCGACTCCGAAGTATTGAAGGAATATGTGCCTTATGGAACGGAACTGGACTTATGGAATGGCAAATGTTATGTAAGTTTGATTGGCTTCATGTTTTTAAATACTAGGCTATTGGGTGTGAAAATTCCTTTTCATACGAATTTTGAGGAGGTTAACCTTCGTTTTTATGTTAAGCGTTTTGAGGATGGAGAGTGGAAGCGCGGAGTAGTTTTCGTAAAGGAAATTGTACCCAAGCCTGCCTTGACATTTGTCGCGAATACCGTTTATAACGAGAACTATGAAACGTTGCCCATGCGTCATAATTGGCAAGAAGATCTTGAGCATCGCAAAGTCGCCTATCAATGGCGTAAAGATGGAGAATGGAATAGCATAGCGATAGTTGCTGATAAAGTAGCGAAAGAGATTGAAGTGGGTAGTGAGACGGAGTTTATCACAGAACATTATTGGGGGTATGCGAAAGTTAATGAAAAGGCCACAAATTCTTATGAGGTTACTCATCCCCGTTGGAAAGCATATGAAGTTTTGGAGCATAAAATCTCGGTTGACTTTAAAGCAACCTATGGGGACAAGTTCGCATTTTTATCAGAATTGAAGCCAGCCTCAGTGATGCTTGCCGAGGGTTCCAATATCACAGTAGAGCCCAAAACGAAATTAAGATAGATTTAACAATATATAAAAAATACTATGCCTAAGAAAGTATATTACCTTGATAAGGGGGAAAATGAATCCATTTCAATCTCATGGGGAATGAGTTGGAAAAATACTACTGTAAGTTACGATGGAAGAGAGTTAGGAATTATTAAGAATCAAAAAGAGTTAAAAAAAGGCCATGAGTTTGACATAGATGATGGAAGGAAGTTATCTATTAGACTCAAGGGACAATTTTATCCAGAATTGGAATTGCTAGTCAATGGGGAGGTTGTTGAAGGCTCGCCAACCGATCCCAAAGTTCAGTTAAAAAGCGTGTATAGCTTTGCTTTTTGGTTAGGCTTAATAAATGTTATTGCCGGAATATTGGCCATAGTATTGGAAAATGCTTTTTTGCAGAAAATAGGACTAGGTTATGGCAGTATTATATTTGGAGGAATTATCGCGTTACTATCTTATGGAGTCAAAAGAAAGTCTATGGTTGCTATGGCTCTATTGTATGGAGTGATGATCATTGATATTTTGAGTATATTTTTATTAATAGGTGAAAGCGATGCGAACCCGACCAATGGAATTTTAATGAAGTTGTTTTTCTTAGTTATTCTTTTTAAAGGTTTTGGTGCTATCAAAGCACTTAACAGAGCAGACAAAAATAAAGTAGAAAGCCCAGTTCAATCATAAGTTAGTTAATCATACTTGTCAAATAAAATAAGTTTCAGCGATCTTATTTATAAGTTAAATGAATATTTTGATCTGTGTCAAAATTTTTCTTTAATGATCTTGGTTTCTTTGTGTCATTAAGAGACAAGATAATATGAGACGAGAGAGAAAGATATTTATACTAAGTTTTTTAATCCTCTGCCTGTTGAGCTTTGAGGAGTTGCGTGCGGGAGAAAAGTGGATTGGTCAACATGATACTTCTCAGGATAAAGGCAAGACAACTTATTTGGAGCATATAAAACCAATCATAGAAGCGAATTGCTTGAATTGTCATTCTGGAAGGTTTGCCAGTGATGGCTTGTCATTGAATAGTTATGAAAGGCTTGTCGCAGGGGTGAAGGAAAGAGATGTGCTTAGGCGAATCAATGACAAAGAGATGCCTATGCCTGCGAGTGGTATGTTGAGTGTTGAAGATCGAAAGGCCATCAAAGCTTGGGCGGACAATGGCTTTGAAATAGGCGAGAAAAAGCCTGTCGATTATTCTCATCATGTAGCTGAGGAGTTTAGAGCTCCTGACTTGAAAGCTGTGAACATAGAGGAGCGAGGTTTCGAATTCATGGAAAAAATGCAAGGACATTGGGTTGGAGATATGTTTTTGCTGGGACAGGATGTGCCATGGTTTTCATTTGACTTCAGAGCGATCAATACCTCCCAGTTGCATGGACTTTTTGAGGGAGGTTCCATGGGGAATTTGTTCAATACATTTTTTGTGGCTGAATACAAGGGAGTGAAAACGATAATGATTCGCAATGGTGGAATCTTGGGAGGTATATATCGCACTAGTTATTTTGTGTTGACTTATGCTGATGGTAAGGAGTATTTGTTTGAAGATGCTTATGGAGGCAAGCAAGTCATGTCTATTAAGGTGACTTTCAAAGGCGAGAAAATGAAAATGTTGGCGATGACAAGCAAACTAGGTGCAAAAACTCCAACCAGACACATTGAGTTTGAAGGAAAAAGATATAATGAGGATTTGTATCAGGCTGCTGCTGAGAAATATAATTTCCCTACTCAAGAGATCGTAAGAAGCTTTCCGGATGGAATGCCTTTGCCGGATTGGGGAGAAAAATACGGGCAAGCTACATCCGCGAGTTATATCATGATGGGCGACGAGTCAATGACTTATGAGCAAATGGGCAAGTGGGCTCAAGACCCTATACAAATGAGTGATTTGAATAATTTAGCACAATTGCCTTTGGAGTTTAAGCGCAGTGACTTGAGCAAGAACAAGAATATTAGCATTTACCTGACCCGCGAGCCTTTGACAAACAGCAAAGGCAAATTGAAAACGGCTTATGGCTATATTACCGAAGAGGCTATGAATCAAGTGTTGCTCTTTCCGGAAATTGATAAACAGCAGGATGAGTTCTTATTGACATACTTGCATATGGGCAAGTGCTATCTGACCTTTGTCGTTGATAATGATTATGATTTTGTTCCAAGCAAAGGAGATTATTACAGTCATAGCATTGAATTGAATTTGAAAAGCGGAAAAAACCGCAAGCTTGTCGTGGATAGCATTCTGAACAAGATAAAGTAGCAGGCTGTATAATTAAAACGGTTGATTGCGGTAGTATTTGAAAAGGGATTAAAGATGGTGTTGTTTGTGCTTGATTTAATCCCTTTGTAGTTAGTCACTGTTACGACTTGATTTTCATGATTTTCTTGATCATTCTCCTTTGCATTTTCTTCATAGACAATTAAAATGGTATAAAAATCAATTGTATTATTTTTTTATCAATCAACTTCTATGAGTTCGCCTTTTTGCTCAGCCCATTTTTTGCCCCAACTTGTTATTGTTTCTATTACTGGTATCAGCGATTCTCCAAATTCAGTAAGGTTGTAAATAACCACATAAGGCGCTTTATTGCCATAGGATTTTCTTGCAATTAGACCGTCGTTCGCGAGAGCTTTCAATTGCAGGCTTAGCATTTTTTCTGTCATGTCCGGCAACAATGATTTGAGTTCGGAAAATCTTTTGGGTTCTTTTCTTAAGTACCATAAAGTTATGCATTTCCATTTACCGCCTATGAAGCTCATTGTAGCGGCAGTACCGCAATGGTAAAGCTGTTCGTCTACCTTGTAGGCCTTTTTTTGTCCATTGATTATCATGTCTCAAATATTTTCAGACTGTCATGATTGACAGTTATTTCACATTCGCTTATAATATTATAAGTTTGGATATAATTTACAAAACTTTGGCATCTATCAATATGAAAAAGAATGTAGGAATTTTGATTTTCAATAATGTTGAAGTCCTTGATTTTGCGGGACCATTTGAGGTGTTTTCCGTAGCATCTGAACTCCACAATTTTGACTTGTTCAATGTATTTACCATTTCCAAGCATAAGGAAGCAATTTCAACGGTAAACGACATGTCTGTAAACCCTAAATATGATTTTGAAAATCATCCTTCGATAGATATTTTGATAATATCGGGAGGAACTGGCACAAGACAAATCATGCATGATGAAAGAATTTTGGCTTGGCTTGAAAGTATTTCATCCAAGGCCGAATATGTGTTAAGCATTTGTTCTGGAGCGAGATTTTTGGCCCAATTGGGCATATTGAACAATGCGCCATTTTGCACGCATCATGAAGTTTATGATCATATCATTAAGGTTGATCCAACGGCTATCCCTGTAAAAGACAAAAGGTTTATTGGGCATAATAATGTATACACTTCCGGGGGAATTTCAGCTGGCATCGACTTGTCTTTTCATATCGTTCAAAAGATTTACGGAGAGCAGGTGGCATTAGCGACAGCAAAATATATGGAGTATGACTGGAAGAAATAATAGATAGATTATATGGCTTATCAAAAGAGGAAGATTGCATTTTATGAAATTTTATATATCGATGGCTGGTCAGTTAAGGTCTATATGATTTCTAAGGAAGATGAGTTTAAGCATATGCGTTTGTACGAGCAGGTAAAGCTGAAGATTAAGGAATGGCTTGGTTTTGAAAATGGATTTAACTCTAAACATCATCATATGGCATTTTTGATATTGCATGCAGGAGACGAAGGAGTTTTCTCTATCATTAATTGGTGGGTTGGCGAGAATATGTTGAACTCTCATGTGTTTTTAACAAAGAAACCTGAGCTCTGCGATTTCCACAAAATTTCCGGAGATGGACTAACATTTTGCGTTTGGGAATTGGCAATCGTGAATCATGAGAGACAGGCATGGCTTGATTGTTTTCTTCTTCAATCTTCCGAACCCCAATATTCTACATACTTGAAAGATACTTTAAACTGCATAATCTAATGGAAGAAATTATCATAAGAAAAATCAGAATGAATGAAGTGCCGGATTTGATTTCAATGTGTGAAGCTCATGCTGACTTTGAACAGGCGACATATATCAATAACGATCAAGAAGAGATTTTGAAAGAGTGTCTTTTTCAACTTAACCCACCTTTGTATTGTGTAGTAGCTTTGAGGGAGCAGTCCATAATGGGTTACGCGACTTATATGAAGCAATTTTCAACATGGGACGCTGAATATTATATGTACTTGGATTGTTTGTATTTAGTTGAAGAGGCTAGGGGTTTGGGTTATGGAAGAAAAATCATGGAATTTATTAAAAGTGAGGCTTTGAGGTTAGGATGCAGGCAAATGCAATGGCAAACGCCTGAATTCAATGATCAAGCGGTTCGATTTTATAAGGGCATGGGAGCGGTAAACAAGTCAAAAGAGCGCTTTTTTTGGGAGTTTAATGCCTATTGACCTAAGGTTTTTAATTTTAGTATATAGAATTAAAGTGGATTGTTTTCAAAACTTTATATGGAGATAAAAGGAAGTATCTAAGATTTTATGATTAAATTCAAAGTTTAATTTTTGTCATACATAAAGTAAAATTTCATTAGTGTCAATAATGTTAAATTCAATGAAACTCAATTCACTTTTAAGCTTTATATTCTTGGCGGCAATCGCTTGCTCTCCAAAAGAAAATTCCCAAAGCGATCATTCTTTAACTCATTCCGAGCTCTTGTCGGAGCAATCGCTCTTGTCCGTATTGTGGTATCAGCAGTCAGCTGAGATGAAAGCGATTTATGCCCAAAGTTATAATCTGGCTAAAATTCTGATGGAAAGAAATCTTGATGAGCTTGAAGAAGGGCAAAGGCCCGCGGTTATTCTTGATATAGATGAAACGGTGCTGGACAATAGTCCTTTTCAAGAAAAAATGATAGAACGCGGCGAGACTTTTTCTGTCAAAGCTTGGAATGAATGGGTAGATAGAGGCGAAGCGAAATTGCTTCCGGGAGCAAAAGATTTTCTTGAGTTTGCAGGTCAAAAGGGTGTCGCTATTTTTTATATATCGAACAGGCATGTAAGCACATTTGACGCTACGCTAGAAAACCTTAAGAAGTTCAACTTGCCCCAAGCAAATGCAGATCATTTGCTTTTGAAAGAAGAGACGAGCAATAAAACGGCTAGAAGAAACAAAGTGAATGAAGAGTATAAGACAATACTATTCATAGGTGACAATCTTACAGATTTCAAGCACAGCTATGCCAATAGAGGAGAAGATATGGGAACAGAATATTTTCTTCAAACCATAGATTCATTATTGAAATATGCCGTGATACTTCCCAATCCTATGTACGGAGAGTGGGAGCATGCAATATACAATAATCAAAAAGGAGCAGAGGCTGATCAGAAAGTAAAGTTTAGAAAAAAGCATATAGAGAGCGGGTACTAGATATAAGAAAATCTGCAATCACTGGATACATAAGGCCATTCTGATAATTGGTTGATATCTATTATTCAAGCTTCAACTTCAAAAACAAATAAACAAAACAATAACATGAAACAATTTTTCATCCTTTTGGCATTTGCTTTAATTTTTTTGCATGCTGAAAGATCTTATTCTCAGAATGTTCCGGCTAGGAATTGGGAGAAAGTCCAATTTCCAGTGTTTCACGGTTGGGATCAAGGCAAATTAAGCGAAATACAGTCATATGTCATTGACAGCACGACGATCACAGGCATGATGATCGTTAAAGAAGGCAAAGTGATTTTCGACTATGGAAATATCAGCGAAAATAGCTATATCGCTTCCTGTCGCAAGAGCATAATGGCCATGCTGTATGGCAAATACGTAGCTGATGGAACGATTTAGACGAGACTTTGGCGGATTTGGAAATTGATCAATTAGTCGATCTTCTTGATATTGAGAAAAAAGCGACGGTAAAGGATATTATTTCATCTCGTTCTGGGGTGTTTGTTCCTGCTTCCAATGGTGGAGACATGCGGAGTTTGGCGCCTGAGCGTGGCACAGTGAATCCGGGAGAATTTTGGTTGTATAATAACTGGGACTTCAACATGGCCGGACATATTTTTGAAAAGAAAACCAACCGAAATATTTATGATGAGATTGAATCCCAATTTTCGATTCCATTAGGAATGCAAGATTGGAACAAGTCCCTTCAGGAAAAATCAGGAGACGCTTTGATATCGGAGTTTCCGGCATATCATATATGGTTTTCCACAAGAGATATGGCCCGCTTAGGATTATTGATGCTCAATAATGGCATGTGGGGTGATAAAAGAATCATCGAAGAAAGTTGGGTGAAGGAAATGACGAGTCCCAAATCGTCTTTTGAAGAGCTTGATAGCGTGGCTCCTTTCTTGAAAAGCGGAGACAACAAGTTTAGCTATGGTTATATGTGGTGGCTTTGGGAAAATGATAAGAATGAAATGTTGAAAGGAGCTTATTCGGCTCAAGGAGCATGGGGACAGAATATTACCATTTTGCCGGAAATGAATACGGTAATAGCGATTAAAACCAATGATCTGTATTATCGACAAAAAGGCGATCATCATTATTTGATAGACTTGATATCTCAATCTTACGATTCGAATGTTGCTCATAAGATGCAGGGCTTTGCTGAATTTTTGAAGAAAAATGATATACAAGCTTTTGTTGATGGCTTCAGAGCCAATAAGCCTCAAGAGACAGATATTGATTTTGAGGATGCTTTCAATAGAATGGGATATGCCTTATTGGAATCAAAGGATGTGAAAAATGCGGTGAAGATTTTTGAACTGAATACTGAAATGCATCCAGACTCGTGGAATCTCTTTGACAGCTTGGGAGAAGGTTATTTTCTTCTTGGAGATTATACTAAGTCGATTGAAAACTACAAAAAAGCTGTTACACTCAATGCCGACAATATTTCAAATAATAATGACAGAGTAGAACTGATCATCAGAAGAATAGAGAATAAACTGAAGTCGGCTTCGAAAATGAATTAATAGACACTAAAACTACTAAAATGAAAAACAGGAAAGCGCTTTTGATTATTGATATGCAGAAAGGTTCTTTTACACCTAAAACGCCGAGATACGATACTTCAGGTGTTGTGAAAAGAATTAACGAGCTTTCGGATTTATGCCGAAAGAGGAACTTTCCTGTTTTTCATATTCAACATGACGGAACTGGCTCCGGCGAATTTGAAAAAAACGCATTTGACTGGGAAATATTGGACGAGATAGAAGTGAAACCGATGGATATCATGGTTGACAAATATGCCAATGATGTATTTTATCAATCGAATCTTCAAGCCACGCTTTTGGAGCATGGAATTGATGAGTTGATCATCACAGGTTGCGCGACAGATTTTTGCGTAGAATCAACTGTTCAATCCGCATTGACTAAAGATTATACTATCAAAATTGTCGCTGATGGCCATACCACAGGAGAAAGACCGAATTTGTCTGCCAAGCAAGTCATTGACCACTATAATTGGGTGTGGCAGAATATGATTCCCACTAAAGGCGAAATTCAGGTTTTGTCTGCTGAAGAGATTGTTGAGGGATGTTTAAGTTTTGAAGGGTAAATTTATATGAAACTAAAATTTTTGTTTATGCAGTTGCTTGCATTAATATTTTTGTTTGGGTGTATGCAAAAGAAGGATAAGCATCAAAAGCAAGTTGGGATTCACGATAGCGTATCTTTGAGCTTTGTGGATATACCAAGTATCGACACACTAGAAAGTAAAGCTGAATCAAAGTTTAAAACTTTTCCAATACCAAACCTAGACACACTACTTTATTATTATGAAACGTCTGGAGCTGAAGGGAAAAGCTCCTCAAACATATATTATAATCCATCTGATTCTGGAATTTTTGTTTTTTATTCTTTATTTGAAAAAAAGATGATTGATGGTAAGCTTAGGATTATTGGACATGATCATTATGGTAGTTTAGTAACTCATACATATTTTCGAGAACCATCTGGTTGGACGGCTTCTGATGAATATCAAACGTTTATTGGTTTAGTATCAACTAGTCCTTTTTTTAGTGTTAATGATTCTATTGGAGTTGGGAGCTCTAAATTAGATATCGAACATTTATTAGGCTTGCCAATAATGATTGAAGATTCTACTTTTATTCATTTAGGTTTGAATAATGTTATAGGCCAATTTAAATACAATAATGATACAGTGACCAAGTTTAAGTATTTCCATTATTCGCTTAATGATGAAATTTACATGCTTGATAGTTCAAAGGTTCAAAAAGAGGTCAGAAAGTTTTTAGAAGGAAGAATCATATGAATAGCATTAGAGAGATTTTAATTGAATTGCAATGAATGATTTGGCTTATTTTGAAGGGACACGCTACCAAAGTTTAAGAATACAAACGGAAAAAGAATTTGATATAAGTAAAATTGAGAAGGGATTGATTTCAATCCATGCAAACTGGAGCGGACAATCTATTATAAATGGTAAGCATATTTTGGATACCATACAGAAGAGTGATTTTAAGAATGTAGAAATACATATTTTGGATATAGACATTATGAGCTTGCAAGATCAGATTGAATTGATTGGAGATATTTGTCATGGATATTTTGAATCAATTTGGATTGAAAGAGGCGAAGTTGACTTTGTTTTTAAAGATAATCATTCAAATACGGGACTTCAGGATTTTGTTTTATATTTGAAGTCTAAATTAAGCTAGGGGGAAATGAGGTTTTATGGGTTTTGCCTGCTAATGTTGAATATTGTATTTGCATCCTGTGATAAGCAAATGCCTGCGGGTTTTTGGAAGGAGTTTAAGCCGAATTTGATTGTGAATGAATACAGTGATCAAGGACCATATGGAGGCAAGAGAGTGATAAGTTGGCATTTTCAAAGAATGAGATTTTTGAATATGCGAAAGTTAATGATTGGAGTATGGTTTATTCTCTTGAGTTTAAAAGCGGAGATACCCCAATTGGAAATCATCTTGGAAAGATTGATTTAGCTTTGATATTTGAAAACGTTTCAAATAGGCACCTTGCTCTTGATTCTAGCTTCATACAGCATCATAATCTATCTGGTGCTTTTAAAGCTTATCGTTTTAAAACCCAGTGGATATTATTGGAACTGGGGACAAATAATTTTACAGAAGAAAACGGCTGGGTATTAATAAGCGAAGATGGGCGTCAAATGGAAGCTTATCATTTTTGGGGAGAATGAAGACATTATTCACAAAAAAGCACAAACTAAGTGGGCTTAATGTTTATAATATTAATACTAGAACCTTTGTAGCATTTGTAACCGAAACCCTTTGATGGGTCGATTGGTAGTTAATATTAATTCATCTGAATCATAGACATTTTCAAATCTAAAATCGAGGATGATGTTGTTCTGCAAGTATGTGCCAAAAGCAAATGTGTTTTTCCATCGCGACCAATACTTATTATTTTTATGAGCGAAAGAATAGAATATTTCACTCATAGGCCTGATATAGAACTTTTCAGTATTTGTGATATTGATATTGCTTTCTAATCTATACCGGATTCTTCCATGGAAAGTGTTCTTTGTCCCTATTTGAAAAAATACGCGCTCTTCGAGCATTAGTCGATGAGTGAATTTGCTTCTCCATCCAATATTATGGTTGAAGGTGATTTTTTGGAATGGTCTGAGCTCGTAATGGCTGAACATGCCAGATTCATGCGTAAAAAGGCTTCGTTGTCCAAAGCCGAATTTTAGCTGGGTTGTAATAGGAATGTCATGGGTAGTTCTTAATTCCAATCTTTTCCATTCATCATTAGGAACATAATGAAGTCCAGTGCCGAAAGAGAATTTGATTTTTTCTAATGATGGAAAACTTCCAAAATAATACAGACAGTGCTGATTGCCGTTTTGTGCAATTGATTTTTGATGAGCCGATAATAGTGCTATTACTATAAGACAGATTTTGAATGGAAAAAAGTCTGTGATTACCCAATGCATTACCTTGTTTGATTAATGTTTTATGGATTTGCTTTGAATTTTATTTTCCTATAGTTGTTTTTAGGGAAATTGGTCCAATACATTTTCACTTTTGATGATGATTTAACTTTTAATTCTGAATTTGAACTTAAGCAGGTTCATCAGTCTGATGGCTATGAATAGAGTTTATGAAAGAAGTGAAACATAACTACAGCTACATGGAGAAAAAAAATGCATTTAACTTAAGAAGTTAAATTTTTGATATCTATGTCTTATTTAAAATCATAGGGTTAATTATTTACGTTTACCATCCTTCCAATTGTTGGAAGGCTTTCTTAAGCTCTTGAGCCTCTTCAGGATAATCTTTGATCATTTCTTTTATCATATTTATAGCTTGTTTTTCTTTTGAATTACTTAAATAAAAATTGAGTAGCCCTATTTTACTATTGAAATCATTCATGAGGTTAATTTCCTTCTTAAGGTATCCCTCCGCTTTTTTCTTATCACCTTTGTAATCATACATCATCGCTAGGTTATGAGCTACACGTGGGATGTTGGTGTCGATCTGGTAAGATTTTTCAAGAATTGTTAAAGCTTCATCATAGGCTTCCATTTCGGAAAGAAATAAAGCATAATTGTAGATGGCTTGGGCATCTTTTGGCTCATGATAGATATAATCTTCAAACTGCTGTTTAGCATGATCATTTCTTCCTAAACGATGATAAATATGGGCTAGGTTGAGTTTGACAAAATGCATTTTTTTGTCTTGTTCCAAAGCTTTTAAATAGTAATCTATCGCCAGTTCGTTTTTTCCCTGATTATTATAAAAGTTGCCCAAGTTAAATTTCCCCATGGGGAAGTCAGCATTGTAAATCAAGACTTGCTCGTACTCGTCTTTAGCGTTATTGTAATTTTTTTTGTATTCGGATGGGATATTATGCTCACCTATGCTTGATAGCAAACGAGCGGTTTCAGTACGTACAGCTTTAGTTTCGTCATTTAACAATGGGAGTAGTCGATGAATATCTTCTTGCGACTGGATTTGATTAGATTTTAATGTAGCTATTCTCATTCCAGGGGCAAGGTGTCCTATATAATCATCCACGACAGTTTTTAGAGAATCTTGGAAATATGTTCCAAGATGTTGAATGGCAAGTGATCTGATATTCATGGGGTATAATTCATCTCCGGCAATATTTTTAAGCCTTTCCACGCTTGTTTCATCTTCATTTCGCGCGCCACTAAAAGCGTCAGCAAAGTGGAATCGTCGTCTTTTTCCATACCATTCTGTTACATGGCTTTCAGCCCATTGAGGGCTTTCTTCTGTGTGGCATTGATTACAAGCGTTTGGAACCTCGTGCTTGATCGTCAAGTCAGGGCGAGGAATACGAAAACTGTGATCTCGACGATAGTCTACACCCATATAATTTTGGCCGTGCATATGGCAATTGACGCATAATGCGCCAGAGCCCACCTCCATTTTAATTCCTGCTTCTGATGTGAGCGCATTTCCATCCATACCTTCTGTCTTATGAAAATGATGTTCTGGCGTATCGTATATGTCAGGGATGTGGCATTGAGCGCACAGTCGATTATATTGCTTCTCATCATTGCCGTAGATTAGCTTGCCACTGTGCACATTATGACAGTCATTGCATTGCACTCCCTTCATATGCATTTTACTTTGTGTGAAGGATGCATGGACATAGTCTTCTTCTTTAATTTGACCATCTATATGCCATGTTGGATCTTCGGGTGAGTTTGGAATCACATGGTCATAAATGCTTTTTGCATGATGATCGAAATCTTGTATGGAAGCTCTTCGGCTATGGCAACGCACACAGTTGTTCACAAACTCTATATGGTCTATGCCACTTGTTTTTACAGATAGTCCATGGTTAGGGATGTCTTCTTTCGCATATTCAGGCAAGGTTGCCCATTTTAAATGTTCCGATGCTGGACCGTGGCAGGATTCACAACTTACATTGATTTCTGACCATGTGGTATTATAAGTGTCGGTTTTGTGATTATAATTTTTCTCTAAATTAGTGGAATGACAGTCTGCGCACATGCCGTTCCAATTCTGGGCTTGATTAGTCCAGTGTAGCCAATCGTCATGATTGATTTCCTGATCAGCGTATACATGATCAGCCATATGGTACCAACGTTTGTTTTCTGTATCCCAAGTTAGAGCCAGAGTTTGCAAACGACCGCCCGGAAATTCTACAAGGTACTGCTGTAAAGGGTTGTAGCCAAACACATATTTGATTTCAAAATCTTCCATATCTCCTTCAGCGCCATCGGTATGTACCATGAATTTTCCATCTTTTTTGAAAAATCGATGCGTATTTCCTTGAGCCTCAAAAGTGATATTGTTAAAATCACCAAGCACGCTCTCATCCGTAGCCTCAGCCATTGCTTTATAATGATCCGAGGTAAGCCAGTCATCATATTCCGATTGATGACATTCAATGCATGATTTCGATCCTGTAAATGTGGCTTTCTGTACCTTTTTTAAAGCATGGTCGTCGCCTATATTTGATTTGACGACCAAATAAAGAGGCAAGAAAAGACTAGCGACAACACCCAAGACGCGAACAAGCTGAATATATTTTGATGTATTTCTCATTTATGCGTAGGTTAGTTGAGAAGCTTCGTATTTTTGTCTTTTGATCGGCTTTGTCACATTTACCATCACTTTGTTATCTTGAATACTGATCGGGTAAATATCTAAAGCTCTTGTGGCTGGAGGCGAGACTACTTCTCCATATTTGCTAAATGCAGAGGCATGACAAGGGCACACGAACATATCTTTGCTCTGGTTGAACTGGACAGCACAACCCAAGTGAGTGCATTTGGTAGAAATAGCTAGCATTCCTCCATTTTCGATCTTGGAAAGATAGAAATGCGCTGAGCTGTATGGGTAGATATGATTATTTTTGAAATTATTGATATCCCCAGCTTCATACCATTCATCCAATGTATTACCCTCTTTTTTATTTGACAATAAACTAGAGAAAATATAAAGCACATTAAGGGATAAAATCGCTTGTATAGTGCGTTTGATAAAATTTCTTCGGTTGATCTTTTGTTCAAATAATCTCATCTCACATTAATCTTTTTCTTAAACAAACAAACTCATTCCTTCTCCTCTGAAGAAGGTTCCCACAATGGTCATCACTAGATAAGCCATCATAATGATTGTGAAGCAGGCCATTACCAAATCAATTTTTGAAGCCTGATATTTTATTTTGAGAAAATAGAGAAATACAGAAGCAGGAATCATATAGAATAATGCCAGCAACAGTCCAGTGCTTATCAATGAAGGAACATTTGGCATGAGTTGAGTTCCATTCCACCAATATTCACTGAATAAAGTAATTGATAGGGTAAATAGAATTCCGAAAATAATTGAGAAGATCGTAAGCTTTTTTCCTTTTTCTGAATTGAACCAAACTCCTACATTCAAATCACTGAATTTCATATATGGCGTATAAATCAGAAAGAAGATGACTGCCGATGGAATGACACATATTGCAAATATAGGATGAAGGTGAAGCAGTAATTCTTGAACGCCCATAAAGTACCATGGAGCCTTGCTAGGGTTGGGACTAATTAAAGGGTTTGCCTTTTCTTGCAAAGGGGCATTGACTAATGTGGAGAGCACTAGCAGGGAGATGATAACTATTAAAGCGACAAACATTTCTTTATACAATAGATGCGGGGAAGTAGGCACGGTCTCCCGATTTTCCATGTTGGCAACGGTAACTCCTTTAGATTTTCGGATCAACCAGAAATGCACAGACATGAAAGCAACCATTAACAAAGGGAGTAATCCGGTATGAAAATGATAAAAACGGAGCAAGGTCGTTTCGGATACCTCATTGCTTCCTCTGATCATATCAGCGAGAAAATCCCCGACAAATGGGATAACAGTTAACATATTGGCCATGATCGTTACCGCCCAATATGACAGCTGATCCCAAGGCAATAAATAACCTGTGAAATTTGAAAACACAACCAAAAAGAAAAGAAGCAATCCATAGAACCAATTTTTACGGCGATCATGGTAGATAGATTGCGAATAGAATACACGAATCAGATGAAGAAAGGATACGAGCACTAATCCCATGCCACTCCAGTAGTGGATGTTTCTTAACAATTGCCCAAAAAGAATTTCATTTTGAAGTTCGACAATAGAGTCGTAAGCCCCCTTGACAGAAGGAACATAGGCAAAGCGTAAAAGCATGCCTGAGGCAAAAAGAATAACAAAAAATAATGAGGATATGCCTCCTAGGCCGAATGTTCGGGTAAATTTGATGGATTGAGCATTTACTCGTTTAGGATGTAAATGCAAGAGTAGTTTGGTAAATGCTTTTGAATGTCCGGCTGTGTTCATATTGAAGTCTGTTTTGTAGGTATATTGATTAAGTAGGTTTGATCATTGATTATACTAACAGATGCAGAGTTATAGTCAAATGAATGATAGCCCACCATTTTTTACAAAACGGTAGGGCTATCCCTTGTTTCACATCAGACTTACAAGTATTTTTAGTTGCTTATAAAAAATTGGGAGATATTTTTTTACCCTGAGTTTTCAATCAAATCTAAGGGCCATCCCACTTTGATAATATCAGTTTATTTGTCTCTTTTCATTTTTGAGTAATCCATATTTGGATATTCTTTCATACTCTCAAAATAAGGAGTCATCGCTTTTTGGAACTTGAAGAACAGTGGAATACCACCACTTCGGCCATAAAGGTTGAACATCTCTTTAGGATCTGTGCTCAGGTTATAAAATTCAGGAAGCTGACCTAGCTTGATAGGAGGTGCGATACAACTTCTAAATTTGTTGAATTTCACAAAGTGAGCTTTGTACTGCTCCCAACGAACTGCTGTCAATTCACCATAATAGTATACCAGACGGTGATCGCGGTTAGAGTGCTCTTGCTTTCCAAGTAGGAAATCTGTTTGATCAAAACCATCAATTGGTCTATCATCAGGCATTTTAGCGCCTACAATGTTTGCAATTGTTGGCATGATATCCATTGCGTGGAACATTTCATCTGATTTCCAGTTTGAACGGATTTTGTTCTGCCAAGACATCATACCTACCGTACGACATCCACCTTCCCAGAACCTAGCTCTCCAGCCCATGGGCCAGGATCTCCATTGTGATCAGCCTCTGGCGAATAACGTGTAGGACCGTTATCTGAGAAGAAGATAATGATTGTATTCTCACGGATACCAGCATCATCAATCGCTCCAACAATTTGGCTTACGTTGTGATCAATTTCCATTAGAACATCTGTATAAGCTCCACCTTTTGATTTACCCACGAAATCTGGGTGAGGAACAACAGGGTGGTGAGGGTTGATGAATGTTGTTAGAAGGAAAAATGGTTCTTTTTTCTTCGCATGCTTCTTAATGTATTTGACACTTTTTTCTGTAAGTTCGCTATCAATTAGACCTCTCTTTTCAAGCGTCATGTCAGCAACAACTTTAGCCTTTTCTCCCGCTTTTGCGGAAAGAATTGCTTGCGGAGGAAGCATATCCTCTTGGTAACCAGGGAATGTTTTGTCTGTTGGGAAACTTGAGTTTGAAACACCATACCATTCATCAAATCCTTGATGATGAGGCAATCTTTCTTCAATATCTCCAAGGTGCCATTTTCCGTAATTGGCTGTTGCGTATCCTTCAGATTTCAAGATCTCAGCAATAGTAACCTCCATTGGGTGAAGTCCTCCAGGCTCTCCTGGTATAGCATAGCCTGAAGTACCTGAGCGGATTGGCATACGTCCTGTCATGAATGATGCTCTAGATGAAGTACAACTTACATCAACTTGAAAATCCATGAATTGAATTCCTTCAGAAGCTAATTTATCCATATGCGGAGTTGGAGCGCGCAATCCTCCATAGCATCCCATGTCACCATAGCCTTGATTGTCCGTCATCATAATTACGATATTCGGCTTATCTTGAGCAAAACTAATGGTGGCTGTCCAGCACATTAGTAATGATAAGATAAATGGTTTCATCACACTTTTCATACTCATAAAATTAAGTTTCATATTAAAAATGTCGGCGTAAACAGCGTGCACTCCTGTTTGTGATCGCGATATTGCATTGTCAAATAATTAAAAGAGTTCAGAGATATACTATTCGATTAGAAGTGATGAGCGAAGTCATTTTTAAAATACTAATAGAAGTATCTTTTCTTAATTTTTCTTTCGCAAAATCATTCATAATAATCATATCTTTGCCCTCAATTAAATGATATGAACAAAATTCGTTAATGTATGCGGAATTGTTAATTCAAATTATTGTCAACAGTATTCAAATAAATAACATTAAGCTATTACAATAGTAGAATAAAGTATTAGGAAGCGAATCTATAATGAGCAAATCAACAATAGTTATAAGAACGGAAGAGGAAAGACCGCACCTTTTTTATCAGGATTTTAGTCAAAAACATGGAGGGACTTGGGATGGGTCTCATTATAAATTTGACAACGATCTTGGTCGTGGCAACTTCTGCGCGTATACTTATCTTAATGGTGTTGTTATAGTGATGGCTGACTACAATGTTAAACTTCCTGTCGAAATCATCAATATTCCTAAGAATGAAGAACGTATTGTCGCAATTCGTATTGGGTTTCATGGGAATATGTTAGGTCACTCGTCTGATATGGGAAATGCTGAGGGAATATCCATTTATGATGCAAATCGTCCCTATAATTTGACTTTCCCAGGCAATAAGACCATTCGATGGATGTCTATACGAGTGCCCTTGCGACTTATTGATGACTGGAAAACATCAGATATACAGGGGGATAAATTTTTTAGAAGGCTAAAGGAGGAAAAAGATTGGTTCTTTTACCATCGGCTTTCACCTGAGATTGAATCACTTGTACGAAGCGCATTCATGTCAATGGAGGATATCAGACTTAACAAATCCATATTTTATTCGCGCGCTTATGAGATCATTGCTCGGCTTATTCTTCTGATCGAAGATGATTCCAGCCAGCCTGTGAGCAAAACCATTCATCCAGATGATTTCTCATTGATGCATAAGATAAAAGAACAGCTTTTGTCAGATTTTTCTGTGTTGCCTAATATTGGAGCAATAAGCGAGCAATACAATATCACGGACTCAAAATTGCAACGTTCATTCAAGGCTGTATTTGGAATGCCTATCATCAAGTTCTACAATCAACATCGATTAGAAGAAGCCAATCGTTTGTTTAAATACACAACAAAGAGCATTTTGGAAATTAGCGAAGAACTTGGCTTTCATAGCGCTTCTCACTTAAGCAGAACATTTAAACAACAGTTTGGATATAGTCCGAATGAGTTGAGGGCTATGAAATAGATGGGCTTTAATGAGTTTTTTGAATCAACTGAGTTTGGCTTCTATGACTCATTTTATGAGGATTTGTTGCGTTTTTAAAAATCTGCTATGGCGAATACCCTAAGCATCGATTTGGAAAAACGGAAATGGGCGAAGATCAAGCCTATCTTTGCGAAGGTTATTTTGGGTATTATAAGCATGTGAATCCATACATGAATATAATGAGAGCTTTGATCGAGATGGGGCGAGCTCCATATGAAGTGATGGAATTAATAAGAATAAAGGATAAAAAAGATAAGAAAGCGAAGAGGAGCAAGCAACCTCAACTTTAGAATCGATAAGTACTTTTCATAATCTAATATTGAAGAACAATGATCTTTTAGGGCCAAGCAATGACCCTTTAGGGATAAAATGAAAAGCTTCGTTGGTTTACATTTGTGGCAGGTATAAAATATACCATATAGGCATATAGTCTAAGTTTATGGTTTAATTATTATCTGAAAAATATGCTGAACTATCGATTTATTCTCCCTTGTTTAGGGACTCTAGTATCAAGTGTGACAGGCTTTTCGCAAGAACAGTCAAGAGCTTTTCCTAACAATGCAATTAACGCAATCCCCTATCCATTAGAGAGCTGGCAAGGGGTTCAAGGTAAGACTCTAAAAGATTCTAAACCTGATTTTATTCGACCAAAAAAAGCACCTGAAGGAGCTCCCAACGTTTTGTTGATTATGCTGGATGATACAGGTTACTCAAGTGCTTCATCTTTTGGAGGCTCAATGAATACAGAGACTTTTGATCGGATAGGTGATGAAGGCATCCGTTACACACATATGTCTGTCAATGCAATAAGCTCTCCTACTAGAGGTTCATTGCTTACTGGATATAATATGCATCAAATTGGCACAGGAGTAATCAATGAAGCCGCTACAGGGTATCCTGGATATAATTCTCAAATTGATTATACAACTCCATCTGTAGCTAAAATACTGAAAGACAATGGTTATGCAACCGCCGCTTTTGGTAAATGGCATAATACAAAATTAGAAGAGGCTTCTCCTGCAGGGCCTTTTGAGGGGTGGCCTACTGGTATATGGGGGTTTGATTTCTTTTATGGATTCATGGGAGGAGAGACAAATCAATTTTATCCATTGCTATACCAAGGGACAACGCCTATTGATACTCCTAATGAAAATGCTGACGGGACTACTTATCATTTGTCAGCGGACATGGCTGATCAGACTATTAAGTGGTTGGATAATTGGAAAGGGCTTCGAGATGATCCTTTTTTCATATATTATGCTCCTGGAGCAGTTCATGCACCCATACATGTTCCGGAAGACTGGAGAGATAAATATAAGGGACGCTATGATGAAGGATATGAGGCTCTTAGGTTAGAGCAATTTGATAAGCAAAAAGAAATTGGACTTGTGCCTAAAGATGCTGAGCTGGTGGACTGGCCTTCATCTATTCCTGAATGGAACTCATTTAGTGAAGAAGGAAAAAAGTATCTTCGTAGACAGATGGAGGTAAATGCCGCTTTTCTGGAATATACAGACTTTCACATTGGACGAGTGATTACTCATCTTGAGGAAATGGGAGAGCTGGATAATACCTTTATTATGTATTTAACCGCTGATAATGGTTGCAGTTCTGAAGGGACGCCAACAGGATCATGTTCAGAGTTGTTGACTGTAAATGGTTTTCCTGAATTTTCTATGGAAGAGCAGTTAGACATTCTAGAAAAACTGGGTGGTTTGGATGAATGGGGAGGTCCAAATATGGCGAATCACTATGCTGTTGGTTGGGCATATGCTTCATCTACACCTTTTCAGTGGACGAAGCAAATGGCTTCACATTTTGGAGGAGTGATGACTTCTACAGCGGTTCGTTATCCGAAGGAAATAAAAGCTAAAGGTGAGTGGAGAAGACAATTTCAAAATGTAACGGATATTGTCCCGACTATTTTGGATGTAACTGGAGTTCCAATTCCTGATTATGTTAATGGACAGAAGCGCGTAGAATATCCTGGCGTATCAATGCGTTATGCATGGAACGATGCAGATGCAAAAACCAATCATAAAACCCAATATTTTGAAACAGTGGGATTCATTGGCATCTATCATGAAGGGTGGAGTTTAGCAGCTAGTCCTTATCGAGTTCCTTGGCTGTTTGATGCACAAGCCTTAGCTAATATGGATCCACTTTCTACAGAATGGGAGTTATATAGCATTGATGAGGACCCCATACAATCCAAAAACATAGCAGACAAACATCCTGAAAAAGTAAAAGAGCTTGAAGAACTTTTCTGGGAAGAGGCAGAAAAATATAATGTATTTCCAGTAGGTGGTGGTTTGGGAACATTGCTTCAACCAGAATCAAGTGAGGCTAAAGGAGCAAAATCTCATTGGGAATTCACTACTAATACTTATCGTGTTCCTGAAATGGCAGGCCCTGAACTAAAGACTAATGATTATGAAGTGAATGCTTATATATCAGCTGATGAAAATACAGAAGGAGTAATTTATGCTTTGGGAGAACATATGGGAGGCCAATCTCTATATATTTTAGATGGAAAATTGATGTTTACTTATCAAACTCTAGGTTATTTTACCTATGAATCGAAAGGAACTAATATCCCTCATGGTGATATCAAAGTAACACTTAGGCATACAGTAAAAGAACGCAAAATTACAGGAGCATCACAGGTAGATTTGTTTATTAATGACAAGCTGGTTGAGACGGTTGAAATCGAGCATACTGTTAGCTTAATGTATGGAGGACATGAAACATTCGATATTGGTCGTGATGAAGGAATGCCCGTTTCACATCATTATGAAAATCGTGGTAAATTTAAATTTACTAGAGGTCAGTTAAAAAAAGTTGTTTTTGATATAGGGAAATAAATTCTTTAAAAATAAAAAGGTTTATGGAGTATTGTATTTAAGATGCACTAATGATTTTGCCATCCTCTTGAAAAAAGGGGGTGGCTGTTTTTATTCCATCAAACTGTAATAAAAAGGTTTTTAGATTTGATAAATGATATATTGAATGAAAAGTGAACCCTTAAAAATCGACTTTAAAGAAAAGGACTTTAGTGATTACAATCAAGTTTTACTTCGAACATTCGGAGGCGAGATAAAAGCTAATACATATACTTTTAGTAAGGGAAATACTAAGATTAAACTCTATGTTCATAGTCAAAAAAGTAAATTCGAGATTCTTCTTTCTGATACTTTTATAGATAGAGAGTTGAGTTTAGATTTTGATCAAGCATTTGATGCCGAATTAATTGTCATAACATTAATTAATAAAGGTGAAATAACCTCCTTGTCTAGCGGCAATAGTAATATTAAAGAAGCAACAGAAGCAAATCTTTTTATCATGAATGTATTGGAGCCAATCCACATTCAGACAACTAGCAAATCCAGATGTCAAAGTCTTACGTTGAAGTTGACTTTGAAAACGTTTCTTTCTCTTGCTCCTAATGCTCATGACATTTATAGACAATTATTTCCTGAAAAGATTCCCTATGTGTATTACTCCTATTTTTCGCAAGAGATTAATCAGGTCTTATCAGAGGTTTTTAACAATGATAGTTCAAGTCCAGCTCATACTTCGTTGGTATTAGCTCGATCATTAGAAATATTATCTTTATTGATAAACACTGTCAGTAAACTGAAAGAAAAGGATGAATTGCGAGGTCTGCATATTGAGGATTATAAGCGAATGCAAAAGGCAAAGGAATTATTATTATCTAGCTTCGAAAAAAGGATGACCATAAACGATTTAGCATTAGAAGTTGGAATTAGCACATCAAAATTAAGCAGGGACTTTAAGAAATTATTCAACAAAACAATTTACCAATTTTATACAGACGCTAAGATGAATGAGGCATATAGTTTGTTAAAATCCGGTAAGTATTCAGTTCAAGAAATATGTTTTAATCTTGGATATGAAAATCATTCCAAGTTCACCAAGATGTTTAAAAAACATAAAGGCTTATGCCCGAGAGATGTTATCAAAGAGTGCTTAAATTAAGATTTTTTTATATAAGAATAGAGTTTGTTAAATTAATGACAAACTCTATTTGAATTAGACACTTTACGATTGGTTGGGTATTCTTCTATTCTGAGAATAGATTCTTATTACAAATTAATTATTCAATTATAATTGGGCGGTTAATCAAATTACCAATTATTACTTTTGGTAAGTATCGTAAGGTCCATTTTTCATTGCGCGGATATCACCTGATTCGTTGATGGATATACCAACAACTTCACCTGTGGTATCGTTTACAAGTTCTCCAGCTCCTTCAAATAGAACAAATCCTTTTATTGTTTTGCCAAAAGACTCTGATGTCATACTCGGAAATTCTAAAAATTCTTTATTGGACTTAGGACGTACAGTAAATTGCTTTGAACCTTCTATTTCAATCGGGAACTCATAAGTCCATCCCCAAGATGTCCATGCTTTGCAAATTTCGGATTTCGCGTATCCATTTTGCCTGACGATTACATTATCAAAATACTGTACATTGCCTTCTGCATCACGGTATAAGCCTTCTTGGTGACCTCCGGCAAAACTATACAAGTGCATTGCAGCTCCATTATTAAAACGATAAGAAGCCCACTCCCAATGCACTGAAGCAAAATCTCCCCATTGTCTGTCTACCCAAGCTCTGCCTGATACCTGAACGCTTTTTTTAGTTCCATCTTCATTATTAATAGTTAATGTCCCTGATAATTGACAGTTTGGAAGACAATAATAGAAACTCCAATCATCTTCAGCCCCTTGTTGGATTAGTCCATCATGGCCATGCTTGTCTTTATGCCAAACCACATCGCTTGCATTTGTCATAACAAAATCCCAAGTAGATTCAGGACAGTCATACTTCATATTCATCGTATCTCCTTTGAAATCCCAGATCAAGGAAACGTCTTCGTTGTTTGTAATATGAAGTTTATTATTCTCAGGATCATACATTTGCTCTAGAGGCAAGTCAGGTAATCGCATTACTCTGATTACTCTATCAGCATTATAGTCAGCTATAGTGTTAGTATGTCCTATGATTCTTCGATTATCATCATTAACTTTCTCCCCGATCATTCGCTCTTTCATATTCTCTCCCATATGATCAGAGTTTCCAGTAAATAGAAAATATGGATTTCCTTCTGCATCATGAACATAAGCCGTCATGTACCACCATCCAAAGGATTTTGCAGACATCCTAGCATGTGGGGCCCAGTTTTCCCAGATGGATCCTTTATCTTTGTTAGGCTCATTAACATAGAATTTTCTTGATTGGAAAGTGTACTCCTTCTCTTTCATTGATTCAACTGCTTCTTTCATAATTAAAAATGTTAATGTTAAATAATCTGTTATTTTAGATGTACATTATAGCTGAAGCTTGACTTCTGGCTATGTCAATCAGGTCAACTATTTCTCTGATTTTGATATGACAAAGGTAAAATAGACGTAACCATTTTATTGCTCCGAAAAAGTCATCCAATAGCCCGAAAGAAGAAGATTTGAATAATGAGTGAAGAAGGGGAAATTCTTGGATTAAATAATTGATTTTAGAAGTGATTATTTTTGAAGAACCTCTTTTGGATTGATTCCTTTTATTTTTTTGAACATCTTAGAAAATTTGGATTGACTCTCGTAACCTGCTTCAATACTGATATCTAATATCGAGTATTTTCCGGTTTTTAATTTTCGGTATGCCTCATCCATCTTTGCATGAAGATGGTACTGATATACGGATTGATTGAATAAAGCTTTAAAGTCTCTTTTTAATTTTGAGATACTGATACAAAACTCATCAGCTAATTCATTCAAAGATATTTTTTGATCTAAATTTTTTAGAAGTACACTCTCAATTTTTAAAACTCGTTGATAATCGATGATTGGCAATCCATTAAGATCATCTTTATCTAGCATTTTTATGATAGATTGAAATAATAAAGCAAAAATTTCAAGAGATTTAGCCATGATTAGCGGAGTTGCTCCAGAAGATTGTATTTTCAACTTGAATATCTCATCTATCAGATTGTTCAATTCTTTTGGGAAAAATGTACAATAGCCCATGCCTTCTTGTGTTGGGAATAACTTCTGAAGAATGCTATGATCCTCTCTCATTAATTGTTTAAAAGCCGACTTCTTTACAAAGAACCCTAAAGTTTGGACATGAGTATTGGCGGGTATGAATGTCCGCATAGGAAATAAACCATTATAAATTAAGACTCCTTTTGTCGAGTTAGCCTTAAGATGTTGTTCTTGATTATCGAAGTTTAGAACGGCTTCACCAGCCTTAAAAAGGTTTATTATAAATAAATCAGGGTTATCATCAGGAGTTCTCAATGATTTTATATCTGATGGATAGCAATAGTCCGCCAGAATAATTTCAAAACCTGAATTAAGTTGATATGAGTCTAATTTTATAAATTCGTTTTGATGTTTATACTTAAAAGAATGTTCAGAAAGTTCCCCTCCAACTTGATCATATAGGGATTTCATCAAGTAAACAGACTCTCCTCCTTTATAATTAATCTCAAGAAATTTCATGATAAATGGATTGTATTACAAAGATAGACTCAGAAAGCAATATACTTGTTTTAATTAATAACTAGCTAGCTATTTTGATCTTTTTGGGATTTAGAATGGACTGAATGGGTTAAGGATACCCACAATAGTCTATTTATTTTTGTAAGGAATAATCACAAAACTAATTGAATATGAGCCACACTGTTAATTTTCTAACTGCCGAGGGAGACATCAAAGAGCAAAGAAAGAACTTCCATATGATGATCAAGCCGATAGGGCCGGTATGCAATTTAGCTTGCGCATATTGTTATTATTTAGAGAAGGAAAATATTTACGAAGATAAAAAGTCTACTCCATCGCGATTCAAGATGTCGGAGGATATTTTGGAAATATATGTAAGGGATTATATCAAATCTCAGCCAAAAGAAAACCCAAAAGTAGTATTTGCCTGGCAGGGAGGAGAGCCGACTCTTTTGGGTGTCGAGTATTTTGAAAAAGCCATCGAATTGCAACAGAAATATACTGATGGGAGAGATATTGAGAATACGCTTCAGACTAATGGGATGTTCATAGATGAGCGCTGGGCTGAATTTTTGGCAACGCATGATTTCTTGGTGGGGATTTCTATCGATGGCCCAAAGGATATCCATGATAATTACAGAGTAAACAAGGGAGGCAAGGGCACTTGGGATCGTGTTATGAAGTCTGTTCAGATACTTCGCAAGCATAACGTTAGATTCAATACGTTGACTGTGGTTAGTAGCTTGACGGCAAAGCATCCGCTTCGAGTGTATAATTTCTTAAAGCAGATCGGAAGCCAGTGGATGCAGTTTTTGCCGATTCAAGAACGCAGGGCGACCAATCCAAAGGAGAAGTTAAAGTTAGTGGCTCATGATTATAAAGGAAAAACGGAAGTGACTGAAGAAACCGTTCGTCCGCAACAATGGAAGCGTTTTTTGACAACAATTTTTGATGAATGGGTTCGAAACGATGTGGGGAGGATATTTGTCAAAGAGTTTGATGATACTTTGGAGAGTTGGTGCGGTCTTACAGCACCTTCATGTGTGCATTCCAAATATTGTGGAGATGGCTTAGCAATAGAGCATAATGGAGATGTCTATACTTGCGACCATTATGTTTATCCAGAGTATAAATTAGGCAATATCAAAGATGAAAGCTTGTTGGCTATTGCAAATTCTCCAGTTCAGGAAAAGTTTGGAACAGACAAATTTGACACGCTTTCCCAGAAATGCAAAGCGTGTCCATTTTTAAAAATCTGCTATGGCGAATGCCCTAAGCATCGATTTGGAAAAACGGAAATGGGCGAAGATCAAGCCTATCTTTGCGAAGGTTATTTTGGGTATTATAAACATGTGACTCCATACATGAATACAATGAGGGCTTTGATCGAGATGAATCGAGCTCCATATGAAGTGATGGAATTAATAAGAATAAAGGATAAAAAAGATAAGAAAGCGAAGGGGAGCAAGCAATCTCAGCTTTAGGTTATTGAAATGCTATTCAAAGTTTTAAGAAAAGAACTGAATAGCATTTTTAGCTTTTGATAAATTGAATTCTACTAAAAACGACTCGTAAAGTCTCCTCTGGCATTCGCTTTAAGAGGAATATCTCCTTTTTCAGTATTCCTTCTTTCAGGGAGAAAATGTTCTCTTCTGATTTTGTTCTCTTGGTCAGCCAAATGAAGCAAGTCTTCTCTGGTTCCGAGAGAAGCTGTATCCATATCATCGGCCGTAGAACTGGAGAGTTTTGGAAATGCCGAATGAATGTCGATAGCCTTGTGCAAGGCATTAGCATATTGAATGAAAAGTGGATGAAGCGTCAAATGTTCTTCACTTCTTGTTTGGGGAATTGCATCGCCTAATTCAATCCATTCGGTTCCGCTTGGATCTGTGTATTGCTCATGTTTTTCAAATATAGTTTTTGAGCCGGGAGACCATAGGGGATCCATGGGAATGGTAATGCCATCATCAGGTTTGTTGGGGAATGCGACTTCGGCTTGGAAGTAACCTTCCTTGAAATGTCGATTTGGACGGATTCTTTTCTTTCTCGTCTCAATAGATGCCAGGCTATCATCTTCCAGCATGCGATGTCCGATTGCTCGATTATTGGGGCGCCAAGCCAAGGTTTTCAACAGTCTTCGGCCGTATTTTCTTGATATGAGTTTTGCGAAGATTGCGTGCAAATGTTCCGCTTGCAGATCTTTGACTTCTCCAAACACATAGTGGTCATCGGGGTGGAAGGGAATTGCCATTCTCATACCTTGGCCCGCTTGAATAAGCATTTTCCAAAGCAAATTAGCTTCTTGCTTTTTCTCAAGGCTTAGGCTTTCCTCATCATACAGCCATGGATTGCTTTGGTAAAGCACGATGTCCTTGACCACTTCTCGATGTTCATCGGACAGCTCGCGAAGCAATGTTCGAATCAAGCTTTGGATCGGGTTTTGGCCTTCCTCAGCCTTGATCGGATGCCTTGAAAACCAACGATAAGCCAAATGCTCCATTTGATCCAAGAGCTCTAATTTTTGATGAGTTATAAAGACTGCTTGCTGAGGCCTCAAGACTCTCAATTCCACATTCGGGTCGACTTGCCTTAAGACCAAGTCTTCCTTGGCGACTATTTGCTCATAGTTGCGCAAGGCTCTTGTCAAATAATATATAAGCGGATCGAAATATCTGTCAGGACTTGATGAGTTGGCAGGCAATAATGAGTCTACAAGTGGCGAAGCAATTGGCTTTGTCGCTTTTTGTCGGGCTTTTCGCTCCAATGTTTTTGAAGACATCAGACATTGCGCGGGAGTAGGAGGTAGCTTTGAAATGCCTTTTTGACTTGAGGCATTGACTCTTTGGGATGTCTTTTTATGCAACAATTCTAACATTTACTTCAGCTACTTGCGTTGGGCTCAGTAAGTGAAACTATTGAAACGCGAGGCTTGTTTACAATCGGATAAACAATGATTATCGTTGCTGTGAGAATCTGATGAGCCTAGTTTTCAATAATAAAGGAAAAAGTCAAAAAATAATGACGAATGGTTTTACGTGTATATTTTTATGTTTTAGAAATCCATTCGCCATATTCACTACTCTTAATAGAATCTTGGCAAAATGAATTGTAGCTGGAATCTGGTTTCCCAAGGTCCTCGTTCATCAGGTTTGACAACATTGTAATTAAATCCTGCTGAGAAGTTTAGAGGTAATTTACCCACAAAGAAAACCTTTCCAACATTTAGTCCAAATGGAACTACCCAACTTTGTGATTTTTCCGCATTCCAATTATTAGTAATGATGGGGGCTGAATTAATGTAAATCCCATGGGAGAAGTTGTAGTTAACAAAGTACTGAATAAGCAGATTATTGAAGTTTTCATGCTTGCTTATCGTCCAAACATTGTTGACGAGTCCTCCAATAACCCAAGGTCCTGTCATCACAACTCCTACAACGGAAGGTCCTATTCCAAAGCGATTTCTGCCTACTTGATCCGAAGTTGAAGTTGGTAGCTGTATGATAGGTCCGGCTCCCCAGATGAATTTGCCTAGTTTGGAGGGCGTGAAAAATAAAGACAATTGGGAGTTGCCGAGAGCTGTTTTTGATTTATCTTCAGTGAATGAAGGTTGAGTGATTATCGGTACAATTAGTCTGGATATAATATTAAACTTCTTGAAGGTGAATGGGAAAACAGGCTGAATGTTTAATCCGTTCTGGCTTCTTTTGAATGGAACGTATTTGTAGTTTGTGTTGTTTTGTATAGATGTTTTCCTTTTCTTTTAATGCAAATCAATGAATCAGCTTCAATTAGATTTGATAGGTTCGTTTTTTAAAAAAGGTCGAAATGGATTAGTTTGTAAACGATAAGTGATTAATTTAAGCGAATATTATTGTTGATGGCTTATGACAACTATTACTGTTCCAGACGAATTGAACTCTGACAATGCACTTCCGATTGAGGTAATTGATTATGAAATTGATCAAGGAATCATCAAGCAAGAAGTGATATTGAATAAAAATACCTTTAGTTTCTTACAGAGAGGGACCAAGGAAGTGTTTTTTGACAATTCAACATGCGCTATTGACAAGTCGAAATTTTTGTTGATGAAATCGGGTCATTGTCTTATGACGGAAACATGTTCTGATGCTCAAAAGAGTTACAGAAGCGTATTGCTGTTTTTTTCAAATGAGGCGATAAATGATTTTATCAAAAAATACGATCTTAAACCTTCCTCCTCTTCGTCGTCAAATTCCACCCGCTCTTTCGAGTACGATGCTTTTATTGAGCGGTTTGTCGAAAGCATTTTAGATATTTCAAGATTTTCAAAATCGACCCAAAGAAATATTCTATCGGCGAAATTTGAAGAGATCATGTTGTATTTGATAGAGTTCAAGGGTGTTGATTTTTTAAATTCCTTGATTAGCGACGAGCCTGATCATGATCAAAAGTTCAGGCAAACTATTGAAAGCAATAAATTGAATAGGTTGACTGTCAAGGAATTGGCTTTCTTGGCCAATATGAGCGTTTCAACGTTTAAAAGAGAGTTTGAAAAGCAATTTCATATCTCGCCCAGCAAGTGGTTTCAGAATAAGCGATTGGAGCATGCGGCATATCTGTTGACTCATGGCAAAAGGCCCTCGGAGATTTATGAAGAAGTTGGTTATGAAACCTTGTCTAATTTCATCGTGGCTTTCAAATTGAAGCATGGATTGACTCCAAAACAGTATCAGACAGGTTGAACTATTTCCAATACTTTTTGAGCGAATTCAAATACATAGGACCGCTTTTTGGCTCATATATTTGTCAAAGTAATTTAAAAACAAATATATATGAAAAAGGCCAACATAATTTTAATCGCATTCATCTGTCTGTCAAATACTTTGTTTGCGCAGAAGACTTTCACATTGAAAAGCAATGACTTGGGTGGTCAAGCCACCGTCGAGGAAGAGTTCAATGGTTTTGGATGCACGGGAAAAAACCAATCGCCACAGTTGTCATGGGAAAACGCGCCTGAAGGCACTAAAAGCTTTGCTATCACCATGTATGATCCGGATGCGCCGACGGGCAGCGGTTGGTGGCATTGGCTGGTTTTTGATATACCAGCGGATGTGGATCAATTAGTCTCAGGAGCTGGAAATGTGAAACTTGATTTAGCCCCGAAGCAAGCTATTCAAAGCATTACTGATTATGGAATGAGAGGATATGGCGGTCCTTGTCCCCCTGAGGGTGATGGATTGCATGAATATATCATCACAATCTACGCATTGAAAATGGATAAATTGGGATTGGATCAAAATGCTAATCCCGCTACTGTAGGTTATTATTTATGGAGCAATACTTTGGGAAAGGCTAGCATCGTCGCTTATTATCAAAGGGAGAAAAAATAGCAGAAGTCTCCTGACAAGCAATCCTTGAAAAGCGTCTTTCATTCAAAGGCGCTTTTCTTGTTGCGTAGTTTTTCATAAATTGATTTTCTATTTAACCGGAAAATATTAATCAATGGCATGAATTCAATTTTGAGATTTCATTTGCCGTGGATTCAAATATTTTAGATTACAAAGCATAGCCATCAATGATTCATAAGCATCAGCATTACGATTTATTAGGAAAAGTAGTATTGGAACGAGTGGTTTTCACTCCGCCATTGAGATTGAAAGAAGATATGCAAAGCGAAGCTTGTTTATTGTACTCAGTCAAAGGAAGCTCTAGCCTTTACGATACTGATCAGAAGCATAGCTTGGATTCAGGGAAAGGGGCACTGATGAAATGCGGCAATTATTTCAACCATTGGCATATCAATAAAGACGATGCGCAAAACGAAGCGATTGCGATCCATTTGTATCCTGATTTGATACGCTATGTATACAGAGATGATTTGCCCGAGTTTTTAACCGCTAAAGGAAAACACAGTGGCCCATCAGTGTTAATGCTCGATGGCAGTCAATTGCTGAAACCTTATATTGAGAGTTTGCTATTGTATTTCAATAATCCGGAGATAGTGGATGAAGAAGTGATTGTGCTCAAAGTAAAGGAGTTGCTGAGTTTGCTGTATAAGATCAACAGCAATAATGTGCGAGAGATGATGCATGATTTGTTCAATCCTAACAATTTTGATTTTAAAAAGATCATCAGCAAAAATATCAATGAAGATTTGTCGATAGAAGAGTTGGCCCATTTATGTAATTTGAGCTTGTCTAGTTTCAAACGAAAGTTCAAGGCCGTTTTTGACGATTCGCCGGCTTCTTATATCAAAAACAAACGCTTGGAGAAAGCGGCTCAGATGCTTCAAGTATCTCAAGACAGAGTTTCGGATATATGCTTTGATTGTGGATTTGCAAGCGTTGACAGTTTTTCAAAATCCTTCAAGCAGAGGTATGGTTCTACTCCTTCGGACTATAGAAATCAGATGTTGAACTGATTGAGCTAAATTAACGGATGATAGAACTTTAAATCCGTATGCGGAATGGTTTGATTGAGCACCTTTGTGATATAAACAATCACTAAAAGGAATAACATTATGCAAACTTCAATCAAACAAGTCAACAAGCCCGTTTTTCTAAGAGTTATTTTTATTCTTAATGCTCTAATGATGTTTTTGCCCTTTGTCTTTTATTATGTCTTTACGACAAAGAATATTACCGTCGGCGATCTTGACCCAATGTGGATGGTTTATACGGGAGTTGCTTATATCTTAAGCTTTGCTTTTCTGGTCTATTTTTTAAAGAACCGAAAGCTGACGGGATCGCGGATAATGTTTGTGATCAACATATTGATAGCTTTGCCCGCTGGAGCGTATTTGGGAATCATTGTGGCGTTGATATCTTTGGCGCTTTCTTTATTTAACCGTAGAGTTTTAGCTTATTTTAATGCTTAGATTTTGATTTAAATGATCGTTTTGTTGTCAGTTAAAGGGCATTTAAACAGAAACTTAAATTCGAAGGTTACCGTATTTTTGGTTTCTGTTTTTTCTATATTGTCGAATACGAAATATATTTTTTAGAAATTCATTATTCATCAATAAAATAGATCTCAAATGATTGATATCGTTCATAAATTTCCAGAGTTGGATGCAAAACTGATAGAACTGTTGCAGAGCTTGGAACAAGAAGAATGGAACAAGCCGACAGTAGCCAAGCTATGGGCCGTAAAAGATGTAGCAGCTCATTTGTTGGATGGAAATATACGTATATTGTCTGGACTTCGAGATCATCATCATTTGGAATCTCCCGAGATTAATTCCTATCAGGATTTGCTTGATTTTTTGAATCATTTGAACGCTGAATGGGTGCAGTCAATGAAGAGAGTCAGCCCGGAAATGTTGCTTGATTTGCTAGAGCATACAGGAAAGCCTTATTGCGATTATTATGCTTCGCTTGACCCTTTTGGAAAGGCTCTTTATCCAGTTGCTTGGGCAGGTGAAAATGAAAGCAAGAATTGGATGCATATCGCTCGTGATTATACCGAGAAGTTTTTGCACCAACAACAAATCCGTGATGCTGTGGGCAAGCAAGGAATAATGTCGGAAGAATATTTTTTGCCATTTCTGGAAGTATGCATGTACGCTTTGCCGCATGCATTGAGAAATGCCGCTGTGGTGAAAGGCAGTGTATTGAAAATGAGCATAGTTGGAGAAGTAAATGGAGAGTGGTTGGTACGGTTCAATGGCGAGATATGGGAATTAATTGATAGCATTCCTGTACAATCGATTAAGACTGAAGTGACTATTGATTCTTATGCATCATGGAAATTATTCTCAAAAAGCTTGAGGTATGCTGACTTGAAAGATAAAATAGAGATAAAAGGAGATATCGAATTGGGAAGAATCGCTGTCGATATGGTTTCCTTCATGGCCTAATGAAAGGTTGAGCTTTAGCTAGCGTTTACGTATTCCGTCGATTCATGAGTTAGAAATTTAAATAATTCTTTGATATGTTATTTATATATTCTAATTTTTGAATACTAAAGATTGTTGCAATTGATTTTTTATACCATTTTATTTCCCTCTGGAGGGAACACAAAGGAGGAGGTTTAAAAAACCATAAAAAACTAATTGTGATCCTATATATTTTATCTAGTGAAATTTATTTTTTAGATCGTCGGAATCGTGAATGTTATGAAAAAGATATTTTTGTTTTTACTACTGTCGGCTTTTTGTTTTGCTTGCCATGATGGATCAAAAGCTGTTTATGACGGAGAAGCGATGGCAGAGATTGGGGAAGAAGTTCATGCGGTTGATATCCCAGCAAAAAAAATGACAGCGAATGCAGGCGTTGGAAGATCGGAAATTCAGCAAGAACGTAAGATTATTTGGTCCGCAAATGTAGAGTTTCAGGTGAAAAATGTGGATCAGTCAACAAGTAGAATTGGCGAATTGAGCCGAAAGCATGGAGCTTTTATCTCAGACATGAATCTGACTTCCAATAATTACCGAATAGCAAATAGAATTGTCATAAGAGTTGAGAGTTCACGATTTGATTCGCTTTTGAATGACTTAAAAAGCGAATCTGTTTCCATGAAGAATATCAAAATCAAATCGCAGGATGTGACTGAAGAATTTATTGATATTCAGATTCGCTTGAAAACCAAAAAAGAAGTTAGGGAGCGATACATTCAGATTTTAAGGGATAAGACTGGAAATATAAGAGATGTCATTGAGGCTGAGGAAGCTATTCGCAAAATCACAGAGGAAATCGAAGCAAAGGAAGGCCGATTTAGGTACTTGAAGGATCAGATCAAGTTTAGCACGATTACCTTGAATATTTTTCAAGAGATAGAGCGTACTGAAGAAACCTATGCTTATGTAAAGCCTTATTCGGAAAAATTGGCGGAAGGTTTTGTCAATGGCTGGTCTATTGTAACGAGTCTATTATTGGCGATGGTAAATATTTGGCCACTGTTGATAATAGCTGTTGTGTTAGTCTGGAAAAGAAAATGGTTGGCAAGCAAGATTAGGAGAAAAAATGCGTCTGGGAAAAGTTAGGGATATGAACTTGTTAGTTAAGCTATTATACAAAAAGGGTCTTGTCCGTTTTTCTGCTGATACATATGATGTGTGGAAAGAAAAAGGATTGATTAGGAACTTTATTTTTATAGTGAAGCATTCTCTATTTTCGAAAAGAATGGAGATGATTCTGTACTTGCTTCATTTTGAAAAGGATGATGAAGCGAGAAAAATACTGTTTGAATTAGTGGACGATCCCATTCAAATTGTTTCTGCCAAGGCGATCGAGGGGCTAATGAGAACGGAACTTTCAACTCAAGAGTCGTCGAAGCTGGAGTCAAAACTGAAGTTTTGGAAGATAAGAAATAAAGAAGAGAAACACTGGGCTAAAATACCTAGGCATGGGAATGTATTTGTTGATCAAGATTCTTCATACAGCTCTAGAAAAATGGATGCATCTATTGGCTTTGGAATGATGGATGTTTTTTAATTTAATTACTAATTTGGAAAAGTTATTAGCAAGTATTGGTATACAGGAGTATAATTCATTTATATATGAATATGAATCTGTGCGTATCGATTGGTGGGATGTTGATGAAAAAGTATCACTTGAAATAGAAGTTCATCAGCATGATGATTTGCAAAGTGAATTGAGTGTTGTTTTTTGTCTGGATACAGAAGGTATTGCCGAAAGGACAGTGGTATTTTATGCTTTATTTGAAAATGCTAAACTTATAGATAAAGCTTTTGTCGCAAAACGTGTTTGTACTGCATTGGGTTTTGAAAGTAATTTTCAATTTTCCGAAGACCAGAATGCATTCATAATTGAATCCTATGAAGATGCCATTAGCATATTGTCCAAAATTCTAGATTTACTAAGTAATAAAGAACCACTTTTGGTAAATGATTTAAAGGACAAAGAAGAATCTGAACGATCAGATATTTACTTTGAGGTTGGCGACACACTTGAGCATTTTATTGCAATGTTAGCTGTTAATTCTGATGATATAAATCAAGGAAGTATTGAAAATGTGATGGAGCTAGCTTCCTTGTATGAAGGAAATGAATATTTGGAAGATTTAAAAAGGGATGTTAATTCTGAAATAGAAAAACAGAGAGATTTTGATATAAGTGCTAATGATTTGAACTTAGTAAAGAAAACAATAAAAAATTATACGATAAAAGAATCTAAGTAAATCAATTATGAATTCTCAGAAAGAAATAGAATTGAAAGAGCTTTCTTCTCAATTAAGCAAACCTGACGGAAAGAATGGTGTCGATGTAGCATTTGCGATGAATGAGACAAACAAGGAAATGGTGCGTTATTCGATAGAGGAGCTGAACGCCAGCGATAAAAATCTTATTTTGGAAATCGGTCATGGAAATGCCCTTCATCTTACAGATATCATGGATGACGCGGGCGAATTGCATTATACAGGCTTGGAAATTTCAGAGACGATGCAAGAGGAAGCTGTTCGCATCAATAAAAAATATGTTGAAGCGCGACAAGCGGAGTTTTTAGTATACGACGGAGAGCTCTTGCCATTTGAAGACAATGCGTTTGATAAGATTATGACGGTGAACACGATCTATTTTTGGAGCAATCCGATTTCCTTTGCCAAAGAAATTTATCGAGTATTGAAGCCTGGAGGCGTATTGGTGATTACCTTTGCTACGAAAGAATTTATGGTCAATTTGCCTTTGGCTGATGATAGATTTGAATTATACAATGAGGAAATATTTCGCTCGCTCATCGATGAAACCAGTTTGCGGATAATGGAAATTATCAAAAGACAAGATCGCGTGGATAGCCAGTTGATTGAGTTGGCTAATAGAGATTATTTAATTAGTAAATTAACAAAATAGTGAATAGAAATATACTTGTCGTATTTGACATAGATGGTACTTTGACCGATAGTGTCAAGCAACATCAACAAGCTTTTGCGGAAATTTTGAAGGACATGGGCGTGGAAAGTCATGCTGAATTCAAATCTTTCAAGCATCATACTGACAGCTTTATAGCTAAGGAAATTTACGAGTCGAGCCTTCAGGCATCATTTACAGGAGATAAGAAGGATGCTTTCGAAAAAGCGCTGTCAAGCAAGCTAAGCCAAGAAGCGTTTGATGAAATCAAGGGAGCTAAGGCATTGATAGATTCCTTGAAAAATGCCCCTCAATATGGTTTTTGTTTTGCAACGGGATCGTTGAGAAGGCCAGCATCGCATAAGTTGAACTCCATTGGGATTGAATTTGATGAGGCCCAATTGGTCGCTTCAGATGACATTTACGAAAGGGAAGCGATCGTGCAACAAGCGATCAACAAAGCCTCCGAATATTACGGAGTGGATACTTTTGAAAGAATCGTATCTGTGGGCGATGGTTTGTGGGATTTGAGAACGGCAAATAATTTAAATCTTGAGTTTGTAGGCGTTGGCGAGACTAATTATGATTTGCTTTTGGAAAATGGCGCTGAAACAGTATTGAGGGATTTAACAGGGTTTAGCTTAGAATCAAAAGCGGAAAGCCTGTAGCATTAAAAGTATTGTTGAATATAAGTTGAAACCCATTGAAAAAGCTATATATCTTTATTCTGATCGCATTGCATATCTTTGTTTGTTGCTCTCCGAATACTGCCAAACATGAGGTAACAAATATTGATAATAATCGCTTATCCGCTCAAGTGGATTCGGTTTTAGCTAATCATGCGTTCAATGGAGTCGTTTTGATTGCTAAAGATACGATTCCATTGTACAAGTCCGCTTTGGGCTATGCCGATCTTGAAGAAAAATCGCAACTCAAACTTGAACATCAGTTCGTCATAGGCTCGATCAGCAAGCAGATTACCGCTGTTTTGGTAATGCGAGAATTTGAGAAAGGAAATTTGGTTTTGGAGGATAAGTTAGGTGAATATCTGACACATTTGAAGCAAGATTGGAAAGATGAGGTTTCAATTCACCATTTGTTGGCTCACACTCATGGGATTAGTGATATAAACCAACCGTTAGATTTCGAGCCGGGAACACAATTCCAATATTCTCAACTTGGCTATGATTTGTTGGCCCAAGTCTTGGAAAAGAAGACGGGGAAGACATTTTTGGACTTGTCAAGCAATTTGTTCGACGAATATGGACTGAGAAACACGTTTCATCCTAAGAGTAAGAATTACAAACGTTTGGTCAAAGGTTATGAGATCTCTGAGAGAGGTGATTTAGTATACTCGTCGAGCAGTTTGCAGAATTATGCCGCTGCTGGTTCTTTTATTTCTAATGCTGAAGATCTGGCGAAGTGGAATGTGTTGCTTCATACAGGCAAGTTGGTAAGCGTGAATACATTGGACTTGATGAAAACAAGATATGCGACAAGAAAGCATCCGGTTTTTGAGGAAGTAGAATACGGGTACGGATTGATTTACAAAAAGAATCATAAGGAAAGTCAGATCGGCGCATTGGGCTTTGCCCCGGGTTTTGCTTTGGCGAATTATTATCATCCGGCTTCGAAGATAAGCTTGGTTGTATTATGCAATGCTTTGGAGGATAGGGATGATTTCAAAAAAGTGTTCGAAGTGCATACGGAACTTATGAAGTTGATGTGAATATTTTGAGTTTCTTTCATTAAGCAAGTAGTTTTTACTAAGTGCTGAATTATGTTCATCATGATTAGCTTTTAATGATTCTCTTGGTTACCCTTCTTTGTATTTCTTCTACAGGAAAATATTATGGTTTGAAAAATCAATCGCGACAATGTCTGGTATAGAAGAAGATTCAAGATTATTGCGGTACTTGAGTTCAGTAGAAAAAATAAAGTCATTGAATCGTTTACATTGAACGGTCAAATGCAGAAATTAGGTAAAAGCGCTAAGTTAGTGCTTGAGATTTATTATCAATTATTAATTTCTAGTGATGATCGAATTAAAACCATTTACAGAAGAAGATTTTGAGACATTAATAAGCTGGGTGAACAGCAAGGAGGAACTCTATCAGTTTGCAGGATCGATATTCGATTATCCTCTGACCGATGATCAGCTTAAGAATTATATTCAAATGGAGGACAAGAAGCCTTTTAAAGTAGTATTGTCTTCTACAAATGAGTCGATAGGCCACTGTGAATTGAATTTTGAAAATGGCAACAGAAGGATCTCAAGAGTTTTGTTGGGAAGAAAAGATTTGAGAGGGATGAATATCGGAGGACAGATTATTCGAAATTTGGTAGAGTTGATGTTTGAAAATCCGGAGAAACAAGAGGTTGATCTCAATATCTTTGATTGGAATAAAGCAGCGATCAACTGCTATCAGAAAGTTGGTTTCAATTTCTCCGATACAATGGGGTTAAAAACTTGCAACAACTGTTCAAATTCTGCTTGATATAGACTCGTTAATGATGTAGTTTTGATAATTGCTTTTATTTAGTTATAAAGGGAAGGTCGAAGGTCCTAATTTAACTATTTAAAAGCATTTTTTTATCTATACAAAACTAATCGTGATAAGGTCTAATATTATATTAACAGGATTCTTAATAAATTTAATTTTAATAAAATTTATAAGTATATTTATTTTTTTATATAAAAAATATGTTAGCATGAATAAAATAAATATACTACTAGTATTAATTGTATTAATTACGTCATTTGACTGCTCTTCTAGAAGAAGAGCTGAAGATTATCCAGATTTTGAGATTTCAGGTACTGAAATTATTGATTACCATGGAGTTTCTAAAGATGTTGTTATCCCTGATTTTATAACAAGTATTGGAAAAAAGGCTTTTTATCAAAAAGGATTGACAAGTGTTACCATTCCTACTTCAGTGATAAATATTAAAGATTCTTCTTTTTTTAAAAATAAATTAAGAAAAATTATTATACCTAATTCAGTAACAAATATTGGAAAGTCATCTTTCTCTAAGAATGGATTAAGGAGTGTTACTATTCCTAATTCAATAAAAAGCATTGAAGAATATTCTTTTTCTTATAATACACTAGATAGTATTACTATTCCTAATTCGGTGAAAAGTATTGAAGATGGGGCTTTTTATAATAACCATTTAAAGAGCATTAACATCCCTAATTCGGTGGAAAGCATTGGAAAATCAGCTTTTTCTTATAATCAATTAGTGAGTGTTACTATTCCTAATTCAGTGAAAAATATTGGAGGATGGGCTTTTCATCATAATGATTTAAAGAGCGTTAATATTTCTAAGTCAGTATCAATTATTAGAAAAAGGACTTTTGATATTAATCGATTAGAAAGTATTATCATTCCTAGTTCTGTAAAGAGTATTGGAGAATCAGCTTTCTCAAATAATCAATTAACGAGTGTTACCATTCCTAATTCAGTGAAAATTATAGGAGAGTTTGCTTTTAATCGAAATCATCTAACGAATATTACTATTCCTAATTCAGTAACGATTATTGGAGAGTTCGCTTTTAATAATAATCAACTAATGAATGTTACCATTCCTAATTCAGTGATAAGTATTGGAGGAAGTGCTTTTTCCGATAATCAATTAACGAGTGTTACCATTCCTAATTCAGTAACAAGCATTGAAAGATCAGTTTTTTCTGATAATAAGCTTACGAATGTTACTATTCCTAATTCAGTAACAATTATTGGAGAGTTCGCTTTTAATAAAAATCAACTAATGAATGTTACCATTCCTAATTCAGTAACAAATATTGAAAGATCAGTTTTTTCTAATAATAAGCTAACGAATGTTACTATTCCTAATTCAGTAATAAGTATTGGAGCATGGGCTTTTGCTAATAATGAATTAACGAGTGTTACTATTCCCAATTCAGTGATACGTATTGGAGACTCAGCTTTCTCTGATAATCAATTGACGAGTGTTACCATTCCCCATTCAGTAAAAAATATTAAAGGTTATCCTTTTAATTATAATCCATTAAAAAGTGTTATCATCCATGATTCAGTATTTGTTTTTGATGAAAATTTAACTCCTATATACAAAGGGATAAATAATATTGAAAAAAAGGAAAGTATTATCAAATAAAAGAAAATACACTTAATATGCTTTTAAGTCTTGTTCATAAAAAGCGAGAGTGCTTCATTTTTTGTATTATGAAAATACTATGATGCATTCTAAAAAACGAAATTAAGAGTTATTCCTTAAATTTATAAGCCAGTCTTTCAGATCATCGCGATAATCGAGGGAAAAAGAATGAATTAGCTTTTACTATTTGCCATTTTCAGAACAAACGGTAAGCTAAGTTTGTCCATGATTCATTGAAATATGAAGCGTTATTACTTTGATTTGTCCATTAGATTTAGATTTTTCACTAGTAAGCTGTGTTAGTATCATACAACTCAACAGAATCATGAATCACTTTGATTATGAGAGATTTAACCGTGTTATAGATCAATACTTCTAAAGATCAACTCATCTCAAGCATTGATGGCAAAGAATTAAAAGGAAACACAGATGGAGTTAAAAGTTAAAAACGAGCATAAAATATCATTGTTTCAGTAAATCATCAGACGAAAGCAAGTAAAGTCATAGGCTATAATAATGGGAATAAAGATTTCAAATACGATTCGTTGGTCTACTGAAATAGAAAAAAGCAGAATTGAATCGTTAAGTAAAAGAAACATGGCTATCCACAGTTCAGTGTTTTCAGAAGGGGATTTATATAAAAGGTAAAACTTGTCAAATAATCTGAAAAGTATTACAAATAGCTAACCGACGGATACGTATGTTAAAAAAATCATCGGGTAGTGTAATAAAGGAGAATGATTTAGAAAGACATAGATAGCTAATCGTGATAAACATAAACTAATATTTTATTATGATCATCATACATACTCGAGTACTTTCCGACCATCAAAAGTCCGAAATTCTTAAGCTTTGGAATAATGAATACCCGAAGAAGCTTGCTTATAAAACTATGGCGGATTTTGATTCTTACCTTCAGAATCTTCAAGATTCGTCGCACATGATTGTGGTGGAGAATGATAAAATCGTTGGTTGGTATTTTGATTTTATTCGTGAAGAAGAAAGGTGGTTTGCTATTATTGTAGATTCTAAATGCCAAGGCAAAGGTTTTGGGTCTAAACTATTGAACCTTGTCAAAGAGGAAAGATCTGAACTCAATGGTTGGGTTATTGATCATTCGGATGATTTGAAGAGAAATGGTGAAAATTATCGCACGCCATTGCCATTTTATTTAAAAAATGGCTTCAAAGAACTTTCGGATATACGATTGGAGTTGGAAATCTTGTCAGCGGTCAAGATCCGTTGGAAAAAAGACAATACTTTATGAGCGATAACAAGACAACACTCCCTAGATTGATATTTATTTCTGATATCCGCGGCAAGCAAGAAAATATGTCATGGATGAATGAGTACACTAAGCCATTTGAAAGTAAATATGACATAAGAGTATACTGTGCCCAAGAACTGGCAGGGATAGATAAGAGCATTTCTGATAAGGGGCTCATTCATAAACAATTCATCGAAGGAGGAATCGAAAAGGCTGTTGCGAAACTTATTGAATTGGAGAGCGAACAGATTAATATTATCGCATTTAGTATAGGCGGTACGATAGCATGGAAAGCTTGCTTGAAGAGTTTGAACGTGGAAAATATGATTTTGATCTCTTCTACAAGACTTCGCTACGAAACCAAACCAATAAAGGGGAACTGCACTTTGCTTTATGGACAATTGGATGCGCACAAACCTGACAGCGATTGGCTAGAGTCAATGAACCTTGGATATGAAATAATCGATAATGCTATTCATGAGATGTATCGAGAGGAAAAACTAGCGGAAAAAGTATGTGATAATTTTTTAAATACTTAAATTATATTATTAACATTAGGTAATTATAATGATTAAAGTTAGATTAATCCAAGGTGATATTACAAAACAGGAGGTGGATGTCATTGTGAACGCAGCAAATTCTTCGCTTCTGGGAGGCGGGGGAGTGGATGGAGCGATTCATAGAGCTGGAGGGGCTGCGATACTGGAAGAATGCAGAAAAATCAGAAATAAGCAAGGCGGTTGCAAAACAGGCGAAGCTGTCATGACTACCGCTGGGAACTTGCCTGCAAAAAAAGTGATCCATACAGTCGGTCCGGTATGGAATGGAGGGGGTAAAGATGAAAAACACTTATTAAGTTCTTGCTATCTTAATGCGTTAAAGTTAGCGGATGAAAATGAGTACGAGTCCGTTGCTTTTCCCAATATCAGCACTGGCATTTATCGTTTCCCTAAGGAGGAGGCTGCAAAAGTTGCTGTTGAAGCGGTTAAGTCATTTGCTCCTCAGCATATAAAGACGATCACTTTTGTATGTTTTGATGATGATAATTTCAAGATCTATGAAGCGTTGATTTGATGATGAGTAGAATATTTTTGTTTTTGATTTTTTACGGATTGTGTTGCCCTTTGCTCGCTCAAGACGTAGCTGAGAAGCTTTTTAAAGAAAAGAACTTAGAAATCATCAATCATTGCTTTGAGGGTATGGATACAATTGATTATTCTCAGATACATCCAATGTACAATGGCATTCATGTTTGTGGCTTATCAGGGCTTACGTTTTTAGAAGTATCTCAGGATTCTGCTTTTACGCATCTGATTATTCAACAAATAAAACTTGTTTCTAGAAAATTCTTTGAGCAGGGCAAGCCCATTATTATTCTAAGAGGTCAAGGGGCTTATGATGAGGCATATGCAAGAAGTAAGTCATTGGGGAGCGATTCCATTTTTTATGTAGGTTTTGGAAATTCATGTCTTTCTTTTGGCGATTTTAATCTTGGGGTGACAGAATTCAATCAAGAAACGAGAAGACTTATAGCGGAAAATAAATTAAAAAACAGCCTAAGCACAATCCATTACGATTCTGTATATACGATTGTTGATAAAATGCCGGAATATATTGATGGAGGATATGCAGGGTTTTATAAAATGATCAGTAAACGAACTAGTTTCAAAGGGATTAATCGAGACAAATATAGTGGACTGAATACTAGATTTTTCGCTGAATTTATAATTAGTATTGAAGGGAAGATTACAAACATTAAAGTTCTAAAAAGTATGGGAGCTGAATACGATCAAGAAATCATCAGAGTGTTAAGTAGCGAAGACATTAAATTTACACCTGGTATTCATGACGGCAAAGTAGTTCCTGTAAGAATGGCTTTACCTATTATCTATCATTTAAAATAAAACTTTAACCCAATGACCAAAATCAAAAACATCTCGTTTAAATTTTCTTGTCTGGAAAGGTATGATGATATGAAGCTTCAAAATGACGGACGTTTCTGTGATTCATGTGAAAAGTTGGTCTATGATTTTACTGACAAGACCCTAGAAGATCTAGAGCAAATCAAAAAAGAAAATAAGGGTAGCGTTTGTGGCCGGTTCAAAAAATCTCAGCTAAATTTAAGTTTTTATAAATATGCAGCTGCTACTGTTATTGCTGCGAGTAGTTTGGCTATTGATGCTGAAGCGCAAGTGAATCCTCAAAATAACAATGATTCAACGATGAGTTCGGAGTCAGTTATTATTGGTGATATTGAAGAATTTGACGATAACGAGATTTATAACTTTATTATCGAAAACGAACTTCCTCCAGAAGAGAATGAATCGTTCGATCATTTTATTGTGGACCCTAAATATCCTGAATATTTAGGAGGAGGAGTGAAAGGGTTGTATGAATTTTTTAATACTGAATTAGTTTACCCAAGTGATTTAAAACTTGATGGAAAAGTATTTGTCGAATTTATTGTAGATGAAGAAGGCAATATAATGAATCCAAAAATAGTGAGAGGCTTAAGTCCTGACGCTGATAAAGAAGCATTAAGACTATTTAATTTGATACCAGATAAATTCACACCTTTTATATTGAATGGTGAATTATATGCGCAAAAAATGATTATTCCAATAATATTCAAAAAACAATAAACTATTCTTTGATCATAAAAAATACTATAATTAATGGCCAAAATTAAAAACATCTCGCTTAAATTTCCTTGTCTGGAAAGATATGATGATATGAAGCTTCAAAATGACGGACGTTTCTGTGATTCATGTGAAAAGTTGGTCTATGATTTTACTGACAAGACCCTAGAAGATCTAGAGCAAATCAAGAAAGAAAATAAGGGCAGCGTTTGTGGCCGGTTCAAAAAATCTCAGCTAAATTCAAGTTTTTATAAATATGCAGCTGCTACTGTTATTGCTGCGAGTAGTTTGGCTATTGATGCTGAAGCACAAGTGAATCCTCAAAATAAAAATGATACACTAAATTCTTCAGAAGAAATTTTATTAGGAGATATTGAAAATTTTAGTGACGTAGATATTGAAATCGAAGGTGAAATAACTGAGTGTGTTGATACAACTTATGTTATTGTAGATAAAATGCCTGAATATTTAGATGGAGGAATGAAGGGATTAAATCAAATCATTTCAGAAGAAATAAAATATCCTTCTGATTTAAAAAAGGGAGGAAGGGTATTTATAGAATTTGTCATTGGCAGAGATGGAAATATTTATGATCCAAGAGTACTGAAAGGTTTAAGTACTGAAGCCGACAAAGAAGCTTTAAGAGTAATAAGTAATAAAAATATAAAATTCATTCCAGGAGAACAAAGAGGGCAAAAAGTTCCAGTAAGAATGGTGTTGCCGATAGTATTTACAAAACGCGATTGATATTTCTGTAAGAAATAATTAATGAAATTATCAGAACTTCCTTCAGCTTAGAGGATTTATTAAATACGAGAATTGTTTTTTAAGATTCTGTAATTAGCCAATATCAGAGATGAAGAAGATTAGTTTGTTGCGTTTAACTTTTGTGTCCGCGGCCTTGTTTATGACTTTGCGTAATATGCCTATGATGGCCATTACAGGCATGCAAATGTTCTTTTTCAATATTCTGACAGCATTCTTTTTTCTTATCCCCGTAGCGCTGGTATCTGCGGAATTGGCCACAGGTTGGCCAAAGGCAGAAGGTGTGTATCATTGGGTGAGGCTTAGTTTTGGCGAGCGGATTGGCTTTTTGGCAACATGGCTTCAATGGTTGCAAAGCATGTTTGGCATGTCTTCTATCTTGGCTTATATTGGCACTACTGTCGCATACATAATTCACCCTCCTTTGGCAATGAATCCTTGGTTCATCTTTGCCGCTATGGTCGCAGTGTATTGGCTGCTGACATTTGATAATTTGTATGGCGAAGGTGTCGCGACCAAGATTAGTTCTTGGGCCTTGGCTTTGGGTGTATTGCTTCCAACTGTTTTGTTGATCGCTTTTGGAATGCTGGAATTCGCCAAGAATGGATGGTCTGGCATAAATGTTCCAATGAATTATGATCAATGGATTCCGAATTTAGGCGACAAAAACAGGTTGATCATGTTGATGGGATTTATTTTCGGATATGTGGGAATCGAAGTTTCTGCGCATATAGCGAATAATGTTGACAATCCATCTTCAACGTATCCCAAAGGAATATTTTTAGCGGTGATAATGGTTTTTGTGTTTACCTTGCTTGGAGCCTTGTCGATTTATATTAAGATTCCCGCACATCAAATTAGCGAGTCGTCAGGCGTGATGCAGATTTTCACATCTTATCTAAGCGAATATAATCTGGAGTTTTTAATGCCGATAATCGCCGGCTTGATTGCTTTTGGCACAGCGGGACAAGTCAGCACTTGGGTATCCGGGCCCGTGGATGGTTTATATCAAGCGTCTCTTAAGGGAGAGTTTTTTTCGTATTTCAACCAAGTTAATAAATACAATGTGCCTGTAAGGTTGCTATTCATGCAAGCCGTCTTATTGACTTTGGTGAGTTTGTCGGTATTGTTTTTTGAAGATGTGAACGCCGCGTTTATATGGCTTACTTCCTTGGCGGTGATATTGTATGCAGTGATGTATATTTTACTTTTTTTGTCCGCGATAAAGCTGAGATATACATACCCCGAACAAGAAAGACCCTACAAAGTACCTTTTGGCAATTTTGGGATGTGGGCCGTTTCAATTTCTGGGATAGTTGTGATTTTTATTTGTTTGTTGGTTGGTTTTATTCCATTAAGCTCTTTGTCGCAGGAGTTAAAAACGGCTTATCCATATATTATGCTTGCGATGACTATACTGTCTATAATTGTTGGGCTATTGATTTATAAAAAAAGATAGGTCATCTAATAAATAGGCATTTTGGTCAGCTGTCTGTACCAATCCATATCTGACATCGTCGTAGCTTTTGCTATTTCTTTAAATATGTCTGATTGCTTAAAGTCTGATTTTAATAATTCAAACCCATCTTTTGCTGTAAGGTATTGATATGCTTGAGAAAGACTGTCCCCAATGTTATTGGAGATATCAATGGTCTTTTCTGTGATTTTGAGTTTCTTGTCAATATAGTCGATTCCTACTCCGATAGCGATAGAAATGATGATAACACCAGCGGCACCAGCAGCCGGGGCAATAGCGGCAATGATAGATGCTCCTGCTAGTGCTCTTGCTGCTGATACTCCGATTAATCTAGCTGTTGCATGTCGAATGGTGCTTTTCATTGCCTCAACGCCAAGTTTATTGGCAACTTCACCGGCTCCGAACTTCAGGCCCACGGAAATGCTTTCGCCAATAGCGTCGGCGATTCTATCTTCCATGATGTGTTGAGGCGCTTTGGAGGTTGCGAATGATACCACCAAGTTTAATGAAGATGGAATGCTTTTAAAGCCTTTGCGTTCATGCAGCATAATAGAGGAAATACGCGTAACCTGTATGCGCTGATTCAAGGAAATAAAGATGTCTTTGATTTCATCGCTTCCACTCAAGATGTGGCTTTTGATGACTGTCTTGGTGATGATGACAAACGTTTCGCTTTTTTGAACATGCTTTACTTTGTAGTCTTTAAGCCATTTGATTACATCTTTTGCCTCCATAATATTGATAGGGTCTTTGCTTTTCGCTATGACAAGTTCCTTTAGAAGCTCTATTTCAACAGAAACTTCATCCTTTTTTTTAAAATCTTGAGAAAAAGACGCTAGCGGAGCAATGGCCGCTCCGTTAGCGTTATTTAATGCCGGATCAAACTGTTTATTCACTTTAATTATAGCTTTAGTTTTGTCTGATTTCTTTTAAATTCACCAAGTCGACAATTCTAATCAGGTTGATGTCAATATCGTTGTCAATCGTTGGGATGGTTTCGTTTTGCGAATTCACCAATCCGATGACACTGTTTTTATGCATTGCCAGCCAGTTTCCTTGAGATAGTTCGGATTCGAACTGGATTTGAACTTGATTCTCTTCTTTTCGAGCGGTGAATGTATTGTTCTTTACCAAGTTTAATTGGCTGTTTCTTTCCAGCAATTCCTTTTGAGCTTCAATAAGATTCGTTTCCATGGAAGCTCTGCGCAATTGCTCCATTCTCATTGCTTCCGAGTATGGCTCTGTGCTTGGGTTCACGCCCAATAGAGAATCCACATATGTTGCTTTGCTTGGCAGACTGATGAAATGCGTTGAAATAGGATGGTTATTGATTAGAATACTTTTCATCACGTCTGAAGGGGCCGGCGAAAGCGAATCAGCTCCATTTGAACTGGACATGGAGAATACTTCATTTAAATCTCTGAGATAATCATTGTTGATGACTTGTGTGATGGATTGGCAAACCAACTTGAATATATTTGATTCGCTTTCTTGAGATACTCCATAAGCCGCGACTTGGATGAAGTCATTTAGATATTCGTAAAGAGATTCGCTTTTTGACCGACTGATATTCACTTTGTGCGTAATGCCTGTATCTTGAATCACTTCAATAGGATGCGTAATTTGGATTTCAAAATCTTTCATGAATACGCCTGCATAGTAAGCATTATAAAGTTTATGGAACATTAGATTCAATGAAACACCTTGATTGATGTTTTCTATGCTCATGGAAACGGATTCTTCATTGCTGGATGAAATAATTTCGGAAATGTCTTCCACAGTTTCATCTTTGACAGATTTTGAATATCTGCGAGCGGCTTTGTCAGCAGTGGATTGAAAGTCTTTGGTGAACTCGCTTAGGGAAGATGAGTCTTGGCTGTTTTCGCTATAGCTTGCCGAACCGGATACTTGGCCGTTTGTGCCTGATGCTTGTCCGCTTAAGTTGGATGATTCGGAAGAACTGTCGTTTGATTCAGTTCTTACTTCTTCTTCCAGCTTTTGCTCGAATGAAGTGTCATTGCCTGTCGTGATATCCAAAAAGTTCTTGATGGTTTTTCGTTTATCCAGCTTGTTTTCGAATCTACGTTGATAAGTGATTTCCCTTTTCTCTCCAGGTGACAGGCTTATGCTGCTGCTTAGTTCGCCAAGTTCTGTTCCCGCTAATGTGCGTCGATATTCCAAGTGCTCTTTCAAATGAATTTGAGGAAGTGAAATTGGAGACATTCCAGGCATTGGTCGATTGATGACATCATAATGCGTTATCACATTTCCAGAGGCAAACGAATAATCATAGACAGGAATGAATACGACTAGATTTTTGCGGTATTCTTCATCGACAATGGCTCTTTCCATTAAGTCAATCAAACTCGGACCATCATTGGAGATGTATTCGCCATTAAGTTTTTTTAAGATGAATACTTTTTTGCCTGCGGCTATTAACTGATTTTTATGTGTTTCCCAGATTTCTTCACCGGGATTGATCGGTATATAGCTTGTGTAGGAATCTCTTCTCTGAATATTTTCGCGAATAGTCTTAGTGACCCATTTGTATTTTCGTCTTCCATACCAAGTTCTGCCATTTCTTTCTTTTCTTTTCACCCGTTTGGTGTGCACCTCCGTCCAGGTAAGGGCTTTTATCGTTACTTTATAGAGATTGCCGGGTTGAGGAATAGGTATTTTAAGATTTTTTATATGATCTGGTGCTTTTGACTCATGTTTGTAAGGCGAATAGGTTTGGCCATTGTCGCTTAAGCCATTGTCCGGTGATTTCAAGAATAATTTATAGCCCAATTCAGAAGCATCTGCTTGAAGTTGATGAAGAAGTTGGTCGATTTCCAGAGCTCTTTTCTTAAGGTCAAGAAGCCTTTTGGAGATGCTGTTTAATTTGATATTGCTTAGTTCATCATAGTTGATTGACAAAGCAGCTTCCGATGAGGCTGACAAAGAATCAAAAAGCTTTTCAACGACTGAAATATGCCCGGACAGCACATCTTTTTCAGAAACTAACAGACGATATTTTTCCAGGATCAGTCGAGCTTCGTTTCTACCAATGGAATAGCGATCAGATATGCTTGAGTTTTCTTCGCTTAAGATTTCATTTATATCTGATGGGTGCAAAAGTTGAACGCCTACGATATGCTCATTCCATATTTCTTCCCAATCCTTATTGGTAGCAATGTCTTTATTCTCAAATTCGGATCCTTTTCTTAATTGCAGAAGATATTGCCTGTTGCTCGCTTTGTCTATGGCAATGTGGGATTGGGAAGGAATTTCAGCAAATTCATACTTAGGCAAGGTTAAGGTATGGGCATGGGTTGCATTTATTTCATGACTATTTCCTTTTTGAGGGCCTAGAGCGATTTCTCTATATTCATTTTCCTTAGGGATCGCGATCGATAGTTTGTAGCCTAATTCTTCAGAATTATATCTTTTAAGCAATTCTTCTCGCTTGTAATCAGCTTCTATGCCATCCAGCCATAGCAAAACTTTATTTTTAACCGATTCAATATTTACAATAGCTGAATCTGGAAGCTTTTCTAGTTTTTCCCATAAGTCCTTTTCCGATTCGAAGTTTGTTGGAAGCTTGAGGTCGATTGGCCTGTCGATGCTGATTCTCCAACGATGTGGCGGTAACCCAACATCGCTCCCTATTGGATTTCCAATTTGAGGCAAATTGGGAGGATCGCTTTCAATTGATAAATTAGCGAGATTGATCGCATCTGATTCGCGGTTAAGTGGATTAATTTCATTCGGAAGCGTTATTGGCTTGAAATGACCGAATACAGAAATAGGATCGTAGGAAAGATCGAAAGTGAATTTGTCGATAACTTTAACTTTGTAAATACGCTTTACTCTATCCCAAGAGTTATCATAATCCTTGATGAAATTTAGTTCTTTGCCAATCAATAAATAGCCTTCGTCATCTTTTTCAAAAAGACAGGCGTTTTGATTTAAAGTTAGAAGAGGAATTTTCAAGCCTGAAAATTTGATGCTCTTATTTTCACTTTCGACCAGATAGTCATTAGCAGTTATATCTTGAGAATAGAAATCATGTATAGTTTTTTGGTCATCAGGTTTTTGTCCCCAAGAGTCCTCAAACATCTTTTTCGTGAATTGCAAATCAAGATCTTTGTCGTAGATATTGGTGGGCACGACTGAATTCCAATCAATGTCCAAAGCTCTGTAGCGTGTGAATGGTATTGTGTCGGCGCTTTCCTTTAATCGTTGGCTAAGATTGTTCAATAGCGATTTTGCTTCCTTGACTTTTATTTTATCAGCATGCTTGTTTTTCGAGGCATTAAGCTTGTCTAGAAAATATCCCGGAGGATGGATAGATATCGCGCTTTGAAGATCTTTGGAGAGTTCGTCACGTTTTTCTGTTTGTAGTGAATACAATGATTTGCCTTTATACAGTTCCATTTTGTTTGCGAGGGTTAAAAAAATTAATTTACAGTAGCTGAGACATGAATTGAATAGCAGATCTCAAGCGATTATTTGTTAATTTATATATTGCTATGAAAAAATAAAATAATTAATATGTGAAAATTTTTAATTTGCATTATATTATTGGATTTATTTAGAGATAATTTACTTGTTGAGAGACTATGAAAATTGAGTTGAGAGAAGATGATTTATTGGAAGATCAAGCCGTATTGGAGTTGTACAGAGCGAATGGTTGGAGTGCTGCCGACAAGCCTGATGTATTGATGCAAGCTTTGGCTAATTCGCATTCTTTGGTTACTGCTTGGTGCGGGGATAAATTAGCGGGCTTGGGAAATGCGATTTCCGATGGACATATGGTGGTGTATTTTCCGCACTTGTTGGTGCATCCTGATTTTCAAGGCAAGGGCATAGGCAAGTTGATCATGAAAAGGATGGCTAATATTTACGATGGCTTTCATATGCAAATGCTGACCGCTGATAGTGAAGCAGTGGCGTTTTACGAGAAGATTGGTTTTGAAAAAGCTGGTGATACTGTGCCGATGTGGATTTATGATGGGAAGGAACATTAACTTTCTTAGGATTGATTAATATGCTTTTATTAGTAGTAGAAAGATGAAAACTCATCCATTTAAGCCAATACTTGATAGCCAGACACAAGGAATGCTGATTGGGACTTTGCCTCCCGATACTGCGCCCTTTTATTATTCGAACTCAAGGAATACAAGGCTTTGGGATTTGCTTTATTCTGTCAAGAATAATTTGAGAGAAATAACAAAAGGATCGAATGAGTTGTCTGAAAAAGAAAAAATTGATTTGCTGTATTCGATGAATTTGGGGATGTGCGATATGATTTACACATATGATCGAAAAAAAGAAAATTCAGTGCAAGACAGTGATATTATCCCAATGTCGTATCTTGATGTTGCCAAGACGATCAGAAATACCAATGTCAGCACTTTATATTTTGTGTATAAAAACTCAGCAAAATGGTTTTTGCATGCATTGAAGTCAAAAAGCCCAGTTTCTTGCAATAGTTTGCATTACGACATCAAAGATGGACATTTTGCTGATGTATGGTTGAATGATAAACCAATGCGGTGTATTTTACTGCCAAGCCCATTAAGCCGTGGTCGCAAAGGAGAAACTCTAGCGGTTAAACTTGAAGTGTATCGCAAGTTTCTACAACTTCACATTTAGTAGAGATTTTTTCATCAAATATATTTTTTAGAATGATATTTTTAATGTCTATGGCTTTCAAGCTTTGAAATTTTTCATTGCTGATAAGCACAGGCTTGTCTTTATCTGATGTCGGAGCAATACCGTGAGAGCCTTTAGCTAAACTCGCATCCAATGGTATAAAATCCATTAGCGTTCTCATTCCAATTTTTTTCTTAAGCAGTTTAATACCAATTTTAGCTTTAAGAAATTGTTGATTTTGATCAAAAAACATTTCTATTGGATCATAGCCGGGCTTTCTGTGTATATCCACTGTTTTGGCATAGTCGGGAGCGTATTGGTTATTTTCCCAGAAGTAATATGTGAACCAATGATTTTCTTCCGCTAACAATACGAGATCGCCGCTTCTCGAATGGTCAAGGCGATATTTACTTTGCTCTTTGCGATCGAGAACTCTCATGATTCCATGGATATTTTCCAATTCACTTTTAATGGAGTTTATTAGAGAAGAATCTTTGATATAGATATGGGCGATTTGGTGATCAGAAACTGCAAAAGCTTTGCTTGCTCCGGCATCCAAATACTCTTTTTGGCCTTCTTTGCGAATGGATAAAAAACCTTTTTTTCTCAATATTCGGTTAATGTGGATTGGAGAGTCGACCGGAACAATCCCATATTCTGATATAAGAATGGGTTCTACATTTCTATTCTCAAAATATTGAATAAGTTCTTTGAGCAATATATCCAGATCTTGGATATCATTCTGAACACAAGGCGAGTCAAATTCGTTTTTTTGCATGCAATAATCTAGATGAGGAATATAGACGAGTTGCAGTGTGGGTTCGAATTCATTCTCGATGATTTTTGAAGCCTCAGCGATCCATTGGCTAGATTTGATGCTGGTGTTTGGCCCCCAAAAGTCAAACAGAGGAAATACGCCTAACTTTTCTTGAAGAGTATCTCTCAGCTCAGAAGGAGAAGAATGGCAATCAGGGATTTTTCTTCCATCGGCTCTGTATTGTGGTCTGGGCGTAATCGCATAGTCAACACTAGAGTACATATTGTACCACCAGAAAGTATTCGCGCATGTGAATGAAGCATTTATCTTTTTTGCGGTTTCCCATATTTTTTCTCCTTGCACTAAGGCATTGGATTGCTTCCAAAATTGAACTTCCGATTGCTCTTTATTGTACCAGCCATTCCCAACGATGCCATGTTGGGAGGGCCATAATCCTGTAAGGTATGTGGATTGAGCACTGCAGGTGACAGCCGGAATGACAGGTACTATAGTGTTTATGGCCTTGCTTTTTGCCCATTTTGATAAAAACAATTTTTCATTTTCAAGTATCTTTTGGGTTAGCCCCACTACATTGATTAACGCAACTCTATTCATTCGCTTAATTGATTAAGTACCCATTTTAACTCTTTCGTTATCCCTTCTTGAATGGACATTTGCATGGACTGTGGCAGTACTTGCCATGTGTAGGTTTCTACTTCCAGATGATCAGCGTAGGGTTCTTTTTTCCAAAGCTTCAATGCATCGATAATATCTTCTTGAGTTGAGCTAAGAAGTCCATAATCCTCAGTGAATATAGGGACATGAAAATGCGTTTTTATTTCTTCAATTTTGTCGTTGTCAAATTGTGATAAAGCAAGTCCCAAGTCGCTGTATTTGGTAATCTTGTTTTCTTGTTTAATAACTGTTTGATGAAGGTAAATAGGTTCGTCGTAGTGCTTGAATTGGCTGATGACTGTTGAATGATTTTCATTCGACTTATTACTGAATTTTAAAGCCGAACTGATTTGAATTTTGCCAATTTTCAGTTGATGATCTTTCATGCTTTGAACGACTTTCGTTGGCGATTCATAAGCAAGGGAAAAGTGACAGATATCATAGCACAGTCTTATGTACCTACGTATATGCTGTTCTGCGATATGCTTTTCGATGTTCAGTTCTTGTGCTATCACTTCCAAGCCAAACGTCAAAAGGAATTCATTGAAGAATGAAATAAAGTCTGTGGAGTTTTCCAGCATGCCGTCGGGCTCGGGTTCGATGTCAATATGGATGCATTTGCCAGTAGCTTTCTCTAATTTATGCAGATAGATGACCAGTTGGGCAAATTGCTTGGCGGCTGTTTTTTTGACAGAAATTCTATTCTCAACACTATTGTGCCAATGGACATATGAAATTGGCGAAGTAGAAATTCCACCTTCCATGTTTTCTGGCAGCATATGCGCAAGGATAGAGCTCAGTCTTTCGGTGTATTCAAGCCGTTCAATTGTTGTCCAATCGGGTAAATGAACTTTGTCTTTTACAGTTTCAAAATGAAATTTTCCGTAAGGGAAACCATTGATAGTAAACACATATAAGTCATTTTCATACAACCAATGCTTGAATTTGCTTAGGTGATCACCTGCTAGAATATCTAGTGAAGCTTGGTGAGAAAGCCTTAAACCGATGCCGAATGGTTGATGAGGAGAAACAGATTGCTTCACATAAGGCAAGTTGTTTTTTAACTCTTCAAACGTTTCTTGCCATGTTTCTCCCGGATGCATATTGGTGCAATACGTTAGATGTGAACGATTGTTGATATTCATGGAAGTTGTTCTTGATGGATTTTTGAAAAATAGGCAGCCACTTTGTTTAGCGTATCAATATCAATTTCATTGACTTCGATACCTTTGCCGATTTCTTCAAGCAGCATGATTGTGAGTTTTCCGCCTAAATGTTCGCGAAATTCTTCCAAGCCTTTGATGATTTGCTTGTTGAATGATAGCTCATTAAAACCTTTTTCGATAAAATTATCAATGCCGGATTCAAACCCGATTTTCAGGAAACAATCAAGAATTCTATGAAAGTCTTTTTCTGAAATCAAATTAACAATAAAGGAATAACAGCTGTCTAGTATGATTCCATAAGCGACTGCTTCGCCATGTGTGATTTGATAATTACTCATTGACTCAAGCTTGTGGGCAGACCAATGGCCAAAGTCCAAGGGCCTTGAAGAGTCTTGTTCGAATGGATCTCCATAACTTGATATATGTTCAGCATGCAGTTGAGCGCATCTATATATTAGATACTCCATTGCTTGCGAATCCCTGTTTTTAAGATTTTGGGCATTTTCTTCGATCCAATCAAAAAATACAGTGTCTTTTATTAAGGCGACCTTTATGGCTTCGGAGATGCCTGATCTCCAATCTTTGTCAGTAAGCGTGCTTAGAAAGTTTGAGTCATTGATTACCGCATATGGAGTTTGAAATGTCCCAACAAAGTTCTTTTTGTTGAAATAATTGATTGACGTTTTAACGCCGACACCTGAATCGTTTTGGGAAAGGACGGTGGTTGGCACTCTGATTAAACGGATTCCCCTGTGTCCTATGGATGCAGCGAATCCTGCCATGTCTAGCACAGCTCCGCCGCCGATAGCAATGATATATGAGTGCCGATCAATGTTTTCAGAATTGATTCTTTCCAATATCGCATCGATGTATTTCATTTCATTTTTAGCGGCTTCGCCACCTTCGACGATATAAAAGCTATAACAAAGATTATTGTCTGGGAAATTGAACTTGAGGTATTCCTTGATTTTGGATTTGATCTTTTGGTGCGCATTGTATACTCCTTGATCAATTACAATGAGCACATTGACATTTGAATCATCTATTTGCAAAGTGTTGGCAAATAAGGAGTTCTCCAGACTGAAAATATCCTTGGTAAATAAGATTTTATATTCGAATGATACGTTGAATTCTTGATGTATTGATCTATTCATAAGTTGGATTAAAGGGCTTGTAATAGGTTTGTTAGCGTCTAGGTAACCGCGAATTTTTTAGCGAGGAGAAAAGATATTGGAAGCAACCCGATTAATAGGAATCCATAAGTCCAGTCCATAAAGCCGGCGACATAGATCGCATTAAGAGGAATGATAGATATCACTCCTATTTTTACTGCTTTCTTGATCTTTTCAGGATTGTTTTTTTGATACGCATTGCTTTTCGCTATTAAGTTGATTCCAAACCAGAATATAATGAAAGGCAGCGAGGTCCAGAATGTTGTTGAATGATAATAGACTATAATCAAAAGCGTTATCATTACTGCCGTATCCAGAAATATAGCGTATAGAATGGAGTTTTTATTTTTGCCCGTATTCTCTTTTTGAGCTACAAGAGTAATCGCTGCGATATAGGCTAAGGGAATAAATCCCAGAAACCAAAATTGATTCAAAGCGCTTGGGATAATGCTAATTCCTAGAAGAAGGTTGAAGGATCGGCACAAGCCCATGTTCAATGGCCCTATGACTTGATGTCTTTTGGTTAATTTGTCGTAAGACAAAGCCAAAAGCATGATGCAAATAGCGATCACTCCGCTAGTGCTGCTGGCTATGAACGCAAAGCATATTGCAAAAGAGAATAGCAAGCTTCCGAATAGCATGGCCTCTTCTAGCGAGAGCTTTCCGCTTGGAAGTATTCTTTCGGGTCTTTCGATTTTGTCAGTTTGCAAATCAAAGATATCATTGAAGACTATGCCTCCTCCATATAGCCCGATAGTGCTGGCAATCAGCAGGCAAATGTCAATGATCTGCAGACTGGTGACTTGACTTGAAAGGCTTAAGGCAATAGCCACACCAGCTAATATATCAGCGATAGCTGTTACAATATTTGCAGGTCTGGCTAATGTTAAAAAGTGTCCGATTTTTTTCATTAATTTTCAATGATATTGGAAAAAGTCTGCTTCGTGAATTCTTGTCCCCTCAATACAGTATTTCCATCCAAGAACTCTTGCTTGTCGATTTGTATATCCATCATCCAATCTGTTTCATTGAATTGGCCACTTTGGCTATATGCATCCAAAGCGTTTTGGTAACAGGTTAGTTGGACGTCTTTCTTGTCAATACCTCTTTCAAGCATGAGCGAAGCCGTCTTAGGAACTGAAAGAGGATCGCTTACACCCCAGTCCGCCGAACTGTCAACAATAATTCTTTCGGAGCCATATTGCTTGACAACTTCGACCATTCTTTCATTGCCCATTTTAGTGTTAGGGTAAATTGTGAAAGCGCACCAATAACCTCTGTCAAGCACATCTTTCACTGTTTCTTCATTGTTGTGGTCGATGATTGCCATATGAGGCTCAATGCCATGTTCTTCCAATACCGACATGCTTTTCAATGTCCCGCTTTTTTTGTCGCGATGCGGTGTGTGGACCATGACAGGGAGATTGAGTTCTTTTGCTAGTTCGATTTGCTGACGAAAATATTTGTCTTCGGCGGCAGTTTGGTCGTCATAGCCAATTTCTCCAATGGCTACCACGCCGTCTTTTACTGCGAACTGCGGAAGCATCTCCATGACTTCTTCGGCTAATGTCTCGTTGTTGGCTTCTTTGGAGTTAAGGCCTATCGTGCAGTAATGCTTGATGCCAAATTGCGAAGCTCGAAATCGTTCCCAATTGACTAATGAGCTAAAGTAATCGAAAAATGATCCCGCTGAAGTTCTGGCCTGTCCCAGCCAAAATGCAGGTTCTATAACAGCAACTATGCCTGCGGCTCTCATTCTTTCATAATCATCGGTAGTGCGAGAGACCATATGAATGTGCGGATCAATAAAATGCATGTCTTTAGGGTTTAAAAAGTGTATATTATTTTTGTATTGAAATTATTTCGTCTATACCTTCGATTTGCTCTTTAAAAGGCTCTATAAGGCTCCAAAGAGTGTCAGGGACATTTCTTCCAGCGGATTTTCTTTCCAACGCATAATCTCTTAATGAGTGTGCAAGTTTAAGGTTGTTTCTATCCTCAAGGCCGTGAATTTTGTTCAATGGCCTGTTCATGAATATGGACTTGAGTATCATCTGATTCCAAGCTGATTCATTTAGGTACAATGAAGGGTAAGGATTTGCTAAAGCCAGAGCATCGAAAGTTTCAATGACATTGGTTCTTATGCCTTCTTGAAAAACAGGCGCGCATTTTCCTTCCGTATCTATAAAATGCATGGATTGATATATGCTTGCTTGTTCTTTTACGCTGGCATAATCACAGAGGCTTTTTAGTTCGTCTTTGAGGCTGTTTTCATTTAATGAAAGCAGAAAGGCCAATCTTGAGATATTTTGATTATTCCAATTAAGTTGATTGAAGTAAGGATGTATGCTTTCTGTAAATTCTTTTTCTTTATTTTCAAAGGAGATATCTTTTTGGTTAATTCTTCTAGAGATCAAACTAAAGGAGAATTTGGATTTGCTATTTAGTCCTGTGTCGGAAACTTCTTGGCAAGTCTTTTCTAGCCAATTAAAGTTGTCAGGCTCAAGTTCTTGCTTGAGCCTATTCATACAGGTTTGGAAAAGCACTGGTTTTAATGATGATATCATATCTCTTAATCTTAGTTTAGGACAGCCAATATTTTGGTTTGGCGAGTCCATGAAAAATAAATTGTCAAAGAAGTGAGAAATAGTTCTGCTCACTAAATTTATAGAAATGCACGGCCTTAATTACGATTGCGTCTTTTGGCATGCGAATGCATTTTTTCGTTTTGACGAACTTCAAGAAGTTCTGTATCTGATAGATCGTCTTCTGTTATGAATTGAAAACTTGGGCCTGCGACATAGCCGGGATTATTTGGATCAGGCAGTGACAATAACTTGAGGCCATATAATCTGATTGAATACATAAGTCCCATGGCGTTGCTCAGTTGGTTTGGTGCGCCATTGAATGTGATGTGCAGGCAGTTTAAAAGATTAGTGTAGTAATAATTAAAAAGATTGCTGTTAGCATATGCTAATGAATTCTTTGGGTAGCCTTCCATTTTGGGATTGGCATACATGTTGGCAACTTTGCCATTGAATGGAATTGGAGGACCTGCGTATGCGTATCCCGTAGGAGCATCTTTGTCTGCAATCAGTTTGTAGCCTTTGACGATTTCTTGGAACCTGTAGTAATGAGCAGGTTCCGGGTTGATACTGGGTTGATTGTCCTCTGCCTTGATGAATGGATCAGTGGATGTTCCTTCACCTTGATCTATAATGACATCAATGGCGCGAAGGGCGGAATCCAAATCAGTGATTGCGAATAATTCATTCGCGGAAAACCATTTAGGATTGACTACTTGATGAGCTTTATCGCCACAAAATACTTTTCCCTTAGTAATATGATTCATGATAATGAGTCCTTTTTTTATCAAATCATAAAACTCTCCAATGGTAAGACTGTCTTTTTGTATCAATTCATTTAACTGTGATAGCGTATCATCGATAAAGCTGGTTTTCACACCTTTTTTTGACAGTTCCGTTTTGATAATGATAGGATCCTCAGGTTCTTCTATCACCATAAATACTTTTTCCAGCAATTCTTTCGAGAATTTTTCCAAAGGAACTATTAATCCTTCAGCCACAGTTCCCGGAAGTGGGCCAGGATATTCGGGGACAAAATCTTTTTTATTCAAGACAGGATGCCCGCCGATGGCATTTAGTAGGTTGCTGGCAATAGTCAAATGAAGCATTTCTTCAACAACGACTGATTCGATGAGCTTCGAAATCACATCATTTTGTGTATTGAATAATGTAAACTGTGCAGTTAAGTAAGGGGGGATGGTAGCATGTTCCAGCTCTATAGCGTTTTGAAGACTATGGCGAAGGAGGTGTATGATTTTTTGTTGAAGGTTTTTATCAGTTGCAAGATTCCCAAGGTCCATTCCTTTTTTGTCCAATGAAATAGCCTCAAGAAGTTTTATGTTGTTGAATTTTATATTTGAGCTCATGGTGATTCAGTTTTGTGGCAAAGGAATTTTAAGCCTTATCTTTTAGTTTTTCTAAGATGGCGTCGAGATAGTTTAAAATCATTTGAGATTTATCTCTGGACAGGTCTCTGGTTGCTGGCATGTAGTTAGGATCTGTTTTCTCTTTGGAGAACACAAACTTCAATATTTCCGCATTTTTGTCGACTACTTGTTGGCTTGCCAAATTGAATATGCCTTTGGACATCAATGGATATAGATTGGCGTACTGTTGCATTATGGGTTGCAAGTCAGCCCAAGTAGGTTTTGCGATAGTTTTTTTATCCAGTTTAGTGTAAATATGTATGCTTAGAAAGTTATTAGGATTGCATTGCGAGAACATTTGTCCTTCCAAAGCATATGAGATAGCATATAATTGTCCATCAATATAAATTCGTGGATCGCCTGGGTTAAAGGCTTGCATCTCAAGGTTAGCCTCTCCTTCGGAGTTCGTCTGGATACTGTTTGGAAAAGAGATGGCTTGAGTAGGTATGCCAAGCTCCGGTTCATTGCCTCCGCCACCGAGTATATTTGTCGTGTCGAGTTGAAAATTGACGGCTTTGTTCGCTAGCCTATTGCCTAGGCGAGTGGCAAAAAGTTTTGAAGAGTATTTCTCATCATCATTCATTCGAAATACGAAATTGTCAGCAAACACATAATCGATTTGCTCTTGGAAGACAGGAGAAATAGTAGACTCGAGGTCAAATACATTTCTTTGACTAGCATGGTAGGAGACAATCTCCAAAGGATTATCTGCGACTAGTTTGCATTCTTGTTCTGATAGGTTGAAGGTTGAAACTCCAGCATCTACTTCGTACCATTCTTTGGCTTTGTAATCGATTTTTCCTAAAAAGGTGTAGTTCGGGTTCTTGCTTGTGCCTGAGTTTACTGCTAATGCCAAGTTTTTATTTTCAACCACACCAATATCAGATACCTCTATAACGCCGCTATGTATTGTATGAACATTGCTGATTTCTTTATATCCAAACTGCAATGAATTGGCAAGATCTAAAGTTATCTTTTTTTTATCTTCTTCAAATATTGCAACTCCATAGTTGCATGTTTTTTCGAGAGGAAATAATTGCCTGCCAAGAAGGCCATGTTTGGGCTCAGAGTTTTTTGATGGACCAATAGAGCCAACAATGCGTCCATATGTGAAATCGGAAGAGGTAAAGTCTCCATTATATCTGTCGACAGTGAATTGTATGGAAAGTTCGGACTCGCTTTCAGCGTAAAGCTCTTTCAAGTATCTGGAGTTTGTGCCTTCTATATCCCATTTGATATTTTTTATCACTGATTGATAAATGGCCGCCGCGGCAGCATCGAGCTTTAAATCCGTGGATCTATTGAACCATATATTGGTAAAAGGCGCAACTTCATAATCGCCCATCATATAGTCTGTGCCGTTTTCATTTATCCTGATAACAAGTCCCCAAAGTTCGGAGACCATTTGTTGCTGAGGGTCCAAGTCGACAATTTTTCCTGCCACCTTGCTGTTAATGTCAGAGACATTCATGCCTATGATTGGATCTTCCTCTGAATTCGTGGTCGAACTGCCATCTTTGTAATATACTTTTTTGACTGTGCAATTTGATAGTTTGAAGTTGCCTGTTCCATCAGGATTCCACCAGCCGTTTGCATCTTCGTCAGTTTGATAGTCTTGATAATTAGGCTGAAAGGTTGCGTTGTTGTAATGCGTTACATCATTGTTGACGGTGGAAGGGTCTGCTTGAAACCTTCCCGAAAAAGTAAGCCTTGGCGTATTTAAGTATGACATCGCAGTGGTGTTTAAAAATGTGAAATGATAGGCTTTGCCTAAACAATATGTGTTAGATTTTTGAAAAAAAATATTACAAGCTATTACAGCAAAGAGAAGAGGGACTGTTTGGTTTTTTTTGAATCAGCTTATTTTCATGAATAAATTTAGTTTTAATTGATTAAAAAATGATTAAATATTTGTATTAGTTAATTTTATATGTTTTTGTTATTTATTTTTTGTAAATTAATGATTTGATTAAAGTGTAAATGTTAACAGGTTGAAAAGATGAAGAGAGTAGTGGTGTTTTTACTGAGTGGGCTTTGTCTTGCAGGATGTGGCAATGATCAGTGGAAGGAGAAATACCAAAGGTCGAAGGCTAATATGGATCGTTTGCAAGAGTCATTTGAAACGCTTAAGATTGAGAAAAGTAAATTGGAAAGCGAGCTTCATGAAGTCAATTTTAAAATTGCTCAACAACATGAAAATACAAATTATTCTAATGAGAATTTTCTATCTTTCATCATTCGATTTTCTGAAGACAAAGATTTTCAAAAGCAAAGAATCAAGTTTCCAATTAAGATTACCGAATCATATTTAGGGATGAATGATACAATTTATTCCGTTGGTGTTGAACAATGGAATTCTGATAAATATAAATTTCACCCTGAGGGATTTAATATCTATGATAATGAAGAGCTAAGCTTGAAAAATACAAACTTCAGAGTTCTACGTTGGCATGGAATTGAGTCTTGCGGGGATTTATGTTTTTATTTTAAAGGCTTTGAAGGAAAATGGCACCTGTATAAAGTAATCGATAGGGGTTGATTTTTTTAAATAAATTATAATTAATATGGCTAAACCGATTGATCACTGTGTTGTTTGTGAACTTTCCCAAAAGGATAAACAATTTGGTAGATCTTGTCAATTGACCAATGACAAACCTAAATTTATCCAGCATTGTGATAAAATAAATTTTGGGAAGAATGCTTTTCGTCAAATTGAGGAAGTAATATTCAAGGAAAAAATGATGAAAAATAAGAAGTTTTTAACAATTCTTAATTGCATTATTTTCTTTACTCTTGGTATGGCTTTTATTTCCATGGGCTATTTGTTGGGAGATTATATTATTTCATTAGGCGTATTTGCTAGCGCGCCTTTGGTGATTATGTTTATCGGTTTTCTTTTTTTCCCTTTGTCAGTAGGACCAGTCAGAAGTTACTTGACAGAAAATAAAATTGTTGATGATCGAAAAAAAAGAATTATGAATGTTCTAAATCTTTATCAAATGGATTATGATGCTGTTGTTGAAATTGAAAAGCAGAATCATGATTTTCTAGGTGTGAATGTTCAGATCAAATTGTTGAAAAATAATAAAGTGTATCAAGAGTACTCAAATCAATTTGAGTATAATAATAGTGAAAAAATGATCCGTAGAGATGTATTAGGTGGCTTTGTAGATCAAATATAATATAGCCAATGACTACTATTTAAGTTTTAAATCAACAGAGGTGAATTAACTATTTAATTATAGTGGTATTGAGATCGTGGTTAACGAAAAATAAAAGGTTCATACTTAGGCGCTAGATGGGAAATGCAATGTTTGAAATAAATGACGGGAAAGTTAGATTTGAGGAAGATCAGGTGCATATTGAAAACAATGAACGAAAAAAAATAATTTATTCTGTTATTCATTTTATGTTAAGAGTTTTATTCACATGGGTCAACTTTTATATTTTAGAGTTATATTCAATTAAGACTTTAGGATTGATTTTATTTTTTGCTTGTTTAAATTTAGTTGCTTTTGTATTCAGCATTTATAGAACTTCTTTTAATCGAGACTCTTGAAAGAAGAGATTTTATCCTTAGATATTGAAAAAAGTTACTGTGGCATCTTTACTCTTTATATAAAGTTGAAAAATAAAAAGTGTTGTAACGTTGACATAAAAACGGAGTCGATTGAAGAGTTTAAAAAGTTTCTTAATGAGAACTACAAGCTAACATGAAAAATGAAACTCATGAAATGCTAAAGGCGCTGTTGACAGATCCAAAAGTTGAGGAAGTCGATCATCTAAAGATATTATCCGACTTTTATTTTGAGTATAGGTCAGATAACATTGTTTTGAAACCGTTGATAAATTTTTATTTAAATGGAATGGATGATTTGCCAATTCTTTCGGACAAAGCATTTTGGAGTGAGAAAAAGTTTCATGAACAAAGAGAAGTCTTTTACAGAAATTATGATACGATGAGAGTTATTGTTGAGAAAATTTTGCTTACGTCTAAATAATTCAAACTATGAATCCCTACTTTATAAAAGTAAAATTGAATGGAGAGTCTTTAATTTTTAATTGGATATCAGATGATAATGATTATGTTGAGAATGAAAATGGCGTTTTCCTAAATTACCAAAAGGTAGCTTTTGAAGAAGTCTATGATTTTGACAACGTTTTAAAAGATTTAAAACAAAAAAGGGTAAATTGCCCAAATACTTTGAATTGTGTAAACTTAATGACTGATATGGGCCTTGATACTAAAAATCTCATTAAGGATAATACTTACAAAAAATTATTTTGGGGCTGTAATATTAAGGCCGTAACGCCAAAAGATGCGATTTATGAACCAATTTGGAATAAAAGTGAGTTTCAAGAGTTGATAGATTGCATTGAAAAGCTTAAATCTATCGAAACAAAAAAGATTAATTGAGCATTATTTTTTACTTTTTGAAACAAAGCTTGTTTTAGTTAATTCAAGGTTAAACTATTAAATTTTTTAGGGGAATAGTCTTGTTGTTTTTAACTTCATATGCAGATATGAAAAAAAAGACGACAACACTTATTTTGCTGGCAGGAACTATTTTGCTTGCCTTATCTTTTATCCAAGCTTATTTGCTTTACAATAGTTATCAATTGGAGAAGAGAATCTTTGAAAAAGAGTCTCATAATATATTGTCTCCATTATACGATATGCCCAAACTCGATAGCTTGCACGATGAGTTTAGAGATACAGTTAGATGCGAGTTGGTCCAGTTAAAAAATGGGAAGCGAACGATTGAAGTCTTGCAAGAAAGAGTAATTAAAATCGCGAAACATTTCGATACTCGTACAGACTTGATTATCAATGAGTATTTGGATAACAATGATTTCGATTATTCTTTGGAGTTGTCGAGGACCTTGGAAGGTATAGTAGTCTTTGATAATGATGAAATTGATTCTGTTTTTACTAGCGATGTGGAAAACCCTTTGATAGTGTACGGTAGTATGAAGGCTGTCGAGAATGGGACCGTGATCAATTCAACGAAGACGTCTACGAGCGGTGATGATATACACTTTGAGCTAACATATAAAGATTATAAGTGGATAAATGATCAAAACAGCATTGTGTTCAGAAGATTGTCGGGCATGTTGGTTATTACGGCTTTGATTTATCTATTCGTGATTGGACTGGCTGTTTATGCTATACGGGCTTTGATCGAAGAGAAGCGTGTGGTGAAGACGAAGACAGACTTTATTAACAATATTACTCATGAATTGAAAACGCCTCTAGCTACCTTGGGAGTAGCGAGCAAGAGCTTGAAAAATCCAAAACTTTTGGAAAACTCTCAAATGCTGGAGAACACTTTGGGAATCATGGATAGGCAAAATGAAAGATTGCAACGTTTGTTTGATCAAGTGATGCATAATGATTTTTCTGATTTACACTTGTCTAGAAAAACGAGTTTGAACGAAACATTCTTGAGAGAATTGATTGGAGATTTTAAGTTGGGAGCTGAGGATAAAATTGAGCGATTGGAATTGCAAGTCACCTTGGATAATACAGGATTTAATATTGACCGTTTTCATTTTTCCACTGCATTGCTTAATATACTGGAAAATGCAGTCAAATACTCAGATAAGAAAGCTGAAATAGATATTTTGGCGATGTCTACGGAGCGGGAAATATTGATAAGCGTCGCTGATAGAGGAAAGGGAATTAGCAAGGCAGATGCGAATCATATTTTTGATAAATATTTTAGAGCATCACAAGCCAATAGGCATGATGTGAAAGGTCTTGGCTTGGGTCTTTTTTATACAAGGCATATTATAGAAGCTCATGGGGGCTCAATACGAGTGGAAAGCAAACTTCATGAGGGAACAAAATTTTTGATAAAACTACCGATAGAAATATGAAAAGCATATTATTAGTAGAGGATGATCAGGATCTCGGAATGATCCTGCAACAATATATGAGTATAAATGACCTGGAAGTTACCTGGGTTATGAATGGCAGGGAAGCTTTGGAAATATTGGATCAAGGAACAGTTTTCGATCTTGCGGTATTGGATGTGATGATGCCCGAAATGGATGGATTTACATTAGCGGAAAAAGTTAGAGAGCGTTTTGCTTCGATGCCGTTTATTTTTTTGACAGCCAGAAAGATGAAGGAAGACATGATCAAAGGTTTACAATTAGGAGCTGATGACTATATTGTCAAACCCTTTGACGCTGATGTTTTGGTATTGAAGATAAATAATTTGTTGCATAGGTTTGATTCCATGATTCCTCAGGCTGTTAGTCATGATAAAATACAGATAGGCAAATACATTTTTGATACGAAGAATTTGCTGTTGAACTTTCAGGATGAGCAAAGGAATTTGTCGGAGCGCGAGGCTAAATTGATAAGTTTATTTGTCGCGAACAAGAACCAACTTGTCAAGCGGGAAACATTGCTTAATCATGTTTGGGGAGATGATGACTTTTTTTCAGGAAGAAGCATGGATGTGTTTGTCACTCGATTGAGAAAGTACTTTAAGAATGATGAGGCGATTAAGATCAAAAGCACTAGGGGAGTTGGTTTGACATTTTTTATAGATTCATAAAGGTTGGAAATGGATGCTTGAGTTTAGGTTTGTGTGCTTTATCATCGAACAAAAGTTAAACAAGGGTTAAAGCATTTTAATTATTGCAAGAAATAATTCATTGTTTTTACTTTTGGATATGTATTAAACAAACGAATTTGACAATGAAGAATATTAATTTAGTGTTGATCTTGGCTATCGCTAGTATTTCAATCTCTTGTGCTCAGACAAGCAAAACTCGTTCGCTTTCTTATAGTCGTAATAAAACTAAAACATCGATTTCTTCGACGAAAATTACGCAAACGGAAAATGATCAAATTTATATATTTGAATCTGATTTTTGTGCTGATAAAAATGAAAAAGTGATAGCTCTTTTGAATTCAAATTTTCCAAATGCAAAATGGGGAATTCATAGTACGACAACTTTGGAGAAAAGTGAGGGAGATTCATATAGTTATAGAGTATCTTATGAAAGCAAATGGTTGAAAATTAGAATAGATAAAAATGTTGCAAGTGAAGAAGAGCTAATTAAAATAAAGGAGTTTGCAGAAAGTATTAAGAGTTTGGTGAATAGTTGATTTTAAAAAGGAAATGTTTTGAGATGACATGACTGTATTAATTTAAGGTATTTGCATATAAATTATCTATTATTGAGAGTAGTATGTGTATTTATACTTTGTTAATTAAAAAAATAAATAATTATTTCAACTTATTGGTGATTGTCGGTGTCATTAATATGGACGATTTAATTATAATAACATGAACAAAACACTTAAAATTTTATTAACCTTTTTTTCAATGCAGTTTTTTCTGACTGCTTGTCCTCCTGTTGAAGAGTCTATTTATTACTATGAATATAGCTCTATTGAGTTGAAATCATATCATATTGATAATGATTCAATAGCCTTGGAGAATGTTGCTAACCAAAAAGCTTTAATGCTAGACTTTAAATTTAATTTAAAAGAATCTTTGGCAGATACATATTCAAATAAATCATTTATTAATAATTTCCTTTTTCAATCAGCTTTAGCTTGGTCCCGTCGCGAAAGTCGTCATATTATAACTGATCCTATTGAAAGGATCGATATTATTGCTATAGCTGAAGATGGTAGTTCTAAAGCATTAAATGATTATTTAAGTGTCTTATATAAGCAAGAATCCATAGAACTTGATAAGTGGTTGGAAATGCTTAATTATCAAGTGGCAGAAGAGTATTTTAGGAGAAATGATTTAGGTTATTTAGTTTTGTTGTTTGATGATACAGATATAAAACGAATAAAAGTTAATGTAGTCTTAGAGTCCGGTAAATTATTGACCGATTCTATTGATGCAGATATAATCTAAAGGATTTTCTTTTGCAATAAGTGAATTTAAATAATTTTAACAAGAATGTTTTAACATAGATTTAATTTAAATCTGTGTTAAAACTTCCAATATTTCACTCGGTTCAGCTCTTTCTCTATAATCCTCGGGAACAAAAGCATATCTGATGACTCCTTCTTGATCTATAACAAATGTTGCTGGCATAGGAAGCGTATGGCTATTGTCTCCATTGCTTCTTTCTAGGTTAATGCCAAATGTGCTGTATGCCTCAATCAGCTCATCGGGCAATTTGAAAACCAAACCGTATTCTTTGGAAATTTTATTGCCTAGGTCGCTAAGGATTTCAAATTTAAGTTGATGCTTTTCTATTAATGTCAAGCTGTTGTCTGGTAGCTCGGGGCTAATTGCGATTAAGGTGGCTCCGTTTTTTTTAATCTCAGGCAATGCTTCTTGTAAAGCTTTTAATTCAAGGTTGCAATACGGACACCATGAACCTCTATAAAAGCTAAGAACAACCGGGCCCTTTTTAAGCTCCTCCAAAAGTGATACTTTATTTCCATATAAATTGTTGAGTATGATGGCTCGAGCTGTATCACCAACTTTCAACGCATTTTTGGCAATATGAGCAGTTTTTAATTCATCGGTAGCTTTTTGCATGGTCTTGAGAGCTTCCGCTGAAATTCTTTCACCGCTTTTATTTTTTACTTCTGTGAGTTGTTCTTTTAATGTTTGCATTTGAATGAGTTTGTTTAAACCTTAGTCGTGCTTGTTCAATTAAACTTGCATAAAGGGGATAGGTTTGTAAAAGCTTCTTGAAAGGAATCATTTTGAATTTAAATGATTTTACATATATTTTAATTTGAATTGTAATAATTTATTTCCTTAATGTTTTAATATATATGAAAAATGTATGGTTTACTGTTCGTTTGATGCAATTGAGTGCGATTTTTTTATTCTATGGATGCAATGTAAATAGCGAGTTGAAAAGATTGGAGGCTGGCTATGACAATAAAATAAATTTAATTCAAGAGATGGATAGGTTTGAGGCTAAGCTAATAACATTAGGAGAGTTGGACCCAAATTTTGATTATAAGGAGAACTTTTTTCGATCATATTCTATGATTGAAATCTCTCATGATTCTATAATGTTTGATAATTACTTGCCTCGTGGAGAGTATTTAAAATGCTTGGAAAATATAGATGTCAATAAAATGAATAGTAAAGCGTATAAATACTATTATCTAACAGGCCTTTATTTGAAAATTCAAAGTAGACTATTAGCTTCTATAAATGTAAAGATTGATGAGAATTCGGATATATGGATAAATGATAAATTATGCCAACTAGATTCATTTGCTATAGAGTATGAGGTAAGTAAGCAAAAATTGGTATCACAAAATATTCCTGCAGAGGATATTACGATACAAGTGCATATAGATTCGAATGTGAAGATGGGTGTAGTAAATGATATTCAGAATCTACTGAAGGATTTGAAAAAATAAGTGATGTAAAGGGAATTGTTCCTCTTGTTTGAAAGAGGAACAAACTATTATGCTAGCTTCACTTGCAATGCTCTAATCCCTTTAGGCGTTTTTTCTTTTTGAAATTTGACTTTATCGCCTTGTTTGATGCGGTCCACGCATTCATTAATGTGCACAAAAACAGAATCTCTTTGGTCTTTCTCTCTTATGAAGCCAAAGCCTTTGGAGCTTTCGAATTTATCAACAATGCCGATGAACAGTTCGTCATCTTCTTCCATTGCTTCTCTTTTTGGAACTCCTAGCTCAATGCTTTCTGCTTTAATTTCTTTTTTCTGTGTAAGATCCGGAGGTGTAGAAGTTAAGTTGCCATTTTCATCCACATATACGATCATGTCGTCAAAGGATTTCTTTTGCTTGGCTTCTTTGCGTTCTTGCTTCTTTTCCAGCTTTTCTTTGCGTTTTTTTTCTTTTTTGTTTCTTACTTCTTTTTTACTAAATGTTTCTCGGGATCTACTCATTCAAGTTGTTTTTATTGATAAATTGGTTTAGGTGACTGCTAGTTATATTTAGAAAATAGATTCTTCTTAACTTAAGCCAAGCTATATGAATTTGTTATTAACTTCTTGGTTTTGATTCGTTGACAACCATATTTCTGTTTTCAAGAGTCGCTCCATTCAGGCTTTCAACAGCTTCCGAAGCTTCTTTATTATCAGGCATAGTCACAAATCCGAAACCTTTGCTTCTGCCTGTTTCACGGTCAGTTATGATTTTAGTTTCGTCTACTGTGCCATATTCCTCAAAAACTTCTCTCAAATCATTCTCATCGATTTTGTAATTGAGATTGCCTACGTAAATATTCATAATATTGAATTTATATAAATGAACAGGTTTGCAAATAATAGCGAAGACAGAATGATAATACGGATTAATACCTTACCATCATCGATGCTTTTTGCAAGCCGCTTGTTAATTACTTTTTCGAATCTAGAGAAAAAACAGGCAGCTGTTAATATGGTGAGATATAAATAGATGTAGTAAGTTTCTATAGATAGGAATACAAAGGTAGTTTATTTTTTTATAATGAGCTGTATTAGAGTTTATTTATTTCTAAAATGAATTGCGGAGAATCTTGGTACATTATTTCCTATTTCATTAAAAAATTAGAATAATCATGAAAATATTTGATATAAATTTTGTTTGAGAGGAATGGTATGAAAAAAGAGGTAGCGAATAAGCTACCTCTTTTATGCATTATGAGATTATTGGATAATAATCTTTTGGCTTCTTGATATGCCCTTCTTGTCAGTAATATGGATTAGATATAGCCCTGAAGGAATATGAGATATATTTACTGTATTTTCTTCAATACTTTGTCTAAGCACTATTATGCCTGTTAATTCGCTGATGATTATTTCCCTGATTTCAACTCCCTCGAATTTCAAGAAATCTTCAGCAGGATTAGGGTAAATATTAACGGTTTGCTCATCGCTTTCTACACCAGAGATGAATTGTTCGGACTTAAGTTTATTAGATGATATAGATTCTATGGGGTTGCATGAGCTTATAGAATAAATTACATCGGCATCTTCAATCCAAGCTTTGTTGCCTCCATTTATTGGTAGGTTTTGATTGGCAAGATCAGCAGTGTTTTGATCGTTTACTTGGATGCAAGCAAAGTTGTTCTGAGCACCATTGAAGTTTCTGAGAGCAGTGTTATTGCTAAGATCTAAGCTGTCTAATTTATTGTTCTTGCAATAGAAGTTTTTTAGCTCTGTATTCTCATTCAGGTTAAGACTAGTAAGCGCATTGTTAATACAGTTCAAGGTTACAAGTTTAGGATTCCTTGTTACCACGATATTCTCAAGTTTATTGTTTTTGCAGTTGATTTCTATTAATTCTGGGTTGTCCAATGTTAAACTTGTAAGTTGGTTGTCCCAGATTTTTAATCTATTCAACATTTGATTTTGAGTAACATCCAAGGTAGAGATGGAGTTGTTATTGGCTTTTAATACCTTAAGAGCGGCAAAGTCTTCCAATCCTGTCAAATCTGATATTTCTCTATTCGACACATCCAAACTTGTGATGTCTGATATTGATTGTGTCAGAACTTTTCCATCTACCTTGTAATCATAGCCAAGGTCAATTAGAGCAGTCTCAAAATTAACATCAGGAATAAGCGTATATTCTTGTTCCGGACAAGGCGTGTTCGAATAAAGAACTTCGCTGTCTTCTCTCCATGATTCCCAACCACCGTTAATAGTTTGATTGTTATTTGCGTCTTCTGCTATTGTTTTACTAGAGACTTGAATGCATTGTAGTAAGTTTTCATAGCAGCTTAGCCCGTAGATAAAGTCTTGATTGCTTATATCAAGCATTGTCAAGAAGTTTGAATGACAGTAAAGCTCTTGAAGGAAGATCGCTTGGCTAATGTTTAGCTCTGACAATAGATTATCGCTGCACACTAATCGAGTTAAAGACAAATTATTGCCTAGATTCAAGTCCTTTAATTGATTGGAGTGACAGAAAACTTCCTCTAATAATGAGTTATGCATTAGATTTAATGAATCCAAAACGTTGTTTTGACAATGTAGGATTTCCAAGTTGGCGTTTTGGCTAATATCCAAACGGATGATATTATTATCTTGACAATTCAAGTTGGCTAATGCGATATTGTTTTCCAGATTAAGTTCTTGGATTTGGTTGTTACGCACATTCAATGTTTCAAGCGATAAAAATCCTTCAATACCAGTAAGATCTGAAATGCCTTTATAGGAAAGGTCAATGTTTTCGATAGACAATACTCGATTGGAAACAACTTGTTGGTCAATTACATCATCATATCCTAGATCGATTAAAGCTTGCTCAAAGTTTGGATCAGGAATACTAATGTAAGCAATTTCATCACATGATACAGCCGAATAGAATGTATCCTCATCTTCAATCCAATCAGAACCTCCTTCAATTACAGCTTCGTCATTATTGGCAAGTTGGGCAATGGTATTATTTGCCACATAAATGCAAGCAAGTTGATTTGAATCTGATTGAAGTACCTTTAGTTTATCGTTATTGCTAAGATTTAAACTTGTCAACTGGTTGTTTGAGCAGTATAAATCTGTCAGGTTTGTATTGTTTGAAAGATTTAATGACGTTAGCTCATTATTTTTGCAGTATAGAACATTAAGCGATTCAAAGTCCTCAATACCCGTTAGATCTTTTATGCCTTTATTCGATAGATTGATTGATGAAATTCCTGATATTGAAGAGGAAAGAACTTCTCCATCCAGAACATTATCATAACCTAAATTAATAAGTTCGTTTTCAAAATTATTGTCAGGAATCTGAGTAATCGGAAGATCATCACAAGGAATGATTGAATATAGAACTCCAAGATCTTCAAGCCAAGGATCATCAGCTCCGTTGATAGGTTGATCATTATTGGCTAAATCAGCGACTTCTTGTTTGCCTACTTGAATACAGTTTAAATTATTTCTTTCGCAAGTAAAATTAACAAGATATAAGTTTTGACTGATATTGATTGATGACAAGTTATTTTCACTGCAGTATAGCCATTCTAAATCTGTATTGTTGGTAAGCTCTATGTTTGTTAATAAGTTGTTGTTGCAGTTTATGCCTTCTAACTGATTCGCAGTTGACAGATCAAGTGTTGAGATTTGGTTATCGTTGCACCAAATTGTTTCTAAACTTGTGTTGTTGCTAATATTCAATTGGGTTAACTCATTATTAGAGCAATCCAAAGAGCGAAGTTCTTCAAGTGAATCAATATGAATAAGAGTCAACTGGTTGTTATTACAAAACAGGACTTCTAATGCTGTAAAATATTCAATACCAGATAGGTCAGCAATATTTTTTCCATTAACATTTAGTTCAGTTAATGTATCGATTTTCGCTGTTAAGACAGCACCGTCTATGAAATTATCATAACCTAGATCTATTAATGCTTGCTCGAAATTGCTGTCGGGAATGAGTGTCATTGGAAGTTGATTACATGGAATGGCTGAATAAATTGTTCCTTCATTTTCTACCCAAGCATTCGCTCCTTCGTTGATGATTTCATTGTTATTAGCTAAACGGGCTATTTCTTCATTAGCGACAGTAATGCAGTTAAGGCTATTGAATCTAGTATCTAGACTTTGAAGTTTGTCAAGCTGGCTTAAATCTAGATAGTTAAGGTTGTTGCCATATAAGTTAACATATTCTAATTCTGTATTATGACTTAAATCTATTGAATCAAGCTCATTATAATATACTCTAAGCGACTTTAAGTTGGTATTGAATCTCAGATCAATATTTCTTATGTAATTATGTGAACAGTTAAGCGATTCAAGTGAAGTGAAATCTTCTATACCTTGCAAGCTTACGATTCTACTATTAAATAAGTTAAGTGATGTTAACGATGATATTCTTTGTGTTATAACTTGTCCATCTTTGATATTGTCATATCCTAAACTGATTAACTTGGTTTCGAAGTTTGTGTCAGGAATTTCAGTGTAAGCTTGCTCCTCACACGGCGTTGCTGAATAAACTACGCTTAGGTCCTCATTCCAATTATCAGGGCTAACATCAATCGAAGTGTTTTCCTCATCAGCAATTTCTTGAGTTGCTACCAATACACAATTCAAGTCGTTATTTGAGCAGTTAAATGAATTAAGGTTTGGGTTTTTACTGATATCCAGTTTAGATAAGTTATTTTTATTACATAAAAGTTCTAGCAAGGTTGATGTCTCTGGCAGTTTTAAGCTATCTAAATTATTGTTGTCACATCTAACGTGAGTCAAGTTTGTATTTTTGCTAAGGTCTAGTCCTTTTAATATATTTTGAGAGAAATATAAGTTTCTTAATGATTTGAAATCTTCTATTCCTGTAGCATCCTCAATTCCATGTCTTGAGCTTATGCTTAAATAAGTTTCGTTAGAAATATTTTGAGTAAGCACTTTGCCATCCACAATAGCGTCATGACCTAATTCAATCAAAGCTCTTTCAAAGTTAGGGTCTGGAATTATGGTTTGCTCTAAATTTTCACAAGATTCAATTGTGTAGATGACACCATTATCTTCTGACCAAGGATTGCCATTGTTAATAGAGCGATTATTATTAGCTAAACTTGCGATGTATGCAGAGGCTACTTTTATGCAGTAAAGTAAGTTATTAGTACATGATAATCCACTTAGATTTAAATTCTTGCTAATATCTAATTTTGTTAAATTATTTTCTCCACATATTAAATTAATTAATTTGTCATTTTTTGAAACATCTAACTCTACAAGTGAATTTTTGTGGCAATAAATATATTCGAGTTCTTTATTATTTGTAAAATCTAAGCTAGATAAATTGTTTGATCGGCAATCTATAGTATATAATTTAAGGTTATTATTTACATTTAAAGAATCTAATTGGTTGTTGCCACATCTGAAATGTTTTAGTTCTGACAGGTTTTCTAAATTGATATCTTTTAGTTGGTTTTCAGAGATATAAAGAATACTGATTTTAGAATTACCTGTTAGGTCTAAAGAGGTTATTTGATTACCTGTAGCATCTAAATAGTCGAGTTCTATGTTATTCTCTATATCTAGAGAAGTGATGCTATTATTTTCACATTTAAGAGTAGTTAACGCAATATTTTGCTCTAAATTTAAGTTAGCTAATTGATTGTTTTGACAAGATAGGTAGTTGAGTTTTTTGTTTTCAGATAAATCTAAGGATTTAATATCATTATGAGAGCAATCAAGGGATGATAAATTAATAAAAGATTCTATGCCAGCTAAGGAACTGATTCCTTTATTTTTGATGTCTAAGTTTTGGATTTTTTTTGCTGCTTCATTAACAATGTACCCATCTTTAATAGGATCATGGCCAGCGTCGATTAGAGCTTGTTCAAAGTTCTCATCAGGAATTTCAATAGTTTCTAATGCATCACAAGGTGTTGTTGAGTAGTAAACACCGCCATCTTCTATCCACGGTTCTCCGCCGTTGATTTTATAATTATCATTTGCATAATCTGCAGTGTGCTGGTCAACCACTTGAACGCAATAAAGACTATTCATTGAACAGTTCAAATTTTTAAGCAGTGACTGATTAACTAAGTTTAGTTGGGTTAGTTTATTGTTGTTTATGCCAATAACTTCTAATTCCAGATTGTTCTCAAAATTCAAACTTGAAATATTGTTTTGTGAAGCATAAAATATTCTAAGATATGTATTATGAGTTAAATCTAAACTATCGATATTATTATTGGCACAATTAATATAGCTTAAATTTTCCAGCAAGCTTAAGTCAATATCTGTTAGCTGATTGTTAAAGCAAACAAGCGAGTTAAGCTTTATATTTTTACTAATATTGATGGTCTGGATAGCGTTATTTGAGATGTCTAATGATTGTAGATTCACAAAAGCTTCAATTCCAGTGATATCACTTATTTGTTTGTTTTTGACAAGAAGGGAGCTGATGTTTTGTACAGCCTCATTGATGATAGAGCCGTCTATTTTTGAGTCATACCCATTGTCTATTAATGCTTGCTCAAACTTTTCGTCTATAATGGCAGTCATTTCTAATTGATCAAATGGCGTTGTGGTGTAGTAAACACCTTTGTCTTCAACCCAATCATTACCACCATTGACAGATCTATTAGTATTAGCAGAATAGGCTATAGTTTGATTGGGAACTTGAATGCTGATTATATCATTGTTGATGCAATATAGATTTTGAAGAGAAGTTTGATTGCTTAAATCAAGTTGACTTAATGTGTTATTTTGACATTGCAATGATTTTAGCTTTGTAAGATTATTAAGGTTCAATTCGTTTAATTGATTGTGTCCAATAGCTAAGTAATCGATATTACTCGTTTCACCAAACTCGATATATGTTAGCTTATTATTATATGCATTAAGTGTGGTAAGGTTTTGATTATTGCTTAAGTTTAAACTATCAATATTATTTTCACTACAGTTTATATAAGCCAATTTTTCATTTTGACTTAGATTGAGCTTAGTTAGTTGATTTTGGAAGCAAGTTAAGTTCACTAAGTTGGTGAAACCTTCTATTCCTGTAAGGTCAGAAATATTTTTGTTACGGATATCAAGAGAATAGAGAGATGAAATAGACGCGGTATTTACCTCTCCGTCTAATGTGCTGTCATATCCGAGATCAATTAATGCTTGTTCAAAGTTAGGATCTGGAATCTTTGTGATTTGCGCATGGGAGGCAAATGAAATCGCTAATAGTATAGCAATTGTTAAAATTTTGTTCATTTTTTTGTTTTTTGTAATTGTTTGTTTTTTATAATTGCATAAAAATATAATTATTAGATTAAAAAAATAAATATATGATGTATTTAAAATTTTACTTTATTGAAAAGTAGTAATAAGTATATGTTTAATTTAAAAAAGTATTGACTTTTTGCTTTTAGTGAATATCTGACTGTTGTTTTGAATAATTCAAACAGATCAGGATAAGAGCTGTTGCTAATTACATGATAGTGACGAAAGGAATAAATCTGGGAGTTTTAGTCAAGTGGTCAGCTCATCATATTGTTTGGTTGATCGCTGTTATGGGAATAGTAGCTTTTTTGTACAAACTGGGCATAATTCAGATTTCTTTGCCTTGGTTTCCCGTTTCTGTCGTTGGTACTGCGGTGGCGTTTTATGTTGGCTTTAAAAATAATCAATCATATGATCGCATGTGGGAAGCAAGAAAAGTGTGGGGTGGAATAGTTAATGATAGCAGAACATGGGGAATGGTCGTCGATGGATTTATATCAAATCTCTATACTGATGAATTGGTCTCGAATAGTGAAATTCAATTGATTAAACAAAGGTTGATTTACAGGCATATTGCTTGGCTTTACGCACATAGAAGCCAGTTGCTATTGCCAACGACTTGGGAACATGTAAGTCAAAGAGGCGCAATGGCGAGACATGCAAAAAATAGTCAGAGAAAATATGGAATAGGCTTGTATGGCGATGAAATAACTCAAACTGAATTGCGACATTATTTGACCGATGATGAGCATGACCGGTTGATAAATCAAGCAAACACCGCGGCTCAAATAATAAATGAACAATCCAGGGATTTGAGCAAGTTAAGAGAAAGAGGACTTATTGATGATTTTCGTCATTTGGAAATGACAAGGATATTGAGAAGCTTTTACGAGCTACAAGGAAAAAATGAGAGAATCAAGAAGTTTCCTTTTCCCCGACAGTATGCGAATATGAGTAGATATTTCATAGGCATATTCATTCTGTTATTGCCGCTTAGCATTATGCCCGAATTTATGAAATTGGGAGATTGGGGACTTGAGGTTGCTGTGTTTATCTCGGCATTGATTGCTTGGATTTATGTAATGATGGAGATTATAGGTGATTATTCCGAAAACCCGTTTCAAGGTATGGCAAACGATATCCCTATGATGTCTCTTTGCCGATCCATCGAAATCGATTTGAGACAAATGTTGAACGAATCGGATTTGCCGCCTGAGATAAAACCCAAAGGAGGAATATTAATGTAAAACTATCAAATGGCCTTGAGTTTGAGGTTTTGTTTTTCTTAGTATATTTCGGACTATACAAAATCTTTTAATATGGCGCTTACTTCTTCAAATGAGTTGGATAATACATTTTCAGCTCCTGATTTTAGCTTATTTGACACTATCTCAGGTCAGGTTTTAAGCTTAAATGGCCTTAAAGGTGATCAGGGAACAGTTATCATGTTTATATGCAATCATTGTCCTTTTGTAAAGCATGTAAATGCCGAGTTAGTTAACTTGGCGAATGAGTACATGGGTAAAGGAATTGGATTCATTGCGATTAGCAGCAATGATGTTGCTAATTATCCAATGGATTCTCCTGAGCAAATGAAGCTGATCGCTCAAGAGTATTCATATCCTTTTGCTTATCTCTACGATGAAACACAGGAAACCGCTAAAGCATACCATGCGGCATGCACGCCTGACTTTTATGTTTTTGATCAAGAGTTATTGCTTTATTATCATGGTCAATTGGATGACTCAAGGCCTGGAAATGATTTGCCAGTGACTGGACTGGATATGAGAAAAGCATTGGATGCATTGTTGCAAGGCAATTCTCCTTTGCCTAGTCAAAAGCCAAGCATTGGTTGCAATATTAAATGGAAAGATTGATAGAGGATGGTATAAAGTGGGAGACTTCTGTAGCTTTTAAATGGAGATATAATCTTTTTTAAGTGGCAGTATGTGAATTAAGTTAATCTGAAGCTTTGGGGCTAATTATTCAAAGCTTCTTTTGTTTTTTAAGCTTGGAAAATGTTTAGTTTTGTATTTTTAGTTAGATTATAAATAATGGTTTATGAAAATTGAGCTGGGCAAATTAGATCATCCATTAGTGATTGAGTTGTTGGAAGAACATATTAAAGATATGAGGTCAATATCTCCTCCTGAAAGCAAACATGCTTTGGATCTGGTAGGATTGAGTGCAGATGATATTTCATTTTGGACAATATGGAACGAACATGGAGAAGTAATGGGCTGCGGGGCTCTAAAAGCTTTGGACGATAAGCATGCTGAAATAAAGTCAATGAGGACGTCATTGAAATTCAGGTCTCAGGGAGTTGCGGCTTTCATGTTGGAACATCTTATTTCAGAAGCGAAAATGAAAGGGTTTGAATGCATTCAACTTGAGACAGGTGCGATGGATTTTTTCAAGCCAGCGCATCGTTTGTATGCTAAATATGGATTTGAGCAATGCGGGCCTTTCGCAAATTATAGAGAAGACCCACTAAGTTTGTTCATGTTGTTAAATTTAAACTAATTACTAGTAAAGTGAAAAGTTATTCAGGCTGTGAAATATAAAATTATTGCGTGATGCCAAATTAAGTTCTAAGTACATTCGAATGATTTATAGCTATTCTTAACTTAAGTCAAGATTGTTACTTTCATAATTTTCTTGAGGATTAATCTTGTCATAAAAAATGGCCAAAGCTGCTAGAGTAAAAGGTCCAATTACGATAATGCCAAAACCAAAAGTTATGGTAAGTAAAATAGCTGAAGCCAATCCGAAAACTAATAGAATTATAAATAGGGACATTTTATGACCCTTCATGATTTTAGAGCTTAGGCCTAAAGGTTTGAAACCGCCAATTTTTTTTTCAGCCACAAGGAAATAAGCTTGGGAAATATGCAAATGAAATAAGAATGCAATAATGAAGAAGATTAAAATGACAGCTAGCGGAGCCCCATTGAAAAGCAAATGGTAAAGTTCTTCGGGTTCTATATTTTCCAAGCTAGCTAAATCTGTGTAAGGCATTAAAGATATGATTAAGAACCCTCCAAAGATTAAACTTCCCAAAAATACAATAAGTATTATCGCCAGATAAGTCCACATGCTGGGAAGGAAGAGATCAAATCCTTTGAAAAGGAGACTGATGCTGGGGTTTTGATTTCGAATTAGGGCAAGATTGAAAATGCAAAGCCCAACAGCTAAAGGCCCGCTAAGAGCTAACGAAGCAATATTTCCTATCACTGGTATCGCTTGCATTCCTAAGGTAATAATAAGGTATACTAGAAATGCCGCAATGGCTATCCCCCATTTTCCGTCTAATGATTTTTTGGTCTCTTTGAAAATTTCCGATACGCTCATGATAACCTTATTTAAGAAATAATTATTCAATTTGAATGATTAAAGATTATCAAATTCTTTGCCTTGAATGTAATAAGAAAAGAAAAAAGGCCTACTAAAAAATAGAAGGCCTCTGTGATATTATGATGTTTTAGCTTTAAGCAATTACTTCAGCAAATTCATTTTTTGGGTTGATCTTATCATAAAATATGGCAAGAGCAGATAGCGAAAATGGAGCGACAAGCAATAATCCTAGACCGAAAGTAATTATCGTTAGTATGGTTCCTGCAATTCCCATAATAAGAAATAGTCCGAACAGTTTTAACTTGTAGCCATTCATGATTCTAGAGCTCTCTTTAAGTGCTTGAAAGCCACTAAGATTTTCTTCAGCTACTAAATAATACGCTTGAGAAACATGAAGTTGAAATATAGTAGCTAAAATAAAAGTAACTAGCAATGAACCAGAAAATGCTCCAGAAGTCATAAGATTAAGTATAGCATCAGGCTGCGCAGAGTCTAAATTTGAGAACAAGCTAAATACCGAGCTTGCTCCAGTAATAAACAAAACGGTTCCCATTATAGCTAGAAATACAATAGCTATGGCAAATATTGCTAAATATGTCAAAAGACTTTCTTTGAACTTATTAAAGCCCTCAAACAAAAGTTCAAGCTTGAGTTCGTCATTTCTAACAAGCGCCAAATAGAAAACGCAAAGTCCTACGGAAAGAGGTCCGCTTAGAATAATTGAGGCTAAAGAACCTATGAATGGAACCATTTGCATACCAAAAGTAATCAATAGAAAAACGACAAAAGCTCCTATGGCAAGTCCCCATTTTCCTTGCATAGCTTGTTTTGTTTCATCAAAAATAGATGTAATACTCATAATTAAAAATTGTAATATTATTGTAAAATTTTGTTGATAGCGAATTTACTTAAAATTGGTGGAATATTGAAAATTTATTATCGATTAAGTATAAAATAGTTCTGAGATTAACAATGATTATTGGTTTTTTGAATTTTTAGTTTGACTTCCATCTGTTGTGGGACCATAGCCAATAGGCAGGTTCTTTTCTAATCAAATTTTCAATTTCTTTATAATAATTGAGCAGTAATTCGTGTTCTGTATTCAGGTTGTTTGATGTTGATGCCAGCTCTTTGAATTCGTATTCATAATGATGTCTTCTTACCTTTTTTATTTCGATAAAAAACACAGGACAGTTTTTCTTCAAAGCTATTTTTTCAGCGCCAATTTGTATGGCAGTTTTTCTTGAGAAGAAATCGATGAAGTGCTTTGAAGAGTTTTTTGAGGGGCTTTGATCTGCCAATAAGAGAAAAGCTTTGGGCTTGTTACCGTTGTTTGTGAAAACTGACCTGTAGAATGATTTTTTTGGAATCAGTTTAGTGTGGTGTTTTTCTCTGATATATTTGATTAATTTATTAAAAAAAGGGTTGGATAAAGGTTGGTAAGCTATGTTGACCTCATGTTTTAACACTAATGGCAATATGGTTAGGTTTTCCCAATTACCATAATGAGGCGCAAGGATAACAATATCTTGATTTAATTTATAAAGCTCATTGATTCTGTCTTCATTTTTAAAGGTGGCATAGTGATGAATTTTTGATTTAGGGCAGAATAACATCATGAATGGCTCTACAAGCAAATCGCACATGTGCTTATAATAACGTTTTGAAATTTGTCTGATTTGCCAATCAGTTTTATTTGGGAAACAATATTTGAGGTTTCTTTCAATCGTGGATTTTCTGTAATTAAAAATTCCGAAGATTAAGACTAATATTAATTCCGATATAAATGAAAAAAACAAGCGTGTGGTGAATATCATAAACTTAAGCATTTTAGCATCTATAAGCACCTCCAAAAGGTGTGAGTGTGATTATAGTAAATTGTGGAAATTTGTTTGTTATAGTTTTGATCAACAAAATGCTGTTTTCCCCTATCGCTTATTTATTTTTTTATTGAATGGAATTTGCATGGTGTTTGATAATATATTTATTGCTTTTCATTTAGGAACAGTGAAATATTCAAAATAATTTTAAAGCAGTGCTTTTTGTGTTCTTATAATTAGTTTGTATTGATTTATTTTAATTTTTGTATACTCATGCTTGCTTTATTTTTAATAATCCTCTGTTCTTAATAAGTTCTCCTATGCTTTTTTGAATATTTGACTGTTATTAATTTCTATTATTTGTTAAATATGTTGTTTGAAAAGTTTAAAAAATGAGTAAAAACTTATTCATTTAATACTCAAGCCTGTTTTTAATCTTTATTGATCAGAAAATATTTTTAATAATTGACTGGTTTGATTCTTTTAGTGAAATTCAATTAGTTCGAAATTATAATCTTGAGCTTTTTTATTTGAATTTGGTACTCTTGTCGTCTCTTACTTAGCGTTATTGCATTAAAAAGATGAAAGCAGTCGTTTGTAAAGGCTATGGAAATGCGGATATGCTGAAAGTAATGAACGTATCCATTCCAGAGATTTCTGATAATGATATTTTAGTGAAAGTGCATGCCACATCTATTACTTCTGCGCATTGCATGATGAGAAAGGGGCAACCTTATTTTTCTAGATTGTTCACTGGCTTTTTCAAGCCAACACAACCTATTCTAGGGACTGATTTTGCAGGAGAAATTGTAAGGGTAGGGAAAAGTGTTGAGACTTTTAAGGTAGGAGATAAGGTGTTTGGTCCGACTGATTTGAATGGTGGGGCTTATTCTGAATTTGTTAAGGTAAAGGAAACAAGCACTGTGTTTAATATTCCTGAAGGTATAGATTGTATTTCAGCCACGGGTATAATTGATGGAGGAATGACAGCTATCGCATTTTTTGAAAAATATAGAAACGAAAATTCAAAAAGAATATTGATCAATGGCGCTTCAGGTAGCATAGGGGCGTCTTCTGTGCAATTGGCAAAATATTTTGGAATGCATGTGACTGCCGTATGTAGCCAAAATAATGTAGCATGGGTAAAAAAATTAGGAGCTGATGATGTTGTGGATTATACTAAATGCGATGTCATGAAGTTGAATTGTTCTTTTGATCTTATATTCGACACTGTGGGCAAGTTGAATTTCAGCAAATCAAAATCAATTCTATCGGGAAATGGAATATTTTTAACACCTGTTTTGAGCTTGAATGCAGTTGGTAAAATGCTTTTTTCTAATAATTTCAGTAGACAAAAACTATTTTTTGAAGCAACTGGACTGAAAAGCGAAGTTGAAAAACGAAAAGACTTTGAGTTTTTATGCTTTTTGTTGCGAGAAAATAAATTGACAACGGTTATTGACAGGGTATATTCTTTGGAGGAAGTCAGCGATGCTCACAAGTATGTAGAGTTAGGTCATAAAAAAGGAAATGTTGTTCTTAAGCTTTAGTAATAATGAGTTAGACCTTGATTTTAATTTTATACTTGTCAAGCAATCCGTGGAGATTGTTTTGAGAGAATGAGCATTCTTGAATATCATTGTTTTCAGGGTCTATATTGAAATTAAAGGCAGTTGATAAATCGGCTTTTTTAAGTTTAGTATTTTCAAAAATTGAGTTTAATAAATTGCAGTGGTCAAATGATGAGCTTTCCAGATCAGTGTGTCCTAGATCAACATTTTTCATGCTGCAATTTTCGAATGTAGTATTTTTCATTTTTTGACTATAAAAGGATGCAAAGTCCAATATGCAATCTTTGAAATTCACACTAAAAAATAAAGATGCGCATTTTTCAAATGAGACGCCTAAGAGTTTACAGTTTGTAAAATGAATGCCATTTAGCATGCATTCTGTAAGGAAACAATTGGAAAAATTCGAATTTAGGAAGCTGCAATCTATGAATCGATACTCCGAAAAGTTAAATTCTTCAAAATCGCAATTTTCAAATTGGCAACTTTCATAGGTTCCTTTTCCTAGTGCTTTATTGATGTTGTTGAATTGATGATCTTCTATATGAGTGGAATTCATTGTATTGAATAATAAGAATTAAAATGTTTGAATATATTTACTAATGTATAACAGAAATGGGTTTAGCCCAAAGTTATAAAAGTTAAACTCAACTTAGAGGAGTATTGGTCGAAGTTTTTGTGGATATATTTTCTTGATTTTATTGCTTCTTTGCCAGCAGAACGTAATTTTGTGTGCTAATGATGACCATTTAGGGGAGCGATTTGATGAAAAGAGAATATTTGTTGGCTGCTTTAGCCCTTGTTGCTAGCTTATATATATACACTTTGTATAGAAGTGAAGCTACAGTTGTCAATCATGTCTTTTCAATTTTGGGTTTTGATGAAGGGAAGAAATTCTTGATGAATTTTAAAATGCCCCTGAATGATTGGTTGGTTTATAGCTTGCCCGGAGGCTTGTGGGTTTTTGCAGTTACTATAATATCCAAAGGTTTATTTCTGAATATTATGGAGATAAAACTTAAAGTTTGTTATTTGCCTATAGTTTATGCTGTGATATTGGAATTTTTGCAATTGTCAGGGATTACTAATGGAACATTTGATTATAATGATATTGTCGCAACTTTAATGTTTGGCGGCATGGCTTTATTATTAAAAGGAAAACCAAAAGAAGTACTGATTTTCTCTACCTTGGACTTGAGAACAATTACTACAATTGGAGGCTATTTTATTGTATTTTTGTCTGATACCATTGGGTGAATTATTCTCTTTCGCCTAGTTCCGTGAAAATTTTTCGAGCCAACCTTCTGGGATCTGATTTATAATAGCTGAAGTCTTTAAGTTTTATGCCTGTGGCAAGCAATAATTCTTTGATTTTCTCAAAATCTGTTTCAGCTAATGGGCTGTCAATATTGCTTATCAAATTGAATATTTCTCCGATAAGTCTTTGTCTATGCTCAATTTTTTTTGCGGATGTTTTTTCTTGGTCACCGAATCCCATATTTCTGAGTTTTTGCTTTTTCTTTCTGTACCAAGGTTTGAATTTTTGTTCAACAATTACTCCCCCGTGGATCAATTGACCTGCTACAGCGCTTGGTCCGCCTAAATCCAGCAAGCTGCCAATAATATTTATAGAGTCTTCGGCGACAATGCCCGACATTCTTTCAACTCTTTTTTTGTTGAGATATTTCATTTCTCTTACAGTCCAATATGCTCTAGCATTGGCTTGAGTGTGGGTATGTGATTGAAATAATTCAGGGCTTGACAAAGAGCTTGCAGTATCAAGGTCAGTAGGAGAAAGTTCTGGCTTGAAAGCCATTTGTTCCAGTACTAATGGGTTTGTTCTTCCCTCATCAAAGAGTTCGTCAAAGTCTTGATCTTCCATCATGATTTCTTTCATTCCAGATTTTTGCTTGTCCATAGAATGAAAAAATTCAACGGCTTCGGATAGCTTGTAAGAGTGAAATGCTAAATAGGCTATATTTAGACCTAAGCCAATTAGAGGGGTTGAGCTAGAGGCTTGGGAAGTCGCTTGACCTCCAGATGTATTGGCAAGTTTTTTCGAAATATCGATAAGCTTTGCTGTTATTTCTTTTAAGCCCATAATGACATGCACGGAATCACTTATGTAATCACGTCGTTTGGTTTTGGCGATTGATGTGAGTTTTTGTGCTTTGCGGGCTAGTTTGTACAAGCTTCTTAGGTAAGTTAATAAATTGGCAGGGTTAAATGGACTAGGTGCCATCATTTCAGGAGTGGCAGTTACGCTGGGTGTCATTCCTGTGATTCTGTCAAATAGGATGCGTGTTCTTTCAAGATCGGGATCGTCATAAGATGTGTGGGATGCATTAACCGCTTCTTGATATGTTGAAGGGTTGGAATCCATGTGGGCTTTAAGATCCCAAAGTTGAGCTTGAAGTTCTGGATCATTAGGGGTGTGACCTGGTAGTAAATATTCTAAGTTGTCTCTAAAACTATAGCCTTGTCCTTCTAATTCTCTAAAATGTTGATTCAAAAGCGGTGTCGTAATATCCGAATCATACGAATCTTCGTCTTCGCTGGATGAATCGGTTGATTGCAATTGAGGGAATCTAGAAGGAGCGGCTTGATATTCACTTTCAAATGCAAAGCTAACAGGAGGCTCTTTAAGAAAATACAGTGAAGACCTTCGGTTGACAACTTCTGCCCCAATTGTGTCTTTTGCGATGGGGCTGGCGTGGGATAATAGGCCAGTGCTTGCTTCATGGTCTGTTCCTTGAATTTTTCTGGAGAATTTGGGAGAAATACGACTTATGAATTTTTCCATCTGAGCTTTAAAAGGCAAACGAGAGGCTGATGATTGAGGCAAATGCTCAGTGGATTTTGAAGCCCTTAATGTAGTCAAGTCGCTATCAGGGGCCAAGTGCAACATGCTTGAATGTCTTTTAATAGGAGCGTCAGGGAGTAATTTTTCCGTGTCGTCGTCGAAGTCCGTGTAGTTTTCTTCGAAACTCAGATCTCCTGTGCTGTTGCCTTTTATTCCCATGGATGGTGTTTGTAAAAAATGGGATGGTCTTCTTGAGTCGCTTGCAGGAGGCATAATACTGGCACCTGTTCCAATAGTGTTTAAAGAACTGAATGACCTGCTTCGCTTTTTCTCCTCCTTCTTATCTTTCTTCCTTAGTGGCATTTTGGAACAGTCTTTTCAAAGAAACATGAAATTATTTCCAGTGTTTTTAGTTTTTTGAAAACCTAGTATGGTTTTTGATATGTTTACATTTATTCTTTAAAAAAATATGGAAAAACTAATCTACCGAATTTACCAATTGACAATGTGGCTGTTAGGAAAAATGCCCATGTATTTAATCTATTTTTTCTCGAGTGTTCTGAATTTCTTTCTAAGCAAAATACTTCGGTATAGAAAAAAAATGGTGACAAATCATTTAAGTTCTTCTTTTCCAGAAATGAGCGATGAGGAGAGGAAGGAAGTTTCAAGTAAATTTTATCAAAGCATGAGTGACATTTTCATAGAAAGTATGAAAGGGCCTTCATTGTCGTATGAAGAAATTATGGAAAGGTTTAAAGTGGTTAATCCGGAAGTCGCAAATAGGATTTTGGATGAGGGTAGAAGCGTAGTGATGGTTAGCTCTCATCAGGGTAATTGGGAATGGGGTGCATTATGCATTAGCAAATGGCTGTCATCACTTCCTGTGATATTATATAAAAGAATGAGCAACAAATATATTGATGAGGATTTTAGAAAGGTTCGAGCTCAATGGGGAACGGAGATGTGTCCAAGCGATGATGCTAAAGATGGATTAACTAAACAACGAGAAAAACCTGTCGCTTATATACTTATATCCGATCAATCACCAGTACGTCCTCAAAAAGCCTTTTGGGTGAATTTTTTTAATAAACCAACAGGTTTTGTGCATGGTTTTGAAATGCAGGCGAGAAGGTACAATCATCCCGTTATATTTTTCGATATGCTTAGAGTGAAAAAAGGCTATTATGAGATGCGATTAAAATTGATTACAGAAAATCCAAAAGAATATAAGTCGGGCCAATTGACTGCTTTGTATGCCAAACATTTGGAGGATTGTATTAAAGAGCATCCTGAACAATGGCTTTGGACACATAATAGATGGAAGAAATTGATGCCAGAAGGTAAAAAATTAGTAGAAATCGAGGAGACTGAATTCGCATGTGAATGATTTTTGAATAGCTATAAGATGGTATCAAAGATTAATATTTGAATAATGGAACAACCCTATGCGAGTATAGAAGAAAAATTGGCTCAAATAAAAGAAGCCAATTCTTCCGACCAAAAGAAGACTATTTTAATTATTGGCGCTGGAATTGCTGGATTAGTGACTGCCTACGAATTGGGGAACTTAGGTCATGAAGTTTGCGTTTTGGAAGGTTCTGGCAGGCTTGGAGGAAGAGTCTTTACTCACCATTTTTCAAATGGACAATATGGAGAGTTGGGTGCTATGAGAGTGCCTAAGTCCCATGATTATACCAGACATTATATTAATCGATTAGGTCTGAAAATGAGACCTTTTATCATTGAGGATAAAAATCAAAACAACAAGCTGGACTTGTTTGGTACTGTAAGTAGCATCAAAGACAGTTATGAAAAAATATTCTCAAATCTTTCCCTAAACCCTGTAGAGAAAAAACTCATTGAAACAGATGGTATCGGAGCTATATATTATCATTCAGTCAAAAGATTGTTGGAGCAATTGTCGGAAGAAGATATACGGCATGTATTTGATTTGAATGCTCAAAAAGACGCTGTTTCTTATTTGGATAAAATGTCATTTTTGGAGCATATGCATCAAGAAGGACTCAGCGACGATGCGATTAAATTGATAGGCTCTTATATCAGCATGAATGATTATTGGCATAAGAATATGATCAATTTTGTCGTTGATGACATTTTGGATGCATTCAATGGGCTGGAAGAAATTGTTGGAGGTACCTCGATGCTTCCTTTATTGTTGAGCATGCAGGTTTTGCCAGATGGGAAACAATTAAAAGACAAGATTTATTTCAATACTGAAGTTACAGCAATAAATAATAGAGAGGATTCTGTTCAGCTTATTCTGAAAAAAAATGGCAAGCTTTATCAAAGAAATTTTGATCAAGTGGTTTGCACAGTTCCATTTTCTGTGCTTAGAGGAATTCATTTGAATGGGAACATTTCTCAAGAGAAGAAAGAAGCGATTTATAATATGGGATATCACTCATCAACTAAGTTGTTATTGAATTGCAAGAAAAGGTTTTGGGAATCAGAAGATGAGATTTTTGGAGGGGCAAGCTTTTCAGATCTGATATACAGACAACTATATTACCCTTCTGATAATGCCAGTTATAAAAGCAGTATGATTAGCAAAGGCCCAGGAGTATTGCTAGCTAGTTATACATGGGAAGAGTCAGCAAGAAGGTTGGCTTCGTTTCCATTGAAAGACAGAACAAACATTGTTGTGGATAAGATTAAAAGGATACATCCAAATATTGGAGATTTTATAGATGTTGACGAGCCTAGCGCTAGTATGGTATGGGATCAATATAAATGGTCTTCTGGGGCATTCGCAACCCATAATCCAAGAGAAGTCTCTTCTGTTTTTCCAGTAGCGAAATCTCCCGAAGGTAGGTTGTTTTTTGCTGGAGAACATTTGTCTCCTTTTAGAGGGTGGATGCAAGGGGCTATTTACTCTGCTTTGGATACATGTTGTGAACTTTTGAGAAAGTAACATTTTCGGATAGGGAAACGACTAATTTGGATAATGAAGAGTCCATCCATTTTATACCTTTAAGTGAATAAAGGCTAAAGTGGAGTGAGAAGATTAGGATTAATATTGATTCTACAGTTTGTTATTACTATATATTCGACAGCTCAATCGAATACACAGATATGGATGGACCTTGTTGGAAGGAAACCTGTCAGTGACAAATTGTCTGTAAGTGGTTTGTTGGGAAGCAGGTATTATTTTGATGAATATGCTTGGCGATCTCACTTTTATGCTTCTATGAGATACTCTTTCAATGATGTTTGGACTGGAGAAGGAGGTGTGAAATTTGTTGAGTATTATGGAGTTCTTGATGATAGAGTAGAAGTTAGGCCTTGGCAAGGATTTACAGTAGATACAAAGATTAATAATAATTTTGTGATCAAGCACAATCCAAGAGTAGAGGAAAGGTTTTATTTTGAGGGAGATAGTTTTGATTTTAACGTAAGGTTGAGATACGGCTTGTCTTCAAAATTTGATCTTTGGAATCCTAATGGAGTGCAGGCGCTTAGGATGCCGGTTGGATTTGAGCTGTTGTATGACCTGGGTAAAAACAATAAACTTTGGCATGATCAAGCACGCTATCAAATGGGTTTGGAATATTTGTGCAATGAAAAATTGCAGTTCAATTTCAACCTTAGAGTTTTGAGCAATATCTCCAAGTATGAAAATGAATTGGTCAAAGATAAGTCTGTGGTTTCCCAATTCAAGGCAGTTTATATCATTAAATAGATTTGATCAACCTACGCATAGAAAATCTTTGCCTTCAATTTTGCCTTTAGTTTTTAGAAAAGCTCTAATTTCATTTCTTTTTCCTCTATTAGAGACATAACTCAATATAAACGGGAGTTGAGCATAGTCTGCCGAGTTGTAATTGTAGCAGGGTATTCCGTTTATTTCTTTTGATTTAAAATCAATAAAAGATTTAACAGTTATCCCATGGTCAGTTAGCATATTGAGCCTTTGCCTGCTTTTTCTTCCTGCTCCCCAGATACAGACAGAGTTTATGTTTTTTGATTTTAAATGATTCGCGAGGTATTTGGATTTGATTTTGAAAAATGAATCTATAGAATAGCGGTCATCAGTACGTGTTAACCGTTCTTCAGAATCAACCCAATGATGCAAAGTTTGAGGAGTTTTTTCTATGATGACTCCATTGCTTAGCCATCTTAGCCAAAGCTCATAGTCTTCAGGAAAGTCACCGTCCAGATACCAACCATGACTTTCTGGTACATGCCGGCGTATCATTACGCTTGGATTGACGATTGGAGATTCGATGAATTGATTAAGTAAAATATCTTCATAGCTTGTGATATTATTAAGCCAATCAACATACTGTTTGAATCCTTCTGCTTCAATATTTCCTTCAAATTTGATTTTTGAAGATACCACATCGCAATGCTTGTTTGTTAATAAGTATTCTTTTTGAATTTTGAGCCGATTGATATCCATAATGTCATCAGCATCCATTCTGACTAGGAATTCGCCTTTTGCTTCTGCCATGCCTCGATTTGATGCATAAACCACACCTTGTCTTTTTTCTTCGATGATTTTTATTCTTGAGTCTTCTTTTGCGAATTTATTTGCGATTTGACGGCTTGCTTGATCGGCATTGTTATTCACAAGAATGAGTTCAAAGTTTTTTTCAGTTTGATTTAAAATGCTTTTTATGCAAGTGTTGAATTTTGCTTTGGGTTGGTAGAATGGAATGACTATGGATATTAAGTGCATGCGGAAGTTTGGTTGTCAATAATTGAATTGCAAATTTATTAAAAACTTATTAAGAATTTCATAAATGCATATCTGGTTAGGATTAAAATTATCTGTAACAATTATATGTGTGTATTTTTATTTTTTATATAAATATTTGGGGCTAGTGATATAATTTTTTCTTTTTATCATTTTGACGAGTTGGATTGTTTTTTTGAATTTTTAATTGAAATAAAATTTTTTAATAATTTTATTAATACATTATTATCTTAAATAGCTCATTTGTGATATTATATTTTTTTTATTTTATATTTTTTGAAATTAAATTTTGCATGTTAAGCTTGAATTAATAATTTCTGTTTTCAATTATAGTGATATAGAGTAAAATAATGCACATGAAGAAAACAATACTAAGTATCGTATCAGCGATGATTTTGGGTGGCGGATCTTTGATAGCACAAGATAGGCCATCCATGGATGGATGTAAAGTGGATGAGCTTAATAATCAAATTGTAGAGGCGCATGGGGGATATAATGTTCCTGAGTCGACTTCAGCTAGAGCGAAGGCTGCAAAATATAGAATCCCAGTCGTATTTCACGTTTATGGAACATCTTTTAATGGCAGAACCGTTAATGATGACATAATCAAAGGAGCACTTAAAAGTGCTAACGATGACTTCCAAGGGCTAAATGATGATTATAATGATGTTGATCCTTATTTTCGAGATAGAAGGGATAAAATGGATATAACATTTGAGCTAGCTAGGTTTGATGAAGATGGTAATCCCACAACAGGTATAGTTTATTACCCTACTAAGAGTGGATATGGTAATGGTGACGGGTATGATGCTCAAATCGCAGCGGATGCTTGGGACAATTACAAGTATATGAATGTCTATATTCAGAATGATTTATATAATGACGGAACAACAAATAACTCTGGTGTAGCTTGGTATCCAAATGATTGGATGTCAGATAATAACTTGGCGAGAGTTGTATATAATGGTGCATATTTAGGTTCAAACACAGATAAGGAATTTGCTTCTGTTTTAACTCATGAATTTGGTCATTATTTAAATTTAGCTCACACTTTTTCTGGAGGTTGTGTATCAGGAGGAACGACAGCTGGAGATTATGTAGCTGATACACCACCGACATCTGGTAGCTTGGGCTGTAGAAATGCGACGAACTGTTTTGGTGAACTGACAAATGGCGAAAATTACATGGATTATAATGTGGATTGCTATTATATGTTTACACAAGGTCAGGTTAGCAGAATGATTAACGCTTTGAATAGTGATTCTCGAAGAACATTGTGGACTGATGAAAATGTTCAAGCAACACTAGTAGGAGGACCGACCCTAAGTTTTGATGTAAATACAATAATTGAAGAGCCTAATTCTAATGATGGAAGCTTTGCTCAGCCTACTATTAATGTAAGCTTGCAAGATATGGAGTTTGTGAAAAATTCTGGAAATCTAGTGAGTGGTACAGATTTTACTGTTAGCAATTTGCCGCAAGGTTTGGGTATTTCGGTTAACCTTACAAATAATACAACTGCAGTTGTTAATATTACTGGAAATGCTGCAAGTCATGAAGCTTCAGATAATGGGCAATTTACAATAGAGTTTGCTCAGAGTGCTGTGACAAATTATGACATTTCAGCAGAAGTGCATGGTCTAACTCAGACGGTTGCTTTGGATTTTATGGATCCATTTAAGATAATACATACAGCAGTGAATGAAACTGTGAATGCGAATAACACTTTTTATAAGTTTTATTTTGATAGTAGCATGGAAGATGGCCCTGTAGGTAATGCTGGTAATGGGGATAATAAAGGTTTTGGTTTTTGGTTGACAGGTCAAGGAGTATTACACCTTGAAACGTATGGAAATCCAGCTGTAGCTAATCAAAACACGGCTAATGTAAAGCTTTTAAATTACAATGATGATATCGGGCCAAATACTGCAGGTTGGAAAAACGGCGGTGCTTGGGATTCGAATGATTATCACGTTATTAATTCAACGACTTACACTGCATGGAGAGGTCAAACTAAGTACATTGGAGTAGAGTTCGGCATGAATGGAGAAAGATATTATGGTTGGATTCAATTGAGTGTAAATGGCGGAGGAACTACATTTAATATTGTGGATTACGCATATTACACTAAGCCTAATACAAAGATCAAAGCTGGAATTACGGAAGTAACGTTAGCTGAACAAACTATTACTTTTGATCCGATTGATTCTCCTTTGCTAGTAGGTGGTGCTAATGTTGCAATGAATGCTACAGCTACTTCTGGATTGACAGTGACTTTCACGAGTAGCAACCCTAATGTATTGCGTGTTAATGGAAATCAATTGGAGATTGTTGGAGTTGGCCAAGCTACAATTACGGCATCTCAAGCTGGAGATGATACTTGGGAAGCTGCTACTTCTGTTACTCAAACAATCACTGTTGAGCAAGAAAGCATATTAGGAACACCACAGGTTTTAGGATTGTCAGTTTATCCGAATCCAAATTCAGGTGTTTTCACAGTAAGAGCTTCAGAGGAAATTTTAAGTGTGAAAGTTGTTGATTTAGCAGGTAGGGTAATTAAAGAGATAAATAATGCTTCAAGCAAGATTGAAATTGATTTAAGCTCTTCGATTAATGGAGTTTATAATGTAGTGATCGTATCAGCTACAGGAACATCAGTTAATAAGATTATAGTTAGATAGTTTGTTTTAAGATTGACAAGTGGGAAATCATTTGACAATTTGTTTAAGCAGCAAAGTTATTTCTTTGCTGTTTTTTTTATGTATTAATTTTTCTTTTTTCAAATGATTTTGATTTTATATTATCTTTTAAGTGTAAGAGATTTATAATAAAATACATTTATTTGTATTTATTATATTTTAATTTATAAATTATAGAAAAAATATCTGTTTAGATATTAATTCTTTTTTACACTAAAGTCAAAGCACATGAAATCAAAACTACTAAGTTTGCTAGCCGCTGGCTTGTTGTCAACAGGCATCTCGATGGCTCAGGAAGACAATCATCCTCATTTGGATTGTAGAGAACCTCAATTGACTCAAGAACAAATTGAGGCAAATATTGAATACCATGAGAATTTTAGGAAGGAAGTCGAGTCGGGACAAAGAAGAATTAAGGCTTCTACTTATCGAATTCCTGTTGTAGTGCATGTTTACGGATCAACGTTTAATCACAATAAGCTAGATAGAAAGCTTATAGTTGACGCATTGGCTGAAGCCAGCAAAGATTTTCAAGGGTTGAATGATGATTTTAATGAAATTGATCCATTGTTTAATGGGAGGAAAGCTACTATTGATATTTCATTTGAACTAGCTAAATATGATGAAAATGGTAACCCGACTTCTGGAGTTGTATTTTATCCTGTAAAAGAAGGCTATGGCGGAACATGGAGTGATGATGAGATTCGCCAAGACTCATGGGATAACTACAAGTATATGAATATTTATATTCAAAATGACATGTATGCCGATGGGTTTATGTTTGCATCTGGTGTAGCATGGTATCCTGGGACTGCAGGAAATGGTAATATTGGCATTGAAAGGGTTGTCTATAATGGCTCATATTTAGGCGCAAATACCGACAAAGAGTTTGCTTCAGTATTTACTCATGAGTTTGGGCATTGGCTAGATTTAAGACATACTTTTAATGGCGGGTGTGTTGGACAAAATTCTACTACGCAAGGAGATTTGGTTGCGGATACACCGCCAACAACAGGTTCATTAGGTTGTAGAGACGCATTAAACTGTTTTAATGAGCCTACGAATGGTGAGAATTATATGGATTACAATGTGGATTGTTATAAAATGTTCACACAGGGGCAAGTGAATAGAATGTTGGCTGCATTGAACCATAATTATAGAAGAACATTATGGACTGATCAAAATGTTCAGGAAACTCTAGAGAAAAATGTTAAATCAGTAGCATTTGAACGAAACTTTGTTCAAGAGAATTATAGCTCAAATGATGGAACATTGGCATATGAGAATTTCACAATAGAACTTCATAATGCTGAATTCGCTTCAGTAGGATCTATATTAGAAGAGGGTGTTGATTATACGATTTCAAATCTACCGGAGGGGTATGTAAGTACTTTGTCAGTAAATTCTAATAACGCGGCTGTTTTGAATATATCTGGTCAAGCTAAAAATCATGCCAATGCAAATGACGTAGATGTTCAAATAACATTAAACTCCAATGTGTTTGCTAATTCAGGTGATCAGGTACTTGGTAAAACGCACACAATGAGAATTGATTTTGAGGATCCGTTTGATATTCTGTACAGAACAGATATTTATTTAGGAGATAATGAAACTCAAGCTGAGGGCTTGGTGCAAAAAACTACAGGAAATACATTTAGAAAATGGTTTTTTCACCCTCAAATGGATGTTGGCCCAAATAGAGATCAAGATAATCCGAATTGGGGACATGGTGTATGGTGGAATGGTAATGGGAATGCATTTATGCTTGAAACATATGGAGCAGGTGCGATTTCTGATGAGGAATTTAATGTATTAGTATTGGAGGATGGAGATTATATCGGACCTAATTCTGTTTGGAACTATCCTGAAGATACTGATCTATATTATTTATATGATAGGCTTCATACCGTTTGGGCTGGTCAGACTGGTTATGTTGGTTTTAGAGTAAGAATAAACAGATTTGTTCATTTTGGTTGGGCAAAACTTAAAGTAGATGCGAGTGGAAATACCGTTGAAATTTTAGATTTTGCGATTAATAATATTCCTAATGCTCCAATAGGAGCTGGTGAAACTGATATTGTTGCTCAAGATCAAACAATAACTTTTGATGACGTGCAATCACCTTTAGATGTTAATTCTGATAACTTTGATTTGAATGCTGAGTCAACTTCAGGCTTGCAAGTTATTTTCACAAGCAGTGATCCTGATGTTTTGAAAATAATAAATGGAAATGAAGTTGTTGTTGTGGGGGAAGGAGAGGCTGTGCTGACTGCTTCTCAAGCCGGAGACAATAACTTATGGAACCCTGCTGCTTCAGTCAGCCAAACTGTTAAAGTTGAGGATAATAATACCGTATTGAGTATTAGCAATATGCTAGGTTTAAAGCTTTATCCGAATCCTAATAATGGGAAATTTAATATTGAAGCACTAAACTCAATATTGGAAGTTAAAATATATGATATTTCTGGTAGATTGATTAGTCGCGACACATTTAATTCTAAATCTATCACGGTAAATCTTGATAGACAAAAAGGTATTTATAATGTGGTTATTGTTACTGACAGTGGTGTGTCTGTAGAAAAAATAATGATAAAATAAATGACAAGAATGGTGCTTGAAAGAGCGCCATTCTATTTTATATGAATAAACTTTTTTAACTCATAATAAATAATAGTTCTTATTAAGGTATTATAGGTCTACTTTGGTTTTGATGGTTTTTTATTATCAAAGGTCTGTATTAAATTATTGATTGTTGTTTTTTGTATTTTTTATTGTCTATTAATATTTTTTTTATATTAATATTTAGTTATATTGTAATATGCGTTTTTATATTTTTAAGCGTATAAATACTATAACAAACTATAACTAAATATAATCAAGATGAAGAAAAGGCTACTGTTATTGGGTACGCTTGCCACGATGTCGTTATCGACATTGTTCGCCCAAAAGGGAAAAGTAGACAATCAATTCCCTGAGATTAAGTGCGCCACCTCGCATGCAAATAAATTGGTGGGTACTGATGGGTCTTCAGTCCCGGCAAATTCAAGAATTCAAGCACCTGACACTTATCGTATTCCTGTAGTATTCCACGTTTATGGGACTAATTTTAATGGATACTCTGTATCTGATGCTATTGTTGAAGAAGCAATAAGAAGAGCTAATGAGGACTTCAATGGGAATAATGACGATTTCAATACAATTGATCCAAATTTTGATCCTATTAAAGCTACATTGGATGTAAGTTTTGAATTGGCAAAGTTTGATGAAAATGGAAATCCAACGAATGGTATTGTAAGATATGCTGCGAAAAGCGGATATGGTAATGGTACTGGGTATGACGACCAGATTGCTGCTGATGCATGGGACAATACAAAGTATGTAAACGTTTATATTCAAAATGATTTATATGCTGATGGCTCAACTACAAACTCTGGAGTTGCTTGGTATCCAAGTGATGATATGACTGCAAGAAATGTGGCTCGTATTGTTTATAATGGAGCTTATTTAGCGAATAATACTGGGAAAGAGTTTTCTTCAGTTTTTACTCATGAGATAGGACACTTTTTGAATTTGCCTCATACATTTGATGGTTATTCAACATCGCCTTGTATAGATGGAGATGATGGTGTGGATGATACTCCTCCTACTGGTTCTGGATGGGGTTGTAATGGAACAAACTGTGCGGGTGAATTAATCAATGGTGAAAACTACATGGATTATAATGTAGACTGTTATAAGATGTTCACGCAGGGACAGGTTTCACGTATGATTAATGCATTGCATTCAGACGCTCGTAGAACACTTTGGACAGATCAAAATGTATTGGAGACATTGGATGGAGGAGATTATGCTCTTAATATAGATAAACTTTATATCAAAGAAGGAACGGATAATGATGGGTCTTTTGATGCAGAAAGTGGACTTAATCTTTCAATATTTAGCTCGCAAGGCGTTCAACAAATGCAATTTGCTAAATCCGCTGGAACTGATTTAGTAGAAGGTGTGGATTATCAAGTTGCAAACTTGCCTAGTGGGTTGTCTGCTGTAGTTACGGTTGTAAACAACACTACTGTATCGGTTAACTTGAATGGGTCTGTTTCAAGCCATGAGTTTGTGGATAATACTGATTTTGATATTGAATTCTTGGCACCTGCTTTTAACTTAAGCAATAACTTACTTTACAAGTCTAAGAAGAATATTTTGATTCAATATAGAGATGAATATCAAGTTATTCATAGAGTATTGAACCCATCATTGTCAAATATACCTGCTGACGCTGCTGACAAGACATTTTATATTGATGAAAACTTAAAAGCAACATCTGACTTTTATACATGGGCTGAGGATGGATTATTGGAATTAGGTTGTTCAATGGGAGAAGATAGACAAATCTTAGGAACTATTGAGCCTGGAACATCTGGAGTAAACACATTGACTTATGTTGAAGCTTTGGATGCTGGAGTTACAGTTGGTCCTTCTGCAAATACAGACTTAAGTATTGAGTGGCTTTATTCTAACATGAACACAAATAATTATAGATACCACTCTATATATAAGGCAGGAAAACACGAAGTGTGGGCTGGCAAAACAAGATTTGCCGGGATTTCATTTGTTAATCAAGGTGAAAGATATTTTGGTTGGATTAAAATAAATGTTTCAGGTGATGGCACAAATGTAACTGTAACTGAAGTTGCGTATTATAATAAGCCAAATGGTAATATTGTTACTGGATTTGTAGGTACTAAAGTTGTAGCTTCAAGCGATGCTTTTAATGAGAATATGACTACAAATGATGGAACTTTGGATCCAATAACTTTTACTGTTACGGAAACAGAATTTGCAAAGTCATCTGGAGACCTAGTTGAAGGTGTTGATTATACTTCAGAAAATATACCAGCAGGTTATACTTTGAAGCTTACAGCGACTTCTAGCACAACGGTGGAAGCTACTTTGGTAGGATCTACTAATAGTCATGAGGCTGTAAATTCAATTGAAGGTATTGTTATATCATTCAAGGATGCTGCTTTTGCTTCGTTAACTACTGAAGAAATTGCTGCGACAGATCAAAATCTTTCAGTATTATATATTGATGAGTACCGTTTGGTATATACTAAACCAGATCCGGCGATTTTTACAAATAACTCTGTTGAAGCTGATGTGCCTTTCCAATTTGATCCAAACAATAATAAATCGTCATTTGCGATTTGGGCTGAAGAAGGGTTATTGGAGTTATATTTGCCTGAAGGAACAGCAATGTGGGGTACAAATCAGCCTGGAACAGCAGCTGATGGATATTATACTTTAGTTTCAATGCTAGACGCAGGTGTTGAAGTGGGTGATGACCCTCAATTGAACTCTGGTAATAATTGGATTATTTCAAATCAAACAGGTTTGCCAGCTGCTGAAGGATATTATTACCATACTCTTTATAAAGATTTGAGAGCTCCTAATAACAGAGCGCCTATAAATCATACTGAGTGGGCTGGTAAAACAATGTTCGCTGGTTTGAGATTTGAAAATAGAGGGAATACGCATTATGGATGGGTGAGAATCAATATCGATAATGATCTAGAGACAATAACGGTTATAGATTATGCGTACCATACTAGACCTAATCAGTCAGTGATTACAGGTTTGATTGAAGCTGCTGTTGAGGTTGATAGAGATTTTATTCAAGTTGGAGTTTCAGCAAATTCTTATAATTCTACTGAAAGCAATATAGATCTTGTAGCTGCAGAATTTAATTCTGGAATTACAGGTAAACTAGTTGAAGGCACTCATTATGATGTTAATGGTTTGCAAGATGGGGTATCTCTTGAATTAGAAAAAGTATCTGATACAAGGGTAGTTGTAAAAGCAATGGTTACAGACTTGACTAGTGTAAATGTTGGTGATGTAATCGATGGTTTTTCAATTAACTTCAAAGATGCTGCATTTGAAGGAAAAATGGCTTCTGAAGTAGCTGGATCAAATATTGGAACCATTTCTATCGAAATAGTTGGTGAATTTGAAGTAATTTATCTTGATTTTGGATGGGGTAGTGATGATGATAACTGGGCTTCGTGGTATCTATTTGATAGAGCCGTGTTGTATGGAATCGTTAAAGGAAACAACTATGCAAGATTAGAATCTTATGGAGATGAAATTGTTGTAAGAAATAATAACTCTCCATATTACGTAGACCCATTAGAGATAGGTGATGTAGTAGGACCGGAATCTAATTTTAAACCTGCTGATTGGGATGGAAATGGCGATGAAGTGTATTTTACTCAGAATGGCTCTACAGGCTCAGAATGGTTAGGAAGTTCAAGATATATGGGTGTTAAGTTGAATATTAATGATAGAGTTCATTATGGTTGGGTAAAAGTTAGTTTTTCGGCTGATGCAAATACTTGGACATTTGAAGAAGGTGCTTATTATACAAAACCTAATGCACCACTTACTATAGCTGAAGAATCTGAAGTTCAAGATCAAACAATTACATTTGACCTTCAATCAACAGCAAATGTTGGTGATGCAAATATTGCTTTGACAGCGACTGCTACATCTGGATTGGATGTTACTTACACTAGTTCTGATGAATCTGTTGTAAGAATTGAAAATGGTGAGTTGGTAATTGTAGGAGTTGGTACTGCTGATGTAACTGCTTCACAAGCTGGTAATAATGATTATAATCCTGCTGCTGATGTAGTTAGATCAATCACAGTAACGGACATTCCATTAGGAGTGGATGAACTAAGTGCTAATGTGAGCGTTTATCCAAATCCTACTAACGGAGTAATTAATGTGAAGAGCTCTAGAGCTGAGGTGAGATCTATCGTTGTTTATAATGTGATTGGTGAAGTTGTTGCTTCGACAGAAGGTAATAACGCAATTGATCTTAGCGGAAGACATGCAGGTGTTTATCTTGTTCATATTGATACAGCTGTTGGAAAAGTTGTTAGAAAAGTATTGGTGAAGTAATTCATAAATATTATATAAAAATGAAAGGGTCGCAATTTGCGACCCTTTTTTTATCCCAAAGTTTGAAGATATTCGTTTATTTTCGTTAAATTTATACATGTTTACAGCGAGACATTTCATTAAATCTCATTGTTGTTAAATTTTTTTTTGAATTAAAATTATAAGCTTTTTACTATGGTTAATGATAAAATTATAAGCGAGAAATTTATTGAGCTTTATGAAAATACTCCAGTGATATCAAGATCGCCGGGTCGTGTGAATTTGATTGGAGAGCATACGGATTACAATGATGGCTTTGTATTGCCTGCGGCAATAGATAAAGAGATAATGTTTGCTATAGCAAAAAACGATAGCAATAACTGCAACGTTTATTCTTTTGATTTGAAAAGAAAAGCGGCTTTTTCAATGGAAACTTTGGAAAAGATTGATCAGAATTGGTGCAATTATGTGATAGGCGTTGTTGCGGAATTGAAAAATAAAGGAGTTGATGTGCAAGGTTTTGACTGTGTCTTTGGTGGCGATGTGCCATTAGGAGCAGGCTTGTCATCTTCAGCAGCTTTGGAGTGTGCTTTGGCGACTGGCTTGAATGACATATTTGAGGGAGGATTAAATAAGGAAGAGTTAGCGAAGGTATCTCAACTTGCCGAGCATAATTATGCTGGTGTGAAATGCGGTATTATGGATCAATTTGCCAGTATATTTGGTAAAGAAGGATATGCTGTAAGGCTTGATTGCAGAAGTTTGGAATATGAGTACTTTCCTTTGAATATTGAAGGTTACAGTCTATTGTTATTGGATACGCAAGTAAAACATTCTTTGGCTTCATCTGAATATAATACTCGTAGAGAGCAATGCGAATCGGGCGTGGAAACCTTGAAGAAACATTATCCTTCGATCAAAAATCTAAGAGATGTGACTTTGCAAATGTTGGAAGAGCACAGTTCAGAGTTAGATGAATTGACATACAAGAGATGTAAATATGTGATAGAGGAAAACGGCCGTCTTGTAAGGGGGTGCGCGGATTTGCAAAGTGGAGATTTGAAATCATTTGGCAAGGAAATGTATGGTTCGCATTATGGTTTGCAAAATGAATATGAAGTTAGCTGTCCAGAATTAGATTTCTTGGTAGAGCAAACTGTTGAAAAGGATTATGTGCTTGGAGCTAGAATGATGGGAGGTGGTTTTGGAGGCTGCACTATCAATTTGGTGAAAAATGAGCATCTTGATGAGTTAGTTGCAGAAGTGACGCCAATATATCTTAAACAGTTTGGCAAGAACCTGAAACACTACAAAGTAGTCACAGGCCAAGGTGCTAGAGTTGAAAAGGAAATTGCGAAATAATATAATTGATAGCCTGCATGATTCGTGCGGGCTTATTTTTTAATTTAATTACGACTCATATTTTGGGTGGTAGAATAACACAGGGTAAAATAATAATAAAAATGTCAGAATTTAATTTTGAAGATCATCCGCATAGGAGATTGAATATATTGACTGGTGAATGGGTGTTGGTGTCGCCTCACAGAACGAAAAGACCTTGGCAAGGTAAGGTTGAGAAACTTGAATTGGAGAAAAAGCCAAGCTACGATCCAAAATGTTACTTATGCCCTGGTAATGAACGAGCTGGTGGCCAAATTAATCCAGAGTATTCAGATACTTTTGTGTTCAATAATGATTTCGCCGCATTGTTGGAAGATACGCCGGAAGGAGGATATAACAAGAAGAATTTGTTGGTTGCCAAAAGCGAAAAGGGATTGGCAAAAGTCATAGTTTTTTCACCTGATCATTCTTTGACTTTGCCTTTGATGGAGGTTAGTGATATTAGGAAAGTTGTGGATTTATGGGTGGAAGAATATTTGGCATTGGCCGAAAAGGATTTTATCAATTATGTCCAGATCTTTGAAAATAAAGGTGAAATCATGGGATGCAGCAACCCTCATCCGCATGGGCAAATTTGGGCTCAAAGCAGTATCCCGGATATTCCTGCCAAGAAAACAGCTAATATGAATGCTTACTATGAGGAACATGGAAAGAGTATATTAGAGGATTATCTAGAAATTGAACTAAAGAAGCGAGAGAGAATAATATTCGAGAATGAACATTTTGTTGCTTTAGTTCCTTTTTGGGCAGTTTGGCCATATGAGGCGATGATTGTGAGTAAAAGACATGTAAAGCACATTGGGCATTTGTCATTGGAAGAGCGCGATTCATATGCTGAAATAATCAAGAAATTGACGATCGCTTATGATAATCTTTTTGAAACGTCTTTTCCTTATTCGGCAGGCATTCATCAAGCGCCGACAGATGGCAATGAAAATGATGGCTGGCATATGCATATGACATTCATGCCTCCATTGCTTAGGTCTGCAACAGTTAAAAAATTCATGGTAGGTTATGAGATGTTGGCAAATCCACAAAGAGATATTACTGCTGAGTTTGCCGCGAAAAAACTTCGAGATTTGCCTGAAAAACATTTTAGTATATAATTTTTTAGACTTGAAAGTATGATTGAAACAAAGAGTGTAATTGTAGAGCCATTTGGAAAAACCCAAGCTTGCCAAGAAGTTAGTCTTTTTCACCTGAAAAATTCAAAAGGAGTGGAAGCTGTCTTGACTAATTATGGCGCAACATTGGTTAGTTTTATGTGTCCTGATCGTGACGGAAATATAGAGGATATCGTTCTTGGTTTTGATAATATTGAAGCCTATGAGAAAGATGAATGCTATATAGGATCAACGGTAGGAAGAAATTGCAATAGAATTGCCGAAGGGAAGTTTGAATTGGCAGGCAAGGAGTTTAATTTGCCGATCAATAATGGGCCTAATCACCTTCATGGAGGAATTGATGCATTTAATAAAAGAGTATGGGGATCTGAAGTTTGTGATGAAAACTCGGTGAAGTTTACTCTTAGATCTGTCAGCAATGAAAATGGCTACCCTGGTAATTTAGATATTAGTGTTCAGTATACGTTGAATGACAACAATGAGCTTAGAATTGATTATCGAGGGTTCACAGATGAGCTAACATTGTGTAATTTGACAAACCATTCCTATTTTAATCTGACAGGAGGATGCAAATCATCGGTTTTGAATCATGAATTGAAGATTTCAGCGAGTTGTTTTACACCAGTTGATGAGAATATGATTCCAACTGGAGAAATGATGCCTGTAAAGTCTTCACCTTTTGATTTTACAACTTTCAAAACCCTGAAAGCTGATTGGAATCAAGATGAGAACGATCAGTTGAAAATTGCGAATGGATATGATCATAATTTTGCATTGGATGAAGATGAAGAAATAAGAGTTCAAGCAATTGATCCCAGAAGCGGAAGACGATTGACTGTGAAGTCTTCTCAGCCAGGCTTGCATCTTTATACAGGAAATTTCTTGAAACAAGATATAATAGGGAAAGAAGGAAAGCCTTATGAGAATCAAGATGGTTTTTGTTTGGAGTGCCAATATTTTCCCAATGCGATCAATGTGGGTGATTTCACTTCACCAGTTTTGAGTCCTGATGATAAATATGAAGAGTTTATAGTATTTAAAGTCGATAGTATTTAGTTATAAAGTTTAATCAATAGCAAAGGGGTCAAAATGGCCCCTTTTTTTATTGTAGAATTTACTTGTTCACTGCATCAAGCATGAATTATAATTCGTTAAATAGCTAAGATCAATTTTTCATAACAAATATTTCTCATTGCGAAGTTTTTTTTAGCATGATTATTTCTTGCTATTCAGCTAGTTGCAATTTTCAATAATGATTTTTTTGCATCGGTAAATTGAAAGTTAATTTCTTTTTCGACTTGAATAAATCCTGATTGAATTTAGACAATATATCAAAGGCTATTATGAAAAATTTCCTCCATCAAAACTTTCTACATCAGATTACGCACAATTTCCTTAAGCAGCATGATGATAGAATTGGTTTGACTCTTGAAGCCATCAAGGATGGCTTTTTGGACTATCTGTTTTTTAACAGAGGCACTTATCCGGATCAAGCGACTGATCAAGATATATATCAGGCATTGGCAATGACTATCAGAGATAGACTGGTTCAAAGATGGTTGCATACCTATAAAAAAGCGACCATGGAAAAAGACACAAGAGTTGTGATCTATCTATCCGCAGAATATTTGATGGGTCCCCAACTAGGTCATAATATAGTGAATTTAGGCGTAAGGGAAGTAGTGGAGAAGGCTATGAATGACCTTGGAATTGATTTGCAAAGCGTATTGGATGCAGAGGTAGAGCCGGGCTTGGCAAATGGAGGTTTAGGAAATGTAGCCGCTTCGTATTTGGATGGGCTTTCTTCTTTGGAGGTGCCTGCAATTGGTTATGGAATAAGGTATGAATTCGGTTTATTTAGACAGTCGTTTAGCAATGGCTGGCAAATAGAGGAAACTGATAAATGGCTTCAATTTGGTTTCCCTTGGGAGATTCAGCAGTTTGATAGAGCTGTTGAGATAAAATTTGGTGGAAGCACACAGCGTGTGAAAGATGAGTCAGGCAACGAAAAAGTCAATTGGATACCTTCCGAGGAAATAAAAGGTATACCATATGATGTATTTGTGCCGGGGTATAAAGTTAATACAGTGAATACTCTAAGGTTGTGGAAAGCTGAGGCAATCGATTCATTCAACTTTCAATCATTCAATGTCGGGGATTATTATGGTGCTGTGGATAAAAAGGTTAGTTCTGAAAATATTACTAAGGTTCTATATCCGAATGATGAGTCAATTGAGGGGAAAATACTAAGATTGAAGCAACAGTACTTTTTCGTGTCATGCGCCTTGCAAGATTGTGTGAATTTCTTTTTAGAGTCAGGTGGTAACATACTTGATTTTCATGAGAAGTTTGTCGTTCAATTAAATGATACTCACCCTACGATCGCTATTCCTGAGTTGATGAGAATATTAGTAGATGAACAAGGAGTCGCTTGGGATGAAGCTTGGCATATCACTCAGAAAACTTTTGGATACACTCAGCATACATTGTTGCCGGAAGCATTGGAAAAGTGGCCTGTAGGCTTGCTGGGGCAAATACTGCCTAGGCACATGGAAATCATATATGATATTAACTATAAATTCTTGAATTTGGCAAGAGAGCATTTTCCAAATCATCAAGAAATCATACGCACTTTGTCGTTGATAGATGAGACAGGAGAGAAGTATGTAAGAATGGCGAACTTGGCTTGTGCGGGAAGCTTTTCAATAAATGGTGTGGCGAACTTGCAAACGGAATTATTGAAGTCTTACACATTAAAAGATTTTTATTCAATTTTTCCAGAGAAATTCAACAATAAGACAAATGGAATAGCGCCAAGAAGATGGTTGATGTTGATTAACAATAGGTTAACTCAATTATTGGATGATACTATTGGCACAGGTTGGGAAAAAGACTTGGATCAACTTAAAAGTTTGGAGCCATTTGCTGAAAATCAAGATTTTGTTAATAAGTGGAAAGCAGTTAAAAAAGAAATAAAGAACGATCTGGCTCAGCGAATTTTTGAACAGCAAAGGGTTAAGGTTGACCCTAACTCGATGTTTGATATTCTAGTGAAGAGGATTCATGAGTATAAAAGACAGCACTTGAAGGTCTTGCATATCATTTCGTTATATCGCAAGATTAAAGATAATCCAAATGAAAGCTATGTTCCGAGAACGTTTATCTTTGGAGGTAAAGCGGCTCCTGGATATCGCATGGCCAAATTAATCATTAAATTGATTAACAGCGTTGCTGAGGTTATTAATAATGACTCATCAATTAATGATTTGATTAAAGTGGTATTTATACCTAATTATAATGTAAGAAATAGTCAATGGATATATCCAGCAGCGGACTTATCTGAACAGATTTCAACAGCTGGGAAAGAAGCTTCAGGAACAGGCAATATGAAGTTTTCGGTAAACGGAGCTTTAACAGTTGGTACTTACGATGGGGCGAATATTGAAATAAGAGAGGAAGTTGGCAGTGATAATTTCTTTTTGTTTGGCTTGAAGGCTGATGAGGTAAAAAGCTTGAAAGAAAGCGGTTACAATCCTTATACCTATTATCAGGAGAATGAATCACTAAGAAAAGCAATAGATATGATCAATCATGGTTACTTTTCTCCAAATGAGAGGGATCTATTCAGGCCTTTGACAGATCATCTTTTGTATTATGATGAGTATATGGTGATGGCTGACTTCACTGATTATGTCAGAGCACAAGAAGAGGCTGAACAACTTTGGTCTCAGAGCGACGCTTGGGCTAAAGCTTCAATATTGAATACAGCAAGAATGGGCAAATTCTCTTCAGACAGGACTGTTAGGGAATACTTAAGGGATATTTGGAAAGCTGACGCTGTAGAAATAAATATAAAAGATACATTGCATTAATTGATTAAAAAAAAGCTGGATTATTCCAGCTTTTTTTACTTACTCCAATTCCATTTCTAATCGGGGCCCTATATTTATAAATCCATGTTTTAAATAAAAATTAGTGGCTCCTGGGCTTTTGTGAGCATCTGGTGATCCAACCTCTATGATTGTCCACTCTTTGAGATTTGCGAGCTCAATGGCCTTGTCTAGTAGAAGTTTTCCTATTCCTTTGTTTCGGTGTTCAGGAATAATATAAAAATCTGTGATTTCACCAAAATACCCTCCTGCATAGATTGCCGCGCACTCATTTATACAGATCATTCCTATAGCTTGAGTGTCTAAATAAGCAATATAAGCCCAAAAACGATCTTTGTCAGTTAATAGTTTTTTCGCAGTATTGTTAAAGTGACTTAAATGCAGAGCCACTGAAATTTCAGGCCAAAGCTCGGATTCCAATTTATGGGAGAAGTTCCCAATGATTTCATATTCTTCAGGGCGAGCTAGTTTGATATTTTGATTTTCCATGATCTTCTTTAATTAGCTAACCTCTAATACTAAGCATTGTTATTTATAGTAATTGGTTAAAATTTTATAAAAGTATTTATCTATTTTTTAGAACATATTTTTGTGATTATTCTTTTTAAAATATGCATTTAAATACTTTGGATGAAATGGTGAAATACTGCTATTCATATATATTAGGGTCATATGAAATGAATAGCTTTCAAGTGATGTTATCGATTTTTGCTCTTTTATCTTTTCATAGTTGCAAGCATAAACAAAAGACTGAAGAGCAAGAGTCTATAAAAATACAAGTTGTTGAAGTAGATGAAGCTACAAAGTCAATCATCAAAGAGTATGTGGGGGAAATAATTGGCTATAGGGAGATACCGATTCGAGCAAGAGTTGAGGGTTTTTTACAAGATTTCTATTTTGAAGAAGGGCAATATGTAAAGGCTGGAGACTTGCTATATGTGATTGAACCTCAGCCGTACATGCAAAGTGTAAAGTTGAGAGAAGGACAATTAGCAAATGCAGAAGTTAATTCTGTCTTGACTAAAAAAGAATTTGAAAGATATAGACCATTGGCAGGTATTAATGCGGTTAGCGAGTTGGATTTAGATACAAGGACAGCGCAATATGAGTCCGCTTTGGCAAGTGAGGTAATTGCAGATGCAAATTTGGAGTTGTCAAAAATTGAGTATAGCTATACGCATGTAAGAGCGCCTGTAGATGGTTTGATAGGAGTTACATATGCTAAGAAAGGCGCTTTTGTTGGTTCTTCGCCTGACCCTGTTATCTTGAATTACCTTTCTCAGGTAGATACGGCATTAGTACAGTTTTACATGCCTGAAACAGATTATCTATCAGTGATTTCTGGGGGAAAAGATAAAAAATTAGGAGCAAATAAGGTCAAGTTAAAGCTGTCTAATGACAGTTTGTATAGTTTTTTCGGAAAGATTGACTTTATGAATAACAATGTAAGCAATGAGACAGGAACAATATTAATACAAGCATCATTTGAAAATCCTGAATTTGTGCTTAGGTCAGGTATGTTTGCGAAGGTGAATGTAGAGGTGGGTAAAGTGGAAAAAGGTTTATTTGTCCCGCAAAGATCTGTGACTGAGATGCAAGGCAAGTTTTATGTCTACATTATGCAAAAAGACAGCACATTTTCCCAAAAATGGGTCGAGGTTGGAAAGACTTTTGGTACTGATTGGTTGATTACTGAAGGATTAGAAAAAGGGGATGTTGTAGTAAGGGAGGGACTGCAAAAGATTAGACCTAAAGTGAAATATAATATAAGTTATTATCGAAAAAATTGAGCATGGCAGATAATGAAAATGTTCAAATTGATAAAGTCCATTTTTTTTCGCAAAGACCTATTTTAGCTTTTGTGATAGCCATATTAATGGTTGTTTTAGGTGTGATTTCAATGTTTACTTTGACAATAGACCAATACCCTGATTTGACTCCTCCGGTTGTCGAGGTAGGAGCAACATATATTGGTGCTAGTGCAGTTAGCATTGAAAATTCAGTAGCGAATCCTATAGAACAGCAAATCAATGGGGTGGAAGATATGCTCTATTTGATGTCTACAAATTCTAGTGATGGAACAGTCAAAATCCAAGTTACATTTAAAGTAGGCAGTAATCCTGACCTGAATACTATACTGACTCAAAATAGAGTTGCGACAGCCACGCCCAGAGTTCCTGACCCTGTGAAACTGTATGGAATCACTACTCGAAAATCTCAGCCGAATATATTGATGTTAGTATCATTAACATCAGATGATGATCGGTTCAATCAAGAGTTTTTAACAAATTATGCTAAGATCAATATTGTTGATGAATTGTCCCGAATCGAAGGAATAGGAGATATCAAGGTATTTGGTTCTGGTGAATATAGCATGAGGGTGTGGTTGAAACCGGATCTGATGGCTAAATTAGGGATTACTGTGCCTGATGTGTCAAATGCGTTGCAAACGCAAAATGTGATTTCACCTGGAGGAAAATTTGGCGCTGAGCCAAGTTATAGCGATATAGAGTTTACATATACTGTCCGTTTGCCAGAGCGACTTAAAACAGAGGAAGAATTTGGAGAAATAATTGTGAAAGTGGATTCTAGTGGAAGTTTGGTGCAAATCAAAGATATTGCGGATGTTGAATTAGGAGTGGAGACTTATAGTTCCAATAGTCAATATAATGGCAAGCAGTGTGGCGTCATTGCAATTTATCAAAGGCCCGGATCAAATGCATTGGATATAAAAAATCAAGTATACAATGCCTTGGAGATGCTTTCGAAAAAATTTCCTGAAGGAATAGTGTATAGTTATTCTCTCGATTCGACAACTCCAATTACGGCAGCAATAAAGGAGATAATTGAAACATTGGGTGTAGTTGTGTTTCTTGTTATTTTAGTGGTTTTTATTTTTCTGCAAAATTGGAGAGCGACACTTATTCCTGCTATCACTATACCTGTATCGTTGATAGGGACATTTATTTTTTTTCCATTATTAGGCTTTTCTATAAATACGTTGACTTTATTAGGGCTTGTTTTAGCCATTGGAATAGTGGTTGATGACACAATAGTTGTGGTGGAAGCTGTAAGAAGGAATCTGGAATCGGGGATGAACATTCATATAGCGGTCTATGAAGCAATGAAAATGGTAACACCGCCTGTAATCGCAACTACTTTAGTGATTATTGGTGTTTTTGTACCAGTAGCCTTTATAGGTGGAATTAGCGGAAGGCTATATCAACAGTTTGCGATTACTATTGCCGCTTCAGTTTCCCTTTCATCCGTTAATGCATTGACTTTAAGTCCTGCCTTATGTACTATGTTATTGGGTAATAATGACGAAAAGCTTTCCAAGACTAAATTTTTTGTGTGGTTCAATAAATTGTTCGAGAGGCAAAAAAATGGCTATTTGGCTTTAGTTGAAAAATTAAGCGTAAAGCCTATTAGGGCATTTTTGGCGACTTTGCTATTCGTAGCTTTGAATGCATTGCTTTTGGATAAAGTTCCTCGCGGGTTTTTGCCTGATGAAGATCAAGGATATCTTTTTGTTAATATTCAACTTCCAAACGCAGCATCTTTGGTAAGAACTTCAAATGTAATGAAGCATGTTGCTGAGATATTGAGGAAGGATGAAGATGTGGATAAAATCACTACGGTGAATGGATTTAGCCTATTGACAGGAGGCACAGCCCCAAATACGGGTTTTGTCTTTGTGACATTGACAGATTGGTCAAAAAGATCAAGGACTGCAAAGGAAATAGTAGAAACATTGAATCAAAAGTTTAGATATGGAATTGTAGCTGCAGAAGTTTTTGCCTTTGGCCCTCCTCCAATCAGAGGTTTGGGAACTAATGCAGGTTTTAGCGTTATGATACAGGATTTGACCGATCATTCTCCTCAATATTTATCAGAACAAGTAGAGAAGTTTATTGATGAGCTTAATAATAGAAAAGAGATAACAAATGCGTTTACAACTTTTCAATCGGATGTCCCTCAGAAGTACCTTTCTCCTGACATATCAAAGGTTCTCAAGTTTGGGGTGAGTCTACAAGATGTGTACGCAACGATAGGAGCATTTTTAGGGGGAACTTATGTAAATGATTTTAATAGGTTTGGGAAGGTTTACAAAGCATATATACAGGCAAAAAGAGATTTCAGGATGGATGAAGAGGCCTTGGAGTTTTATTATGTGAATGGAAGAAACGATACAAGGGTGCCGATTTCAACTTTGGTCAATTTAAAGAGTATTTCAGGTCCAGAGTATACAAATCGGTTCAATTTGCACCGTTCTGCTCAGGTGACAGGAACTTCTGCTCCGGGCTTCACATCGGGACAAGCGCTTAAGACAATAGAAGAAGTTGCTGCGGAAGTACTGCCAGAAGGAATGGGCTATGCCTGGAATGGACTTTCTTATCAGCAAAAGGAGGCAGGTTCATCTGAAATTTATATATTTTTATTATGCTTGTTTTTTGTGTTTATGATTCTGGCGGGATTGTATGAAAGTTGGTCTATGCCTTTGATAATATTGTTTGGAACACCTATCGCTTTATTGGGAGCTTTGGGGTTTTTGGAGGTTTTTAGATATATCGACACTAGTTATGAGAATAATACTTTTGCTCAGATCTCTTTTGTATTGTTAATCGCCTTAGCGGCTAAAAATGCGATACTTATTGTTGAGTATGCAAAGGTTATTTATGAAGAGGGCAAGAGTTTGAAAGAAGCCGCATTCAGTTCTTCAAAGTTGAGGTTTCGCCCTATTGTCATGACTTCCGTTTCATTTATTTTCGGGGTGATTCCGTTGGTGTTCGCTACGGGAGCGGGGGCTGAGGCTAGAAAAGTCATGGGTATGGCTTTGCTGGGGGGAATGTTGCTCGCTAGTATCATTGGTTTATTGATATATCCAGTAATGTTTATTTATTTGGGCCGTGTATTCAAATTCAAAAGAAAGCGATTGGTAAAATAGACCAATCGCAAGAATATTAGTTATGAGACCAATTATCCGGGTCTCTACTGTCATTGGGAGAGAGCCCAAGTATATCTCCTTCTAGATTTACGCCCAAACCGAGTACTGTCCGATTTGCGTAAGCAAAATAACTTGCGACTTGATTGATTTCGAGAATTTCACCGTCATTTATTCCTTTATTTTTCAATTCAATAATGTCATTTGAACTTAGCTTAGATGGGGAAATTGTCAGCGTTTTCGCATATTTCAATAGCATAGACTCCTTAGAAGTGAAAATTTTATTTTCTAAGTCATCGGATTCCAACGCGATTTTTATTTTTTGAGCATCCTCAGAAAGTCTTTGTAAACCAGTGTAGTGGTGTTCTATGCAATATTCACATTGATTGAGTATGCTTACAAATACACCAATAGTTTCTAAAAAACTCTTAGAGAATGTATTATTACTGTTATGTAATACGTTCTTATACAGGCTCATGTGTCCTGTCAATGTATGAGGTCTAAGGCTGTGGACTTTTAGAATATTGTCTATGTAGTTCTTTGAATCTTTGACCTTGTCATAAATTTTTTTCAGTTGCCCTTGAGCGTTTTCGTAGGCTATAGTTTCTATCCAACTCATTTTTTCTGATGGTTTTTTCTAAATATAAATGAAAAAAAAGAAAAAATATGTAGGGTATATAAATTCTGGTATGTATTGAAAATGTGATTAAAATGTAATCGATAAGAAATCACGTGTAAGTGTTAATATTGGTGAATATGGGCACTTCATTGAAATTAATAGGGCATTGGTTGATCTTATTGTAAATGGCGGATAATGAGAAATACCTTTGAGGAAAATTTAAATGGAGGAAAAGAAATGAGGTTATACATAGGGGGGATATTATTGTTTATCACGATGATTGCGGGAGGATGCCATCAGTCCGATGAGTCCTTTTCATTTGTCGATGATGATTATAAAGACGGCTGGGAAGCAGTATTCATCGATACTGTTACAGTGGAAGTAGGAACCGTTTGGTATGATAATGTCTCAACTCAAGGAGGAACAAATTTGGTGTTGGGAAGCGTTAATGATAATGAGTTTGGCGATGTGAAAGCCATGTCTTTTATTCAAATGGCTGCCCCTAAAAACCTTCCAACTTTGGATGAAGAAGTTGATGTTGTTTATGACTCAATGGTGATGTATATGAAGTTTAATGGCTATTACTATGGTGATACCTTGGCTCCTATACAGTTCAAATCCAATGCATTAAGTTCAAGAATTCACGTTGATGATGTATCATCTGACGAGAAAGAGCCTAGATCATATTTTATTAGTTCTGATTCCATTCCTATTTACGAGGATTCAGAATTATTCAATGTTAATGTTCAGCCTAGGCCTGGAAGGATGGACACTTTAAAAATAAGATTTAATAGAGAGTTTGAGGAAAATTTCTTTACCTATTTAAAATCAAGAGAAAACTCTCAAATAGATGAAGAAAAGTTCTTACAATATATCCACGGCATTAGAATGTCAGCACATAGATCAAATCAAGATCAGAAAGGCGTTGCTTTAGGTTTTCAGTATGGAAATAGCTCAGGCGATCCTAACGCTCCTTCTATGCCATCATTTGTTAAGATTTATTATCATAAGAGGAATGATTTTGATGAAGTAACTTATTCAGTAGATTTCCCAATAGGTCCTGAGGATAAAAGATTCAATCATTATTCTTCGAACTGGACTGATACAGAACTTGATTTCATCAAAGAGAGTGAAAAAGCTTATCCTTCGACGACGACTGATAATTTCACATATATACAAGATGGCACAGGATTGATGTTAAGGTTGGATATACCACATTTAGGAAATTTATCCCAATTAGGAAATGATTATATGTTTTCTAATGCACACTTGATAATGGAACCTTACGTTGATATATATGATACGGAACATTTTGTTCCGTCAACATTGGGATTGTATTGGTCGGATTATTCCAATGCTATTAAAGGTGAAGTCATTGATCCTGTTACTCAGGTTCCATATACAGCAACTTATTTTCATGATAAGTTTGATGGAGAAAAAATGTATAGCTTCGATATTACTCCATTCATAGATGTCGTTCTTAGAACAGATCCATATCAGCAATTGAATTTTATGATAAGATCTACTTCAACATCTACAGGAATCAATAGAGTGAAGTTGGGTGACATGAAGGATAAAAAGATTTACCTAAGATTAATTTATTTGAGAAATAAAAACAAAGTTGGTTATGAATAAGATAAAGCAATTACTATTATTATCATTGGCTATTTTAACTTTTGCAAGTTGCAGCAGCTCTGATGATGAGTACGGAGACTGGTGGATGGTAGCTGATTTCTCAGGGTATGCGAGAGGTTCTGGTGTAGGTTTTACTATTAATGATGTGGCGTATATTGGTTTAGGTTACAATCCAAACATAAGAACGAACCTTCCAAATGTTTCGCCTGAGAATAGACTTAATGACTTTTATAGATTTAATCCAGGTAATCAAGCTTGGGAACAAGTGGCTGACTTCCCTGGGGATCATAGACAAGAAGCAGTTGCATTTGTTATTGGTGATAAGGCTTATGTTGGTCTTGGATATAATGGATATGATGTATTAAATGATTTCTATGAGTATGATCCAAATTTGAATACATGGAAGCAGGTTGCTGATTTTCCATCAACAGGTAGAAGAGGAGCAATTGCATTTTCATTGAATGATAAAGGTTATGTAGGTGCTGGTTATGATCAAAGTGCTAATATGAATGATATGTATTCGTACGATCCTAATTCGAACCAGTGGAATACAGAAGCTAGTTTATTTAAGAAAGTAAGAGATCCATTTGTATTCGTTGTTAGTAATAAGGCGTATGTAGGCGGAGGCCAGAATAATGGCTTGTTAGTGGACTTCTATGAATTTGATGGTTCTACATGGACAAAGAAGGATGATTTGGATGATGAAAACGATTATCTGACAAGAGAAAAGGCATCAACTTTTGTGATTAATGACAAAGCTTATGTAATTGGTGGTATTAGCCCTGCAGGAACTAATTCTGAAGTATGGGAATTTAATACGACGAACAACTCATGGGATAGATTAGCAGCATTTGAGGGATCAGCAAGATATGGGGCAATTGGTTTTGCTGTGGGGAGTTTTGGTTATATCGTAACTGGCCAATCTTCTTCATATTACTTTGATGATTCATGGGCATTTGATCCTAATGCTATTAGTGATGATGAGAATAAATAAGTTTGAGATAAGTTTAATCTTAATTATATAGGCGGGTTTACCCGCCTTTTTTTGGCTTTAATTTTGACATAGCTTTCAAAAAAGCTATGAAAAAGATATTTATTTTTATTCTGGTTGTAGGAGTTTTTTTCTCAAATGAGTCTTTAGCTCAAACGACTCAAGAGACCGATGTTATAAAGTCGATATTGAAAATGGCAAAAAGAGATTTTTTTGCTGTAAATATGGATCTTACAGAAGATCAAGCAGCTTTATTCTGGCCAATATACGATGAATATGATTCGAAAAAATCAAAGATGATTTCTGGACAGGTATCGAATTTGAAAAAGCTAATAGTGCAGCAGGATTTTTCGGAAAAAGAAATAAATGAAATTATTTCGACAGTTAAAAAGCTTGAAGTGCAAAGCAGTAAATTAAGGCATACATACTATAACAAAATACGAAAAAAAGTAGGACTTTTGGTTGGGGTTGAGTTCTTTCAATTGGATGAATTTGTAAGCACAGAACTCAAAGCTTATATCATGGAAAATTTATCACTTGAATTTAGTGATGAATAAGGTCAGGTTTTGAAAGAAAAATAGGCCACGTATTAACGTGGCCTATTTTTTATGCTTGTTTAATTTCAATTTCTATAAATTTTGAAGCGGGAGTATTACTGACTTTGGCAGTATTGTCAACATGCACAAGTACGTTGGTCTCTGGAAAATATGTTCCAACACAGCCTCTAGCGATATTATAAGGCACAATTTTGAAATTGTTCGCTATCCTTGATTCTCCATTATGAATACTTTTTAAATGAACAATAGATTCTGATTTAAACCCATTAGCTTTCATATCCTCAGGGTTCATCAATACAACTCTTCTTTCGTTGAGTATGCCTCTGTATCTATCATCCATACCGTAAATTGTAGTATTGTACTGATCATGAGTTCGTATTGTCATCATGATAAAGTTTCCGTTCTGAACTTTTCTTTTAGGAATTGGATTGACAGTAAAATTCGCTTTGCCAGTCGCTGTATTGAATTTTCTTTCTCTAGCCCCATTAGGCAAGTAAAAGCCTCCAGGTTTTCTTACTCTTTGGTTAAAGTTGTCAAAACCAGGGATTGTAGCTTCAATATGCTCTCTGACATTATCATAATCTTGGATCATATCAAGCCAGTTTACTGTTGACTTTTGGCCGAATATTTTATCAGCAAGCTTAGCTATTATAGCATGTTCGCTTAATAACTCTTTAGACGCCGGCTTGAATTTACCCTCACTTTTATGAACAATTCCCATTGAATTTTCAACTGTGATAAACTGTCTTTTACCATTTTGAGTATCTTCCTCGGATCTTGATACACAAGGGAAAATAAGAGCCTCTTTACCAGTTACTAAATGCGAACGATTCAGCTTTGTGGAAACTTGAATAGTTAGGTCTACATTTTGAACCGCCTTGCCAGTGAATTCACTGTCAGGAGTGGCTGAAATAAAGTTGCCACCCATTGCCATGAAGATTTTAACTTTGCCTTCGTCCATAGCCTTGATAGCTTCCACTGCATCATATCCATGTTCGCGAGGCGTAGATAGGTTGAAACGTTTGTCAAGATTGTCTAGGAATGCTTCTTTCGGCTTTTCCCAGATTCCCATAGTTCTGTCTCCCTGCACATTACTGTGTCCTCTTACAGGGCAAGTTCCTGCTCCAGGCTTTCCAATACTTCCTTTTAGGAATAAAAGGTTTGCTACTTCGCGGATATTTTGAACGCCATTTTCATGTTGAGTTAGTCCCATTGCCCAGCATATGATGATTTTATCATTTTCAATCATTAATTGAGCTAACTGGCGAACTTGGCTTTCAGGGATACCGCTTTCTTTTACCGCTTCATTGAAGTCGTTTTGCTCCAATTCTTTGATAAAATCATCGTAACCTTTTGTATGTTCATTGATGAATTCTAAATCGAATACAGATCCTGGCTTTTCTTTTTCTTTTTCAAGCATCAATAGCATCACGGCTTTAAGCAACGCGACATCGCCATTGATTTTAACCTGCATGTAAATATCGTTAAGCTTGTCTCCTCCTTTTATAATCGCCATAGGGTTTTGAGGGTCGACAAATACATTATTTCCTGCCTCTGGGATAGGATTTATGCTGACTACTTGTCCTCCATTTTCTTTGCATTTTGCCAAAGCCGATAGCATACGAGGATGGTTAGTGCCTGGATTCTGGCCGATAACCATGATAACTTCAGCCTGATGAAGGTCTTCCAATGTAACAGAACCTTTACCAATACCAGTTGTCTCAATCAAACCCTTCCCACTAGATTCGTGGCACATGTTTGAGCAGTCTGGTAGATTGTTAGTGCCTAGTTGACGTGCAAACAATTGGTACATGTAAGCCGCTTCATTGCTGGTACGACCTGATGTGTAAAATACTGCGTCATCTGGGCTTTCTAGTTTTGCAAAATGGCTTGCAGCTATATCAAAAGCTTTTTCCCATGAAACTTGCTCATAATGAGAACTACCTTTTGCAAGGTACATCGGGTGCGTAATCCTTCCCGATTTCCCGATCCAATAATCTGTTTGTTGGCTTAATGTTTCTACGCTGTTTTTCTTGAAAAAATCAGGAGTAACTCTTCTGTTTGTTGCTTCTTCGGCGATTGCTTTTACTCCGTTCTCGCAGTATTCTCCTAGTGAAGATCGTTTGCCGTCAGGGTCTGGCCAAGCGCAACCAGGGCAGTCAAACCCATCCTTTTGGTTCATTTTATTCAAAAGTTTCACACCTTGCCAAATACCAAGTTCTTGGCTGATATGCTTCATAGCATTTACAACACCAGGAACTCCGGCAGCTTTTTCTTTAGCGGGTGTAAGTTGAAGATTTTCGAAATTTTCCGGCGGTACAATCTGAACCTTTCTTTTCACTATACTACGAGTTTTGTTTGTTTGTAAAAATTCCTCTAGAAAGAAGGAGACATAATATTATCACCTTGATTCTTAGCGTAATAACATATTGCTATTTATGCGCAGCAATTCGCTTTACTTTCTCCAAGAGAAAGATCAGGAACAATTATTGCATAATAGGAATAAGTTTTATTTCAAATATAGTTTTAGTCTGTTAAACATCAAAAAAAATGACGATAAAACATAAAGATTATCGTCGTTTGGGCAAAAAAATCTTTAATACATCTGATATTATTCGACGATATACCATTTTCCGTCTTCTTTTTTAATATATGTAAGCAATAGTTCAGCTTTTTTCTTTTTTGTGACATTGTTGAACGTCACTTTAATTTTTTTCAAAGTATAGTCTTTTTTCTTTTTTGTGCTTTTCAACTGAATTGTGCCATTAGTTTCAGTGCTGGAGTTTTTCCATGTTACCTTGTCAGTTTTATCTTGTTGCAAGTATTCTTGTATTAAGGATTTAATATAAGTCAAATCAGCGCTTTCGATATGTTTCTTGCCGACTACAACTTCCCCAAGTCCTTGGCTAATGGCAAATGGAGAGGTTAGTATACCAGTTACAAGACCTTGAGAAGCTCTTTTGCCAGCTTTTTGGGATATTAGATCTACTTTGTCGATAATTTGGTCAACTTGATTCAAATATATGGGCAGGGAGTCTCTGGTTTGGTTTACAGTATGAAGAATATCCGGAATTTGGTTAGCTACTTTTCTTACCGAATTGGCTATACTGAAAATGGCAAATGCAAACAAGAAAAGAGATAATCCCAACCAAAATCTCAGTAAAAGCTTTATTTTTTCCGACTTTTCCATATTTTTAGTAATCTAATGCATACAAAGACTATTTGATACTATAACAAATCTATTTTGCGTGCATCTGTTTTGATGAATTTTGATTTACTAATAAGAATAAGCGATGGAGACATTAGAAACCAAAGGGATAAAGTTCGTGGATGGCGAAACGGAAATAGTTGAGGATTTTTTAACAGTGGAAGCTCCATTGCAAATCAATGTCAATCATAAACCTTATACTGTTACTATGAGAACGCCTGGGGCTGACGAATACTTGGTCAGAGGTTTGTTGCATGCCGAAGAGGTGTATCAAGGAGATGAGGCTCTAACTGTCGATATTGTAAGCAATAAGTTTGGTGGAGAGACTATTGTAAATGTGAATATTCCCAAAGAAAAGCTAGGTAGTGGTTATGCTAGACAAAGAACTTTGGTGTCTGTGTCTTCGTGCGGTGTTTGTGGAAAGCGAGAATTAGGGGATTTAGAATATTCAATGCAAGAATTAACGAATGAAAAGCAGTTGAATATTGAGTCTCTGGAGAGCATGTTTGACAAAATGTCTCAGTATCAGGCGTCTTTTCATAAATCTGGCGGTTGTCATGCAGCTTCTATTTTTAATAATTCAGGAGAAATGTTGGCTGTAAAGGAGGACATTGGCAGGCATAATGCCGTTGATAAGGTTATTGGAGAAATATTGCAATTAGGATTGTCTTCAGAGAGTGATATATTACTTGTAAGCGGAAGAGTTTCGTATGAAGTTCTGACAAAAACTTCTCTTGCTAAAATTCCTATACTAGCGGCAATATCAGCTCCTTCATCCATGGCTGTTGCAAGTGCAGAGAGTATGGGGATAACATTGTTGGCATTTTGTAGAAAAGGAAAGGCTACCTGCTATACTCATAGTGGTAGAGTAAGAGTGCCTTCTGACGAATTAATATAGTCATTTTATAAATTCTAATCTGAACATTGATTGATTCTGAGAGTTAGTTATCTGATTAACTAATTTTCAGAATATGATGAAATCAAATACTCTTATTTTTGTCTTTGCGCTTTTCTTAATATGCTCTTGCTCTGATGATAATCAGAGTGAATTGATAGATAAGCCGGCAGGGTTCCAATTGACAAATTGGGATATTAGCCATGAGGAAGCCCAGTTTAAAGCAAGTTTGCAGAAATATGGTGAAGGATTGAATATATATGCTATGTATGGAGAGAAGGGAAATCCTAGTCAAAAGACGAAGTTGTTTTTAGATGACAATGGGGATGTGAACTTTACCTTTTCAGGCTTGCAAACTGGAAAGGATTATGAAGTAAGCTTTTTAGTGTCGAATGACGCAGGCACATTGGCTCCGAAAAAAATAGAATTTTCCACAAGACAAGTTTATGTAGATCCTGAATATGGCAATACAGGAAAAGGCACAAGTTGGAGATTCCCACTGAGCAATATGCAACAAGCGGTGGATTTGGCGCATAGATTAAGCAAAAAGCATGGCGTTGAATTTTCAATCTGGTGCAAGAAAGGATTATATAATTTAGCAGATGAAACAATAGTTTTATATGATTCCACTCAAATTTATGGAGGTTTTGCGGGGGATGAGATGGATGTTGATCAAAGGGATTATAATGTCAATATCTCACTGGCAACAGGTAGAAAGAAAAATGCAACTTTATTTTTGGGATTGGATGATATCCAAAATTTTGTTTTAATAGATGGCTTTAATTTTACTAGCTCATATGTAGGGGATGTAAGCCCTTCTGTGGATGGGGAAATGGAGGAAATGATTGGTGGAGCTGTCCGATTTGAGGGAGTGAAAGGTGATTTAATTGTAAGAAATTGCAATTTTTTTGATAACCAAAACGACTTGCAAAGCTCTGGATTGGTTGTGGTTGCAGAAGATGAAATTTTATTTCCTATCACAAATGTATATATAGAAAATTGCCAGTTTATGGAAAATACTGGGTCCAGAGCAGCTTTGTCCATTTACTTTGCTGATAATGTTGTTTTTGACAAAGTTAGATTTTACAATAATAAAGGTATCGATGAAGGTGGAGCGGCGTTGTTGGCGGGTGTTCAAACGTTCTATGTTGATGAGGGTGTTTTCGTTTCAAATAAAACTGAATATAGCAATGGTTCATGTTTGTATTTGGAAGATGTGGTTAAAGTTGACATAGAGAAAACCGAATTTGTTAATAACATTACCGGGGTTCAAAAGCTTAAAAATGAGTCTATTGGAGGTCTTCTTTTTCAGGAGAATGGGACTTTGTCAATTACTAGCTCAAAGTTCGTTAGAAATGATGCGTACAAGCATTCCCCTAGTTTGTTGAAATTGCAGAATGTGAGTTTCTCTGATAGGGGAGGAAATTGTTTAGGAAAAGGAGATGAGGCGAATTCTGAACCTTATTCAAATCATAATAGATTATTTGAGAAATTTAAGTATTGTGAATAGAATTAATTAATATAATGTTGAAGCACTCAAGGTGATTGAGTGCTTTTTATTTTTTATGCTCAGAGTATTAAGTAATCATGAAAGATTATTTTAATGGAAACTTTTCAAATGACAAACGAAGATTAGCAGGAAAGAAAGGAATATCAAAAATAGCAAGACCGGTGACTATTCAATGTATGATGCCTTCTTGTGATTTACGCTATTATTATTATAGAGATTTAGAATTGTCAGAAAGAGTGTCAGGAGATAAAGATCTTGAAAAGTTGGTGTATCTTCTTGATTCATACCATAAAATCAAACCTCTGGATTATAAGACTGTGTATCAACGTTTTGGGCTTCTGTCAAAAATGTTTGAATCTTTAGCAAGTTGGTTTTCAAGAATTGTAGCCGTTTATTCCGATGATGGAAATATTGTGTTTCACGGTGGCGCTAAAGTTATGTATCGTTTGATGGCTGAAGTACAGGAAGAGCATGGTGAAATGGTGGACTATGTGATGTCTAATAATTTGCCCATTTGGATTAAAGAGTCTGCAAAATTGAATGAACCTTGGAATAGAAGAAACCTTAAAGGTTTGCCTAAGGAGGTGAATGAACTATGGGAGAAGTTGCTTAGTCAAAAAAGCAAGTTTGAGGTATTGGTTAATTCCAAAGAAAAAGTTTGGATGCCTAATGAAAGACATGGTAGACAAGAGTTATTGGGTGCTATTGATAAAGGCACTAAAGAAGTTGAATATACTCTGCCTGACGAGGAAGAAACTAAAAAGAAGCTTTTGAGACCTTCGATAACAAAATATAATCCCAAGTTATGTGATGATGTGAAAACTAAAAAAAGTGTTCAATGGTCTGAAGAGGTTTTGGATCTGACTGATTCAAGGTTCGATTATTCAACAAGAGTGGCACCCCCGGATGATATTCTTACATCAAACTCTGGAATAATGAAAGGTGAATTTGCTAAATCAATGACTCCTCAAGAATGGCATAAGGAGAAAAGGTACCATAAGAAACTCTCGAAGCCCAGTTCATGTCGACCGCACTTATATGGCCCCGATATTATGACCGGAAGGGTTGCTTCTGCAAATAAATCCGTTATATCTGGTTTAGGAGAAATGAACTGGTTTCCGAATTTTGCTTTTAACATGTACAGAGAGATGGCAAGATTGATGAATTTCGAAGAAGGACGATTCCTTATACGCGAACTATTAGGTGATCAATTGTCTGATACGTTTGGTAAAGCTGTGGTAGTTCCAGTTGCAGGGACATTGTATGATCATCCTAATTATTTTGTGAATGTGCCGGAAGAATTAACAATTAAAGAAACAGTTTTAGAAAAAAAGATAGAAAAGGGTTTTGTTGATTTAAGCTTGCATATGCCTGAGGCTCCTAAGGACATAGAAATGTATCTTCCATCACGGAAACTTTTGGATACAGAATTATCAGCATTAGGAAATGATTGGAAAAGAATGCGTATGCAGGATGGCGAAGTTCATGAAAGAGGTCGTTTTATCCCAGTTCCAAGCTTTATACATTTGGCAACTCTATTATACATAATGAACTTAGGACGGTTGGGGGTGTATGATAGAGCATCTGAAATGAGTATGGCTATAGACTTTACAAATAGGTTGCGCAAACAGGCTGGACTAGAAGAAACAAGACGAACACATTTACAAACACACTTGATTACTTGGGTTGAAACGGCTCATGATGTGATCGGAAAAGAAAATTATTTTAAAATTAGATTGTTTTAAAAAATGAAAACCCCAGTGAAAAATGAGTTAAAAATTTCAGGGGTTTTCTGTTTTAGGGGGATCTTGATTTTCCAATACATACACTTACTAAATAAAAGGTAACCCTATAATATGGGAGTTTTTTTATTTTTTTCGATGAATGTAATTATGCGAAGAAAATCACTGCCTAACTTTTATTTATGAACACTTCAAAGATATTCTTTATGAATGAAAAATGGAAACCCGTATTTGTTGGTTAGTCTAGTTTTTTCAAGAATTCATTCGAAAATTCATCTAATTCACCAATAGTATATGTTTTTGCAACATGAATACCACTATTTTTAAAATTAAATGATGAATTTTGTGGTACTATGCTAATATTGAATGAAATTTGCATAAAAGTGTAATTGGAAACTGATTTTGAGTTCAGTGTGCTTTCAATGGGCATGAATTATAAAAGTGAGAAAATAAATTATTATATCTAAAAACAATTATATGGCTGAAAACTACATGAAAAAACTTAAGGCTTTTTGGGCTTTTAGGTGGAGTAGCATATGGAGCAAAGCATTGCTTCTGTTCGGATTTATATTATATATAAATTCGTTAGCTATAGCTCAAAACCGTAATGGGGCCGTTGATTTGGCTTCATCGGGAGAAGGAGCATGGATGCGTATTAATGACGAGGACTCAAGTAAGCCTATGGGAATCGAAAGTTCTGCATTTACTGTTGAGATGTGGGTAAAACTACAATCCAATAATAGTAATGATATGTGTTTCTTTGATTTCAGAACTAAGGACAATCGCTTAGCTTTTGTTTATAAAAATAATACTTCTTTTAGAGTTGAAACACGTGGTAAAGTAGGTAATACTCACTGGAGCCCTAGTGGGATTTCTTCATCAACTGTTTTTTTAAACAACTGGGTTCATGTAGCCTTTGTCTATAATGGAGGATCGTTAGTTCAAATATATATTAATGGTAGCAGAAAATATAGTAAGAACTTTACTAAAGATGGGAATAATATTACAGCATTATACCCAAAACCAAACGATCACTCTGGCGATGGACATTGTTATATAGGAGCTACTTCACCAGATGGTACTAAAGGTAAGTTTTATGTTTCGGAAGTAAGAGTATGGAAGACAAATTTGAGCTCTTCAACGATTAGCAAATACTATGATGAAGAAGTGAATAAATCCCACCCTAATTGGGGAAGCCTTGTAAGGTATTATCATGGCACAAAGGAAAATATTGTTGATAACAAGCCTTATATCGACGATGTGATGAATAAGTATGATGCAAGGGTAAATCATGATACGCATACACGTGTGAAAGATTTATATCCGCCGATCAAACCGCCTGCATTCAACAATAATACTTTTGACTTGAATTTTACAGCTAATGATTGTCAGACGAGTGATATTGATGTGGATTGGGTAAGTATACATGGTAATACTTATGGATATGAAACGGGGAATGATGTAAAGTACTCGATTAGCAGAAGTAAAGGCAATCACGGAACTGAAATAGATCGAGGGACTTCTAGCAATTATAGAGACACAGATGTGTCCCCAGGAGACAAGATCAGGTACAAGTTACGTACATATTGGTATGTGAATGGAGTTAAGAAATACTCAGATGACGCGATTTATTCTGATTATGGAACAATTAAAGAACAATATTCTGCTCCAACGAATTTATCCGCTACTACTGAAAAGTGCGATAAAAGCATAGATATTTCGTGGTCGGCAACTGACAATCCTCCTAAATGGACAGTTCAAAGGTCTAACAATAGCTCATTTTCAAGTGGCAATCATACCGCTACATCAAATTTAGGTGGTACAAACAGATCCTTTTCTCACGGTAATCAGGCTTTAGAACAAAATCGTTATTATCGTGTAAAGGCAAGTGGTACAGATGGAAATGGTTGTACAGTAAGCGGAGCATGGTCTTCAGGCGTAAGAGGTTATACCTCTACACAGCCTAAGTCTCCGACTAATTTCACTTTAAGTGAAGATATTGCCAATGAGCGTATTAATCTTTCATGGAGCAATCCTTCTTCTAGCCTTTCTGATAGTTGGGTATTGAAGAAAAGCAAATCCGATGGCTCAGATGAAGTGACCATTGATTTGCCATTGGGTACAAGGTCTTATCAAGATGATGATATCGAAACTTGTGAATCTTATAGATACTCAATTGCCTCAGTTAATGAATGCGCGGTTGAAGGAGTTTATTCGCCAATAGATAAAACAGGAAACGTGTCTATCGATCTTTCGAATAAGATCACTAAGGTTGAAGCTTCCAAAGGTTATCATCCAAATAGTGTGAGGCTTCAGTGGGAAGTTGATGGATCGTTGGGAGATATTGATAGATTTAGAATTTTCAGATCAGATGCGGAGAAAATCAATTATCAATTGATAAAAGTAGTTGATAATGACCTCATATTCGATGACGAGACAGCATTGGGCGGTAAATTTTATAATTATAAAGTCGCTGGTGAAGTAGCTTGTGAAAATAACACGATTTATACGAATGAGCCTGTGGATTTAGGCTTTATGATTCCTTATGGAGTTGCTAATGGACATGTGGAGTATGAAGGCGGTAATGCTGTAGAAGGCGTAACGATAAATTTTGAGCAGGAAAATGCTTCTTCCGGCAAAAGTTTGGAATTTGACGGAGGAACGAGAAGTTACGTCGACCCCAAGAAGAGAATTATTGATATGGGTAAAGCTGACTTTACTTTGGAAGCTTGGATAAAGACAACTTCCAAAGGAGTCGGCTTATTCGCAAATGCTGATAATGATAACCGATGGGAATCAGGAGAAAAGTCGTTTTATCTTGATGGAAATGGAAAACCTACTTATGTAGGACATGGATGTAATTTTATACGCTCGACTATTTCAGTAAATGATGGTCAATGGCACCATGTGGCGCTATCTTATGATTACCTGGGAGGACCTAATCCATCATATGCAATTTATGTCGATGGTGAAAATGTGACTGCTGGCAATAGCAATTTCACTCCGAATAGAAATGAGAATCCATTTATGATGTTAAAGATTGGTCGCAATAATAACAACGAGTCTAAAAACCATTTTGATGGAAATATGGATGAGATTCGTGTGTGGGATATTGCAAGATCAGAAGAAGAAATTAAGGCCGATTTTAAAAGGTTTTTGAGTGGGGGAGAGGATAATTTGCTTGTATATTATCGAGCTAATGAAGGTGTTGGCACAAATGTATATGATGCTTCGAATGAAAATACAGTGTTTAATAAGAACGATGGAGTTTTTGTAGGAGACATTACTTTTAGTGATGAAATTCCTGAAACTTCAAAGATTGGTATTACTGGCGTTACGGATGAGTTTGGCGATTATACTATCGATTATATTCCTTATTCTTCAGGAGGTGAAATATTCAGAGTAACACCATCGCTTGGACAGCATGCTTTTGAACCATCTTCGCGTTCGGTTTATGTAGGAGATGGAGCCCAAACTCACAATGGACTTGATTTTACAGATATTTCCTCATTCTTAGTACAAGGTAAAGTCACTTATAAGAATAGTGAAGTGCCTGTGGAAGGAGTACAAATCATGATCGACGGTGTTCAGGCAGTAGGAGTGGATAATAAGCCTGTTCGCTCTGATGAGAATGGAAATTATGCTATTGATGTGCCAATTGGTTATCATTATTTATCTGTTGAGAAAGATGGTCACGTATTTTCCGAAGGATTCTTCCCTCCAAAAAATGAATTTGGAGATATTGAATTGCATGAATTTACCGAAGATTTAACAGTTAATTTTACGGATAGCACTAAGGTAACGGTCGCTGGTCGTATCATCGGTGGTAGCAGAGAAGGTGATAAGGAAATAGGCTTTGGCAAATCAATAAATAATATCGGTATCGCGGATTTGACATTGAAGCTTCAAAAAGAAGGGTATGACTTGGATGTTACGGATGATGCTTTGTATGGTATTGTTAGTTTGCAAACTGATGCTAGAACAGGAGAATACCAACTTGAGTTGATACCTGAGCAATGGATTGTTCAAAAAGCAGGTAATAATGATTACTTCTTGGATCCAGTTGACCTTCCAGTTGTGGATTTGAGACATTCTGTCACTGAGTTAATAGCATTGGATAGTGCGGAAGTAGAGGGAGCTGAAACTGTTACTTTTGATGTGGATACTTTCTATTATCATCATAAATTAAATTATGTGATTCAAGAAAGACCTGACTTAAAAGTATTGGCGAAGAATGATAAGGAATTTAAAGGCGATTCAATTATTGTATTTAATAATCAAGAGACAGGTCTGGAAGATACCTTATTCATCACAGAGCCGAATCCATTTCCTTATCCTATATTCCAAATGCCTAAGACTTATGAGGCGAATATTTACCTGTTGCAAGTGTATAGAAATCCATTGCATCCTGATGGGCCGGTGGTAGATGAGGTTCCAGTTGAAGGAGCTGAGATAACTGTAACAGACAATATTGGTCTTGTGGTTGAGGATAATACTGGAAAAACAGATGCTGATGGTAAATTTACCTATGAGTTTAAAGCTGGTTTGCCAAGCTTGGTGAGAAATGGTGATGAATCGTATACTAAAACGTTTGAAGTAGATGCGAAAGTTGGAAATATAGGAGTGAAGTGGAGAGAAGACGATCCTTTTAGAGCTTATGTGCTAGGAGCAAAACCTTTGGAAGGAACAGATTTTGTGTCTTATGGACCGGAAGTAGTTGAAATGGTCTTGAGAGATCCTCCAGGAAGCAATAGTTATGCGTTTATAGAAAAGGGCTCAACATATACCAAGAAAGAAACTTGGCAAATGAATCTGGATTCGAATACCGGTCTTGATCAGACTTGGAACAATGGTATGTATATTGGTGCTGGAGGAGGATTGGCAGGACCAATTATTGAAAGCGAGTATCAGTTGGATTCGGAGATCGGATTAGAGATTCAAAGAGGATTTGATTACGAAGGAAAATATTCTGAACAATGGACATTTACCGAGAGAATCGAAACAAGTTCTGACCCTGAGGATGTTGGTTCTGATGCGGACGTTTATATTGGTAAAGCTTACAATGCTTTCATTACCAAGACTAAAGGCCTTAAATTGATCCCGAGACAATATTGTATCGATTTCGGTCTTGAGTATATGGATATACCAGGCAGTGATGTTGTGATTGGTATTATTGATGGATTTGCTGTGGATGACGGAAGTACTGCTACTTATTTTGCATATTCTCAAAAACACATAGTTGAGGAATTATTGCCTGAGTTGTTTGTGTTGAGGGATGAATTGTTCAAAGGTGATAATTATACTTCCAATTTGCCTTATGGCCATAGATATTATGGATTGAATAATGATGACAATAGTTTAGTTCAGTTTAAATTGGATTCTATTGGTCAGAATTCGGCATTGGATACGGCTAATATATCTTATACATTTCATGGAGCTGAAGGCGAAACAGATTCAGTTGATTTTGTCAATGAGCAAATCACGCAATGGATGAACGCAATCGCTACGAATGAAGCTGAGAAAGCAGAAGCAGAAGTAGTGAAAAACTTGTCTATTGATGGTTCTGGCGGAAGAATTTCTGAAGAAATAGAGGAAGTATATGAGTCTGAATATAATTGGACTAGCGCCAGAAGGATGAAATTTAAATGGAATGCTGCTTTTGGTGTTAAAATGAATGGCAAAGGCTATACAATGAATAACATCTTTGATGTCGGCTTAAACTTTGGAAGAGGAGAAGAAACAAAGATTAATCATAGTGTGAAATTTGGTTATGTGATCGATGAGAGAGATGAAGGTGATTATTACAGCATTGATATCAAACACACAAAAGGTATTTCAATTCTTAATAGAAATAAGTTCTCGGATTATATACCTTCCAAAGGCAACTTCATTGAGGATCAATTGATAAGAGCTGGTATTGCGGGAGGTGTTTTTGCTCCTAAAATCATAGCTTCAAAACTAGCGTATAAGTATACATCTAAATCAAATTCTTTTATAGCAACAGCAGGTTTTGTGGTAGATGTGGCGATTTTCATGTATGAGACAGGGGATGTGATTTATAATGCTATGAACACATATGATAAGCAAGGGAATATTAGAGAGGATTATGATATTACCGGCTTTAGAATATCCAGTCCAATATTTTCTGTAAGAGGTGGACAGTCTAAATGTCCATATGAAGGAGAGGAAATTTCTAGTTTCTATTTTGATGATAATGATGAAGGTGTTCAGCTTCATACAGCTACTTTAGCAAGAGAAAATCCAAAATTGGATGTTGAGCCGACGATAAGAGCGAATGTGCCTGAAGATCAACAAGCAGTGTTTGAGCTTAAGCTTCAAAATGAAAGCGAGTCGGATACTGACATATGGTATGATATTTCAATCGATGAAAGCACAAACCCTGACGGAGCGATTATTTTGATCGATGGTTTAACAGCGGAGCGTTCTTTCCTAGTGCCTGCTTGGGAGACAATATCTAAGACTTTGACGATTCAGAAAGGAGCTTCTGGTGTTATGGAGTATGACAGTATTGGTATCATTCTTCATTCACAATGTCAGTTCAATCCGATGGATAGCCAACAAGATATTGCGGACACTATATTTGTGTCAGCGCACTTCTTGCCGGAGTGTTCGGATGTGAACTTGGCTAATTTTGAAGAGAATTGGATCATTAATTATGAAGATAATAATCAGGCGACTGTTAAACTGGATAGCTACGATTTGAATCACTCAACGTTGGAGAAAATTGATTTCCAATACAAGCCATTAAGCGGAGATCCAATAACTGTAAAAGCTTATTTCTTGGATCAGAATTCTGTGGCTTATCAAGAATTTAATGGACCTAAGGATGTCTTAGATGAGGCTTCAGAGTCATTCTTCTGGGATATTACAGATTTAACGGATAGAGAGTATCAAGTAAGGGCAAGATCTTTCTGCGCTGATGGTTCTGTTACTACAACTCCTTGGGTAAAAGGAACAATTGATAGAAGCACGCCTAAACCATTTGGAAAGCCTGAACCAACAGATGGCATCTTAGAATCTTCCGAGGATTTGGCTATTACATTCAATGAGTCAATATTGACAAGCTTGGTAAGAGACAACAATATTACATTGAGAGGTATTTTAAATGGAGCAGATGTAAATCATAGTACGAGTCTTTCTTTGGACGGTATTGGCGATTATGCGGATATTCCATCAATTTCTTTAAATAATAAGTCATTCACGATTGAGTTTTGGATGCAAAGAGAAGTTGGTGAAAACGGTGTGATTTTCTCGAAAGGGTCTGGAGAGGATAAGTTAGAATTTGCTTTTGATGGAAATAGTGTGAAAGCGACTTTAGGTTCGGATGTATTTGACATTGATCCAAGTTCAGCTTATACTGCCACATATCCGGAGCATGCTTGGCATCATTGGGCATTTGTTTACAATACTGAAAGCGGTCAATTCTTGGCATATGTTGATGATAAAAAAGTAGCTGACGAGACAGGGTTGTCATTTAACTCCGTGAATATCGAAAGCGCTTCTATTGGCAAAAGCGCGACTTCTACCGGAATGAATATTAAAGCTAAAGTTCATGAATTTAGAATCTGGGAAGAAGCGTTGACATTGAATCAAGTATACTCTAGAATGGATGCTACTTTGTCGGGCAATGAAATCGGTCTTTATGGTTACTGGCCGTTTGATGAAGGTTTAGGAACACTAGCTGAAGATAAATCATCTGGTAGAAATGCGATTGTTAGCTCAGGTTGGTCATTAGAGCCGGGTGGAGTTGCCTTTGAATTTGATGGCACTAGTCAATATTTGACTGCCAACGGAACGAATATTTCAATTGGCGATGAGACTGATATGACGATTGAATTTTGGTTCAAAGCGGAAACACCTTCTTCGGATATGACGTTCTTGTCGACTGGTTGGGGTGAAAATGCATCTGATGAAGTTTCTAATCCACTTTACAGTATGGCGATTACAGCTAATTCTCAAGGAAATATTGTTGTGAATACAAATGGCAATGCTTGGAATGCTGTTACAAATGACTATTTCGATGATAAGTGGCACCACTTTGCATTGATTGTTGACAGAAGAGCAAATGCTAAAGCTTATATTGACGGACAATTGCAAAATCAAATCGATGCTTCTGAAGTTGGCGGATTAGCTGGAGCGGAATTTTGGATTGGAGCAAGAGGCCGACGCGCTGAGGTGAATGGAGGTCTTTCAATTGAAGTAGATCAGTATTATGCAGGTATGCTTGATGAAGTTAGAGTTTGGAATACGTTAAGAACTTCTGAGCATATGGATTTGTACAGAAATGTGAAATTAAGCGGTCAAGAAGTTGGTCTTCAGCTTTACTATCCATTTGAAACATATAATAATGTACAAGGAGCGATTATTATGAATGAGTCATTAACTGACCAACTTGATTCTGATATTTATGAAAATGGAAAATCAGCAATTGCTAATTCCGGTGAAACTTATTCAGAATTTGGTCCAGCGATCAAGGATATCAGACCTGTTCAGGATATACCATTCGATTTTGTTGTAAGCGATAATAAGATTATCATCACTCCAATCGTTGATGCGTATCGTATTGAAGGTCAGATATTGGAAGTAAGTGTGAAAGACATTCAAGACCTTAATGGAAATAGAATGCAGTCGCCGGCAGTTTGGACAGCTTATGTGCAACAAAATCAAGTGAAATGGCAAGAGTCTGAGGTGACTGTTTCAATAGAAGTTGGAGAAGAACATGAGTTCACAGTTGGTATTGTAAATGCTGGAGGAATAGCATATGATTATAATCTTGATAATATTCCGAATTGGCTTTATACATCTGACGCCTCAGGAGTTGTTTCGCCAAATAGTGTGAAAGAGGTTACTTTCAAAGTTGTGGATGGATTGAATACAGGGTTTTATGAGCAAGGTATCAACTTGTCTACTGTGCTTGGGTTTGATGAAAAGTTGAATGTAAGCGTGAGGGTTTCTGAAGATTCTCCTGAATGGGAAGTTGATCCGAGCAATTACCAATATACTATGAATGTATTTGGCCAGCTGATCATTGGAGGAGTTGTGTCCACGGATGAAGGCGACAAGGTAGGTGCTTTTGTGGATGATGTTTGTAGAGGAGTTGCTAATGTTAAGTTTATTCCTGAATTGGATGCTTATGAAGTATTCTTGAATATTTATAGTAATGAAGCTTTGAATCCAGAAGATATAGATTTGAGGATTTGGGATGCAAGCAAAGGTAATGTTCATGAAAACGTAACTCCGGATCTACAGTTTGTCCCTAACAAGATTATCGGAACTGCATTAAACCCAATTGATATTATCGCTAGTGATGATATTACAAACATTGTTTCATTGAGAAAGGGATGGAATTGGATTTCGTTTAATCTTTATAATCAGTATTTGTCTAAAGTAGATTCAATCATTGGAACAATAGGTGAAGATGGTGATATCATCAAAGGGCAAGACGGCTACGATTTGTATACTGAAGGAATCGGATGGATGGGATCATTGACAGCGGGAGATGGTTTGGAGATTGAAGAAATGTACAAATTACAAATTCAAAAAGATGTTGAATTGAAATTAATAGGTACACCTGCATCAGTGAGAGAATATCCAATAAATGTTGTTACTGGATGGAATTATATCGGCTTTGTCCCTCAAATGAAAATGTCGGTAAGAGAAGCTTTGGCTACTTTGAACCCAACTGATGGAGACTTGATCAAAGGGCATCATTCATTTGCGATGTATACAACGACTTTAGGCTGGATTGGTAATTTGAAAACTTTAGAGCCAAATGTTGGATATATGTTATTCTCAACCAAATCAGGGACGATTAACTATCCTCAGAACTCGACTTTAAGTTTGGCTAGACAACAAACTGAAGAAGATAGTCCAGTCGTAGTAAATGCGTCTCAATATGCGGATAACATGTCAATGATCGCAAGCATTGAAAATGCCGAGGATTTTGATCTAACAGGAGAAGAAATTCTTGTAGCATATGTAGGTGAGGAAGCAAGAGGATCGTCGAATGCTGTGGAATTAAATGATGAAAATATCTACTTGCTACCAATATTAGGAAATGGAGAAGCTTCAGAACTTAAGTTCAAGTTGATTGATCCATTGACTGGAGAAGAGTATGAGATTATTGAATCGGTGGATTATGCTACAGATCAGATTCTTGGTTCATTGGAAGCTAAGTATCCTTTGAATATAGCTTCGAGAATAACAGGTATTGGCGAGGTTCAAAAATCAGTTATAAGTCCAAATCCATTTGATGAAAGAATTATCATCAAAATGCCTACAGCTGTAAATTCTGAAATTGAAGTGCATCTATTCAGCACAGTTGGTCAGAGAGTGTTTGATGGAGCGTTGCAAACTAATGGTAGAGGAGAGGCAATTCTTAACCTTGATGCTTCGGCTGTTGGTCTTGTTCCAGAAGGAGCTTATGTGATTGTTGTAACACATGGAGAAGTTACTGAGGAACATTTATTGATTAAAAAGTAATTCATTGCGACAGCAACAATTACGTTGCTGTCGCTAAATATTAATCTATGAGAAAATTATTTACGATCATTTGTCTGATGATACAATTTCAGGCTTTTTCTCAAATCCCGGATTGGACGGTTAATCCAGCGGATTATTCTGAAGATATGGTGATGACAGGAGTCGTAAGTATCTTTGGCGAGGAGATTAGAGGCGAAGATCATATTTTGGGAGCATTTGTAGAAGATGAATGCAGAGGTGTCGCAAAGCCAATATATATTGAGAGTTTTGATCGCTACTACATGTTTTTGCAAGTAAGAAGCAATGAGGTGAAAGATGAGATTGTGACTTTTAAATTTTATGATGCTATTAAAGAGTTGCAATATAGTTTGGTAAATGTCGATACATTTTTGGTGGGTAAAGTTCAAGGAAATTTTAATGATCCTTATATCTTCACTAATGTTGACTCCACCGATACTTTATCTGTATTCAGAACTTATGAATTTTTGGACGTTGATGAAGACTCAATTCATATTGATACTGTCAATAGGGAAATTTTCATTAAAGTACCGGGTGATGCCGAAATGTCAAGCTTGATTGCAAACTTTACTTTTGATGACGACTCTTATAGTGCTTATATTGGTAATGAGCTTCAATTAACAGGAGTTACAGCCAATAATTTTAAAGACACAGTACAATATGTAGTGGTGAATAAATATGGTTTTGAAACGCTTTGGAAAGTAATGGTGAAACCGTTGGTTTTGTTGCAGTCAGTTGAAAAAGTATCGGAAATTAGCATATATCCGAACCCTGCAACTGATTACATAAGTATTGATGGAGTTCAAAACTATAACCATTGCACAGCTATTATTTTTGATACTAGAGGTTCTGTGATTGAAAGCAAAAATCTTCGGGATAACATGCTAGATGTTGATGGATTGAAGGAAGGGGCTTACGTGTTAGTTATTTTGGATGGGACGAAGAAAGTTTTTGAGAGTAAATTCTTAATTAAACGATAATCAAGATAAGTTTGGACAAATAACCGTTTACGCTAAATATACACAATAGGGAGTCTCATTTTGAGTACTCCCTTTTTTTATATTGATTTTTTGGGTAATATTGTTAAATTATTTTTTTAATATTTTGAATTTAACTTGGTTGTTGATGTTTTTAATCTTTTTTGATTAATAAACATGGGATAGGTATTGTGGAAAAGGAATGGTGAAAATTGATTATATGAGATTGACAATATTGCTATTGGCTTTTGCTTTGTATAGTAATACAGGATGTCTGGCAAATGGTAAAATAACCACTACGCTGGATGAAATAAAAAAAACATATTCTAGTCATCCAGACTCGTCTATAGGAGTAATAAATGAGTTGTTACTTGGAAAAACTGTTAGCATAAATCATAAACGACGAGCGTTTTATTTGAAGGCGAAGTGTTTTGAGAAAAAATATCTTTTAGATTCAGCCGAATTTTATTTCAATTCGATTTTATCTATCGAACCGAAAGAAGAGATGAAGTATGATGTTTTGTCTTTGTATAGGTTAGGTGTCATAAGCTCTATGTCTGGAGATTTAGAGAATGAATTAAAGTTTTTTAATAAAGCTTTAGCATTGCTGCCCCAAGTGCCTGATGAGATAAGGACTCACTTGTTAGTGTATAATGCTCTTGGCAATGGCTACACAAATTTGGACTTATACGACAGTGCTCTCTTTTATCTTAAAAAGGGAGAGGGGCTGGCAAGTCAACATCCAAACCAGTTGGAAATGCAGTGGAACCTTTCATATGCATCAGTAAATGCATTGAAATCAAGTTTGAGATATCATGAGGCAGTTGACCTTTCATTGAAGAGCTTGGAAATAGCAAATAAAATGCAAGATACGGTCAGCATTGCTAAAAGTTATATCGCTATCGGTGTTTTGTTCTTGGATTTGAAGGAAATTGAAAAGTCTTTGAATAAGTTGGAATTTGCTCGTCAAATTTTAATTAACAAAGGCGAAGATTATTGGACTGCGATAGCAAATTATAATTTAGCTATAGCTAGTTTGTTGAATGAGGATTATGATTCCGCATTGTCTTATGCTGAAGCTTGCTATCAGATTTCTATTTCTCAAGGTCATAAAAGGTACCAGAGCAATTTCGCCGCTTTGATTTCATCTATTTATTATAAGATGGAAAGCATAGATGATATGTTGCCATTCGCGCAGTTGGGTTATGAAATTGCAAGTGAAAATAGTTATGATGAATTTCGTTTTCGCAATGGGATCGAATTGATAAAGTATTATTGGGCAAAAGAAAAATATGAAACAGCATATGATCTAATTAGAGAAAATGAGCCAATTTTCGAAAAAAGAGACAATGATCTTTATAAACTTGAATATCTTGATTTGAAATCAAAAGTGCTTTATGAGCTTCGTTTATTTGAAGAAGCGTTCAATACTGTAGATTTAAAAAGTCAAGTCAAAGATCTCATATATGGCGCTGAAAATGATTTGAAAGGCAAGTATTTTGAAAACAAGCAAAAACATGAGAATGAGAAAAAAGAAATCCTCGAGAAGCAAAAGCTTGAGGAATTAATCCTTCAGCAAGAAATAAAGCGTCAAAAATGGTTTATAGTTTTAGTCGTTTTGTTATTGGTTTTATTTGGGGCATTTGCTGTCATTTATTATAGATATTATAAACTCAAATCAAAGGATAATGCATTATTGATGAAAGTCAATGAGAAGATCAAAATGCAAAATGAGACATTAGAAGCTAACAATAAGCTTATTGCCCAGCAAGCTTTAGAGTTGCAGAAAATGGATGAGTATAAGTCGCGATTTTTTAGAAATATATCTCATGAGTTTAGAACGCCGCTTACATTGATACTTGGACCGATAAAAGAGGTGATACAAGAAAAGCGTTTTGATTTGGAATATTTTAAATCGATTGAGTCAAATGCTGTTAAGCTTTTGAGTTTGATTAATCAGATTTTAGAATTGTCTCAGTTGCAGTCTTCTAAAAAGTCATTGGAATTAGCGACTTTAGATTTACCTAGATTTGTTAAGTTATTGATTGATCAATTTCACTCTTATGCAAATGAAAAGAAGACAGAGATAATCTTTGAATGCAATTTAAAGAATGATGTTTTTGTATCAGAGGATATAGTTAATAAAGTATTGTCAAATTTGATTTCCAATGCATTGAAGCATACGCCTGAGGGTGGTTGTATATACATAGATGCAAAAGAATTTGATCAAAAGCTGATAATAACAGTTTCAGATACAGGAGCGGGTATACCAGAATCAGAGATAGATAATGTATTCAGGCCTTTTTATACAAGCGATGATGATGCTATGGTAAGTTCTGGTATTGGATTGGCTTTAGTAAAAGAAATGGTTGAAGATCATCAAGGGAGTATTCAAGTTGGAAGCTTGGAAGATATGGGAGCTGTTTTTATTGTTGAGCTTCCAATGAAAAAGGAATTTTATGAAATTAATGAAATTGATTTTAATGAGGTAGATAGTCCTCAGTATGGCTCGGAAGATATTGAATTAATAAATAAGTCTATTTCATCATCAACGGATGATTCAATTTTCAATTCAGAAGACAAGAAGAGAATTCTTGTCGTTGAAGATAATGATGAATTACGAAAGTACATTGGAAAAATATTGTCTGGCCTCTACAATGTGGAATTCGCTGAAAATGGTGAAGAAGGCATAAAAAAAGCAGAAGATTTAGTCCCCGACTTAGTGATAACAGATCTAATGATGCCTGTTAAAAACGGTATGGATTTGCTGATGTCAGTAAAGAAGAACATATTGACTTCCCATATTCCCGTCATTTTATTGACAGCCAAATCAGATAAGCAAACAGAGATGGAAAGCCTGGAAAGCTATGCTGATGATTTTTTGACGAAGCCTTTTGATAAAGAAGTACTTTTATTGAAAGTGAGAAACCTATTAGAGTTAAGAGAGAGAATAAAAGCTAATTATGGTCAATCTGAAGCAACAGATGAAAATGACAAGGAGGTTCAGAGATCATTTAAAAATGAGCAAAGTGAGTTTTGCAGAAAAGCGATAGAAATTATCAGGATGAATATGGCGAATTCTGATTTTTCTGTGGAAAAGCTCGCTGCTGATTTGTCGATAAGTAGAAGCCAGTTGCATAGAAAGCTAAGTGCTGAAACGGGCTTGTCATCGAGTATATTTATACGAAATGTAAAGCTAGTTGAAGCAAGAGAGTTGCTAGAGCTTGGCGATAAGAATGTATCGGAAGTATCTTACCTTACAGGCTTTTCCACTCCTAATTACTTTAGCAAATGTTTTAAGGAATATTTTGGAACAAGCCCATCTTCATTTGTGAAAAAGTTTAACGTTGATCCTGAATCCAAGCCATGATAATAAACTTTTTGGACTAAAGTTAATTTCATATATGGAAAGGTAGCCATGTATGATACTTTAAGCTTTAATAATTTATCAACGAAGAGAACTCAGACACGTCAATCTGGCAAAACACTATTGCCAGCTGATTCGTCAATATTTTCTAGTTTTGAGGCTCCGGTTCAATGCATGATGAATGATGTTTATTTTCGTCAAAATTCATGGGAGCCAAATAGCGAAGAAAGGGTGTATAGATATTATAATTACCCTGAGTTGCTTGAAATTGAAAAGTTGCTGAGAAGGTTTTCGTATTTGGCTGATTTACATTCTGGAAATTTCAAGCCAGAAAGAGATGGCCAAACTATAATGCCGAATTGGCCAAATGAAATGGATGAAATTTATAGGGTTTTGTTTTCTTTGGAAAAGCAATTATACGCAGTTCTACAAAGAGATTTAAAGGAGGTTCAAGTCAAAAGGTTCGCTCCGCAGGATCCTGATTCAATTTATCATAAGATTTGTTATCAATTATTGGATCAGGTTCAAGGGGAATTTAGAAAGTGTGTTGCGTATTCTATGGAAAGAAAATGGCCTATTTGGGTTCCAGATCATGAAAGCATTTCTCAAGAGCATAGGGTAATGCTTAATCAACTTTGGGTAGACCTTACAGGAGGTCAAGGTCAATTTCGAATTAAGAAAAAAATGGATGGCTCTTACTTTAAGGGTGAAATAGACGGTTTCGAAGAAATGGTTCATGCGATGAATGCTAAGTTATTGCAAACTCAAGAAGGAAGAGAATTGCTCTTGAAATTGGTTCATAATCCTAAACATTCTGTGACTGTGAAACCTCATTCAGAAGAAAAAAGCAGAGAATTTGAGAAAGTTAGGTTTGGAGAGTCAGGATTGATGCAGTCTGATCAAAAAAGAGGATCAGGAAGTGATGCTGTGATTGTATTGCCACATTTTATGGATGATTCTGAGTGTTTGGGAATGGATAATTCATGGAGGTTTAGTGTCAAAGGTATAAAGCCAGTTGATAAGAGAAGAAGCAGTGGAACTTCTGTAGCTGATTTGCCGGGTATGATTAAGAATTTTGTAAGGAAAGGTTCGAGTAGTTCTTCAGGAGATTCCTCAGATGATGAATTTGAATCCAAGTTTATTACAGAGTTTTCAGGAGGAGGTTATGTGTTATATCCAGCTTATTTACGATATGCTAGCAAACTGTTTCAAGCGCTTAATGCTATGAATGGAGAAAGTTATTTAAAATTTGATTCAGATAAAGACCCTTCATTATTGCCTTGGGGGACAGAAGAAGAAAAGAAAACAACCCTGCAAAGTGAAAATTCTATAAGATATGCCATGGGATTAAAATCTAGGTATAATCAGAAAAAGTTTTTCAGGCCAGAAGTAGAACGCCAAATGAAGCCTATGACAGATGAATTTGAGTTTGGGAATGATAATCCTTTATACAGCTAAAGTAAGTTTAATTCATTTTTCACGACAAAATTATGACCACTAAAAGTTTAGTAAAATGAGTATTAAAAGAATAATTATATTTGTATTTATTGTGACAATGACGATAACAAATGGATTTGCAAATATTGATTTGGATAAAATGAAAGATATAAAGATGGATACAGCGATATTAGGGGCAGGATGTTTTTGGTGCACAGAAGCTATTTATCAAAGATTAAAAGGGGTTTCTAGCGTAGAAGTTGGATATTCTGGTGGTGATGAACCTAACCCTTCTTATAGGCAAATTTCTACTGGAAAGACGGATTATATCGAAGTAGCAAGAATCGTTTATAATCCGGATGTATTATCCTATGAAAAATTGTTAGAGGTTTTTTTTACAATCCATGATCCAACTTCTTGGGATAAGCAAGGTGCTGATGTTGGCAAGCAATATCGTTCTGTAATAATATATGAAAACCCTCATCAAAAAGAGATTGCCGAGTCATTGATTCACAAGTTGAATGAGTCTGGAGAGTATAAAAAGAAAATAGTTACTGAAGTTGTACCGTATAGGAACTTTTATCTTGCTGAAGATTATCACCAGAACTATTATGATGACAATAAAAATGCACCATACTGTTCTTTTGTAATTACTCCAAAGCTTAAAAAATTCGAGTCATTATTTAAGAATGATCTTAAGTAAGATATTTATCCCCATTATTGATTATAAATGGGGATAAATTTTAAAGTCCGCTAATGATCATTTTTTTTATTTGATTGAATGAAAGTACTTTGGCTTCCGCATATGAAACTCCATATTGTTTTTCGATATTATGGTATTTCTCGGGAAATTTGGCGAGTAGCTGTTTGTAAAATATATCCAATAAGTCATCCTCAGGAGCTTTGAAAGTCAACTTCATTTCAAAACGTCTTAATATAGCTTCATCAATCATTTGAATCTGATTTGTTGCAGCAATGACCATGCAGTCGTACGGAAGATAATCCAATAATTGTATGATAGAGTTGACGACACGTTTCATTTCAGAACTGTCTTTGTCATAATCTCTGATTTTGCCTAGGGAATCAAATTCATCAAAAAATACAATGGCATGTTCTCGCATCGCTTTTTTGAAAATAGAATTTATATTTCTAGCGGTTTCGCCTAATTTGGATGAAACTATAGTCCCAAGGTTTACGACGAAAAGCCTCTTGTTCAGTTTATTAGCAATTGCTTTTGCGGTAGTTGTTTTCCCGCAGCCTGTATGTCCGTGGAATAAGAACTTGTGATTTATAGGCAATCCATATTTATGAAGAGTTTCTATATGTTCATATTCTTTTAGTATAAGGTCAATAGAATTTTGAAGCTCATTATCATAAATAATATCATCAAATGTCACTGAGCTTACCTCATCATAATAATAATCATTAACCATCTCTATTCAGCTTTTTTGTCAATTTGTCAGGGTTGCAAAAATAATCATTGGAATTAAAATATAGTAAAAGAGATTAACTAAATATTAATAATAATTGTGTTTTATGTTAGTCTTTTAGTTTTAGCTTACATAGCCAAACATTTGGAGGTCTTTGATTGTTATGGTTCATTATGTGAGTGCTAGTTTATTTTGCTTCAATTTTGTTGATTTTCATACATGTGAAAAAAAATGTAAAAAAAAATAACAAAATGTGGTTACAAATGAATCCAAAGTCACACTCAATAATAGATTACGATAATTAAAATATTGCTTATGATGTTTTATTTATTGTTAATCAATTGAAATTAAAAGGATTAATAATTAAACACTTAGACAAACAAATGAAAGGCTTAAGAAGGACTGTTAAATTTTTAGCAGTAGTGATGTTTTCATCAATTTTTTCGAGTTGCTCTCAAGAGGGAGAAGTTGAACCAAACAGCAGTAAAGGGTTGAATTATGTTGTAGTTGAGCAATCGGGCAAGACAGTCTTGTATCCAGTGTCTTCGTCAAGTGATGTGACTGATTCGCAAAGAGAAAATGCAGTTTCATGGAATGAGGTGCTAAGATCAGCTGAGATTACTCCGAATAATATTGCTTTCAGTCAAAATGGATTAGATTTTGAGAATACTGAATTAGGGCAAACATACAGTTTGACAAATTCATCATCATCATCCAGAACTAAAAATCAAGAGATTGTTATAAGTGGTATCAAATATCCTGGAGGTACATATGATATAAATTCACAAGTAACATTGTCTCCTATTTATAACGATGATGAGACCAATGATGTGCCGAACGGTGTGTTCTCTGTATATTCAGAAAGTGGAGAATTCGTTCAAGAACTTCAAGATGGGAAATTGGACTTGGAGTATCTTTATAATAATAAGGTTTCAGGGCGATTAGAAATTAGATATTCATTGTTAGATAACAGCCAAGGATTTGAGGCTTCTATTTTCATAAATGTCTTTTTAGAGAAATATGAAGAATCCTCATCAAGAGCAATGGGAGAGCAAGGTGATAATAGTTCTGAGCATGATGATGAAGATGTTCATATTAAAGGGCCTTGAGTAATTAATTCATAAATACATGAAAATTGCGCCGAAGTACCCCAATATGTAGGTGCAATTTTCTGTGTTTTATTTGTTAGTGATGGAAGGATTGTTTTATTTGTTATAATGATTTTTATGACAAATTTTTATCAATGAAGGTATGTTTTTTAAAAGGGGGAAAAGAGATAGGCTTTCATACACTGATCAGCAAATAATTGATGCTGTGTTAGGTCGAGAAAATATCGATAAACAAATTAGATTTATTTATCAAGAACATTTTCAAGTTCTTAAAAATATGATTCTCCGGAATGGAGGAGCGAAAGAGGAAGCTGAAGATGTATTTCAAGAAAGTGTGATCATTTTAATAGATTCAATTAAGAGTGGTAAATTTAAAGGGAAGAGTAGCTTAAAATCATTTCTTTATGGCATTGGACGTAATCTATGGCTTGTATCATTAAAAGAAAAATCAAGATTCATAGTTAAAGATGTCGAAGAAGATGATCAGATTTATGAAATGAATTGGAATGATATTGTACAAGTAAATAATGAAGAGAATATTTTAAACAAGTTGTTCAATACAATAGGAGAACCTTGCCACTCATTGTTAATAGCATATTATTATGAAGGATTAAACATAACCGAGCTTCAAAGAAAATATAGTGATACTTTGGCGAATGAGCAGGTAGTTAGAAATAAGAAGAGTAGATGCCTTAAGACTTTGAGAAAAAGAATGGAAGACAGACCAGAGGTAGAGGGGATTTTTAGGGATCGTTTAGTAGATATAACAGAGAGTCACGTTGAATAAAGATAGTATGAATCGTAAAGATTGGGATAAGATAATTTCATTTCATGATGGGGAAATGTCCCCACAAGATCAAGTATTTTTTATGCAAGAATTAGAAAAAAAAATAGACTTAAAACGTGAATATGAGCTTTCGGGTCAATTAGTTGATGTCGTTTGGTCATCAGGAGTCAGAGAGAATATTATTTCTGTACATCAAGAAATTATAGCTACAAATAGTAATCGGTTCTCTTTTAGAAATATTGCGGCTTCAATCTCTTTAATTTTTATGCTTTTTTATGGTTGGTATTCCACTTTAAATACTGACCAAGTTTATTTTAATTTATATGAAGAAAATCAGTCAAGAACTTTTCGATCTATAGCTGTTGATAATTTAGAGGTTAATTCTGTAGATTCAAATAATCAATATTGGAAACAAATCCTTAATAATTTTCATGGTCCTGATGGTGTAGAAGTTGAAGAAATTTTGCTTGCAGGAGTTGCTGCATTGGAGTTGAATCAGCCAGATTATGCAATTGATATCTTTAAATATATTGATGTTGAAAATAATGAGTGGGGAGAGATTGCTGAATGGCATTTAGGATTAGCTTATTTGAAAATAGAAAATTTTGAATCTGCTCTTAGAATTTTTAATAAAATACATCAAGATGTTGATCATGCATATCATGGAAAGGTGAGTAATTTTGATTTATTTAAAATATTAATGATTAAAAGTAAAAAGTAGTACATTTTTTTCTCAGTTATAATAGTTGGAATTATTTAATTTAGAGATTAAATTACATACACAAAGCCATAGTTTTTCTATGGCTTTGTGTATGTAATTGCCTTTATTATATATTAAGTAGTTTTGCTCTTAGAAATATATGTACATTTTTATTTATTTATTTAATTTTTTTATCTCAGGGGTGAATCACGAAATAAAAAATGATTCAATCATTTTAAATAACGCGATAGAATTATATGACCTCAAAGAGTATTCCCAATCCGATAAGACACTTAATGGACTGGATTATTACTCATTAAGTAAAGAAAACAAATCTAGATATCTTTTATACTCTCTTTCCCTAAAAGAAAAAAAAACAAATAGCATAAAAGAGATTAAAAAATTAACTTTAGATGCATATGATATTTGCATTAAAGATTCTCTTCAAAATACAGTAAGTTTTGATGACATTTGCTATAGGTTAGCTAAATCGTATTATAATTTAAAAGCTAAAGATTCTGCTATGTACTATTTGATAGCAGGGGTTAATAATTTTACAGAAAATACACAAGATTATAACTATAAGCGATACTATAACTTGTTAGGTGTGTTATATTATGAGAAGCAAGAGTATCATAGTGCGTATGATTTTGTTTCGAGAGCTATTTATTATTATGAAAAGAATGAATATAATAAGGTGAATAATTTTGTTTTGCATTATAATAAATGCAAACTAGCTCAGAAATTAGGCTATTCTTCTGTTGCTGAAAATGAGATGAAGTTTATTCTAGATAATAAAGAATTGCTTCCTCGTTATATTAATCCCGAACTTTTTAGTCAATTCGAATTCTATTTGGGAAGTTCTTGGCATAATTTTCAACAAAAGAAATTTTTTGAATCATTGTCTGATATTGAAAATGCGATCAAAATAATAGATGACACACCTAAGGCCTCAAAAGTCGAACATGCTAAAGCATTGTATCAAAAAGGACTAATATTATATAATTTAGATAGTTTAGATTGCTCGAAAAAGTTTTATCAAAAGGCGAAATATTTATTTAAATATATCGTTGATGTAAATAATTATGAAAGTAATGCAATCATTAATTCATCATATATAGGCTTAGCTCAAATTTCAATAAAAAAGAAAGAGTGGGAAAATGCACATAATTATCTTGATTCGATAAATTTGAATTTTACCAGATTCACAGTTCAAGACAGCCTTTCTAAAGATCATAGGATATTTCAATTGGATCAGGAAATTGAGATATTAACCACTAAAGCGGATGTAGCGTTCAATATTTACTTGCATGATCAAAAAAAAGAATACCTTGAGGAAGCAAGTAACTATTATCTTAGAGCTGAAGAAAGTATTGATATACTAAGACAAGTAAGTTATCAGTTTGCTGACAAAGCAGCAATTTTAAAAAAGTATCATCAGTTTTATGAGAAAGCATTAAATTGTTTTTATCAACTTTATGAGATAGATCCTGAAAATGAATTAACAAAAAAAATCATTTTCAAATTGGTTGAAAATAATCATTCGGCTATTTTAAAAGATCATAAGCAAAGCTTGGAATTAAAATCGGACTCTACTAAAAAAATTGAACAGGAATTGCTTCAAAAAAAGTCTGATATATTGAAGGCTGATATTTCAGACTCTATAAAAGAGGATAGCATTAAGATTCTTAATATTAGGCTTAGGTTATTAAATAGCAAATATTTGGAAACAGCCAATGACAGTAATAATGAAGAGTTGTTCATTGCTTTAAAATCGAGTTTAGCTTTACGTAGAAGCACATACATCTCATATTTTATGGGTAGTGATTACCTTTATGTTATTCTTGTCAACAAAAACAATTTTTTAGTGGATAGAATAGAGCTAAATGAAGATAATAAAGAAATAATTCTTAAAACGTATGAGGCTTTGCACGTGAAAAGGAGCAGACATATAGCTTTTACGGGCAAAAAAGAAGCGAAGAAATTATATCAACTGCTTATTGAACCCTACAAAGAATATTTTAGAACGACAGATCAAATATTATTAACTTCTGGAGGATTATTAAGTTACATACCATTTGACCTACTGATAGATCGAAATAATAAATATTTAATTGAAAGCTATCAGATTTGCAATACTCTTTCAGCAAAGGAATGGTTGAGGTCGATTGAGAAAGATAGAGAAATTGATATGGAGAATGTTTTGGCAATGGCTCCATTTACAAGTTTGAAATTCAATGATCAACAATTTTTTAGAAATAGCTCAAAGTTGTCTGAATTGCCACATACTATTAAGGAAATAAGACCAATTTGCCAGACACCAATTTTGAATAGAGATGCAACAAAAGAATATTTTATAAATAATGTTTCGGATTACCCTATCATTCATTTAGCTACACATGCAAGAATAAATACTAACAAGCCTGAGTATTCTCACATTTTATTTTATCCCGAGCCACATAGAGAGAGTCGGCTTTTTGCCCATGAAATAGCTTCAATGGATTTGCCTAATACGCATATTATATCTTTGAGTGCTTGTCAGACAGGTGATGGCCAGTGGAGAGAGGGAGAAGGAATTGTTAGCTTGGCGAGAGCTTTTATATACGCTGGTGCGTCTAATACTTTGATGAGTATGTGGATAGCTGATGATGAAGCAACAGCATTTATATTTCAAAAGTTTTACCATTATATTAATATGGGGTATGGTAAAGCTAAAGCATTAAGAAAAGCGAAGTTGGATTTTATGGCTGAAAGCAAATTCAAGTCGATTTCTGACAATCCATTTTACTGGGCTCATATTCAATTAATTGGCAACAATGGACCGCCTCGTGAAGATCATAAAGTAATTCTTCTAATTGTATTTGTTTCTTTTTGTATCAGTTGCGTAGTTTTGTGTATCCATAAACTACAAAAGGGAAAATAGGGACTCACTTTGTCAAGTCAGTCCCTGAATACCAAACCCTATGAACATAATGAAACTGTTGAGATGAAATAGGTTTAAATGAGAAAGCAAAAACATTTTCTCGGAATGTCTTGCATGAGATGTTTTAATTGTCTTACATATATAAGTGTCATTTTTAAACCTTTTGTAATCACTGATTCTTATTTTTTTTGGCATGAAAATGAACTTTATTTTTAAATATGAAAAATAGAGTTGTTTTCGCCTTGAATATTAATAAGAATCTTGGTTTAGTTTATAATTTGGATAACGATTTTCTGTTGGATAAGCTATTTTCAAATTCTCATTTATTGCTTTACCTTGATGAAATTGAGCGTTTTGTTTTCAAATATGACGATTTTGAAGAAATCGAAAAGCTTGTGTTAAACCATAGGCAATGGATTGTTCATAAGATTTATGAGTATCACCCAGTCTTTAAAGTTGATCTGATCAAGCATAAAGAATTTCTATGGATTGCTATCAGGAGCAAAGTTAAAATAAATCAAAAGTTGAAAAGAACCTATAAAGGTTCTTACTGGTCAAAGACAGCTAATGCTTGGTTGATACCTTATTCAAGGAAAAATTTTAAAAGCGTGAAGGAAACAATGAACATCAATACTTTAATTCATTGCTCCTGATATATCTTTTGTTGAGCAATTATTTAGAACTATCAGAAAGTGGTTTGTCTTGATCCTTTAACCAAAGTTGGTGTTTCGCATCTCCGATAATTTGAGAACCGTATATTCCTTCATGGCCAGAAAACAAGTAACTAATACTGCAAACAAGCGCTGCGTAGATACCAATCTCAATTCCAAAAAGTTCAATAGCCATAATCGCGCAAGCCAACGGTGTGTTAGCTGCTCCAGAGAATACAGCTACAAAGCCAAGTCCGGCTAAAAATGCCATGGGCAAGGGTATGAATAAACTTAAAGCATTTCCAAGCGCAGCTCCAATGAAAAATAATGGAGTCACTTCTCCTCCTTTAAAGCCTGCCCCCAAAGTGATCGCTGTGAAAAGCAATTTTAGTAAAAAATCATAAGAGTTCAGTTGTAGGCTAAATGAATCTACAATCGTCGGTACTCCTAATCCCAAAAAAGTTCTGGTGCCTAGCAACAAGGTAAGGATAATGATGATTACACCTCCTGCAAATGGCCTTAAAGGAGAATATTTAATATGTTTGCGAAATAGTTTAGACCACCAATGAGTTGATTTGGCAAAAAGTCTTGCTGTAAGACCTGCTATAATCCCTAAAAGGGAGATAAGAAAAAAGGTCTTTAAGCTCATATCAGGAAAAATATCGATATGATAATGCGTATGTTCAGGTCCAATAAAGTGAGTAACATAATTTGCAAGCATGGATGACATGATTGCTGGTATAAGAGCTTTGTATCGAATGCTTCCCATGTAGTAAACTTCCAAGCCGAAAACAGCACCTGCGAATGGAGTCCCGAAAACAGAGCCGAATCCTGCAGCCATGCCTGAGATTAGAATTATTTTTCGATCTCTATTTTTGAGTTTAAATAACTTGGTGAATTGGTCTGCAATGGAAGCTGACATTTGCAATGCAGTTCCTTCACGACCTGCCGACCCTCCAAATAAATGCGTAGCGATAGTGCCTAAAAGAACCATAGGAGCCATTTTAAAGGGAATGATTTTTTTAGGTTGGTGGATTTCATCCAAGATTAAATTATTGCCTTTTTCGACGCCAGATCCAAATTTATGATAAAGCACTCCTATTAACATGCCACCTAGTGGCAATAGATATAAAAGAAACTGATAGTTTTCCCTGGTGTTAGTAGCCCATTGAAGAGAATAAAGAAAAATTGACGATGCTATGCCAGAACATATTGCTATGATCGCAGATATAATAAGCCACTTGACAAGATATTGTAATAAAAGATACTGATTTTGAAATTTGCTGATATATTTTTGCATACCTATTTTGAAATATATTTAATTACTGAATTTCAATTGCTAAGCAATTTTTTAAAATAGGAGTCATCAGCACTTGGCAATTATAGCGAACCCCATCGCTTTCGGCATGCAAAGGAAACATTATTTTTTTATTTTCAAAATTATTAGTATTTGTTCAGGGAGAATGTAGATTAAAGAAAACTATTGCCTTATTAAATCATAGTGGATTCAAAAAGTTTGCAACTTGGCTTATCAATTCTATGAATAATATTGGGAAGAGTATTGATTGCAAGAGAGGTTTTTCGTTAAAAAATGGATTTTGTAATGCGACAAATAATACTTGTATCGCATCACAAAATAAATCTAGAACATATAACTTATCCCAATTCTTCCTCCATAAATATTATTGCCTCCAAGCAGTTCTAAATTAAGAGCTAAATTATTGTTGAAGTAATATCTACCGCCAATTTGCAAACCTAAACTTAAGTTCGAGTAATTGTTATCTTCATTCGCTGCTTTATTATAAACATTGAAGCCTAGGTTGGCTCCTGCATAAAAATCCCATTCGCTGGACATGTTAAGAATTCTCCCAAAGTGATAATTTGCAAGTCCTTGAAAACCAAAAATGTTATTGCGGTGATTATTATGTCTGTAAGATAAGTATGAAATTTCTCCCCCAACAGTAATATCCGGATGAACTCCAAACTCAACTCCTGCATATACAGGTACGCCTTTATTTGCAAATCCAAGTCCTGCATTAAACATCCTATTGCCACTCCAGTTTCTTTGCGCAAATGAAGATGTGGCTGTGAAAGCAATGATCATAATCAAAGCTCCAAAAAATCTTTTCATTTTCATTAAATTAAATTGTGATTAGTTAAGCAGTTCAAAATTAGCTTATTTTTGAAAATAGAGATAGTTTGGAATGATTTAATTGTTATTAGATATTAATTAGATAGGTATAGTGTAAATAAAAATTGGAAAAGAAAAAAGGAGTATTAAAAAATCTCGTTTAAAAAGAGAAGGCAAGTTAAAATGCTTTTAGATTAAAACTTATGTGATTAAAAAACGATGATTCTTTTTTTGGCAAAATATGATTCAACCTTTCACTGTTATTGGTTTAATCAAAATGCCTGTTGGTAATTTTTCTCCCTAAGCTACATAAGCCATAGCCATCGCATCTGACTGGTCCATGTTTTTTCTTAGGTTAATGATCGCATATCTCATTCTGCCAAGAGCAGTGTTGATGCTAACACCTGTTTCATCGGCGATTTCCTGAAAACTCATACCCATAAAGCTACGCATTTTCAAGACTTCTTTTTGAGTCTCTGGCAGACCTTCAATCAAATCCAAAAGCTTGCTAACTAGCTCTTCCTGAACTTTTGTATCCTCAGCGTTGTTGACAACAAACTGATCGCTTTTGAACAAGTTAGGGTTTTCGTCATCAGTCACCATAGTATACTTGCTGTATTTTCTGTACCAGTCGATAGCTTTATTATGAGCAATTCTCATAAGCCATGGCTGAAACTTTCCTTCCTCATTGTAATTGCCGGAATTCAAGGTGTCGGATACTTTAACAAAAGTCTCTTGGGCCAAATCCTCGGCTACTTCGGAATCCTTTACTACATTAAGTATCTTCATGAAAACTCTCTTGCTGTACTTTTCATACAATAAACCAAAAGCGGCTTCGTTACCTTTGATATAACTTTTAACCAACTGTTGGTCATTGATTTTTTTTCCTTCTCTTTTTATCATCATAGCTGCCTCCTTACCTTGATTACGAATGCAAATGTAGTTTGTAATCAGTTGTTTTTCAAACATTTATCAGTTTTTAATGTTAATATAAGTTAATGTTAGGGTAAAATTATACTTATTTATTCTTTCAGTCGTTCCCGGAACCTATATCCTTACTACAGCTATGATAAAAAGTAACCTACTATTTTTTAATAAATATTTTATCCGAAAGGATTTTCTTAACAGGATACGGGACTTGTTTTTGCTTTCATATTAGTTGGTTTTTTAATGACGAGGATAACTTTAATTATTTATTATGACTACAATTAACCCCTATCTAACATTTAACGGCAATTGCGAAGAGGCTTTTGGCTTTTACAAATCTGTTTTTGGAGGCGATTTTTCTTTTTTGGGCAGATTCAAGGATATGCCTGAAAATCCCGATTATCCACTGGAAGATGCTCAAAAGGAATTGATCATGCATATTTCTTTGCCAATCAGCGATGAAACGATTCTTATGGGTAGTGATACATTAGCTGCATTTGGTCAACCATTTGAGAAAGGGAATAATTATTCAATCTCAGTGAATATTGACGACGCTGAAGTAGCTAAAAAGGTGTTTGATAAATTGTCGGATGGAGGAAAAGTCAAAATGCCATTTGATAAGACATTTTGGAATGCTTGGTTTGGTTCGTTCGAGGACAAATTCGGCATTCACTGGATGGTTAACTCTCAGATCAAAGAGGAGTTATAATTTTATGATTTAATGCAGGTTGCCCACAAGTTGGAAAGCTTCCTGCATTTTAAGGTTGTTATTTGCTTATTAGTTCAATTATTTTTCTCACGGCGGAATTTTTGAGTGATTCGTTGGAATATGACAAGCCGATAGACCTGAACATTCGAGGTCCTTTGACTTTTTTGCTAATGACATTTTGGATATTGGAAACTAGAAGTTCAGGTAGAAATGAAATCCCCCAGCCGGATGCCACTAAGCTCAATACTTCAGATTTGTTATCTGAGCTTCCTGTTATTTTTAATTTTTTATTTGCATTGGAAAGCAAACCGATAGTTTGTTGATGCGCTTCGCAAGGAGGGCATTCAATAAATTCTTGGCCATCCAAATCTTCCAGACTTATATTCGCAATATGGGATAAGGGATGGTTGGCATTCATGCATAAGACATAATCTTCTTCCCAAAGAGGGAGAAAAATTTCATTTTCATGTTTGAATTCTCTGATTATGAGTCTCAAATCGCTTTTTTTTCCAAAATTATGGACATGCAAATCGATGGAAGGATATATTAAATATATTTGCTCAAATAACAATGTTTTTAATTTTATTGGCAAATCAGGCATTATTGAGATAGAAAGCGATTGTTTGATATTTTGTTTTTTAAACATGTTTTCCATTCGATTCATTTCCGCCAATAAATGAATGGATTCAGGATAGAATATATCCGCATCTGAAGTAGGACTTACGCCTTTTGGGTGTCTTTCGAATAAGTTTACGGAAAGCATTTCTTCAAGCTGTTTGATGCCATTGGTTATGGAAGGTTGAGATACAAAACATCTCTCCGCAGCTTTGGAAATGTTTTTTTCTTCATACACCGCAATAAAAAATCGTAATAATCTAAAATCCATTGATATAAGTTTAGCTTATGGCAAACATAAGAATTTAATATTTTACTTGAGTTCAAATTTCGGTTTACTTTGCCTCAATAAAATTAAACATTTATGGTTGTTGAAAGTCAATTGTCTAGGTAGGCTTTCATTATTTTAAATAAAACTAACGATTTGGATATGAAACCATTAGTTGTAATTACAGGGGCGAGTTCAGGTATAGGAGAAGAACTAGCAAAGCATTTTTCTGAGGCAGGCCATGCTCTACTTCTTATAGCAAGAAGATTAGAAAAACTTGAAGCTTTGAATTTGCCCAATACAATGTGCAAGCGAGTTGATGTAACAGATTATGCGGAATTCGAGGCTGCTGTTAAAGAGGCTGAGGAAAAGTACGGACCTGTTGATTGTTTGATTAACAATGCAGGTTTGATGCAATTGGGGCAATTTGCTGATCAAGATCCTAAGGAGTGGATTAATATGTATGATGTAAATGTGAAAGGCTTGATGTATGGAATGAAAACAGTTGTTAATGGAATGATGGATAGAAAACATGGAACAATATTCAATATCAGCTCAGTTGCTGGGAAGAAGATGTTTCCCAATCATTCTGTTTACTGCGGGACAAAATTTGCGGTGCATGCCATGAGTGAAGCTGTGAGGGAGGAAGTATCATCGCATAATATAAGAGTGATAACTATTGCTCCGGGAGCTGTTGAAACGGAATTGTTGGGGCATACTACAGATGATGAGATAATCTCAGGCTATGAGGACTGGAAAAAGGCGATCGGAGGCGCGCTCAAGCCTGAGGATGTTGCCAATTCAATCATGTTTGCATATAATCAGCCGCAAAATGTTTGTCTGAGAGAAATAGTCCTTACAGCTACAGGACAACAAGCATAGTATTTAGCCGGTTCATCCGGCTTTTTTTAATAATACAATTTGATATGAAATGGATTATTTCTTTAGGCTTTACAAAGAGAAAGACATTGCTTAAATCTAATGGATTTGAAATAAATTAGTAGGGGAGAATTGATTTAGCTTGTATCAAAAGTAGTTAGGCTGTGGTTCATGCCTCGATTTTTTGATTATTGGAAACGGAAACTATATTGATATGTCGACAACAAATTTTGATATGCCATTAAGCCCATTGGCGGGGAGTAGATTGAATAATTTAAAGAAAGTTATTGAGGGTAGGCATGTGGATGACAAATACAAGTCTAAGTTAATAAAATCTGAAATGCTTAGCGTATTCACAGAGCCTTTCAGCACTTATGAGGAAGCTGTTTATGGAAAGCAGGTTCAAAAGTTTCATTTAGACCAGGATCCGGTTTTTATACTTGGACACTGGAGAAGCGGAACAACACATTTGCATAATTTAATGTGCAAGGATCCTCAATTCGGATATGTAACTACCTATCAAGGAGTGTTTCCAAATATGCTCTTTTCGTCACAATGGTTATTCAAGAGCTTTATGAATTTGGCCATGCCTAAAAAGAGAGCAACTGATAATGTGAAGCTTGGAGTAAACTTGCCACAAGAGGAAGAGTTTGGTCTTGGGAATACTACGCCTCATAGTTTTTATAATTTTTGGTTTTTCCCTCAAGATACTATGGAATACTATCAAAAGTATCTGATGTTTGAAGGTTTAAGTGATCAAGAATATGAGGACTGGAAGTCAAGCTATAAGAAGTTCGTCAATAGAGCTATGCTCAATACGAAAGGCAAAAGATTTATTTCAAAAAATCCACCGCATACATCCAGAGTAAAACAATTATTGGACATTTATCCAAATGCCAAGTTTGTATATATTTATCGTAACCCCTATACGGTTTTCGAGTCGACAAGCAAATTTATGTGGGCGACTATTCAGGGGCTAATGCTTCAGGATTTCACAAAAGAACAGTTGGAATCCAATATATTAGAGATATACAAGGGGATGTATGACAAATATGAATCAGAGAAAACTTTGATTCCTGATGGAAATCTGATAGAAATAAAGTTTGAAGATTTGGAAAAAGACAATATCGGTTGGTTGAAGCATATTTACCAGTCTTTGAGTTTGCCTGGCTTGGACTTTGCCATGCCCCACTTTGAAGCATATGCGGCTCAACAAAAGGGATATAAAAAGAATGCTTACAATTATCAAGAAGAAACAGTAAGGAAGGTAAAGGAGCATTGGGGCTTCGCATTGGATAAATGGGGATATGACGTTTTGTGATATTTTAGTTAAATATTAAGATTTATAAGTAGCAAGGCCTCTAAAATATAGATTTAAGAGGCTTTTTTTATATTTCTGAATATAAGTGAAACTTTATTTTAACTTTGCACGTTCGCAATGTTGAAATGTCATAGATGATTTATTTTTATGATTTTCGTTAGTTAATAAAATGATTTGATATTATCTTTGTAAAAGATATATCTATGCTTTGTTTTGGAATCATAGGTGATAGCTTAAGTCTATTCCCTTAGATCATACGGAGTATTATAATAGACATGTCACTTAAAATTGACTCATAGGTTTGAAGAGAGGGAAGAAAGATATCGCGCGAAACTTTTTGCTGGTTATTACTAAAATAATGGTAATATTCACCATGCTATTTGCATTTGAATCAAATTTTGCCTTAGACTATGATGATGATCAAGAATTAGTTGAACTGACTGAAGAGTTTGAATCGGAATGCGAGACTGAAAAAGAGAGCTCAAGTACTGAAGAGACTGAAGTGGAAAAGTCGTTCGATCACTATTTAAACGCAAAATCTAAATTCTCTTTTATGAGAATGATGAACTCCAATGGAGAGTATTTATTTATTTCTAGAAGCTTAGATCATTTTCAGAATATAATATCTCCACCTCCTGAAAATGCTTAATCTCATTTCATCTTATTAATTCGAAAAATAGTTAGGGTGCTTCCCTATCTTTATTAGTGTGTCTAATTTTAGATTATATCTATGTTAGATTGGACTGCTTGCGTCTTAATTCCTCCAATTCATAATATGCCTTCGCTTGAAAGCAATAATATAGCTTTAAATAGCGTGTAGATTAAAGGGGCAAACAATAATATTATAACTGTATTCAATTTTCTAAAATAATATGAGCAGCAAGAATAAGAATTATGCGATAGTTCAAAGATTCTTAAAACTACTAGAACCGCATCATCAAGAAATCAGATATATTTATGTATATGCTATTTTCAGTGGCCTAGTGAGTTTATCTCTGCCTATAGGTGTTCAGTCAATTGTGAACTTTATCCAAAGTGGGCAAGTGACAACTTCTTGGGTTGTGTTGGTGGCATTTGTAATCTTCGGTATAGCGGCTATCGGCATATTGCAGATATATCAATTAAGACTGACTGAAAGAATTAGCCAAAAGATCTTTGTCAGATCATCATTTGATTTCGCTTTTAGACTTCCTAAAATCAAGCAAAAGCTGGCGGATAGCAATTATTTGCCGGAATTAGCGAATAGGTTTTTTGACACTATGACGCTCCAAAAAGGCTTGTCGAAAATACTTATTGATTTTAGCAGCGCTTTGCTTCAAGTATTGTTTGGATTGATACTTTTAGCATTTTATCATCCGTTTTTTCTCGTTTTCTCATTATTGTTGTTTGCTTTTGCAGTAGTTGTCTACAAATTTACTGCCAAAAGAGGTTTTGAATTCAGTAAAAAAGCTTCCAAGCACAAATACCAGATGGCTCATTGGTTGCAAGAGGTTGCCCGTTCGAGCGAGACGTTCAAGAATTCAACAGATTCTGAATATGTGATACACAGAGCGGATGAGTACGCAAGCAAATATGTGAAGGCCCGTGAAAGTCACTTTGATATTCTTGTTAAGCAGTTTGGGATGATGGTGGTCTTTAAAATTATCATTACTTCGCTTTTATTGATTATCGGTGGATATATGGTGATCAATCAAATGATGAATATCGGACAGTTTATCGCCAGTGAGATTGTTATTGTAATGATGATGGGATCTGTGGAGAAACTCATTATGAGTCTTGAAACGCTATATGATATGATGACCGGATTGGCTAAAATTTCTCATGTTACTGATATGGATCTTGATGATGACGACTCTCTTGCTGCCGGAATCGACGAAGGAGTTGATTTTAAGTTAGAACTGAATAATGCTACCATCATGGACAGCAGAAAAGGGGAAATTCTTTTTAAGGATTTGAACTTGATTGTAGGCAACAAGGAAAGATTATTTCTTGAGAAATATAACGCTACAGAGAAAAATGTGCTGGGCAAAGTATTTATGGGGTATGAAGAGCTTGTAAGAGGCTTCATGTTGGTAAAAGGCAGGCCAGTGGTAAGCGAAGATTTTAGATTGAGAATCAAGTCATTTTCTGAGGAAGACAAGCTTTTCGAGGGATCTTTTGTCGATAATATATCTATGGGAGCAGAGGATGTCGACTTGAGAAGATTAGGTGAAATCTTGGAGTTAGTGGCTTTAGAGTCATTTGTAAAGACTTTGGATAAAGGATTGGATACGATAATTTGTTGCGGTGGGTGCAGACTCCATTCGGTGACAAAGGAAAAAATATTGCTAGCAAGATTGATTTATGCGCAACCGGAATTGATTGTTGTCAACAGATCAATGCGTTCGTTCAAACAAGAGGAACGCGAATCTATTATGGATTACTTTGTTTCTAGTGAAAGACCTTGGTCTTTGGTGCTTTTGAGAGACTGCAAGATGTGGAGAAACTCTTTGGAAGGCAAGAATAAAGAAACTTTAACGACTTAATCGATGAATAATCGAAAGGAAAGTGTAAATGATGAAATTTTAGAATTGATTAGCCATGTTGAATATATCAAATAATTCAGATTCAAATAAAATCAATAAAAATGACTATCAGTCATTGAGATATTTTGAAGAGAAAAAAATAAAAGGAAATATAGTTTATAAGATTTTTTTTATTTTAGCACTAGTGCTAGTGGTACTTATTTTGCCATGGACTCAGAATATTCCTTCATTGGGCACGGTTACGACCCTAAGGCCTGAGCAAAAACCTCAAAAGGTGCATAGTGTCATAGGAGGTCAGATAGAGAAATGGTATGTGCTAGAGGGAGATTATGTGCAAAAGGGCGATACTATCCTTCATATTTCAGAGACTAAATCGGAATACTTTGATCCTGAATTGGTGGATAGAACTTGGGATCAGATTCAGTCTGTTGAACAATCCGTGGGTTCTTATGAAGACAAAGTGAATGCTTTAGATTTGCAAATTGAAGCTTTGAGAGAAAATAAAAGACAAAAGTTATTGCAAGGAAAAAATAAGGTTGAACAGCTTAATTTAAAAATCAAAAGCGACAGCTTGGATTTGGAAGCGAAATCGTTGAATAGAAATATAGCGCAACAGCAATATGAGCGTACCTCAAAATTGCATGCTGATGGATTGAAGTCATTGACGGATTTGGAAAGCAAAAGACAGTCCATGCAGAAAAGCAAAACTGAGGAAATTGCTTCAGCGAATAAATTGCTTTCAAGCAGAAATGAGCTTATAAATGCTGAAATTGAGTTGAACGCGATAGAATCCAGTTTTAAGAATAGCATAGCCAAAGCTGAGTCTGACAAGTACACGGCCCAATCGAATATGTTTGACGCTGAGATCAAACTTTCTAAAATGAAAGGACAGCACGTAAATTACAAGTTGAGAAATGACTTGTACTATGTTACGTCACCTCAAAGCGGTCATATTACCAAAATTTTGCCTTCGGGTATAGGCGAGACAGTGAAAGAAGGCGAGTCAATAGCCACGATTATGCCGGAGGATTTCCAATTAGCGATAGAAATGTTTGTCAAGCCAATGGATTTGCCATTGCTAGCTAAGGGACAAACAGTAAGAATTAGGTTTGACGGCTGGCCGGCAATCTTCTTCTCAGGATGGCCGAACACATCTTATGGAACCTATGGAGGTAGGATTTTCGCTATAGACAACTTTATAAGTGCTAATGGAAAATATAGAGTTCTTGTATCTCCTGATGTGAATGATAAAGAATGGCCTGACGCTTTGAAAGTGGGTACGGGTACGCACAATATTGTATTGTTGAATGATGTGAAGATCTGGTATGAGCTGTGGCGTTTGAGCAACGGTTTCCCTGCGGATTATTATCAGCCTGCTACTTCTACGACGGATGGAAAGTCGAAGTAATGAGTATGTTGATGAAAGTATTGATAACAAGCAATTTTGAATCCGAAACTATGAAGATAATATTAAAGAACATATGCTTGGTTTTGATGGGGTTGATTTGGGTTGTTGATAGTGCTATGGCACAAGAAAGCGATTCAGAAGATCCACAGCTGGAAGTTTCAGTAATGGATTTCGATACCTTTATGAAATTTGTTTCTGAGCATCATCCTTTATCTAAAAGTGCGGAATTGAGATTAAAGGAATCCGAACTCTTGGAACAAAAGGCCAAGGGTGGGTTTGATCCAAAGCTATATGCTGAGTCATCAGAAAAGCGATTTGACGATAAAAGGTACTATCAACACTCTAGCGCTGGTGTCAAGATACCTACTTGGCTGGGCTTGGAGTTACAGGCAGGAGTAGACCAGAGTGTAGGCGAATATATTAATCCGGAGAGTAAAACTCCGGATGGTGGATTGTATTATGCAGGTCTTTCAATGAATCTTCTAAGAGGCTTGACCTTGGATAAAAGAAGATTGGAGCGCAAGAAAGCTCAACAATATGAGACTTATAATGAAGAAGAACGTAAGATCAGACTTAACAAGTTGTATCAAGAAGCTGGAAATAGCTATTGGAATTGGTTTGTAGCTTATAATATTCTTGACACATACCATAAATCTTTAGAGTTGTCAACTGAGCGATTTGAGCAAATCAAAAGAAATTCAGAATTGGGTGATAAGCCTGCTTTGGATACTTTGATTGCCAAGATTCAAGTGCAAGAGCAAGAAATGGCTCTTAAGGATGCTGAGATAAAATACTACAAAGCAACTCAAGAATTGGGAACGTACATGTGGTTTAATGGAAGTATTCCTTTGGCGTTAAGCGATAATGTGACACCTGAGGCATTGGAAAAAGTATTGTTGGAAGCACCAAAATTAATAGAAGATGTAAATGTCGATTCGTTGTTGGAAAATCATCCAATTATCAAGCAAAACCAGACAAAAATAGACATGCTTATGCTTGAGCAACGATGGAGCAAAGAGCAATTGAAACCAAATCTGAATTTGAAATACAATGTGCTTAGTGAGAATGTTTTGTCTCAAGATGGTAGCAGAGCCTTTAGTCCACTGGATAATTACAAATGGGGAGTTAGTTTTGAAATGCCTTTGTTTTTGAGGAAAGAGCGTGCTGGTGTGAAGATTTCAGAATTGAAAATCGAGGAGCAGAATTACGCAAATCAATCAAAGCAGCAGGAATTGGTAGCGAAGGTGAAGGTGCAGCTTCAGACGATCCAAAATAATTTGGATCAGCTAGACTTGTATTCTCAGACTATGAATAATTATGGCTCATTGCTAACTGCGGAACAACGACTTTACAGCGTAGGAGAGGGATCATTGTTCTTGGTTAATAGTCGAGAATCTAATTATATCAAAGCACAAGTAGATTGGATCAAACTGTTTGGAAAGACTCGAATTAATGTTATTGATTACGAATTTATTTCGGGTACAAGTGATTTTATAGAGCTCAAAAATGAAATGGAAAGTTTTTAAACACACTTTATTTTAAGATAAACTAGAAAGCTATCTCCTTTATGGGGTTAGCTTTTTTTTATTCATGATTTTGGTAAGGTTTCATTATGAATATTATTTTTCCTCTTTTTAACTTTATATTGCGAAGAAGTTTTGCTATTTAGATTAAATAAATATACCTGCATCTTGGGGAGTCCCATATTTTACCTAATTTAGATTTGATTCAAATATAAGTTAGTGAAAATAGTATAATGTATCGCTTTAGACCTTTATTGTTATTGTTTTTAATGTCTTTTGTTTTTGCCTTGAGAGGTTTAGCGGAAAATAGAGTTTCCATTAGAGGAAATGTATTTGATGTTCATTCAAAAAGGCCAATTCCTTTTTCAAATATTTCGATAGAAGGCGAGCCAATTGGTACGATTTCAGATGACAAAGGTTTTTTTGAATTGTCAATTCCAAAAGAATTTAGTCTGCCATTCACTTTGTCAGTTAATTCTATGGGATACAAGACTAAAACGGTCGTTGTGAAATCGTCGCAAGAAAGTCTTCGTATTGGCTTGGAAGAGGACATAATGGAGCTGCAAGAGGTAGTGGTCAATGGCGATCCAGAAATACAAGCGATACGAGAAAAGGGCTTTTCAGTCAATTTGATCACCACAAGACAACTTGAAAAGCAGTCGGTCCAAGTGAATGAACTTTTGGATGAAACTCCCGGAATAAGAGTAAGACAGAGTGGTGGATTAGGTAGCGGGACATCCTTTAATATCAATGGGCTTACGGGAGATGCCGTCAGGTTTTTTATGGATGGAGTTCCCATGGACTTTTTTGGCTCATCTTTTTCAGTTAATAATATTCCTGTTTCCATGATAGAGAGGATGGAAGTCTATAAAGGTGTTGTGCCCGTAGAGTTAGGCAATGACGCATTAGGAGGCGCGGTGAATTTGGTAACCAAGAAGAATAGCGGCAATGCGCTGGACTTTTCATATTCATTCGGGTCATTTAATACGCATCAATCAAGTTTGACAGGGCAAGTGAAAGATGAGAAGACAGGATTGACATTGAGAGGTTCATTGATGTACAGTTATTCTGACAATAACTATCAGGTCTGGGGAGATGATATTTATGTGACAAATCCTGACTTTACAATTGATAGAGGAATGAAAGTCGAGAGATTTCACGATTCTTTCAGGTCTTATGGCGCAAAGGTTGACTTGGGGGTGACAGACAAGAAATGGGCAGATCAATTTTTCATCAGCATTTTAGCTTCGAACCTAGACAAAGATGTGCAGCATGGAGCGACTATGGTTATTCCGTATGGAGAGAGAAGATATGAGCAAAAGACTTTTATGCCGAATCTTTCCTATGCCAAAGATGATTTATTAGTTGATGGGTTGAACGTGAAATTATTTTCTGCAATTTCCAAGGAGACGTTTCATTTGGTAGATACTTCAAGCAATAAGTATAATTGGTATGGGCAAATTGATGGGCAGAGAAATAGTGGAGAAGCGGGAGCCAAGACGCTTTTGACAAATGAATTTTTATCTTATCTCAATAGGACCAATGTTACTTACCAGTTAAGCGAGAATTACAAAATAGGTGTCAATCATGTGTTTTCAAGTTTGATCAAAACTGGCGACGATCCGCTGGCGAGTCCTGATCAAAGAACTTTGGAAGATAGACAGAGGACAAACAAGCATATTTTAGGTTTAACTTTGGAAAATAAGTCTTTTAATGAAAAGTTGAAGACATCGATATTTACGAAGTACTATGTATATGATGTTGATGTTGATGACTCTGAGTATAGCAGTGATCTTGGAGAGTATGTGCCTGTTCGATTTGATACGGTAGGTTCGCATTTAGGCTATGGTTTGGCAACTTCTTATTCTTTTAATTCAAAAGTAAGCTTGGTGTTTTCATTTGAAAATGCGGCTAGATTGCCAGGACCTAATGAATTGTTTGGAAATGCTTCAAGAAACATGGAGGCCTCTTATCATTTAAAGCCTGAAAAAAGCAACAACTATAATTTAGGAGTGAATTTTATGGATATTGGACCGAGTATTTTGCATCGTTTTGATATCCAAACAAATTTATTCTATCGTGATACAAGGGATAGATTCTTTAAGACAACTTCTAGAACTACTCAAGCTGAGTTTTTCAGGTTTGAAAATATTGGCAAAGTAATCAGTATGGGTGTTGATTTTGATGTTAAATACCATTACGCAGATGTCTTTGACTTTTCTTTTGCCATGTCTTATCTGGACTCAAGAGATCAAACACCAGTTGATGCGAACGGCAATCATAATCTATTTTATAACGAAAGAATACCCAATGAGCCTTACTTTCAAATTAATAATAGAGCGGCTTATCATTTCAAAAATGTATTTACCAGAGGCTCAAGAATGACTGTGCATTGGAGAATGGGATATGTGAAAGAGTTTTATCGATTTATAGAGGCAGGAGGTTCGGATGGAAAGGATATGGTTCCTGACCAACTTTATCACGATTTTGGAGTGAATTATAGTTTTCCAAAAAATAAAGTCTCTTTAGCTTTTGATTTAAAAAATATCACGAATGCTCAACTGTTTGACAACTTCGCATTGCAAAAGCCTGGAAGAGCTTTTTATCTCAAACTTAATTACCGAATCTTTTAAAAACACATTTTAAATTACATATACACGATCATGAGAATTTTCTCTAAAAAACACATTTATTTCTCAATCATTGCTATGGCGATGATGGCAGTTTCATGCAATGATAATGTTAATGAAGGTTCTGGGGGAGGAGACGATCCCGAATATGCTGAAAATTCATTCACATTGGCATCTGAAATAGAAGCAGGAGGTCAAACTCAAAACTATATAGATCATATTGACGACTTGACAGAAGGCGAGCACACTTTTATAAATAATGGATTGCAAGTGCCGGGAGAGAGAGCGGCTAGAGTTATTGGCCATGATGGTTATGTATATTCATTGAACTACGGAACTGGTTTGATTTCTCAGTATAGACCTTTGGAAGCGGGAGGTTATCAATTGATTAAAGAACTAAATGGAGGAGCAGCTGTCGGCACTGAATATCCAAGATATAAAATTGTCAGCGATGACAATATGATGATTTATAATGTAGATGTGGAATATGTCTATGAAGATGAAGAAAATCAAATTATTAAAGATGTAATTCCTACAATGTCAGTAGCTACCATCCGAATACCAGATTTGGTAGTTACGGATCAGCATAGTTTTGTTATACCAACAACTGAAGAATCAAAAGCTCAAAAAGCTTACCCTACAAGAGTGGATGCTCCTATAGCCTCAAATGGTAAAGTTTATTTTGGTTTGATGAGATATGAGGATGGAAATTCAGACAAGGATAGAGTTAAAGGTTTGGAAACTTTGGTATTGGATTACCCTTCTTTAGAAAATCCGACTGTTGATTACAGCGATGTGGCTGATGGTCATACTAATGGATATAGAACGCCTTCAATGTATTTGGCTGAGGACGGGTTTGTTTATCAAAGCAATCAATTTATGAGTGGTTTTGGCTTTGATTTGAGCCAAGGTTCAAAGACTGTGATTACTAGATTAAGCAACAGTGTTTATGATGATTCTTATGTATTCAATGTGACTCAAGCATTGGGAGAAGAGGTTTCTACAGCTGGTTGGTTTTATGTAGGAAATGGAATAGGCTATATGCCTATTTGCATGGAAGATATGGCTGGAGGCGAAAATAATAATATTTGGTCCGTGGCAAAAATTGACATCAATAATAAGACAGCTGTGAAAATGAATGTTCCATTATCATATTTACAAAATTATCAATCAGGTGTAGTTGATGAAGGCAAGTTCTATATGGCTATTAGTCCAATAGGCGGAGAAGCTCACATTTACGAGTTTGATCCAACTTCTGATTCTCCTGACGCTTTCAAAAAGACTGTTAAACTTGATGGCGGCAATGTGTACATTCAAGGTATTTATCAATAATAGCAAACTATAGCGAAATGATTAATAAGAAGGTTCGCAGTTTATTATTTGACATACATTTATGGCTGGGGCTTGGAGCTTCAGTCATTCTGTTTTTGGTATGTCTTTCCGGGACGGTTTTGGTATTTGAAGATGAGGTGACTAGAGCATTCAATCAAAATGTCTATTACAACACGTCTTCGGGACAGGAGCTTCTATCCAGAGAGGAATTGTATAAAACAGCTCTTGCTCAAGGTGAAAAAGTCATGAGCATCAGCTTTTATGAAGACGTGAACAGATCTGCCGCCGTTAGAGTATTTCAGGAAGGCTCGAGAAGAGGGAAGTTGTTGCATATGGATAGGTACACTGGAGAATTTCTTGGACAGCCAAGCCAAGCTTTGAAGGATTTCTTCATGTTTAATTTTCGTATGCATAGATGGTTGCTTTTGGATACCAAGATTGGCCGGCCTATTGTAGGGATCAGCACTATCATTTTTGTGATTTTATCAGTGAGCGGCCTTGTGTTATGGCTGCCTAGAAAATTCAAAAAAGCGCAGTTCAGAAAAGGCCTCAGGCTAAAGTTAAATGCGGGTTGGAAGCGAATTAACTATGATTTGCATAATACATTGGGCTTTTATACTCTATTGATACTGCTGATTATGTCTTTGTCGGGACTGTTTTGGTCATTTGATTGGTATAGGGCTGGTATGTATAGTTTTTTTGGCGTCGAACGCAAAAAAGAACAATACGCAGTACAATCAAATGAATCTGATGAGCGGTTATCATTGGATAAGTTAGCTGAAATCAGTGCGAAGCAGTTGGGATATGAGGGAGATTTGACCTTTAGATTTCCTAAGAAAAAAAACGAGCCGTATTCCATAAGCGCTAAAAATCCAGCAGATTTGTTGGATGCTTATGACAGATTGACAATGAATCCTTATACTGGAGAAACTATAAAGGCCGATTTATTTGAGGGTAAGCATTTTGGAGAAAAAGTTATGGCTTCAATCAAGGCGATACATGTAGGCTTTATCTTTGGCAAACTTTCAAAAATAATATACTTCCTATCATGTTTAGTAGCGACAAGTTTACCTATAACAGGTTTTTTTATGTGGCTGAACAGGAGGAAGAAAAAGCATTAATTTTTATAGCTATTAATTGTTGATTTTTAATAACAGGGAATTTCAAATGAAATTCCCTGTTGCTTTATTTATCAAGGACAACCTTGGTTGTTTCTTACACAGAGATGTGGTTCGCATCTGTGGTAACCTGTTGGGCAAGGCTTCCAATGAGGCGGTCTGCCTCCATTTTTTTCAGTTAGCGACTTTTTAGACAATACTTTAACACCTTTAATACTTGCGAAATTTTTCATGATAAAAAGTTAAATAGACGTGTTATGTTTGGCCAATTTTAAGACTTGCAAACATTCAAGTCTTGAGATGATATTATCTCTTAATGAAAATGCAATGGAAAATTGATCAAGGACATCCCTGATTGTTTCTTACACAAAGGTTTGGTTCGCATCTGTGGTAACCCCATGGGCATGGCTCCCAATGAGGAGGTCTACCACCAACTCTTTCCGTCAAAGATTTTTTCGATAATGTCTTTGCACCTTTAATGTTCGCAAAATTTTTCATGATGAAATATTTGAAAATGATAAAACGCTCGACCTTTTTGAGACCTTCGAGCTTCAGGTCTTGGATAATATTTTATCTGTAAATTCAATCATTTCCATTTTAAGGAATTATTGAATATTTAATTTTTTAAAGAATAGCTGATACTAAAAAATATAAATGTCTAGTAAATATTGAGATTAATTATATTATTGTCAATTTTTTTAAAGAAAAAATCTATGAATTTTTCAGTAATATTATAATTCGTTATTTCAGGTATTCAAAATGCAAACTCAGCATACATGCTGAAAGCTTTTTTGACGCGAGTTAATCTTGTCTTTTAGATTTTTCTTGAAAATTTCATCCACTTTTTGCGGTCTTTCATTCTCCGATTTTCTAGGTTCGTCGTGTTCTTTTTTATAAAAAGGCTTCTTGGATCTAAGTTGCGGGAAATTTAAGCATGACATATCATTATGAAAAAGCGTATAATTTCCCTTTCGTTAGGAGTCTTTGTGTTGGTGATTTCCATTGGTATTATAAAGAATTTGCCAACTAAGGCTAGCACTGATTCACAAGCAGTATCGGAACCTAAAGGTGTTCTTGTGGAAGTTGTTCAGCCTCTAATTGGCACTGTGGAACAATCTATTGAAGTGACAGGAAGACTAAGAGCTGTTGATCGATATGAAATCGTTTCTGAAGTTGATGGGCAATTATTGTCATCGGCGAAGATTTTCAGAGAAGGAGCTATTTATAAAAAGAACGAAATTCTTCTTCAAATAGACGCTGAAGAGTTTGCCATTGGTATTTCGGCCGACAGGGCTGACTTTGTTAATCTGATAACAACTGCACTGCCGGATCTAAAAGCGGATTACCCATCTTCATATCCTCTGTGGAAACAGTATTTGAGTAATGTGAGTGTAGAAGATGAGCTACCTGCTTTGCCAAAAGCGGGCTCTGAGCAAGAGAGGTTATTTTTAATTGGGCAAGGGATTCATGGTTCATATTATAAAATTAAGTCAAGTGAGGAAAAACTGAGAAAATATACACTGAGAGCACCATTCACAGGCGTTATTACTACTTCAAATGTGGACGCTGGTACTGCTGTGAGGTCTGGTTCTGAGTTGGGGACTTTTATATCTTCAGAAGCATTCGATTTGGAGGTGACTGTGCCTCTCGCTGAGATGAAAAATTTGGCAATAGGAACTAAAACAGTGCTTTACTCATCCGATATTGAAGGAGATTGGCAAGGTCGAGTTGTTCGTATTGGTGGTGATGTTGACAAGTCTTCGCAATCAGTGAAAGTATTCATCCGAGTATATGACAATCATTTGAAAGAAGGGATGTTTTTGAATGCCAAGATGGAAGCCAAACCGTTTGTTGAAGCTATGTCCTTGCCTAGGAAATTGCTTAATAATAATCATGAAGTTTTTATAGTTGAGAACAATATTTTGAAACTAAAGCCTGTGGAAGTCTTGTCTGTTCAAGGCGATCAAGCAGTGATTAGCGGATTGGATTCAAATGCATATGTCTTGAAAACAGTGATAAAAAGCGCTTATGACGGCATGAAAGTGAGAGTGAAACAAGGCTAAGTTAGTGGTCTTGTTATCAAATCATTTTAAACTTAAATAAACAGATTGATGAAAAATATTATATCATATTTTATCAAGTTTCCGCTGGCTGTCAACATAGTGATGGTTATGGTGGCTTTGTTTGGAATAATAGGTTTGTCTAGGGTGCAAAGGAACTTTTTTCCAAGCGTGCCTACGAGAAATGTGTATGTTGATATTCTCTATCCAGGAGCATCACCTGAGGAAGTTGAAGAAGGAGCTATTTTGAAAATTGAGGAAGAAGTGAAGGGCATTTCAAATATGGACCGAATCACTTCTGTTTCCATGGAGAATTCTGGTACTGTAACCATTGAAATGCTGAAAGGCGCGGATATGGATGAGGCATTGGATGATGTGAAGAACGCCGTGGATAGAATTGCCTCATTTCCTATTGATGTGGAATCGGTTGTTACTTATAAGCATGATGATATAAACTTTGCGATAAATTTCGCAATTACTGCTCGAGAAGGCAAGCCAGTGGACTTGAAGGTTTTAAAAGAGACTGCTCAGCAGGTGGAGCGAGATATTTTGAAAATGGATGGAATTTCCAAAGTGGAACTAAATGGCTATCCAGAGGAAGAAATAGCTGTTTTGCTAAATGAAGACGCTCTTGAAGCTTTCGATCTTACATTTTCAGAGGTGGCTAAAGCCGTCTCATCGACAAACTTGGTAATGACAGGGGGTAGTATCAAAGACGGTGAGGAAGAGTTTTTTATTCGAGTGCGAAATAAAAACTACCAAGGATCCGGTTTAGAGAATATAGTGATTCGAAATACCGATAATGGAGGTGTAATCAGGCTAAAGGATGTCGCGGAAATCAAAGACCAGTGGGAGGATTCTCCGTCAAAAGTTCTCTTTAATGGCAGTCAAGCCGTTATAGTCAATATTAATACTACATTTGATGAAGATATTGTAAATGCTTCCGATCAGATAAAGGCGTATTTGGAAAAATTCAATAGCAACCAACCATTGCTTTACGCAGAAGTAAACAGAGATACATCTGTGACGCTTAATCAAAGAATAGATTTATTGTCTGACAATGGATTGATGGGGATGGTGTTGGTGATGATTTTTCTTTCATTATTTCTTAATCCTCGTGTTGCATTCTGGGTGGCCATAGGAGTTCCGTTTTCTATGTTGGGAATGCTTGTCGTGTTGCCCATGACAACGGTTACAATCAATATGATGTCTTTGTTTGGTTTGATCTTGGTGCTGGGGATTCTTGTGGATGATGCTATAGTCGTAGCCGAAAATATCTATCGACATTTCAAAATGGGCAAGACGCCAGTGAAATCCGCCGTGGATGGGACTATGGAAGTTTTGCCAGCGGTAATCTCAGGAGTGTTGACCACGATGCTTGCATTTTCCGCATTTTATTTCTTGGATGGAAAGATGGGGGATATGTTTGCGGAGATATCGGTTATTGTCATTATCATTCTTCTTGTCTCGTTAATCGAAGGATTAATAATTCTGCCTTCTCATCTAGCTCATTCAAAAGCTTTGAAAGACAGGAATGAACAAAGCAAATGGAAAAAATACATGAGCTGGGCAGAAGATTCGTTGCTTTGGACTAGAGATAATATTTACGTTCCGCTGTTTAAAAAAGCTATTGAATTCAAGACTGTTACGATATCGGTTTTCATTTCATTGATGATATTGGCTTTCGGCTTTGTGTCAAGTCGCATGGTAGAGTCAACTTTTTTTCCTTCAGTGGATGGAGACAATTTTACAGTTACTCTTACTATGCCTTCTGGAACTGAGGAACAAGTTACGCAACAAGCTTTGGATATCATCCATGAGGCTATATGGGAAGTTAATGAAGAAATGAAACCAATGCAGCCGGAGAATAAAAATATTATCAGCCAGTCTTTTCAAAGGTTTATGAACTCAGGCAACAAGGCTATGATAGAGGTCACACTGTTGGATGCTGAAGTGAGAAATGGAGGAACGGAAGAAACAATCTCCAGAATCAGGAAAAAAGTAGGTGATATAGCCGGAGCGGAAACCCTCACATACGAAGGCTTTAATCCTTTTGGTAAAAGTTTGATAATATCCTTGCTTGGGGATGACAACGATGTGCTTCAGAATGCGAAGGAAGACTTAAAAAAGGGCATGAGAAATATGCCTGAATTGACTGATATTTCAGATAATACACCTGTTGGGAATCGAGAGATTGAGATTGAATTAAAAGAGAAAACACATCATTTAGGAGTGACTATTCAAGATGTGATTTCACAAGTCAGAGAAGCTTTTTTTGGAAATGAAGCTCAAAGACTCCAAAGAGGCAAAGACGAGGTGAAAGTATGGGTCAAGTACAATGATGATAACAGAAAGTCTATTGGAGATCTTGAAGACATGAAAATAAGGCTATCGGATGGTTCAGCTTATCCATTGTCGGAATTAGCTTACTTACGCATGGTTGATGGAGTATCGAGTATTCAACATTTGGATTTTGAGAAAGAAGTACAGCTTGAAGCGAATCAGACAGATCCAAATTCATCACTGCCTTTTATATTGGGCAAGCTTGAAAAAGAAGTTTTGGAACCCTTGTATGAAAAATATCCGGGAGTGAGAGCTTCATACGACGGTCAAAAAAGAGAACAGGAAAAGGTAGCGAAATCGGCTAAAGTGGTTATCCCGGTAGTGCTTCTTTTGATGTTTACCATAGTGGTTTTCACTTTGAGGTCCGTAAGTCAAGCTATTTTGGTTTATGCGATGATTCCTTTCTCGTTTATAGGAATTGTGTTTGGACATTGGTTTCATGGGATGTCTATGAGTTTAATGTCTTTTATGGGAATGATTGCTTTGGTTGGAGTAATGATCAATGATGGCTTGGTGTTGATCAATGCTTTGAACATTAATTTGAAGTCGGGAAAGAATTACTATGACGCATTGGTAGAAGCTGCAACGTCACGTTATCGTCCGATAATTCTCACTACGCTGACGACAGTAGTCGGTATGGCGCCTATGGTACTGGAAACAAGCCTTCAAGCTCAATTTTTGATTCCTGTGGCGCTTTCTTTGGCTTACGGTATGGTCATAGCAACATTATGCACGCTATTTTTATTGCCTGTTATGCTTATGATAGTCAATCGAATGAAAGTCATTTGGAAATCATTTAAAGAAGGAAGACAAGCTAGCGCCGAAGAAGTGGAAAGCGCGATAAAAGAAATGGAATACGAATATGAAGAAATGTAGATTTCGAGCAGGTTGAATCGAGCGAAAGTTGGATTGCATCGATCAGTTATATTTTGCGCAAGCCTAACCCACTAAGTTTAAATAATAAAAATAGAATCTATAAGCATGGATAGCATCAGACGGTCATCGAGTGAAATTGAGCTTGAATGTAATACAGACATCGATAAGAAGCATGATTTGTCTCATTTTCATGTCAATGAATTGGAGGGTGCGGATATGTTTGGAATGCATAGAATGGAGAGTGAAAAGGAAGAATTCTTTTATGCTCAGCATATGGAAAATATCACTTTCAATCTCACTCTTATTTATGGAATGGTCGTAGCGACATTGTCTACTGTATTCTTGTTGTTTTTAACGCTAAGAATAGTTGGTCGATTGAAACAGGCGAGGAAATCACCCAAAACACAGGGCAAAGACAGTATTGAAGAGACGAAAAATCCCATTAAACAAATTAGATAATGAAAAAATATAAATATGCAATGATGATGTTGATATGCATGTTGGCATTCGATGGCATCGCTCAAGATATTCCCGTTGAAGCACAGTTAACGGAAAAAATGTCTTTGAAAAAAGCGATGGAAATCGCTATGTTGAATAATTACGATATAAAAATAGCCAAAGCGTCATTGGAAAAAACAGATAATAGCGCGTTTGTCGGCAATGCAGGGCTTTTGCCTTCAATTACAGCAAGCGGGGGAGCTGAACATGCCAGCAATAATACAGAAATGGAATTGATGAGCATGAATAGCGCTGGCGAGTCATCGAGCGAGACTATCGAAATGAACGGAGCTCGAAGCACAACCTATGATGCGAATGTACGCATGGATTATGTGCTGTTCGATGGTTTGGGAAACGTCTATACTTATAGGAAACTGAAAGGAGAAAATGAAAAAGAGCAGATCCTTTACCGCCAGCAAATGGAGAATACAATGTTGGAAGTTGCCGAGCTTTATTATGAAGTTTGCAGAAATCAACAAAGCTGGAGCTTGGCCAAGCAAACCTTGAAAATTTCACATGATCGCTATCAAAGGGTGAAAGACCAGAAGGAAGTCGGTCAAGCAAGTCGTTTGGATATTTTGAATGCCGAAGTCGATCAAAATGCAGATAGCACAAGTTTGCTTCAAGCGGAACAGAACTATTTGATGGCCATTAAAAATTTGAATGTGGCTATGGGAATCTCTGTTGATCAAAACTACTCAGTTGACGAAGCGATTGTTTTCAGAGATGACTTGGACCAACAGACGGTTGTTCAAAGTGTGATGGTAAACAATGCAGGCTTACTGTCGCAAAAGAAACAAGAAGATATTTCAGAATTGGAAATGAAGATCACTAAAGCGAATAAATCTCCGGAGTTGAGCGCATATGGATCGTATGGATACAGCACGACAGACAATGAAGTGGGACAATTGTTGTACAATAAAAATGTTGGTTTGACAGTCGGCTTGACGGCAACTTTTAATGTCTTTAACGGGCGTCAACAAAGAATCGCTGAAAAAAATGCCAAGTTGGATTTATATTCTGAACAAGAAAGAACGAAGCAGTTTGAGTCCCAGTTGGAGAGAGATGCGGTCAACGCATATATTGATTATGATTACAAGAGAAAAATTGTGAACCTGCAAGAGACTAGTTTGAAGCAAGCAGAATTGAACTTTGAGACAACTAAGGAAATGTTCGCATTGGGTAAGGTTAATTCAATTGAGTTTCGAACAGCGCAGGAAAATCTTCTGACCGTCGCCAATAATTACAACGCGGCTCAATTTGATGCTAAAGTGGCGGAATTGAATTTGCTTCAGCTTTCGGGGATGCTTTTGTCAGACTCGCGAGAATGATATATATTGAAGAAGTGAAATGAGCTTATAAAATAAAGTAGTGATATTGATATAACATGTAGATATGAAACTTTTCAAACAACCATTTGGGTTAAAAGCAGGACTAGCCTTGATCATTTTTATTTGGCTTGTGATGATTGCTATGTCAATGGGATTGATGGTTTTGTTTGGTTACAGGAGCTTTGATAATCTAGAGTTTGATTTGACTATATTCATTTTCATTCTCACCAAAAGTGTTTTTGACGCGTTTGTTCTTTATCATGTAGTTGTATTTTTCAATAAGGTACTGCCCTGGAGCAAATATTGGGCATTGAGATTCGTCGCCGATGCATTATTCTTAGTCATATTGATAGGGCTGACAATATTCTTTAGCAACATAGTGATGGAAATAGACTATGAGCTGGCTAAAGAGCTTAGACATAATATATCGACTAAGCATGATCACAAAGAATTGAGGTTTATTATGCCTGTCGTAATGAATACGCTGTTTTTGTGTTTGATAGAACTGATTACTCAATTTCAGGCTCAAGCCAGTTTGAGAGTGAAGATCGCCGAGCTTGAAAAGGAAAAGACTGATACAAAATACTCCGTTTTGAAAGAGCAGTTGGACCATCATTTTCTATTCAATAATTTGAGTGTGCTGTCCTCATTGATCTATGAGGATGTGGAAAAAGCGGATCATTTTATACAAGATTTTGCCAAGATTTACAGATATGTGTTGAAGATAAATGCTTTGAATCTAGTTACAGTGGATGAAGAGTTGGATTTCATCAAAGCTTATCTTTATCTTTTCAAGAGTCGCTTCGAGTCTGGGTTTGAGTATGAATTGAAAGTGTCGGAAGAAAATAGCAAATGTTTCATTCCTCCATTGACATTGCAGGTTTTGGTGGAAAATGCGGTCAAGCATAATGAAGTTTCCAAAGCAAATCCATTGAGATTGAAGATTTATTGCAAGGATAAGGAGTTGTGGGTGGAAAACAATTTGCAATTAAGAGAGGAAACTACAGAGTCCACGAAGACAGGCTTGAGAAACTTGGAAGAAAAATTTAATTTGATGGAAGCTCCTTCTCCTTTTTTTGGAGTTGTTGGCGGAGCATTTATTGCCAGAATTCCCTTAATAAACAAAGAGCATGAATAAAGTATTGATCATTGAAGATGAGATGCCTTCTGCAAGAAAGCTGAAAGCGTTGATAAATACCATTGAGCCTGAGTTCATGATTCTAGATATATTGGAATCATGCGCTGAAGCGATACATTATTTGTCAGAGAATACAGTTGATTTGATATTTTTGGATATTCATCTGGCTGATGGCAATGCTTTTTCTGTTTTCGACCAGATAAAAGTTGATTGTCCTATTATTTTCACAACAGCTTATGATCAATATGCTTTGGAAGCCTTTAAGCAGAACTCAGTCGATTATTTGCTTAAGCCTGTGTCTAAAGAGACACTGACTGTGGCGATAGACAAGTACAAAAATGTATTTGCGGATAATGTTTCTGCTGACAAGGTGGATTATCAAATGCTAGGGGATTGGATTGCCAAGCAGGAACAGTCCTATCGCAAGAGATTCATGGTGTATTTCAGGGATACAATACGCAGTGTAAAGGTTGAAGAAATCGCTTATTTTTTTGCTGAAAGCAAAGCCGTATTTTTAAGAACCACGGATGGAAAGACGTATGATTTGAACCATACGCTTGACCATTTGGAGCAAATACTCTCCCCGGAGATGTTTTTCAGGGCTAATAGAAAATATTTAATTTCGATAAACGCTGTTAAAGAGGCGTTAGCTTACTCTAAAAGCAAATTGAAATTGATGCTTTTGCCTGAAACGGAGGGAGAGGTGTTCATTTCCTCAGAAAAATCCGTCAAGTTTAAAAATTGGCTGAATGGTTGAGTCTTTTAACCCAACCATCTTTTGAATTCTCCAGCTTTGTCTTTATTGATAAGTATATCAAAGTCTGTTTTAGGCTTTAATTCCACATAAAGTTTATAGTTAAAATGTGTTTGAACTTTGCAAATCGCTTCAATATTGGTGATTACTTTTCTTGAAACTCTATAAAATTCCTGAGGATTTAGATCTCCTGCCAGTTGTTCCAGCGTATTGTTGATAATGAATTTGTCGTTCTTGTGCGTTATTAAAAATGTAAGATCATCAGAGTAGAAATAAGCGATGTCATCGACTTTGACGCTGATAAAGTCGCTTCCTTTTTTCACAAGAAAGCGGTTCTTATATTCTTTGGGTTGATATATGTTTTTTATGACAGAGCTTAGATTCTGAGAAGTAGTTGTGGATGGTTTTGAGTCTTCAAATTTTTGAATTGCTTTTTCTAGCGCTTTATAGCTAAGGGGTTTTAGCAGATAAGATATGCTGTTCAGTTCAAAAGCCTTGATCGCATAAGTATCGTAGGCTGTTATGAAAATTACAGGAGAGCTAACGGTTATTTCATCGAAAATTTCAAAACTATTGCCATCGCTAAGCTGGATGTCAAGAAATATCAGGTCTGGTTGCTCATTGGCCTTAAACCAATCTACGGCTGATTCCACACTCGAGATCTCAGCGAGTATTTCATGATTCAAGTTTATTTTGTCTAATGCTCTTTTGAGGTTTTTGATAGCGGGTTTTTCGTCTTCTATGATGACTATTTTATGCATATTCTTTAATAGTGAAAAGTGGGGCTTTGATAATGAATTCGTTTTCTGATTTTTGAATGTCTATGCGCTTGTTTCCAATTAGTTCGTAGCGGATGTTTATATTTTCCAGTCCAATTCCATTGGAATAGTAGGAGCTGTTCTTTTCTTGCAAATTGTTTATTACGATGATTTCATCTTTTTTCTGAATGACTTGGCAGTTGACAGGATGTTCTTCGTCTATTCGATTATGCTTAATGACATTTTCAACAAGTGTCAATAATGTGAATGGAGGTATGGAGTAATTATCATCTTTGATTTGAATATCCATGGTAAAACAATCGCCAAACCTGCTTTGAACCAAATTGCTGTATTCCGTCACTATTTTTATTTCCTCTTCCAATGGAATGAGGTCTGTCGATCTGAAATTCAGAATCGATCGATACACTGAAGCCAAAGACGCTAGGAATTCATGGGCAGAATCATTTTCAGGTTCTATTAATGATTGCAAAGTATTGAGGTTGTTGAATAAAAAGTGCGGATGAATTTGAGTTTGGAGCGCATGCAGTTGGGCTTTGGAAGCTTCCTTCTCGATTTCAGCTTGTTGTGCTTCCAGATTTTTTATTTGAACAAAATATTGAAACATAAAGCCAAATGAAGAAATGACAACACCTTGCACAACTCCTTCGGAGAAATAATATCTGATATAGTCCCATTTTAGAACATCATCTTGAGGCGTGTAAATGATCATCATTTGTTTTGCGAATGAATCAAATCCAGCATTTAGAAATCCAATTAGCAAGCTGGAAATAATAAATACGACTAGACTTATATTGAATTTTTTGATTAATGTTTGAGCTGTGAACCAATAGATATAAATCTTGAAAATATCAAAGGCAAACAAGATAAAGCTGAATTGCTCTTGTTGGTTCGCAGGTCTTGTTAAGTTGGCTATGATCAATTCAAGATAGATTACCAGAGCCAATAGTATAGGAATGGTCCAGAAAAAAACACGTAATCTTTTGTCCATTAATTTTTGTTTAAAAACTTTATAAAGATGAAAATAACTATATATATTGTGTTATAAAAATAAGTTTTTTGAAATTATAGTGATATTTTTAAAAAGACATGTTTAGAGCGGATATAAAGAGCGAAAGAGACGAGGATATATGTATTCTGATAAAAGTAGACAACCATTCATATAATTATATATGCGAGTGCGGAGAGGCGAAAAGCTTAACCGTCAAAGAATGCCAAAATGCAAATGCTATTTTTTTAAGCCATACGCATATCGACCACTTTGTTAATTTTGACACGATTTTGAGGCATCAGATCGGAGTAGGAAGAAAAATAGTGATTTGCGGGCCTGAAGGAATTATCGGTCAGGTTCAAAGCAGGTTGAAGAGTTATTGTTGGAACCTAATTGACGAGAATGCGATTATTTATGAAGTAAGGGAAATACACAAGGGAGGCAAGATCAAATCTGCGATTTTAAAACCTCCGCATTGGAATCAAGCTGATGAAATGGCCTTTTCGAGCGGGAGAGTTTTTGAGGAAAAGGATTTTTACGTTGAATATGAGATATTGGATCATAAAACCGATTCCATAGCTTACCTATTTAAAGGACATGATAAGGTTAAGATCAATTTGCCTGATGGATACAAAGGAGGAAAATGGATTGCCGAATTGAAGCAGGCTTTTGAGAATAATGATAGAGAAAGGCTAATAAAAATTGGAGAAGAGAAGCATAAGGCTAAGGATTTGTTTCATATGATAAGCATTCAAAAAGGCAAAAGACTAGGAGTAATCATGGATCATCTAGCTTGTCCTGAGAATCACGAAAAGATTAAAAAGAAATTCACAGGTTGCGATGATGTCATTATAGAGAGCTTTTACAAAGATGAGGATAAAGAATTAGCGGAAAAGAATTATCATAGCTACGCATCTATGTCAGGTCATATCATGAAGCAATGTCAAGTGTCTAAGGTTGTGCCTGTCCATTTTTCAAGAAAGTACAGCGTTCAGGAAATCGATGAATTGATTGAGGAGTTTAATGAAGCTTTTATTTAATTTTTTGACAGTAAAATCAACTCACCGCTATAAGAATGTAAACATTGATAATTGATAGCAGTGAGTTGGGCTTATTTACCCAATTAGGTATTTGTTCTTAGGTAAATAGGAGAGTGCTTTGACTAAGGCTAAAGTTGCGATGAAGCAAATTGTTCCAGTGGATATAATAGCTACAGGAGTTGATAATTCAAGTCCTTTGATAAGGTAGCTGTATACTGGACCTAATAAGAACATATGCGCTAGATAGATTCCAAAACTTAATCGCGAGATTTCTTTGATAACCTTGTTTATCGATTGGTTTTCTATTTTGATGCTTTTGATGATCAGAAACAAGCCAACAGTCATCATTGCTACATTAGGGGTGCAAAATCTCCAAGAGAGTTCAAGTTGATACAAATCCTTTGCAGTGCCCATCTGATGCTTGAATACAAAATAGGTGACAGCATATCCAATTAGAAATGTCGGTATGCCGACAATGAGGTTTTTACTTGTTGACCAGTTGACAAATCTGCGAAAATATACAGCCAAAACTATATAGCCAATATATCCTGAGAAGTACCATAGAGTGTGAAATTCATTCCAATAGACTTCTCCGAGCATATTGGGGAATATCAGTTTTGCGAAATGATAAAAAGTGGTTAAAAACCAAATGCCTAAAAAGAACTCCATAAATTTCTTCGAGGATTCTTTTAGCCATGGAGAAATAATAGGCATGAATAAATAAACTCCGATAAACATGTACATGAACCACAGGTGACCGCTCGGCATGTTGAAGCTATGCGTAAGCGTGTAAAGTTGCGTTTTCATCGTTGCTAAGTCTATGGCACCCCAGAGATAAGGCAGAACAGCATATAGAATGGACCATATGATGAATGGGAACAGAATTCTGGAGAATCTTCTTTTGTAAAACGTTTCAGGAGAATCTTTGAGTGGGAGCAACAGATAACCAGAAGCAATGACAAATAAAGGGACGCAGGCTCTCATCGCGCTGTCGATAAGATTTACCCAGAAGCCATTGTTTTCATCGATTTTGATTTCCAGCATCGAAGGTCCTAAATAAAAAATTTCGCTGGCATGGACTAAAAGCACCATGAAAATTGAAATCACTCGCAAATAATCCAAATAATAAATCCGCTTTTTAGGGGCTCCGGATCCAGTAGGGCTTTGATCTTCCAAAGCAGTTGCAGTGTATGCTGATTGACTCATCTTAAAAATGTTTTTTGGTTTGAAAACTAAAATTTCTGCATGAATAATTCATTTGGCATTGCCCGAAATTAGAATTCAATGATTACTTTCATCTAGATAAGTCGATTACAAATCGATTATTTTTAACGAAATTTTTAAAAAACATGTAAAAAATCGCCTTCAAAATGCGATATGCGTATTTTTTAACTAAGTGATCATCTCAGATGTATCAGTAGGGTAGAAAGGAAGACCTTTTGATAGTTAATTTAAGTTTGTTCGAAATTCTTTAGGGGAATAGCCTGTTTTGTTTTTAAAAAGTTTGCTGAAGTGTTGCGGGTATTCAAAACCCAAGTCATAGGCAATTTCACTTATGGAGGACGCGCTGTTGAGCAATTTGAATTTTGCTTTGTTGATCAAGTAAAAGTCGATATGCTCTTTGGCGGTTTTGCCGGTTTCTGATTTCAGCAAATCGCTTAGATACCCTGGCGATAAATTGATTTTTTCAGCTAAAAATGCTACCGTTGGCAATCCGGATTTGGAAAGTATGTCCATATGGTAATACGTTTTCAACAAGCCTTCCACTTTAGTCAATACATCTCTGTTTTCTGAGGACCGGGTATTGAATTGGCGTTCGTAAAATCTATTGCAGAAATTCAGCAAAAACTCCAGTCCAGAGACAATGACGCTATTGCTATGCTTGTCGATGCGTGATACCGCTTCGTTTTCGACGATTCTCATGCAGTCCGTGACAGTTTTTTGCTCATCGGCAGACAAATGCAATGCTTCATGGACATCATAGGAAAAGAAATTGTACTGATGAATTTTATCGCCTAACAAAGTGTTGCGAATTAATTCAGGATGAAACAGTAGCATCCAGCCGGTCGCATTGTCTTTGTTGGAGAACGAGAATACTTGGCCGGGAGCCATGAAGCTCATGACACCATCAGCGAAGTCGTAAGTGTTTCGGCCGTATTCCAAGCCACAGCTTCCATCTTTCATTGAAATGCTATAGAGAGTATTGACATATTTTTGATTGATCCACTCTTTTTTAACTTTATAGTCCTTCATGTCAATGACAGTAATCAGAGGATTTTGGGGCTTGTCAAGTTCTAGAGACTCATGGACTTGGTTTATGGATTCGATTTCTATATGCATATTGCTTTGATGTGGCTTATTAATTCTTTTGGGTAAAATCTTAACGTATGAATTGATTGGATTTGTGTTGATTCCAAAGAATAATTTTGTTTGATGAATTTGTCGTATTATTTATTGACGGAAAAAGGATGTTTGCCTTTTGCTTAAAGATCAGTCAAACAGAAATAGTAAAGAAAATACTTCCCCGAGTTAAGAAGGAGGGGAGTATTGGTCTAGAGCATTGAAGAGATAGGTTCAATGTATATAGTTAAGGATGAAATAATGAGATTTTTATCTTGAATTCAGATACCGAGTCTCGACTTTTCAGAGAATTTATAGTTGAAACTGATTCTTGATGTTTTGAATGAATTCATCTTCATCTGTTGATTTTCGAGCGGTCAATAATTGCTGAGCGTCTTCGCCTGCTCTGTAGCGCATTTTATTGGACTTGTCATTCGCCGCTTCGAATATTATTTCGGCGACAAGCTCCGGTTTTGACGATTGACTGCCCATTCCACCAAATGCTTGCATTACCTGTGAAACAACTCCTTGATATTCTTCGAGTTTTGGATCGTTTTGAAAATCAAAAGACCTTCCCGAAAAATCAGTGTCAATAATTCCCGGCTCAATGATTTTTACGTTGATGCCGATATCGTTAAGCTCAAAAGCTAAGGCTTCCGAGATTCCTTCCACTGCGAATTTTGTCCCATGGTAAAGCGACCCTAACGGAAATGTCATTTGCCCTCCAATAGATGAAACATTGATGATTGTTCCGTTTTTGTTTTTTCTAAAATGAGGCAATACAGCTCTTGTGGTATCCAATAATCCAATCACATTGGTGTTGAATTGACGAACGATATTTTCTTTAGGAAATGCTTCCAATGGTCCATAAGCTCCGTATCCAGCATTGTTGAGCAAAACGTCTATCTTTCCGAATTTTTCTATTCCGGCATTTACAGCTTGATCAATCGATTCCAAATCCAGTACGTCCAGTCTAGTGACCAAAACATTGTCCAAGACGTTAAGCTCGTTTTCATTTTCAGGAGAGCGCATGGTTGCCACTACATTCCAACCATGCGCATGAAAGTGCCTGGCAACAGCTTTCCCTATACCTGTGCTGCTGCCAGTTATTAAAATTGTTTTGTTCATTAAGCTTATTCCTTATTTGGTGTAATTCAAAGCTAGAGATTTGCTTTTCTAATTTTGTATACAAAACAAGGATATTTGTATACATATCACGGTTTTTGACATATGTTCAAAGTTTGAATTTTTGAAATCTTGAAAATTTTATAAAATTTTCACATGCTATTTAGAATAAATAAAAAGTCAATCCGTTCCCATTGTATTGATTTCTCTTAGTTTTTATATAATGTCTTTGAGAATAAAACCGCTGTTTGAGAAAATTTTTTATGCATTGACTAAAGTGCCTATAGAAATTATTCAAGTCATGTTCAACGGTGTTTTATTCAAAGTCAGCAGCATTAAGCTTTGATGAAGTGAAGTAGATTGTGTAAATTAAAAATCATAATTCATGTTCAAACTGCATTATACTGTACTTTTAATGTTTTTCATCCCTTTCCTTAGCGCGTGCAAGTCCACTTGCAGCTTCCCCATTGTCAAGTCTCGTACTATCAAGACGGATAACGCGATCCTCATTGTTTTGGCTTATCCTGAAGAGGTTGTGAGAACCACTGAGGCTTTTTATTCCAATTTGCTTCCCCTGATAGGGATGGGAAAGAAAGGAAGCATACGCGCTGGACATGCGGCGATGGTGCTTGTCAAAAATGGCAGCAAAGAATTTGAATATTATGATTTTGGAAGATATATAACTCCCGAAGGATATTCTCGAATGAGGAGCAGGGCTTCGGATCCCGAGACAAAAATAGATGTTAAGCCAAGGTGGAAAGGCGATGAGCTGGTGAATGTTGAAGAGCTCTTGCAGTGGCTGTATGATCATCCTGAGAAAACCAAGGGCATTGGTGATCTGTATGCTTCACTAAGCACCGAAGTGAATTACGAAAGGGTGAAAGAGTATATCAAGATTATAGAAGAAGAGGAGCTTTTGGAATACGGGCCTTTTGTTAAAAATGGAAGCAATTGCGCTCGATTTGTTACTGGTGCCATGTATCATGGTATAATGGATGAGGAATTGCAAAAGAAAGTTCGCAAACTATATCATATCACACCTTCGGGGCTTGGAAATGTGGACGCCGCGAATTCTTTGGATAATTATTTTGTAGTCAATGAAGACGAAATATTCCAATCGAATAAAGATCTTGACAAGATTCAAAGAGATATCATTTTCGACTGGGGCAAAGGGCATCAACCTTTGAGCGAGAAAGGCACTTTGTCCGCTCCTAAGAACGCGGAGTATGAAATTGGTGAAAACTGGCAATGGCTGGGAGGTTTTGGCTCAGGAGGGTGGTTTGATGTCAAACCTACACAAAAAGATGGCTTTTATTTAATCGCACATTATAATGCATTGGGAGAATGCGTTTTCAAGTCAGTGTTTAAGACCAAGCAAGATTTGGATGTGGAAGAGCCCTTCACTGTAACATATCCATCGCACTTCAGAAAGTGCACGCTTATTCAGGATGATGAAGAAATTATCTTGCAAAGAGTCAAAAAAGCTAAAAGATATGTTTCGCAGTCTCAGCTTCTTTCATGACAAAGTAGCTGACTTCCAATTAATATTTTAAAAATTTCATATTAGTAATAAATCTGAAGATTCGTGTGGTGGACGCGAATCTTTTTTTGTGTCCAAGAGTTTGATCTGTGTATTGTATTCAAGACTCTGTGTATAGTATACAGTTGACTTTATAAAATCACCGATCTTTGTGCTATGGTTATTTCAAAAAGAAGCTTATGAAAAAATTAGTTGTGTTCTTATTATTTCTATTCAGCAGTGTGAATATTTTCGCTCAAGACAAGGTTGATGAAATATTGGGTGTATGGGAGATCAAGGATAAAACCGCAAAAATGGAGGTTTTCAAATGTGGCGAAGAATATTGCGGCAAATTATTATGGGGCAAGGACATTGTGGAAAAAGACGGTGTTACTTCCAAGAAGGATGTGAAAAACCCTGATCCGAATCTTCGAAGCAGAGATATTGTAGGAATTACGTATTTGAAAGGCTTGACTTTTGACGGCGATGAATATGTCAATGGCAGAATATATAATTCCTCCAATGGAAAGACATACAAGTGTTATGTGTGGTTTGAAGATGATATTTTGCACCTGCGCGGCTATTTGGGGCTTCCTACTATGGGGCAAACGACTAAATGGTTTCGAATCAAATAATGATAAATTATGAAAAATAAGAGTTATTTGAATAAGGATCTGACTGGAAAGACAATAGTTTTTACAGGAGGAACAGACGGCATGGGAAAAGCTGCCGCTCAGAAGCTAGCTGGTATGGGAGCTACGATTATGTTGCTTGGTAGAAGCAAGGAAAAAACGATGAAAGTCGTTGCCGAGTTGAATTCCATAGCTGAAAAGGAAAGCGTAATGTACATTCCATGCGACTTGGCTTCTCAAAAGAGTATTAGAAAAGCGGCTGAATTAATTTTGGAGCATTGCCCAAAGATAGATGTTTTGATCAATTGCGCGGGGATGAATGCAGGTGAAAGAGTAATCACAGAAGATGGCTACGAAATGAGCTGGGCTGTAAATCATCTTGCTCCATTTTTATTAAACAACCTTTTGTTGGATAGAATGAAAGCTTCAGCTCCGGCTCGCATTGTAAATTTATCTTCCGCGACTGAAAAATACGGACATATCCAGTTAGACGATATTCCATTAAAAAATAAATGGAGCACATTTAGGTCATATACTCAAGCGAAATTGGCGATGAATATGTGCACAAGAAAAATGGCCAAGGAATTGGAAGGTTCGGGAGTCACAGTCAATGCTTTGAATCCTGGATTTATAAAAACGAATCTACTAAGAAGTCTAAAAGGCTGGGAGCTGATTATCGGAGTTCCGTATATGTTTTTTTTCGCCTCCAAGCCTGAGGTAGGAGGAGATAGAATATTGCGCTTGGCTTTGTCAGATGAATATGAAGGAGTAAGCGGCAAATACGTGTATGAGGACGCTGTAAGAGATCCAAACCCTGAGGCATTGGACAATGAGTTAGTAGACAAAGTTTGGAAAATGTCTCTTGAGCATATAGGATTTTGATAATGATTAATAGTGGGATGAAATGACAGATTTCTTAAAAATCATGACTTTGTCGGAAATGTTCAAACTTATAAACTTGCCGGCGCCTAAACACCCTTTGATAACGCTTATAGATTATTCCAAAACTCCTTTGCAAGCTCAATTGCCTCCTTGCAAGGTAATTTGCGATTTCTATCAGATAACCTTGAAGAGTGATAAAAATGGTTTTCTTAAATACGGCAGAGAGAAATACGATTACCAAGAAGGGTCTTTGATATATCTTGCGCCGGGCCAGGTAGTACAGTTTTCTGATGCTCAGGATATTCAAGTGGACAAAGGCTGGTCTTTGTTTTTTCATGCGGATTTGATCCGAAGTTTTTCTTTGGAAAAGAAAATGAAAGATTATGGCTTCTTTAATTATCAATCCAATGAAGCCTTGCATATCTCTGAAAGAGAAAAAGAGATCATAGATTCAATAATAAAAAAAATGCAGATTGAATTGGATTCGCACCTTGACGAATACAGCGAAGAAGTGATGGTTTCGAACCTAGAACTGTTGTTGAATTACTCCAAAAGATTTTATAACCGCCAGTTCATAACGCGCAAGCGGTTTGATGTGGGGCTGATCGCCAAGTTTACCGAGCTATTGGAAACCTATTTTGATGAGGACAAACAGAAACAACTCGGTTTGCCTACAGTTCAGTATTTTGCGGATGAACTAAACTATTCGTCAAATTATCTAAACGAGCTGATTAAAAAATCAACGGACAGGAGTATTTTGGAGCATGTTCATTTTAAAGTGATTGAGATGGCAAAGACCAAATTGCTGAATACTAATATGAGTATTTCTGAAATCGCTTACGAGCTTGGTTTTGAGTATTCGCAATACTTCAGTCGATTGTTTAAAAAGAAAACGGGCATGACGCCTATTTCATACAGAAACATTGGTTAAATGGAATTTATACAATACACGATTAATTGGACAAAAGGAGAAATTCTTGAAGCAGGAATTACGGCGGCTTGCGGAGGCTTAATTGTTATTTGCAGTTTGTTGTTTTGGAAATTTGGCGAAACCCCGTTCGCTAAAGCTTTGATAGTGCCGTTGCTTGTAGTCGGTTGCATTCCTTTGATTACCGGTATTTCTGGAATTATGATGAATAAAAAACGTATCGTTGCCTTGGAAAAGGAATGGAAACTCGATGAACATAGATTTTTGATGGAGGAAAAAGAACGGGTGGAAGGTTTTGACGAGATTTTCAAATATACATACCCAGGAGCTTTTATCTGTGTCGTGGGAGGAGCTATTTTATTTTTTCTTTTGGGTTCCCCAACATGGAAAGCGGTAAGCTTGTCATTGATGGTGATAGGATTGATGGCTTATTTTATTGATCACTTCGCCGCAGAACGAGCGGATATTTATTTAGAGCATATTAAAAGTGCTTTGAAACAGTTTGAAATCTAGATTTGGTATTTATTCGAATTAACTATTTATTTGTTGATGAATAGTTTGATTTTATTGATATCAAGTATAGTGTATGCAACGATCTTTTTTCTTCGCTCTTTTAGTTGTTTTTAGCTTTTGTATAGTATCATTTGATCGGGTTGAGCATAAGGTTGACGAAGACCTTTTTGTTTTGCATGAGGCAATTCCGAAATCTGGGAAGTTGAAATTTTATTGGAAAGACGGAAACGGCCGACGTTTTGAATCTCTTGGAAATTTGAGGAAGCATTTGTCTGAAAATGGCGAGAAGTTGATTTTTGCTGTTAATGGAGGAATGTATGACAGCAAGCGAAAGCCGCAAGGATTGTATGTGGAAGATGGGACTGTTAAGCAAAATCTGGATACTTGTGAGGATGGCTATGGCAATTTTTATATGCAGCCTAATGGCGTTTTTTATCTAAAAAAAGAGGGCAAAGCTGAAATAGTTTCAACCCATGATTTTGAATTGGATTCCACCATTGAATTTGCTACTCAATCGGGGCCGATGTTGTTGATAAATGGAGAGTATCATAAGAAGCTAATGAAAGGTTCCGCTAATGTGCATATTCGCAATGGAGTAGGGATACTTCCAAATGGAAATGCGCTTTTCGCCATGTCTAAAGACAAAGTTAACTTTTATGATTTGGCAACTTTGTTTAAACAGAAGGGATGCGATAATGCACTGTATTTGGATGGTTATGTGTCAAGAACTTTTGCTTCAAAGTCCAATTGGGAACAAATTGATGGCGATTTTGGTGTTATTATAGCAGAGGTAGAATAGTTTCAGTCTTGATTTTTAATTAGTAATCGAAAAGATCTTTGCAAAATTGATTATTCTTTTAAATGATATTTTTGATCTGTTTAATATAATTGTATGTCTTTTTGATTCTGCTGATTGGTGTAAAAGTTAAATAGTGTGAAATTAAATTATTTGGTGATTTTGTTGTTTTAGTAGGGTTTTGATATTTATATATTCGTGCAATAATTTATTTTAACCTTGAAATATATTAATTACATGAAGAGTTTAATCACCCTTATTGCACTAATTTTTTTTGCCAACAGTATTGTTTCCGCTCAGAAAAATGAATTCACAGTCAGACTTAATGAAAGTACGGTATTATTAGAAAATAGCTATTATGGTCTTGGCATTGGCTTGGGCTATGAAAGAGTTTTAAATTCTAAATTTTCTGTTGGCGGTTTTTTTGATATAGTTCCAGACTTTAGAGGTCAAAGCGAAGCTACTATCGCGGCAGGAATTGAAGGAAAATTCACATATAATAAATTGAAAAGAGAAGACAATGCAAAGAGAGGTTATAATTTCATTTATGCAGATGGAGTTTATACGAACGATATGTCAGATGAGAGAACTTATGCATTTGTAGCTGGTTGGGGTATTCGCAGATCAATTCTGAAATCAAAATTCTTTATAGAAGGAAAGGCAGGTGTCGGCATTATGCGTAATTATATTGATGGCAGTAATTTTATTTATGCTGATAATGATTTTCTCCCGCATCTCGAATGCAAGATTGGCTATAGAATATTTTAGCTTATAAAAGCGTTTAGAATAAACGATGATCGGTATTTCCAATGTGTTTTATTTTACACTGGAAATATCGATTTTAATTTTTTGGACTTAGAGTCATGGCATATTGTCAAACATGTCGAATGCCTTTCGATTTACTAAATAGCGCAACAAAAAGATTACAAGATGAAACAAAGCGAGGTGAACAATGAAAATAAGCATATTTGGGACATCAATGCCGAAGAGTGGGATCAGCATATGGGAGATGAAGGAAATCAATGGCATAAAGAGCTTATAGCCCCGGAAACCGAACGTTTGTTGGGCATGAAAACGGGTGAAAGGCTTTTGGATATTGGTTGCGGTAATGGATTGTTTGCCAGAAGAATGGCTCGAAAGGGAGTGGAAGTGACTGCGTTTGATTTTTCGGGAGAGAATATTGAGAAAGCGAAAAAATACAATACTGAGCATATTAAATACATGGTGCTTGATGCTACTTCTTCATCTGATTTGAGTAAGCTAAAGAATGTAGAGTATGATGGCCTTGTTTCCAATATGGTGTTTATGGATATGCCGAATATCGAATGCTTGTTTGAGAATGTTGCTGATTTGATGACTGACAAGGGTAGTTTTGTTTTCTCTATCCAGCACCCTTGTTTTAATTCTGAATTTGCCCAAACCAAGGAAAATGGAAACTTAGAGTTAAGCGATTATATGGCAAATAGTACTTCAAAAGGTATAGCTATACCGTCGCAGAAAATAGAGCAATATTATTTTCATCGACCTATCAGTTATTATATGAACTTGGGTTTTGATCATGGACTTGTGGTTTCAGGTTTTGCAGAACCTGTTTTTGCAAAAGAAGTGAATGGTTTCTTTTCGAAATTTCCTCCAGTTATGATCATTAGAATGTCAAAAAGATAATATCTAATAACAATCATTAATTGTCATGATCATACTAATTTTTTAGAAATAAAAAATGTGGTAAAATAAGTTTTTTAACCGAAACTTAACCATATCTATGAAAGTAGTTTTTTTACGATCCTGCATCTTTTTACTTTTTGCTTTGTCGTGTTTTGGCCGGCAAGCTTTGGGTGCGAATGAAATAGTGAATGAAAAGCGAGTTGATAAAACGGAAGTTGAATACTATGATTTGATGATTACTGTTGATCCAAGAGTAGAGTTTATGGATATTTTAAACATGATTTCCAAAGTCTCTACCTCTTTACCTGCTTTGCAAGAGGATTATAAGCTCAGGATTCTTGATTGGTTTGATCAAGAGGGTTTGGATGAGCTAATGCAAGAATATGCGAATATGCACAAACGGATATTTAAAGGAGATGTGGCAATGCCTGTGCAGTTTGTATTGTCACTGGATGATAATATGCAGTGGAATGACAATTTATTCAGTGACGAATTGGGCGAAATTCCAAAAAAGGATCTAAATGAACTGTCTGATTTGCTCCGACAAATTCAAAAGCAATCGAACTTTAACAGCTTTTACCATTCGAACCAGAAGTATTATCAAAAATCGATTTCCAGATTGGTAGACGTGTTTGAAAAGAGTGATGAAAGACAATCCTTGATTGATTATTTCAGAGTGAATGATCTTGAGATGCAAATGAAGTTGATGCTTAGTATTAATGGAGCAGGGAATTTTGGGGTTCGTTTGTCCGATACTCACGGGAAAACGCAAGAATATGTTGCTTTGATCAATCCCAACACCTTGATGGAATGCAACTCGCAATGGCCTCAGTTTGACAAATTCACAACGCATAATTTATTCTGGCATGAATTCAGCCACACACTGGGAAATACTTACATTTACAAGCATGGGGATTTGTTCGTGAAATCGGAGAGCTTGTTCAAGCCTATTGAAATGCCCATGAATGTTCAGGCCTATCCTGATTGGATTACCTGCATGACTGAGCATCTTGTAAGGGCGGTTACCGTGCGCATGGCTGAAAGAAAATACGGCAAAGAGATTTCGCGATTGTATTTTTATGACTTGGAGAAAGCCTCGGCTTTTATTTATATAGATGTGTTTTTGGAAGAGCTGGAAAAGTATGAACAAGATCCAGAGATGAGTTTTGAAGAGGTTGTAATTGCTATTGGACAGCGATTGGCAAGTTTGCCTAAGGGATATGGACAGAAGCTTTTTAGCCAATTGGAAGAGAAGATGCTTGAGACGCCTACTTATATCGATGCAAATAAAAATATGTATGCTGATTTGATCATTGTCGTTCCCGAATCGGTTGATCAGGTTGACATTTCAAATAAGGTGGAATGGCCGGGCAATCAGATGCACGAGGCTGTCAACGGTTGGTATTATATGCATATTGATGGAGAGAGCAAAGTCAATATGATTTTTAATAATGGCAAAGGATTTCAAACAGATGATTTGTTGGGAATTTCATCTGCATCTTGGTACGATGGCGATGAGAATAAATGGACTGAACCAAAAGCGATTCATAAATTTGAAAAGTTTATAGACGAAGATGGTCTTACGGTATTTTTCAGGTCAAAAAACGCTTTTAAGGGAGTCCCGAATTTATACTATTGGAAGGAGTTGGTCAGCTTTGAAGAATATATTGTTGATTTGAGAAATAAGTTTTTTAGCGATACTGAGATTGTTTCCGGCGAAGAAGCTCTTGAAAAGGATTTGTCGGATTACAACATTTTGACTTATGGGAATGCGAAGAATAATGCTTACATCAGTTCGATAGCTGAAAAGCTTCCATTTAAAATGTTGGCTAATGGGGGCTTTGTTGCGGACAGAGTTTATGATGATGATGATATTGTGCTCACATCTAGCTGGGTTAATCCGGATAACAAATCGAAGAGTTTAAAAATAGTATATTCCGCCAATAAAGAGAACTTCATAGAATCTGAAACTGTCGCTAGAGATGGTGTCCATTTTCATATTATGAAAGATCTTATTCCCTTGAGAAGCGGAAATTATAAGCCATATGATTATTCGGTCTTGAGATTTTGAGTAAGATTGTTTGTAAGTAATTAGCGACCATTAGGTATAATCACGATTGAATTTTATGCCATTTTATTTCACTTTGGGGTGAACACAAAGGAGGATGAGTAAGAAAACCATAAGAAACTAATCGTGATAAACATTTTTTCAAATGGAATAAGCGTTTGTCAGTTTTTACTTGCTTTATACTGGAAATTCTTATGAGATTTCAATGAAAATAGGCGAAGTGTCAACCTATTTGATTTGGGTTGGTTTATCATGTATGTATTGCAATGAGATGAAAAGCAGGAAGCGCGCTGATAAATCATCGGCAGGTGCTGGAGCGATTGGAAAAGCCCCTCCCAGTCATTCAAGCCTGACTCCATTGCAAGCGATATTGTCCCCTTCACTGTTCATGGTGTCTTCTGTTAAGAAGGCAAGTCAAGGCACGCAAGGATTTGTCTTTTTTTTCGAAGATTATTCCGGAGTGAATTATGTCGCCAAATTGGATGAGAATGGGCATGCCTTGGAAAAGGAATATGTTTGGGGCACATTTATCAATCAGCTTGGAGTTGATCATTTGGATGCGCCTCAGATGTTGATGATGGCAAGGTATTCGCAGGAATACAGTGAACTGACTAGAGCGATGGAGCGTTTCAATATGGCTTCCCACGATGCCGAAAGCGCTGATGTATTGGAGCAGTTAAAATCATATAAAGGCGAGAACCTTTTGCTTATGAAGAAAGTGAGTGGTGTGCCATATGATTTAGATCCATTTAATCGTCCGCCTGAGTTGGATTGTCCGGAAAGCGTTCCGTTTTATTTCTCCCAAATGATGGGAGCTTTGGCCATGATTGATTTGCTGATAGGGAATTCCGATAGAATCTTGGCGGGAGACTTCAATCCTGGCAATATGCTTTTTGATGTGGAAACAGGTGGATTGAACTTGATCGATAATTCTTCGTCATTGATGAATCAGAAGTATGCTATTTTCAAGCAAGAACCGCATAAAGTTGGAAAACCATTAGAGGAAAGCGAAAACAGCAATTTTTCAGGCAGTTGGGATACATGCAATTTCAAGCCAGTCAAATCCACCAAATATGTTTTGGATGCGAAGGCCGAAGAAGATTCCCTGAAGGCTTTTGGCGGAGATTATTCGCCTAAGGAAAGAGCGAAGTTCAAACAAACGTCCGAATGGCAAGATGCAGGCAAGGACAATCCGTTGGAGAAATCAAGCGAGCCGATTAATCCATTTGCGGAAGAAAAGGAAAACGCGCGTAGCAGGGCTGTTTATCTTGAAAAGTCATTGAAAACATTGTCATCATCCGTTTTGCAGTGTTTGGATATTTTGAATCCGCGAATTGTAGAAAGGTCTCCGATGGCTTCTTTTGTTGAGAAGCAGTTTGCCGAGCTTTGGGAAGTGAGTATGAATCCCAAAGAAATAGATTTGGGAGCAACGGATGCTTTTATACATGTCGTATCCAAAACCAGAGATCCAAAGTTTGTCGACGAACTTGTGTGCTCCACATCCAGCCCGGAAGTGTTGGGGATATTGAGAAATATTTTGCAGTTAGTGGCGCCTTATCAGGACAAGAGAAGCTTCGACAAGCTCAAGTCTGATTTTGAAAAGCGCAAAAAGCAAATTGTCAATAAAAACGCAGGAAAGAAAGGTGGTTTGTTTGGGTTTAGGAGGTGATTTATAATGCCTTTCAAAACTATCTGTGATAAACATAATAAAAATCCACTTTAGATATTTTATGATTAAATTATTTTTTAATCTGATTTATTCGTGATTCCATTTAAATGTATTTTAAAATCTTATTTATTTGTTATAAATTTTATTTTAATTTGTAATTAATAAATCTATTGACTCTTATGTGTATTAGAATATTCTTCAATTTCTTGATAGTTATGTTGTTATTCCTAGTAAGTTGTAGTTCTAGGGGTACTTCAGAGAGTCAGTTTGAACGAAAAAGCGTAGAGGAAAACTCTAAACGTCAGAGTTTAACAGAGAAAGAGGCTAAATTAAATTTATCAAAGAGGTATTTAAGAAATTATAAAAAAGTGGAAAATGCTTTTCCTGAAGACACAATATTGGGCAAAAGCAAATTTATTTTCAAACAGATTAGTGAATATGACTTTAAAACATCAAAAAATATCCAGTTGAATACTTTTGAAAAGAGTGTTCCAGAGAAACTTTTGACGGAATATGAAAAGGGAAGTTTTGCTATCATGAGTGAAAATGGCAAGATTGACACGTTAAATTCTGTTTATGGTATGGAAAACCGGTTGATTTATAAGTTCAAAGGGTATTCTTCTAAAATGAATATGTTGCTTTTTGAAATTGATTACAATGGTTTTACTTACATAATCTATGATTTGAATCGTGGAGTGCCTAAAGTAATAGAGCCAAACTTCTATGAGATTTCTTCAAACGCCTTTATTACTTATAATGACATTATTGATGATTCGCTTAGAGACAATGATCTTTTGATATTCAATGAACATGAGTATAAACTCGGAGAGGTATTTAGATTGCGTTGGGATGACTTTACAGCTAGAGATGTCGTTAGGCTAGACGATGAAAAATTCTTGATCAATATTAATCAGTATAGGTCAGATAATGACGGTTTCCCAGTTTATGGTGAAGATTATTATTTTGAAGTAAAGATTATTCCTGAAAAATTAAAGTTCCAGACTCAAAATGTGGATACTCTATGGGTTACTGAACCTTCGGTTTATTTTACCAATCCAGACAAGCATACGATTCAGAAGTTGCAAGCTAATTACAATGAAGATTTGTACAATACGATTATTGACGATGTGGTTTACTATAAGCATGAAGCAGAACAATTTTTGGAGAAAAAGGGAGTTGCATATCAACAGACTGAGTCGAGGTATTTTAAGTTTATTTCAGAAAGCGGGAAAGAATTCTTGATTGACAATGATACCGTTGGGCTTTGGGGACTTTATATCTTTGATGGAAAGAATATTCCTCAGTATAGCACTTCTATAGATATTCGGACGCTTTGGAAAAATACTCTAAATAAGTTAGAGTTGACTAATGGTCTTGAAATACGCTACTTCCCAGAGCTTGGAGAGTTGGATGAAAGTGTTTCTATAGAAGAAATAGCTGAATATTTGATTACAATTAAAAAGACTGCATTGGATAGTTCTTATATAGAGCAAATGCTTGAAGATGATAGTGTGACCTATAAGTATAGGTATAGGAATTATTTTGTGAATTTAGTAATTGAAACAGAGGATGAAGTAATTTTGAATACTAATATTTATAAGGATGATTTCAAGCCATATATGGATAATGATTTCTATAGTAAAAGCTACTTTTTTAATTATTCTGTGAAAGAATTTAATAATGACTCTATTGTGTTTTGGACGAATATCAATGTTCCGGAATCATGTTGGGGACAAAGGTTCATTCATACATTTGATTTGAAGAGTAAAAGCTTCACAATCGAGGAAATGGTTGAAGAAGATGAGGTCTATCCCTAGAGAATCTTAATTTAGATTATTTATCTATCGCATCGACAAATCGTTCGATGATGGTTTTTTGTTTAGAATGTATGTGAATTAATGCTTCATCAAGGCTCACCCATTTACCTTTTTCAATCTCAGGAAAGTTTTCTGTTTTCCCAGAGCCTTTAGGGTATTCCATAGCAAATGAATTTGATTTAATTTTCGAAATGTCAAAACTCTCTTGCAATACAAAGACCGATAAGCTTTTCCCTTTGCGCAGTTTGATGTCGATGAAGTGCGATGGTTTTTGGTCAGTAACAAAGCCGGTTTCTTCTTGAAATTCCCTTATCGCGGCTTCATATGGAGATTCATTATTATGGATTTCTCCTTTTGGAATAGTCCACACTCCAATGTCCTGATTTTTGTAAAAAGGACCTCCGGGTTTTAGAAGCATTACTTCCATTTGGTCCTTCAATCGATATACGAGTATCCCAGCGCTTAATGTCATTAGTTATTTTATGTGAATTAAAATTTTCAAATTACCAAAACAACAGCTCGGCAAATGGCAACACCTTGCTGAGCAGTTTTTCGATTTCGATAATCATTATTTGATGAAAAATACGAGAGGTATAGTCAATAATGTGTTCACTTTTTCACCATCAACGGTACCGGCTTCCCATTTTTTTATGCCTTTCATAGCCCAAACGGTATTTTCAATAAAATCGTCACCAAGTTCAGTTTCAAGACTTGTGCTAATGATTTTATCATTAGGACCGATTACGATTTTGAGCGTTGCTGTGCCCTGTGTGCCTTTTTGTCTGGCATCGAGAGGGTAGTCGAATGTATTATCGAATTTTTTATAAAAAGCTTGCATGCCACCAAGATATTGCGCTTTTGTATCAGTGATGTCATAGATTTTCTCGCCTGCGGTTTTGATATAGCGTTTTGTGCATATATTTTTTTCGAAGATTGAGACTTCGACCGTATTTTCATCAATGCGCTCCTTGATGATTCCATTGCCTTCTGTAATTAAAGACTTGCCATCTTTTGCCCAATATTGTTGGCAGTGGATTTGGCCGTCTTTTTTGTGATTGTAGATGTATTTTTTCTGTCCATTGTCGTAATAGGCTTCTTCCTTTCCGCTGAGGCGTCCGTAATAGTATTGGGAACTATTGACTACTTGGCCATTTTCATTGTAGATTATTTGCTGTCCATGCTTTATGATTGGAAACAGTTGGAAGGCTGTGAATTGCGAATGAACTTTGTTGTTTGATGTAAAATAGTCTGTTACCAACCACATTCCGCTTTGCTTGCCGATAATTCGATAGTATTTGGCGATCTTTTGATTATCAACGGGTTTTTTATTCTCATCCAAATAAATCTTCATTTCATCAGCGCTTTTATGATTGAGCGAGATAAAATACTTATTGGCAACAAGGACTCTTTTATTTACATTTTTTGATGTGGTTTTGTATACAAGAAGTCTTGAGTCTTTTTTTCCAGGCTTGAGAGTAGTTTTTCGTCCCATAAGGTCAACTCTCATATTATTGGGATTAGGTTTGGATATATCGATGGTAAAGGGAGCGTTGGCAGCTGCCATTATTTCTCTAATTGAAGGACTTGTATCATGGTTGTTTTTGTCTTTTTTGGCATTTAGCACTCTTGTCGGAGAATTGTAGGAATTTCCGACTTCCAAAGTGATGTGAGTAAAGTCAAATTCGATCGTTTCTTCAGTATTGTTGAGTACGTCTACCAATAAGTTTAGATCGTAATAATCATGAGACAATTTTTTCTCAATTGCGTATACTTTTCGAATAGTTACGTGGGGTCGCTGACCGATTTGTCCATGACTTTGGATACTTAACAGTATCAAAATCATAAATATCACATGCTTCATTTGTTTGTTTTGAGGGTTTTATGCAATATAAATCATTTTAATAGTATTATTTAGTAATTGTATTTGTTCTTATTATAATTATCTAATTAGAATAATATGCTGTTTGAGGGACTTCATGCTGATTCGCATTTATAATGCGAACTATTTTAGTTTATGGGACTTGTGATCCTATTATTTTTTTAAATATCGTTAGCGTTTTAAGTTTCATAGCATATTTGAGAACTAGCAAAATGAGATAAAGGGAGTTTGATTAATAATTGTACAAATATTCATTTCTTGAAATGAAGGTCTTGTTTAAATAATTACTGTTAGCTATTGAATTGTATCAATTGCATGTCTATGAATTTTTGTTTGAGTACAATTATAAAACTAATATGATAATTAAATATTATTTAAATGTCTTTGTGGGGTAATTTAGTATTTAAATTTATCTATATTAATACTAATCAATGATATATAAGTATTTATAATGTGATTTTTGAGTATATATCACAATAATTAAAAATTGGTATGATAAATTTTTACTACTCTCTACGGTGCATTTTTATAGCGCTGATATTTAGTTCCTGTATGACGAAAAAGTATCAGGTGACATCAAAGAAATCCGATATTTCCAAGTATCGAAAGAAAGTCGTCCAAAGAGTTCAGGCGACTAGCAATGGTCATTTTATTCATTATTATAGCGAAGGGAAAGAGCTTAATAGAGTCATTTTTTTTGCTAAAAAAAGCATGGAAGACCCTGTATTGAATCAGACGATAAGCCTTTATCAGAAAAAAGGATATAAAACAGCTATTAAGTATCTTCAAGAACAAGGTGCCGATGATTATCAGTTGTTTTTTACGGGCATGAATTTTTTTATGAAAAAGCATTTCAACGATTCAAAAAAATACCTGTTGCAGTACAAGGGAGAAGAGTTGGCTTATCTGAGAGATTTGATTTTAACGGATATAATATACGAGACATCTTTTAGAGTCAAAGGCAAGGGAAATAGTGTTGTGCCTGTTTATCTGGATGTATTGGAAAAACATGATGATATCGAGCATTACGCAGAAGTAGTTAAGAACCGAATTAAAATGGCCAATTATAATCTTTAGGAAAATGAATAAATCTCTATTGTATTTTTTTATAATTATCTGTGTTGTTTTTGCTTCATGCAAAGGAGCTAAAGGTGTTCAAAGCAGATTAAATAAATTGACTCCTAATCGTCTGTATTATATTCATGACACTGAGCGAAAACCAGATAAATCAGATGTGCATATAGATTTTCTTATCACTGACAATAGCAGGATGAAAACCCTTACGACAGTGAAAAGAAATAAAGGTCCTCGACTATACTTTTTGATAGGCAGTTATATAGATTATAGCATGTCTATAAAATCAGGCAACAATCTTTTTGCTCCAACATTAAAGGAGTTTTATACCAAATCATTGCAAAAACAAGCGGAAAGAACGGCTTTGGCTCAATATCATGATAAAAGCGAGCAATATAGCTCTGAATATGATTTATCTTTGACGATAAAAAAATGCGATATTAGCTCAAGGTATAATTATCATCACTCGCACTTTCTGTTCTATATGAATTATGATTATGGAATCAACCGCTCAGTGAATAAAACAGTGGTGGAAGCGGTATTGAAAAATAAGGAAGGAGAGGAAGTATTTAAAAAAAATTATAGCATGCGCCATTCTCCAAAATATCCTTCCAATATTATAGAGAGTCCCAAAAGCTTGGAATTTGATTTTATGGTTAATGTAAGCGAAAATGTATCGGAAACAACTAAAAAAATCATAGATCAGTTGGTTATCGATATTGATATGGCTCTTGAGCTTATTGAAGTTGAAAAAGCAAGTTGACAAGGCGAGTGAATAGGCTTGGAATCTTATATGGTTGTTAAGGTTTAGAAGAAGAGCAGTTTGGGAATTTTCTCAAACTGCTTTTTTATTAAATAAAATCATGTGCTATTTTTTGATTTTTCATTATTTTTAATCCCAATCTCAGAATAATTTTATTTCAAACTGCTAACATAACTACAACATGACTGACAATATACTTACCATTGATCTTAATGAATCTTATAAAGTTGTCATTGAAAAAGATAAAAAATATAAAGGTGCGAAATTTTTCAAGTCAATTTATGAATCTGCTGAAAATCATATCAGTAAAATAATCGAAAAAAACAGAGAAGGCAGGAAAGGCAATAAGAGAAGCAGTGAGTATATGAATAATATTATTGCTTTTTGTGGAGAAAGAGGGACGGGAAAGTCTTCAGCTATGTTATCAGTAAAGCATGCATTAAAAGATCGGAATACGATTGATCAGAAAATATCCGAGCATGTATTTCATACACTTCCGACTATTGACCCTACCTTGATGGAAGGAGATGATAATATTATGGAAGTGGTATTGGCCAATATGTTTCATGATTTTAAAGAGAGACTGGATAGTGACCATAAAACTTCTCAAGAAAAAAAACGTGAGGTTCTAAAATCTTTTGAAGAGGTATATAAAAATCTTCGAACGATACACCGAATTGACGATGCCCTTAATGGAGAGTATTTGGAAGCTTTATCAGCTCTTAGTTCGGGAACTAAACTTAAGCAGAATTTTAGGAAATTGGTTGAGGATTTTCTCAGTTTTTACGAGGATAGAAAGTTCTTGGTAGTTGCTATCGATGATTTTGATCTCAATATCACCAAAGCTTATGAAATGGCAGAGCAAGTCAGAAAATACATGCAAACGGATAATGTTATTATCCTTATGGCAGTCAAAATGGACCAGATGCATGAAGCGGTCGAGCAAGGCTACTGGAAACAATTTGCAGATAAGAAAAAGCTTTCTGGTAAAGATTTGGATGAAGATCCTAATCAAATGGCTGAACGATATTTAGAAAAATTAATTCCATTGGATAGGCGATTGTATATGCCAGAGATGAGAATAGTTTCTAAAGAAAAGCAATTGATTTTATTGAAAAATATCGCCGATAAGGAGAGGGAGGTTTTCGGGAAATTTACAGATGAAAACGGTGAAAATCGTTATATGACGATTGAGGAAACTATTTTGAAGTTAATTAATGAGAAAACGAATCTAATTTTTTTGAAACCTAAATACGGAAAGCATTATTTAGTGCCAGAAAATTTGAGAGGTCTTCATCATTTGTTAAACTTTTTGGATGGGATGCCAACGCTTGGAATAAATGATAAGAAAGAAGACTTAATTAGAAACTTGCTAAATCATAATGATTTACCTTCTGATCTTTTGAATGTTGAATTTAAAAATGAAAAGAATGAGACAATAGAAACTAAAGAAGAAGTAATTAAAGTAGCTGAAGATCAGTTTTTAAATCCTTTATTTAATCACATTAAAGATGATTTACAGTTAAATTCTAAATTTATCTATGATGTAGATAGATTTAAAAAATTAATAAAGAAGATCTTTGAAAGATATTATGATCAGGGAATAAACAGAGTTACTGAAGAAGTTTTAAATCAACATTTAGAAATTCTTAAGCCTAATAAAGATGCTATAGACTTAAAGCTAGCTCACATTAATAAATTCGAAGACTACCTTTGCAAAGAATGGGTGCAAGATAAAATTGGCCCTGAACTGATTGATATCGTTCAGAAATTTAGAAATGTTCATTATGAATTGAAAAACCATTGGATTATTACGGAGATTGAGAATTATTTCTTTCAATTGGATAAATCTGAAGACAAAGACGAACAGGAAACAAGAACGATTCCTACGAGGTTTTTCAAAGTTGAAAAAGATAAAAAGCTCAAAACATTTACTCAGCTAATTTCAAAAGAGAATAAGGCTTATAATATGTCAATGGGCGATGTTTATTATTACTTATCTGTATTGACAAAGTATCGACCAGTGGAAGAATTGAGATATTTTAAATTTGCTCTTAAAACTTTATACACTATTTCTTATCAAAAGTTTTTAGTAAAGAGAAATTTTGAAGCAATAAAAACTCTTTGTAAATATCCATTTTGCTATGAATCAAATAATATATTACCAAGGCCTTTAGAAAGAATAAGGTTTTTTAATGTAAAAGGTTCAGATTATAGTCATTCAGTTTCTTATTTAGAAAGTTTTACAATTCATTCAGGAGGTCTGACAAATAGTAATGATGGAACTATTGAAAATAATCTTGACTATAGGCAAGATGCAAAAGGTTACTATAATGATTTTATCTATGATATTCCTAAGGAAAAGGATGTGGGATTAAAATTAGGAAATAAAAAATTTACAATAGATTTATTTGCTATAAGATCAATTGTTCATAAGCCGTATAGAATCACTATTAATAATGATAAATTATATATTCCTTTTCATTCAGCTGAATTATTTAGTTATTGGATGGATGAAATGATAAAGAATAAAGTTGAATTCAGGGATGATAATTATTCTAGTTTTTTGAAAAAGCTAGGTAAAAAAATATGTACATCTTTTGATGAAGTATTACGACAAAATTCTTTTATTAAGGAAAAAATTTATTTTATAGAACTAAATGAGATTCCATTTTTAAATAATGAATCTTTAGAAGATTTTAATAATATATACAATAATTTAGAACTTGAATCAAAAATAGATAATCAAACTGCAGAAGATAAAGATGTTAACTTAGATGCAAAAAACTATACTTATTCATTATTAATGCAGAACATAATAAATGCATTACATTCTGCTATGTTAGATATAAGAAGTTATGAAAAAGTACAATATCTTCTATCAAAAAAAATTACAAAAGCATCAGCTTTAAATAAATGGAATGAAATTTTTATGTGTTTTAATGAAGAAGTTAGAAAAGTTTTAAGTGATAATTTAAGTATATTTTTATTTATTTTAAAGAGATCAGATGTTGCTAAATTTAAGAAAGACTTTATAAAAGCTTTTGAAAACGTTGAAGTAATTCATTAATGAATAACCTCCGCTCCACACTCAGCATTTTATTCAAGGAGCAAAGTGCTGATGATCTTTGGTTGAAGATTAGCAATAATGAGTGTTATTCATCAAAAATATATGTTCAGGATTTTTCGAAAGAGGATTTTATCAGGCTTGGCTCTGATTCCATGCGCCATTATACGCAAGATGAAGTCAGAAATCTTTTTCATTTATACAAAGAGCGTTATGGAAAAGTAAATGATGAAAAGTATAGTGTTTTTTTTGCGCTTAAGAACTTTGTTGATATTTCATTGAAGGAAAAAGACGGTTTTCCAGTAGTGGCTTATGAGCATTTGTTGCGTTGGAGAGAAACTTCTCATGATCTGGGGGAAGATGTTTTTACGACAGCATTCATGGCTTCCAAAAATCTTGAACGTAAGAAAGTTGCGCAGGATTTTTCTTGGCGTCCGGTGATCGGGACTGATAATGTCAGACTGACGAAGATGTTGGAACAGGGAGTGGCTGAGAATCATTTTCATTTATATGGATCCGCTCCTCATTTTGAATTGTCATGGATGGCTTTGATGAATTTGGTTGCAGAACACAAGAGTCATTTTAGAGACAATTTTGATTGGTTCTTTGAAAAAAGTGGGGGCAGAAAGTCTGAGCTTAAGATTTCAAGTATGAGCGATTATTCTTCACTTTCATTGATTACCAAAGTGAGAATGGCTTCTTTGATACGTTTGGTTTTATCTGACACCACATCAGATTATGATCTAGAAAAATTAAAATGGATACATAATGCTGAAGATTTTGATCGTCGATTGGGTAAGATTCAGCAGATGATATCAGAAAGAAAGCATTCAGCATTTGATTTTCAAAATTCACCCGGTAAAGATGCTGGTTTGAAGTTTTCAAAACCTGACTATTTATTAAGAAAAGGTGAAAGCTCATGCAGTCAGCCTCAGAATTTTATGTTGACTGGAGAAAGAGAATTTTTGTACGATAAATTTACAGAGATATTCAGAGGATGTGAGGAGAAGTGGCAGGATTATTTTTACCTGTACCTTTTGATCAAGAAAGAATTAAGAAGAGAATTTATACAAACAAATCAGCGTATAGGTTTTCAGAATTTTGCGGATTATCAAGATAGAAAAAAATGCTTCTTGCCTGATGGAAGTTATTATGAACGAGCCATGGTAAGGATGGCGATGAGTTCATCATTTGGTTCGCAAGAAATCAAAAGTTTTGAAACGCGTATAGCTCCCAAAGATACTTTGGTTGAGCTTCTTAAGGAAATAGAAAAGATTGATCGATTTGCTACAGCAAAATATGATCAGAAAAAAAATGGAGAGGATAAAAAGATAACGTTGTTAAAACAGCTTGCTGAGGAATTAGATATTGATAGGGAGTTGTTGGAAAAAATTGAAAATCATAAGAGTGATAAGCTGACTAATTCATTTGATAAAGATGATTTTTTCTATACGCTACATTTCATAAAACAATCCGATAAGCTGAAGCCTTGCAAAATATCTCAAATCTCACAATGTCGAAATTTCGATCAAAGAAAAATAGTCAAGAAACAAGCTCAGGCATTGGTCAATCTCAGAGAAAGTTCTTCTTCGGTAAGACATCGTATATTGGGCATAGACTCGGCTAACACAGAGATAGCTTGCAGGCCTGAGATGTTTGCTCAGGCATTTAGATTTCTAAAAAAGCATCGACCGTCCAATCAATGGAAGAACATTGATCCGGATTACAAACCTTTGCCATTTCTAAGAGCTACATTTCATGCGGGAGAAGATTTTTTTGACTTGGTTGATGGCTTGCGGTATATCGAAGAGGCAATTCGGTTTTTAAATCTTCGCCAAGGGGATCGACTTGGGCATGCTTTGGCTCTTGGAGTGAATGCCTTAGATTTTTATCGATTAAAAAGAGGCAGCATCGTATTGCCCAAGCATGATTTGTTGGATAATATCGCTTGGCTCTTGACCCAGCAGAAAAAATATGATCTTAAGATTTCATATCGAATTATCTCAGAGCTGGAGCATTATTATACTTCATTACTCAGAGAGATATACAGGGATACATTTGAAGAGACTATCGATTATCAGTTGTTTTATTCTGCATGGAAATTAAGAGGTGATGATCCTGAGTTGTATTATTTAATTACTGACGAATTTAAAGTCAGAAATAATATTACGTTTTGGGAGAGCTGTGCAATGAATGATTGTCAGGGTGGTGATGCTAATAAATATATGTATGATGACCTGATGACATTGAGAAAAGATAAAAAAGTCAGAGCGCTTTATCATCATTATCATTATAATGCTGATGTTAAAAGAATAGGATTTGAGATGACAGATTTTGTAGTGCCTGAAGGATACGCAGAGGTGATTGATGCTTTACAGAAAGCTATGCGCTACAAGATTGAAGATCTTCAGATCGGGATTGAATGCAATCCATCCTCGAATCAATTGATCGGGCCCTTTGAAAAGTATGATCAGCATCCGATGCTGACATTTTATAATCGAGGGCTTACCAATAATGATTATGATCATCCGCAATTGTTCATTTCCATCAATACGGATGATCAAGGCGTATTCGGCACTTATCTGGAAAATGAATACGCGCTGATGGCCAAGGCCATGGAAAAAATGAAAGACCAACATGGCAATAGAAAATACAGTCCTGATCAGATCTACGATTATTTGGATCGTGTGAGAAAGATGGGCATTGAACAAAGTTTTAAGAAAGGAGTAAAGTATGTTTAGTTTTATTTGGGAGGTGCTGAAATGGATAGGTAGGTGGATAGTAAGTAAGTTTTCGAAAAAAACATCTGCTGATGAAAGTACGGGTGAGAGTTTTATTAAGAGTAATCTTGATGAGAAAGTGTATAATGAAGTCTATAATCCTGTATTAGAATTTATCGAAAGTCAGATAAGTTGGTATAAAAAACGTTTGGCACAAAAGCGTTTTTGGAGCTTAAGCTTAAGACGTGGAATGTTGGAGTTTTTAAGTATAGGAATTTTATTGCCTATCATAGCAAATTTACTCAAGGATCATGACTATTTCACAAAGAGTGGTAATTCATTTGAATTTGTGAAATTTTTGGTTGAAGAATCTATTGCAATAGGATACGTAGCTTTTGCGATAGCAGGAATCATGAAGTTGTGGGATGATTTTAATAATTATTCTGCTGGTTGGCTAAGATTTTTAAGAACACAACAAGCTTTGGAAAAGCTAAAATCTCAATATATAAATAAAGTTTCATTATCAATAAATGAAAATAGATATTACACGACATTTATAGAAGCAGAAGTTTTGAAAATTTCTAGAGATACTTTAATTGAAGGTCAAAAAATAGTTGTTGAAGAGACGGAAGAATGGATTAAAAGTTTTAAAATGCAACTTGATATTTTGGATAAAAATATTAGTGATCGAAATAATATAAAGGAAAAGATTGGAGACTAAAAGGTTTTGAAATATTGCGATGAGTATGGTGTAGTTATTTGAGTTACTTATCGCAATATATTTTTATATTTTAGATAAGGATTCGTATCGGTGATGACCTCTTCCATATCCAGCGTGAAGGTAGTATGCCATTGCCTTTGTGGCAATCCATGCTCGTCTCTGATCTTATTTTCCACTTCCTCGATGACAAAATGCTCTTCGTTGTTTGACCATTGGCATAGTTCGGGATCCGATTTGTAGTTTTCCCGATGCACTTTGGTTCGAAGCGATCCGCTGTGATAATTATGCACATGGCCGGATTCGTGGCCAAAAGTCACAAAGGTTGGGTTTAAGATGAAGTTCCCCGAGCGAGGCAGGTAATAGCCTTTTCTTTCGAGGAAATCCGTCGTTTTTTCCTTCTTTGCCATAGGCGTAGCAGAAGAACCGTCAGCTGGCTCAACGAATCTAGGATCTTTGACGATTTTCCACATTCTTCCTTGTTCTACAGCTAGGTCATTGCTAGGAACGAGAATCTCTATTCCACCTCCGCTTTTGCCGGAGGTCTCGATGTCAGAGAATGGATTTTCTTTGGAGAATTCTTCTTTTCCTTTAGCTGTTTTTTCTCTAAAAGAAACAGCATGGGCGGAGTCCGAGTCTTCTTTGAATTTAGATCCTGGTGATACGGAAACGCTAGGCGATCGTAGATTTATGATGGAACAAATCAACTTTCTGCCGTAAGGCTTCGTCATTAATCTGGAAATGGAGCTGATGATGAGTGGCCTGAAATCATCAACCGTTTGAAATTTCATAGGGCTGACAGACATGCTTTCATCAATGCTGAAATGCCCTAGTTCGTGAATAGGGTCGGAAACAACTCTCCATGTCGCAAGGAATTCATCTCGCTGTTCATCTCCCAGCTCTTCGATATCAGGAATCCATGAAGCATGGTTTCTTTCCAAAAGATGCTTTGTCAGTTTAATATGCTCTTTATGAATGGTGTTTAACAGGAGCAATAAACTCTTGTGATAGAGTGGCAGGAATCGCATGCTCATGATAGGACATCTGCTGTGCCAGGCATAAATATCATGTTCCATGTGATATAGAAGCTCGAAGCATCTATAAGTGGCTTGTTTATCTACTCTCCATACTTTTTCGATTTTCTCGACTTCTTTTTCTCTATCGCTGTAACTCATTTCGTCAAATGCCTTGAGCTTTTGCTCGGTAGCTTCGATATCGGCTTTTGCGAATGCGTATTCTTGAAGTCTTGCTTCTATAAATGTAAGTTCAGGAACAAGTCTTCTTCGCATCTCAAAACAAGGGCGGTTTTCCATTTTTAATCGATGAAGAAAATGAGAATATGGGATGATCCCGTCAAATGAAGCGCTGACATAAGACGACGCATGCAGTTCTTCTGTGGTTAATTTATCGAATTCCTCGGCAGAATCCATGATATATTTTTTCTTGGGGAGTTCGACGGCTCCTTCGAACTTTGGCTCTCTTTCATATAATTTGCTCGACAATTCAGCTGGAGAAGCTATCCTTTGGCTGGAATGGGGATAATCTTGCCTTAATCGCCACAGGGCTGGATCATGAGCCCAAGGAAAGTAGATTTGCTCGCCAAATTTGTACATGAAGAGTTTAGACAAGTCAATAGCCTCTTCCGAGTGTGGCCTTAGGCCTTTATAAGCGTAATATTGATCATGAAGTTCCAGAAGATCATAGTAAGCCGGTTCCAAATGGCTGGTGTCTTCGATGCCTTCGCGCATCAATAACGACTCGTCCATTCTTTCAGTTAAGAAATGGATAAGCGAATGTTCTCTGGCGATTCTTGTGAAGTAAAACATGGCTTTTCGGCGGGCCAATCGCATCCATCGAAAAAGATCTAGCTCCAGAGCGTCCGAGGGCAGGGGGGGCATGTTGTCCTTGAGCCATATGCCAAAGCAATCTGTAGGTGTTAATTTCGAAGGCGGTTTATCTTTTACTTCGATAGTTCCTTGAGGGATTTTCAGTTCCTCTAAAATCTCATCCAGAAAAATTGGTGTCTTAGGATCTTTCAGCTCAGATCTTAATTGATGATATACTGCTTTTTGAGCCCATTTCGTGCCGATTACAATGTCTCCGGCCTTGAACCTGCGCGAGACTTTTCCCGCGTCGGGTACGGAGAAGTAAAGTTGGACTCTTAAGTCGTCAATGGAAGAGTTGGGGCCTAGTCTCACAGGAACATCCGGATCTGCGATAGCGGCATTGATAACCATTTGAATTTCATCTTTCTCCTCACTGTCAGCCATTCTGTCGATCCTGCTGATAATGTGACGAGGAAGCTGCTCATAGTTTTCTATAGGCTTGAGAGGATTATCTTCCGTATATATATAGCGTTGTATGACATTCTGAATATTCTTGGCTTGCACGCTTGTCAGTCTTTGATCATTGATATGCGCAGTTCCTTTTCTTTGGACTGTGGATTTGTTGGCTTTTTTCGCTTCGCGAAACTGTCGCATAAATTAATCAATATTTTAAGATAATCTATGTTTTAACTGCTGAGATTGGGGATGGTTTGAATGGGATATTTGTTCTTGTCAAGAATGAGTCTTATAATGGTAAAACTTTGATTTGCACTTAATTTTTTAATATAATGCATAGAGTTTATGAAGGAATAAGCACATTGATTGAGCTTGTCACGAATAAATCTTTACTCCAAAAAATTTAAGTCTCAAGTTCGTAGTTTTTTGTAAGAATTAATTTTTTGATGCAAACGGATTTTTTTGGAGTTTGCGATTAGCTTGGCTAATCTTTTATCTAATTCTATCTAGACTTTAACCCCAAAAAAGCTAACCCATATAACTTCTACTAAATTGATAGTTAGTATTACTTTATTATAAGCTTTTTCGGGGTTTTGGGTAATTTATTTAAATACCGAAAAAATAAATTTCAAGTCCCATGGGCTGGTAAGAAACAATATTAACTGATCAAAATGAGTTTTTTGAAAGTTTGCGTTGTGCAGGCACTGCATTTGATTTAAAGATAGATCCACTATTATCAATATCTTGATATGAAGCCTCAAAAAAAAGCTGTTTCCACAAAAAGTGTATCATATATATACTCATGCTATTGGATCTGAAGACTTATTTCGAAATGATCATAATTATCAATTCTTTTTAACGAAGTATAAAAAGTATATTCCTTTGATTGGAAAAACGTATGCCTATTGTCTTCTTCCTAGTCATTTGCACATACTAATACAGTTTCATTCGGAAGATATGATCCGCAAAAATGTAGCAAAGCAATCTAAACTGTTATCACAAAAAGAAAAAGTTGAAGAGATAATTTATAGACAAATAGGGAACTTATTCAACAGTTATACTCAATCCTATAATAAGTACTTTCATAGAAGGGGAAGTCTATTTATAGAAGGTTTCAAGAGAAAAAGTATTGATAATATGAATTACTTTTTAAACGTTTTGAAGTATATACATCAAAATCCAGTAAATCATAATTTCGTCTTGGATTCTATCAACTGGAGATACAGCTCAGTAAAAGAGTATTTATTGGAAAAAGAGATTATCACAAGTCAAAAATGGATGAATGAACGCCTTGAAAACTTGGATAAAGCTTCATTGTATACTACAAATTCTAGTGTGATTATAAAATTTGACAACTAGATGGTTGGATAAAAATGGATCTTTTGGAAGATGTGTTGATTATCATTAATCCTAAAAATGATCTATGCAATATGCATGCATGAAAGCAACCACTCCTCAAACCCAAGGGTTAAACCTTGGGTTGTGGGCAAGTGAGTGATTAGCTGTTTATTGCTTGCAATAGCCGTTTTCCAGATCGTATTTCTCGGGATTGAACCCGTTGGATAGGACCGTGTAAACTCCTTCGATATTTTTGATTACGTTAGGATTGATCGCGCAAAAGTCTTTTAAAGCTCCGTTGTATGCGATTTCAATATCATTTTTAACAGAAGTCAAACTTTCTAATCCGCTTAGAGATTGCAATTTTGGATTGCTTGTGCTGTTATTGCTGTATTTAGATATAATCAAGTTGTTCCCTACTGTGTTAAGGCTGTTTAATCCGCTAAAGTTGATAAGGTTTTGGTTGTATTGAACAGTGAAGTTGCCTCCAATGCTTTGCAGATTGCTTAGACCTTGAAATGATGTAAGGTAGACCATGTAATAAACAGTAAAGCCACCTCCAATTTCTTCCAGATTGCCTAGATGCTCCATTGAAGTGAGGTTTGTATTGTACAGGCTGCTTAACGAAAGCGATCCTGTTATTTTTCTTAAATTATCCAAGCCTTCAAAGCTTTCCAGTTTATTTCCGCTGTTAAAGTTGACATTGCCATTGACTTCTTGCAGCGATGACAAAGAAGCCAAGCTCTGAACAGCGCCAGCAGCGATTGTCAGATTGCCATTGATATGCGTTATTCCCAAAGCTCCGAAATTTTCCACAGCCGCTTGCGTTGCTAAGTTCACATCATTGTTGTATACCGTTGAAGAATCGCCGGGAATCACGCCTACTTGTATTCCGTCTATGATTGGAAGGTCGAAATTGCGGTACTTGTCATTTGTGGATTTGATATTGATGTTGATATTAGCGCCTTGCTCGGCCAAAGAGAAAGTGACAATGAAGAAGTCATTAGGATGAATATCTCTTAAGGTGAACGTTTGCCAGTTTTCATTTGATCCAAGCTCTTTGTTCACTACCAATGTCAAAGAGTCTGCGTCGAAAAATCCAATCTTGGAGTTGTTCGCCGAGTATTCCAGTGACGTTGAATCATTGTAAACAACTACGTTGATCTCTGGCAATGCTCTTTTCAAGAAGTCATTGTAGATAATCTGCACTTTGGAGTTGGTAAGCGCGCACTGAACATCCACATTGGTAATTTGGTCGTCCAATATTGTAAAGTCAGCTTCGCCATAATACGCTGGGTTTTCCCATGCCGCAGGAGCTATAGTGCCGTAAGTGACGATTGCTTTGTATTGTCCAGAATTCAATAAAATCGTATTGTCCAGATCTTTTGCGGGCACATTGTCAATGATTTTGACATTCGAGGAATTAACAATGGACACAAGAAAATCATCCGTAGAAACATTTTGCTTTCTGCTGTTTGAAATAATTTCTTCCGAAATAATATTCAAGTTCATTTCAAGCGATCCTTGGCCTTCAGCGACTGGAGAGTCTATCAGGTCGTTTTTTGAGCATGAGAATGCGATAATGGCCATGAATAATGCCATCATGTAATTGATAGTTTTCATAATTTGTGAATTTTTGAGATTAAAAATGAAATGATTAAAAGTTATCAGACATTATAAATCAAAGTCCATGCGGAAGGAGAAAATTGTTATTTATTAATAAGTTAAAATTATATGTATGAAAAATAATGAATGGGTATAGTGCAATTTAGGAAATATGCAAGATATGTTTTCCTTTGTTGAAGGCGCGCAGTTTACATTTTTTATGCCTACTATCCATTATAAGTCAGGTTTTGTAGTTGTAATTTGCTTGAGAACTCTATTGTGTTGTTATAGATTAAAAAATATAAATCTAATATTTGTATAAAATTTAGTCTATTGTCTTTGGTGTAGCTTTAATTGTATAATGCGAATCAACAGTAAGATTTAGGTAATAAAAATATAGCTAAGAGTTTTAACTTAGTTTTATGCCAATAAAATTAAGATTAATAACACTCTACAGCTATATCTCCAATCAATATAACACTCATTTGAGATATTTTTGTCAACGATTCAGTAATAATTCCAATGAAGGGAAGTTTAGTGATGTTGAAATCCTGACTTGTTATTTCTTTTCAGTTATTGAAGAAGAAGTATTTAAGATTAAGAAAATACATCGTTTCATTCAAAATTACTGGAAAGATTGGTTTCCTCATTTGCCTAGTTATCAAGCTTTTTCAAAACGTTTAAATCGTTTAGAATCTATTTTGCCTATGCTTGTTAATAGTTTAGTTGAAACGCTTTTATCTGGTCATGATTTAGAACAAACAGACCGTTTAATTGACTCAATGCCAATTATACTTTCTAAAGGAAGAGGTAATGGGAAAGTTGCGTCAAATATTGCTGATAAAACATATTCATCGAGTAAAAAAATACATTATTATGGTGTTAAGCTACATATGGTTTCATTAAGAGTTATTGACAAAATGCCTACTCCAGAGCTTATAGGAATCACTAAAGCATCTAATCATGATTTACCACCAGTAAAAGGTGTATTGGCTGGTTTAAAAAATTGTAAAGTCTTTGCGGATAAAGCATATGCTGACCATGAATTAGAGGATTTATTGTACAAAAATAACAATGTATCATTACTTACACCTGAGAAATTAGTAAAAGGAGAATCTCCATATTACAGAGAGTTTGCCCATGCTTTTAGAAAACAATGGGGAAAAGCAATTTCTAGTGTCAGACAACCTGTTGAAGTATTTTTCAATTGGTTAATTGAAAAAACAGGTATTCAAGATGCCTCTAAAGTAAGATCAGAGAAGGGACTAATGGTCCATATTTATGGCAAACTAGCTTCTGCTCTTTTGATATTAGCCAATTTTTAACTATTGATCCGCATGTATAATAAATGGCTAAAATTTGTTTATATATATTATGAAGCCTTTTCATGTTTTTAGTATTTAAATATTAATTTCGCAGAACATTAAATCTATAAATTATTCTGAAAATTACTAAAACATTAATAGTGGCTGCGATGCTTTCGGTTTCTTTTGCATCATGTTCTGATAGCGATACAGAAGAGTTGAAAAAGGATGAGGTTAAGAAGGAGGAAGTGATAGATGATGAAAATGATACTTCTTCTGATGCTGATAATGAAACAGAAACAAATACCGATACGGAGACAGAGATAGATGATGAATCTCAAGATGATACTCAGAGTAAAGTGGACGAAATATTGGAAACTATACTCTCCATTAAGCAGGTGGGGAGCTCAATACCTTCGGCTGAAACTCCGGAATCATCGTCGAGACAAAATTTTGAATTAGATTTGTCAATGATTTGCCCAATAATGCAAGGAGCCTATGCGTCAATGAATGAGCAAAATGAAGGTTTGTGTCCTCAGTCTACTTATACATTGGAATGCGAAGAAAATAAAATGCCTGTACATGCATTGATAGATTATAAAGATGGTTGTCCAGACGATGCTATAGGATATAGAGGAAATATAACTATTGATTTTGATATGGCGGTTGATTTAAAAGCTAGTTATCAATTTCAAAAGGAATATGAAAAGACAATCGTATTCGGATTGGAAAATTTTGGGTACGGTGATATTTCAGTAGATGCTTCAGGCGAGATGCTTCAAGATATAAATACTGAAACAAATATTATAGAGACTATAGTTACAGGAGATTATAAGGTAATCACAGGTGGTGAGGAAATCGATTACCAATTGAATGGAGAGCAGTTGCAAGAAGGAAACGAGTTGGTTGAGATGGCTTCGAACTATACTGGCGAAAGCAATGCGGGATATACATTTACTATTCAGAATACAGTTCCTTTCAATGTGAAGATGGATTGCAATGATGTTGAGAGTAGCGTTCCAGTAGCTTATCCAGTGTCAGGAAAAGAATTGTTGACTATTAATCTTGATGGTGGTGAAGCATATGAATTCACGATAGATTATGGTAATGGTGAATGCGATATGCTTTATACTGTTACTGACCAAGATGGAAATACAACGGAAAGAAATCTTTTAGTATTGGAATAATTACTAATTCTATTTAAGATTATTAAATTTAGAAGCCATTGAGATTTATCAATGGCTTTTTACATTATTAATAGATGCCGGTTTATGCTTAATCTTTTTTCTAGATTTGAACGCGATAAAATAATAAAGATCTTTTTTTTGCTCCTTGCTCAATACTTTCTATTGAGCTTTAATACATTTGCTCAGCATATGATTAGTGGAAAAGTCATAGAGAAGTCAACAAAAGAAGGCGCAATTGGAGTGACTGTTGTTGTCAAAGGAAAAACATTAGGTACATCTACTGATGTTGATGGTAATTTTAAACTACAAGTTAATAGTTTGTCTGATACTTTGGTTGTGAAAGGAGTTTGGTATAAAAATGATTCTACTTTAATACCAATTAATGATCGAGTTAAACTAGATCTAATAGTATCGTATCCTGATAAAGCATGTACACCTATTAATATTAGTATTGATAAAATAGGAATGTATGTATTGGGAGATTTATATAATAATTTATATGGCGCTGGTTTTGAGTATATTTTACCTTTTAAAATGGGTGTAAATACGTATATAATAAATGTTGAGTATTTGAGTAATTATATGAATTTTGATATTATACATTATAAGGTATCCTCTAATAGAATATTAGGAAAATATAATAATTTTGATCTTAAGTTTAGAGGACGAAGCCTAAAGATGACAAACCAACAAAGATTTAATGATCACCGATTATATACGCAGATAAATATTGATGATTTGATTTTGGGTTTGAAGCTTAGTCCACAGTTTGGTATTTCTTATAATAGATCTCATTTTTCTGAGGAAAATTTTTCAAATAATATGACTGGATTTATGCTGGGGATGAATTTGTTATTACCAAGGCCTTTATATATCCAATTGGAAACACAAATTACTATTTATAAGAATGAACTAGATTATATTATCCAAGCAAGACGTCAATGGGATAAAATCATGCTGTCAAGCAGGTATGAAAAATTTAGGACTTATGAATCATTGGCTATCGGTGTGGGGTATGAGTTTGGTAAATTGTTTTAAACCACCTCATCATAATATAACGAGGTGGTTTGTTTATTTATAACTGTGCTTTTTGTCGTTCGAATGAAATATTGATTCTGTCGCCTTTGGTATTTCCTTTTTTGTTAGGGACATACATCGCTTCGATCTTGATTGGGTTGACGGTGAAGCTGCCAGTGTATCGTGCTAGCAGTGGAAGATCAATATGTATTTCTTGATCTTGGTATAACTTGTTGTAGTAAATCTTCACTTTGTCTTTGAAGTATTCTCTTGGTCCTGATCTCCACCAGTAGGATTGGTTTTTCTCAGTGATTTCTGTTCCTGAAGGCAGAGGAATTTCCAGTATGACAAATTCAGCATCTTCTTTAACTTGAACATTTACTGAAAGCCGGGCTTTTTCACCAGCATCTAAATGATGTGTTTCTTCATTTTGTTCATTGTAAAATGAATGACTTATTTCAAAACCTTGAGTATTCTCTTCAGGTGCTTTGATCCAGTTTTTCTGTTGGAAATACAACTGAACATCGCGTTCGTTGATATTGGATATAGAAAATTTAGAGCCATTGATCGCTTTTGCCAAATGCACAGGTTGATCAACTTTCAGTGTATCTCCTTGATCGCTGATAATAATCGTTTCATTTTTATCTTCGAGTGGTATCAACCTTGTCAAGTCTGGGTATAATTCCGCTAGCCACTGGGCTTTTTCATAGGTAGTCATGTAAGCGTTACTCTGATGTTGCTCTGCCATATATCTCATGACCTCATTTTTATTCCAAGGCGATGACTTCAAGTCTTTTAATATTTGATGCATGATCAAGTTCTCAGTCGTTCGGTTCATGCTATAAGCATAGCAAGCCCAATATCTATATCTTTGACTACCCCAATAAGTATGATTCTGTACAGATGTACGCTCATACTTTTTTAATGTATCCAAAGGAATCTCTTGACCAAGTCTTTGTTGCAGTCTGATCAGATCAAATTTGCTGGAAAGTGATGGATAATTTTCCTTGCTTATTTTTACCTCAAGACTGTCAGCAATAGGTTTATAATCAAAGACCAATTGATCATCCAACATTTGATGCAATATTCTCAGACTATTGCCATTGTTCGAGGATTGATTAAGTTGTAGAATAAGCTCTCGGTAAGTTTTTGTTTTGTCAAGACCGACAACATAGCCTGCTTCTTCTGCGACATTAAGTATTTTGATAACATGCAAAGTTACCCATATACTTGTTTCACCTGTTCCCCACCAACTCCAAGTTCCTTTATCATTTTGCCTTTCAAGCAAAGTCTTGATATGCTTTTTGATCTTGCGGGAATACTTTTTCTCATTTTTGATTTTTTCCAAAGCCAAAAGTCCCATGAGTCTTGAGGCTGTTTGTTCATTGCAACCATGAGGATAGTCGGCTAAGCTTTGAGCTATTGGATACCAAAAAGCATTAGAATTATTCAAGACATATAATTGCATTGATCTTTTAAGGTTTAAATTTTTCAGATCAATAACTGTGTCTGAATTTACAGTAAAATTCTCATAGTTTGTCTCAAACATCCCTTGTGGCTTGACTGGTATACTTCTTTCTTCACCATCGATTAAAGTACCGTTTTCAGAAACTTGATAAAGCATTTTGAGCGAATCAATTTCACTTTCCAAAGTAGAAACAATATAAAGACTGCTGTCTAGATGAGTATCCGTCAGCGAGTAAGAATTTTCATAACTCTTTTTGCCATCAAATGAAAATTCGGACTTGACCTGCTTTGTGTCATCGGTATAGTTAAGCGCTTTGCCGAAGATATAGATGCTGTCTCCTTCGTTTAGAAACCGAGGTGAGGAAAGATTTGCACTGACAGGAAGAAACGACTGAACATTGAACTCCGTAGTGCCTGTCAGCATATTATCAGGATCAATTCCGTAGACAAAACCCTTCCAGCCGGTGATATTATCCGGGTATTTTACTTCGAAAGATACTTTGCCGTTTTCATCGGTTCTCAGCTCCGGAGCCCAGTGAGCGACATCTGAAAAGTTAGTCCTTATTCGGCCTTTGCTGGTTAAGTTTTGCCATTGCAAGGTCGGGAGTTTGATATCACTTTCTTGCTCAATAGTATTCGAATTAATTATTGCATTCTTTTCTAATCTATTCGTTGTTTGAGTATTAGAAATGATTTGAACGCCTGCCACTTTGCCAGCAAGAGCATTAGAAACAGAATTCGACTCAATTACTTGTACAGTGGAACTTAATGATCGATGATTTCTGGAAACGCCCAAAGCAGTTACTACTACTCCGTTTAATTGTTGAACATCTTCAGTAATTTCAACATCTATTCGTCTTCGTCTTTCTATTTCGACTTCTTGAGTAGCATAGCCAAGACTTGAAAAGACAAGAACTTTTGCGATTGACAGATCAACAGAAAGTGAATAATTACCATAAATATCTGTAGAAGTACCTTCCGAAGTACCTTTTATAATAACATTTGCTCCAATTATATCTTCTCCATTAATATCTGTTACATGACCTGTTATTGTTTGATATCCTTGACTATTATTATTATATGAATCATTGTATTGTATTTCAACTTCTTCTTTATCTAAGTCTGCTATGTATTCATCTAGTTCATCTTTTGGAAAATCATTATTCTTCTGATCATTTCTTTCAAAAAGATTCACCAGATACTCTTCGGCATTCATCTCGTATGGAAGGCTGTCCAAGTTGTTGATTTGGACATGTTTTTTTCCATATGGTTTGATATCAATGGTATCAATATCATACACTCTTTTATTGGTATTGATCACGGTAAGCAGGTATTTCCCTGTAAATAAATTCATGAAGTAAGGGATTCGACGGATATATGTTTTAGAAGGATCATTTACTTTAGTTAGGATATAAAATCCAATGGAGTCTTTTAATTGATGACTAACTTCAATATGTAATTCACCATTTCCTTTATATGTCGTATTGCTATTGTTTTGTAAATGGTTAGGTATAAAAATTCTATTGCTTTTGATCGAATCTTCATTTCTCCATTGGTCTAGGATCATTTCTTCTGTATAAAGCTGATCAGACAGAGGCAAGAGATGATTGATTATCTTATTTCCCTTTGGTTTTTTGAAATTATCATATGAAGTCATCTTGATTAGTCGAGGCTCAAATTGATATAAATAATTAGGCTCAAAATAAAATTCATGTTCATATCCTGCTTTTGAAATGTATTTAGATTTTTTAAAATATGAAGCATAAGGACCATACAATTTCCTTTTATAGTTAGGAGGCAAAGGCTGTACATACTGACCAAACTTTAAGTAGGCATAATTAGGATTCTTATCAACCTTGAACATGTATCCAGATATCCATTCTAATTCTCGCTTTGTAAGCTCTTCGTTTGCTTTTTCTCCAAATATCTTGGGGTCTAAGCTTAAGATATATTTTTTGCCTTTTTCTATAATATATTCATCAAAATGAACTTCATAATTAGCTACACGAATAGTCAAAGACATTTTTCCAGCTTGCACAGGGAAAATATATGGAGTCTCTGTTTCACTATAATAAACGGGCTTGTTATTAATTTCGACGATCAAAGGCTTTAAGATATTTCCATTATCAGAGACAAAAGGCATAATGTAAGAATCCCACGAACCAATATCTTCTTTGTAAATGAAAGATCCATTTTCGGGATATAAAAAGTCATAGTATAATACAGAGTCTAATCCTAAAGTTGATTTGAATTGATCAAATTTCAAATCTTGTTGGTAAGTGTCAAACGGTTCAATCAAATATCTATTCCAATAGTCTTGTTTTTTGGAGCCCTTTCGATTGGTTAATTCATGACTGTTATAGCCTTTTCTGTTTTTTTGATTTAGTTCTTTGATTATAGGAACAGATACCGGTTCAGGTTCAAACTGTTGAGTCAAGATATGAGCCGTAAGGTCTGCATTGGGGATCGCTTGATGATTTTTATCCAATACGCTGATATTGACTTTCGATTTCTTGCCGGGGATGATCTGCGATTCATTCTCAACGATGATTTGCATCCTGCCTGTCTCCATAGGAATCTTATATTCGTAATCCTTTGTTTCTCCGGCATGTGTATAGTGAAGCGAAAAGTAGTAATTGTCTTTGCCTCGGCTTTTTAATTCAATATTCTTATCAGAATCACCAAATCCCTTTTCTGTCAGATTATTTTTATAGTAAATGTAATAGTGGTAACTGATTCCCGAAGGATTGTTGATGTCAATCTTCAAAGTGTCATCTGAGCGATGAGTTTGTACGTAAATATTCTGATCATCTAAATTAAATGATTGGAAATATTCAGGAGTTTCAAGTTCGTATTCATCTACTAAGGCATTCCTTTTGACGGTATAAGGCAAAGTGATATTATTCGGGATGCTTTGAATATTAGGATCATAAAATGACTTGATGTGCGTGTATAACTGAACCTTTTGTTGAAAATTATGATCTTCAGGGAGTAGATTTTCATTCCAGTCAAAGGAGATACTGTCTTTTTGCATATCCATCGAAAAGACTTCTGTAGGAAGATATTGGTATGATATATTATAGAATTCGAAATGCTCTGTTTCACGATCGCTGTTGGATAGCTTGACTTCGATATCATAATTGATGCTTGCTTGTTCAAACAGACTGTCAGGAATAGTAATCTTGGTTTCGGCTATGGCATCGAGTGATGTTGTATGTTTCCAAAGCGTGTCTTTCAAGAAATAACTTTTTTGGTATAAATGATCAACATGACCGCCAAAAATGACAATCTCGGCTTTGCCATCCATCACAGGCATTTCATTATAATCTATTGCACTTAAATAGATGGCTTGTTTTTCGCCATTAGGATGTGATTTCTCATGACTAATTCTACAACTGTATTTTACCTTGGGCAGAGAATAGTCTTCCAGATATATTTCGGTTCTAAAGTTTTGTTTTGTTCCTTGAAGAGTAATGTAATAAGATCTATCATTTTTTAATTCAAGGCTGTCATGAAGTATAAATTCATATGAATAACCGCCAGGTCTATATGCTTTTACATTTTTAGATATTAATTTTTCAGTACCATAATATGATTTTCTTAAATACAATTTGAGCTTATCTTCAATAGGCTTTTTATTCTCATCGAGCAGAAAGGCTTTGACTCTTACTGTATCTCTTTTGCGATACTTGGGTTTATCGGTCAGTATGTATCCTTCCCATGACGCTGTTGAGTAGTTGTTTTTTTTACGGAAAAGACGTCGGGTTTTATAATAAATGCCTGGAGGTCTAACACTTCCATATGATATGAGAGATTTTGTGCTTTTATATATGTAACTGAAAGGCGTCCAGAATATTTTTGAAAATTCATTGTAAACAATGATGTTTTTAGCTTTGAGCCAAGATGAACTGTTGCGATCTCTTTCAATCTGATAATAAGTAGTCATGCCCTCGTGATGAAGGCTAAGAAGGCCTTGTTTGTTGGTCTTGGGAAGTCTGTAAACTTCAAGCTCAGGGTCGAATTTTACTTTTTTATTATCGACTTTGGCTATGGCATCATTGACTTTATTGCCGTCTTCATCATAGATGGCAAAGGTCATATCCACATGATTATTAAATGTCTTCACATGCAGTCCATTCACTGACACGAGTTTGTATTCCAGTGAATTCTCCTTGGCTTTTACAGCAAGATAATGCCCTTTGGCTAGACTAGGGAAATCATCATCATCATGACTATAACTGTCTATAAGGTGTTGAAAAAAAGTACTGTCGGGTTTGGGGTGATCTTCCTGATGAAAATATAGAGCCTGTTCATTGTTGATTTTAAAGATAAATGTTTCGTAGCTTTCTCTTCGACTTTGATCAATGATCTTGGATTGTGCCCAAGCACTGACATTAATCAGGCAAAGAAAAAATAGTGTTAATATGTGTAGTGATTTATTCATAGGTGTTTAGTTAAGTCCCTATTCAATTTTTTTTCATATTTCTAACCATAAAGACATTTGATAAAACATCCCTCTGAGTCTCCCTTCAAAAGGGAGATTTTGCTATTTTTAGGCCTTAATATGATACTTGAAAATAGGAAATTTATTCTGATCAATTACTTAGTTTGGCGATTAAAAGAATAATATCCGATAATCGCCGGAATGAGGATTCATTTTTTTTTAAGTACCTAACCAAAATCATTTTCATATTTTTAATCCCAGAGAAATTTGATGAAACATCCCTCTATCCCCCCTTGAAAGGTGGATTTCGCTATTTTTTAAAAACAGAAAATTTATTTTGATCTATTATTTATAAAACTAAGTCGTGATAGCCTTTAATACCCCACACGTTCATTCTTTGGTGATTCAACTGTGTATTTGAAGACCAGCTTTTTGATTTCATTGGCTTGTAGATTCAAATCCCATGTCAACATACCTGTTGATTTGTCGTGATTGGCTCCGCTTAATTCTTCAGTCGTAATGATGATTTTGTCCGTCAATGAGACAGGTATCTGATCCTTGATTTCGATTTGTGCAGCGCTGTTCTTATTGTTCTTTACTAATATTTCCCAAGCAAAGACCTCCTTCTTCTTGCTGCCAAGGAATCTTCTGGAATTTGAGTCTTTGATCTGAGATCTTTCGACAGCGATATCCGAATCTTTTCCAAGACTGATGATATAGTCTTCGCCTATGGTGCCTTTATTCAGGTAAGTTTTGCCTCGGTACTGATCGCTCATATAGATATTGGCCTTGCCATTTTCAAAACCATAGCTTTCCCAGTTGGGTATTTCTGCGACTAAGAATACATTTTGTGAGTATTTGGGCACTGCTTTGTATTTGAATTCGGCTTTGATTTCTTCTTGTCTCAGTTGAACTTGTTGCTCAGTATCTTCTGACTGTATGTCAAATTTTTTCTCAAATGTAAACTTTTTGCTGATGGTGCTAGTGCTTTGACGAGCGGAGATATAATTTGTTGGTGCTTTGTAGACTTCTTCTTGTGATTCCCAATTTTCTGAATCATATTCTATGTCAACATCAAGATCTACTTCTATTTCTTCATTGATCTCTAATTCATCAGGCACTTCCACGACTCTACTTCGCATCATTTTGCTTTTGGAATAAGTAGGATAGAGGTTTATTTTCCATGGACTGATATGAGGCAGGTTTTCTTGGGACAAGGCATTGCCTGTTGAAACAGAAAGCTCAATGTTATTCCAATCATTGCCGGTAGTCTGAGAGACTTTGGCATTTTGGATTAATGTCAGTTCTTCTTCCAAAGATGAAAACCTTATATCATAGATCGGAATCCATGAGGCGTTTCTCACCGTATAGTTTAGCTTGACTTTGGTTGATATTGCTTGATCTGCATGAAGTGTTGCGATAATGGCTCCTTTATGGCGAAGCTGACTGACAAAGTTATTTAATTCACGTTGTTTAAAATTGAGCTCTTTTCGTAGCTTCTGTGATTCTCTTTCAAACTTTAATTTTTCCTCTGAAGCTTGCTTTAGTTTTTGACTATATAGTTCATAAGTAGTCGCTAACTGGTTGGCTGTTATCGAGCTGTTATTGCCGATGGATTTATTGGTTTGCAAGAAAGCGATCTTATCCGATGCTAATTTTATGGACAGGTTGATATCTGCAATTTTGATTTCGAGATCGTCGACTTCTTGGCTTAATTTTTCAATATGCGCTGGAAGCTTGTTTTCGGGATTATAGCTCGGGTTGAAATCAATTGAATATACGCTAAAACCTCTGCCCGCTAGCTGTATGCTTTCCATGTCCACCACATGGCTGAGTTTGTCAAAAATAATAGTGTTTTTGCCTTTGGAAAGCTGGATAGTAGCGTATCTGTCGATCGAAGCTCCCTGCTCGAACAAGTTGACATTTTGCACTTTGCTCTCAACTTTTGTTTCAATGTCTTGGGCGAATATTCCGTTTGATACTGTTAAAAGCGAAGCAATTAAGATGTGTTTTAATTTATTCATGTTCTTATGTTAAAAAAATGAAATATTTATACATTAAAATAATTCTTATTTGCAGATTTTCAAAAATATTTAAGATATTATGTTTTAGGCTGGATTGAAGCTTAGCTTACTGCTTAAGTTGATTTCAGAAAAGTGATAGTTGTTGATTAATGAAAGGCTTATCAATATGGTTTCAAAATACAAATCGACAATCATTGGGTTTTACTTTGCAATTCCGTCATTTATAATGATAATTGATGAGTTGGAAATTATTTCTATTATAGTGATAATAACTTTATTTCCAGTAGCTGTTCCATTAGAATTGTTAGGAGATAGGTTCTTTGATAGTCATGATTTAATTAGCTTAATAGTAGTATTGGTCTTGCTGAGTCTGTTTGTATTAACGACTTATTATTATTTAAAAAAACTACTTAAAGAGGGTAGTGAAGGAAAGCCGTTTAAAGTTCTTGGCTTATGGATTTATTTTATTCTTCTGCTATTTATCATCCATCCGTTGGTTTTTTATATATGGTCTATGATACATTCAGAAAGTGCCGGAGATGGTCAATTTATATTTGGTGTAATTGATACATTCCCAATCAGTAGTTTTCTGTTTGTAGTCTTGGGGGCAACTGTTGACTATTTCAGAAGAGTAAATACATTTGATGAAAAAATTAATGATTAGAAAAATTATCAAAATACTGCTCATAGTATTTCTGGCTTTGATAATTATCATAAGCAGTTTTGTATTATATATCGTTTATCAGCTTGAAACTTCGATAGATGAAGTATTATCAAAAGAACAACAAGAATGGGTGTATAATGAGATTGAAAATACTGAAAGTCTTCCAGATAAGTATATCGATACATTGGAGGAATATTACCCGGATAAGTTTAAGTATTCCTTTTGGGAGGTAGTTCTTATAGCAATAAAAAATCATTGGGTAGAAACCTGTCAATGTGATAGAGTGTTGCCTCTTTCATCTATACCTGGGAAGCGTATGGCGTGTCCCGATTACTATCCTTTTACAATTATATTTGATTTGAGAGAAAAAGTCATTACTCTATTTATAGAAGAGAAATTCACTCAACGCAAATGCTTCGAGTATTATATGAGTAAAACTTATTTCGGAGGAGCAACTATCGGAATTAGTAAAGCATCAAGAAAGTATTTTGATAAGGAGCTGGTTGAGTTAAATGAAAAAGAAATACTAATGCTTAATCTTATTTCTATAAGGCCTGCTCAATATCGAAGCTCCGAGAATATAGAAGAGTTGGCTGAAAAAGTAGAGCTGTTTATTGAGAGGCATCATAAGAGTAGAGGTTTGGATTAGGTCGGATGAACTCTCACATTAGCATCCAAAGGTTATATTGATTATTAAATATGAGAAAGAAAAAGTATAGACAAATTGGTGTTCACAGCATATTTAGTATTGGCTGCGGTTTTATTATAACAGTATTTCTTGGAATGTTTATTTTTGACTATAATAGTTTTCGAAAAAGATATACTGGCTACTCTTATGATGATTTAAAAAGTGTATCTACTGTAATAGATGATGTAGAAAGCTATAGCTTTATGAACTCTAATGAGTTGGACAGTGTCTTGTTAGACTCTATGCAGTACCTGAAAGTCAATTGTTTTACTTTGAAGCATAGTTCTGATTTGGACAAATTCATAAAATCATTGAGTGATACTGTATTGAATGATAAAGATAAAAGATATATGCGAGGTCAAATCAGCAATGAATTACTTCTATGGGACAATGAAAGGTTGGTGAATACTTGGTGTTTGACTCCTCGGGATTTTGCTCAAATCAATAGATCCGATACAGTTGATTATTGGGAGGAGTTCAGAGCAAATTTTGGTAATTATGGCCATCATCATTACTCTCGTCCTATCTTTAATCATAGTAAAACACTTTGTGTCATAGAGTATAGTTGGCAAGCAGACTGGTTAGCAGGTAGTGGTGGAATTCAGTTATATAAAAAAGTAAACGGGAAATGGCAGTTGTTAAAAGAAATGAATTTATGGATTAGTTGATATTATTTTGATTATAAGAGTGCAGTACATTTGTAATTTGCATTTTTTTCATAAAGCTTGTAATGTGTTTTGAATATATGCTGTTGAGTACGAATAAAGAATTATTTCTAACAAGAAACACAAGCTAAGGCAGATATAATAAAAAAACGCTATAATCTTCAGGAATATTTAAGGGATAACATATAAATTTATGGCAGCTGACACTATAGTTTTATTTGAGAATAAAAATTATAATTTTAATCTTTTAGATAAGCTTAGTAAACTATCTATTAATGAGAATTATTTGGCAAATTTTAATGTGACAAATTTTAAAGATTTTGGGTGGAAGCGAATCAAGAATAATACAATGTCATATTATGATTTTAAAAATAAGATTGATGATTTACTCTTAATTGAAAAGTATGGCGATTATATTATATTAAAGACACCTATATCCTATCTAGGTTTGTCTTGTGATAAAAAGTTACAGAAAATCATTACCGATTTGTCAGTTTCATTTTGTAGACTATTTCAAGTTAAAGAGTGTGTTATATCTAATGATTATGATTTGTTTTACATTAACCTAAATGCAGAAAATATAAATTGCATTGAATATTCAGGTAGTTTCACTGATGATTTATCTGAATTGGTTATAATTAATGAGAATGAAGTACTATTCTATAAAAGCTTTTTATTTAAGATTAATGACTTAACATTTTAAATCCAGAGTAAATTCTTGTTATCTATTTGGATTTATTATGTTCAAAGTAGAACATATGATGTGTTTATTTGAACTGTTTAAATTTCTTTAGTACAGCTTGTTCAAGTTTGATGATACTATTGTTTTAAATTATTAATCATAGATATGAACCAGCATTAAAGCCCATATAATAGATAACATAGAGTCTGATTGATTCTGAATTTTTACCTAGTCAGTCATGTTTTTAATCGCAAAGCCCAAAAAAACTTATCTGCTAGATTTGGCTATGTTTCTAGATATGTTGTGATCTATTTGTGCTTTATTGTGGGGGGAATTATATAGTATTGAGCTTTTTTAACACTGCAAAAGGAATCCCAATGTATGAAGTGGGTGCTGTAAGCCTAGAAAATAAGATTAGAAATAAAATAAATGATCTTAAAAGAACGACATATGGAAGAAAAGAAATTTCAAATTATCTATTGGATTAAAGTAATCATAATATCTATGTTGTCTTTAAGCTCCTGTTCAAATAAAAAAATAAAAAAAGTGGTTGACGACTTTTCTAACTATAGCTGTTTTTTAACACTAAATATTATAGCTCAAAATTCAAATGAATCAGCTACAATTGTTATTAACAATGCAGATTTTTATATACTTTTATCAAATAGCCTAGATATAAATGATTATAAAAATGAAGTCTATAATTCTATCTGTCATGGAACGAGTATTACCGTTTCAAAAAAACAATTTATAGAGTTAGAACCATATATGTTGAAGGAGATGCCCATTTGTGAAAAATCTGAAAAAATTTTAGAAACATACTTCAAAAATAGTAGCTCAATTAGTGGGCTTTATAGTGAAAAAAGGCAAGATATTATATATTGTTTATCTAAGGATAAGATTTTCACTTATGTTGATGATGAAACAGGGTTTCTTGTTGTTTATTAACACACTACCTAGCGTGGTGCATGTGTCGTTTGTGTTTAATTTATCACAGATGTGTAGTCTGAATTAACTGATAAGAAGCTATGTATGCAAATTCCATCATGATCGAAAATCGGTCGGAATGAATTTTTTTGACTTTTTTGTTGTATATGAAGATGTTGAATATGCTATGGGATTTTTTAATTCTACTCCGACAACTAGCATTGAAATAGGTAATATTATACAAGGAAAAGAATTAGTAAACGGGGATAAAAATGGAGGAAAAAAGTTTGTTATGTTTTTAATATCTTTAATCCCTGCAGGGGTAATAATTTTTTCTATACTTATTTAAGTAAATATAAAAATAATCCTTTCATCATTAAAAATGAATGGCATGTCAAAGTATCAATATTATTTTCTAAAGTAATGATTTTTGTAATGTCTACCCTGCTTTTAATTTGTTTATTAGTACTATTATTTTGGTCCCTTACTGATGCAAATGTATAATTTTTTTAATATATAAAGATTAATTAGAGTTGACTTCAAAACTAGTGAAGATTTGCAGCCTGGTTTAGCAGAAGTGAAGCTATAAAACACCTTATTATTTGATGTTTTTTGTTTGATCTTATAACTTTAATGTTAAGTATTTAATTTTTAACTATATATAGATGATTGAAGAAAAGTTAGCAGTAATAGTTGAACAATTTGATTCATTTGCTGACGCAGTGTTAGTCAATTTAATATTTGATAATAATTACAAAGATTATCCCGTAGAAAAAGATAATATTCGATTGAAATTCAGATGTTTAATTAAATCTAATAATTACAAATATGGAGTGGTGGAGCTTAACTTCCAAGAAGTTGTTTTTTTTAAATTTGTACAAGAGTTTCCTGATTCTACATGTGTAGTTGATAAAGCACTAATAAATCATTGTAAAGGTGAAATAACTTTTGACTTTTTTCCATCTCTATCAAGCGAAAGAGTGTTGATTGAGAATGATGATTCTTGCTTTAAGATAAAATGCAGAAATATTGATTATTCTGTAATTAAATTTGAGGTTAATGAGCTTGGTTATTAATAGACTTTATGTGATTTTTTGAATAGAAAATACTAGTTAGTAATTTCTTATTTTCTGCTGGTTCTGCAAATCAATATTCATTTTATATCCCACGCGCCAAAAAGCTCATAATCTTCTCTTTCAAGTTAATTTTGAATTTATTACCTTGAGATGTATGAAAATGTGTTTGGCGATATGAGAATTTTAAAATCATTAATATTTATACTTCTGATGACTATTTCAACTCAATCTTTTTCAGATATTATTGAGCAAGAAACTTTTGCGAGCCGATGGCTAAGGACTAAGAATTATACCATAGAAGTGGCCAAGGCTATGCCTGAGGACAAATATGCATATCGACCAGTCGAAAAGGTCATGAGCTTTGATGAGGAGCTAAAGCATATGATGGAAAATTTTGGAAAGCTGAGCAATTTCATGGGCGAGAATGAAGGGCAAGAGATTTTGGATCAACTGGTCGATTGGGAAAGCAAGGATAAGACGGAGAAGTTGAAAATCGTCGCTGACTGCTTCGACAAGGTTGGAGCCAAATGGACCAAATATTCGGAAGATGAATTGAATGCCATTGTGCCGTTTTTTAAAAAGGAGATAAAAATGACGCGTCAGGGTATATTCGAACTGATGAATGACCATATCGCTCATCACCGCGGCAGGTTGACTTTGATGCTGTCCATGAATGAAATTCAGTCGCCGAACTATGTAGGTTGGTGAAATATATTGCCTTGATCCACTAAGAGCTCTAGTTGATCAAGGTATTTTCTATTTGCGTTTTGTAGTTATCTCCTATAGGTATTTCGATATCATTGATTTCGATATCATGTTTGGTAAATGCGGTGATTTTCTCTTGATTGATGATATAAGATCGATGTATTCTAAGAAAGCGTTGATCAATTTTCTTCTCAAACGAAGAAATGCTGTATTTGACCAAATGCTCTTTTTGAAGAGTTTTGATTTTAATATAATTCTTTAAGCTTTCGATGTACAGGATTTCACCGAAGTTGACTTTGACTTTCTTACGGTCTTCGTTGACAAAGATATAGTCTTTTTCGCTCTCTTCATTTTCACTTTCTGATACGGATAAGCTTGGCTGGGAAGCCAGAAATTTTTCTATTGATTTTAGAAATCGAGGAAAGGTAATGGGCTTTAATAAATAATCTATCGCTCCGACTTCGAAGCCTTCTACGGCATAGTCCCTGTAAGCTGTCGTAAAAATAACTTTAGGTTGATGCATGAGATTGTGATAAAAATCCACTCCGTTGAGCACAGGCATTTCAATATCCAAGAAGATCAAGTCAATTTCATTTTCTGCTAATACTTTTCTAGCTTCAATGGCGCTTCTGCAGGATGCTACCAATTTGATTTCCTCAATATTTTCCAAATGGCTTTCTATCAACTGACGCGCGAGCGTTTCATCATCGATGATTATGCATTTATACATGTTAGTGTTTTTTGAGGCTTAAGTTTACGATGAAATTTTCGTTTTGATCATTGATTTCCAATGAGTAATTATCATTATATAAGAGGTCAAGTTGCTTTTTTACGTTTTTAAGGCCAATATTTTTTTTCTTGGAGGCAGAGATATCGTTTTTTGGTTTTGAATTAGAAATTTTAAATATAATATTTTTTTCATCTGATTCAATCAAAATATCTACCGTGGCAAGCTCTAGTTCTTGGCTGACTCCATGCTTGAAAGCATTTTCTATAAAGGTTAATAATATCAGCGGCGCAATTTTAACGGGATTGACAACTTTGTTTTCAAATGAAATATCGACACGGCCTTCATATCTGACTTGCTCCAAGGCCAGGTAATCCTCGATCATCTTTGTCTCTTTTGATAGCTCAACAAATTTGTCATCGTAGCCATAAAGCAAATAATCCAAGATATTTGACAGGTGTTCTATGACTTTTGGCGCTCTGTCGGATTTGGCGACAGTCAGCATGTAGAGATTATTAAGCGTATTGAACAAAAAGTGAGGATTGAGTTGATGCTTGAGCGCTGAAAGCTCGTTTGTTTTCTTTTGCTCATTCATGGTCGTCATTTTTAATTGTTTGTCGTAAAATGTAAGCGCGACAAGAAAGAGCAGTGGTTGCAGATAATGCAAAGGCATGCTGGAAAGGATGCTTTTCGGATAGAAAAGCCTTTCTAAATAGCTCAAATGGCCATTTTGGCTTAAAAACGATTCATAGCAGGCAGGAGAGGAAGGTTCTAAATAAAATATACGAGCGGTGACATACATCGCATTGATAATAAAAAGCAATACTATCGACATCAAGATGAATTTACTTAGCTTTTGATGCTTTTTAAACCTCGGAATGATAATGTAGAGAATGCTGTACCCCAATATTATCTCCAAGCTGACATGAATCAGATAGGTAGTATACAATACTTGGGAATTGTCAAATTGCGAACTTGAAGAAGTCACATAGAGCATATAGACCAATATCCAAAAGATAATATGCTTATAGACGGTTTTTATTCCTGCTAGCTTATAGAGGAACTCATTGATTGCGCTTTCTTTCAAAGTGTATGTTTTGTTGTAGTTTGATTTTAAATTTAAATACTTTTCGATGCAAATAAACATTAAGGTGACGAAAGATTCATTTTAGTATACAAAAAGCTTTTTTGAGATTATTTATGGATATTTTATTATTTATATCCATGTTTTGACCATATGTCCTCATTATAATAATAGCATCTCATTTCAATATAGATTGGGTGAAAATGAATTTTGAGATGAAAACTATAATGTAATGATGCATACTCTATTTGCTCTAATTAAAAAAGCAACGTTTGTTATTCTATTAAGCTTTTATGCTACTGTATCCTTGGCTCAAGAAAATAAAAGCATATTCAAGTATGAAAGCGATATTGCTATGGATGGCAGGCTTGATGAGCCTGTGTGGCAGAAGGCTGAAGTGCTAACGGATTTTCATAATTTTTTTCCTAATGATGAAGGTCTTGCGGATGAAAAAACAGAAGTAAGAATATTCCATGACGGCAAGCACCTTTATATCGGAGCTGTGTACCATGATAATTCCAGCGAACAAAAGTTAAGCACCTTGAAGCGAGATGTTCACTTCAATACTATTGTCAGAAGCGATGCATTTGGAATCGTAATTGACCCTTTCAATAAACAAAACACTGGATATTATTTAGCACTAAATTCCGGGAATGCTCAACTTGATGCACTTATAGATGTGAATGGAGAGGGCTATGGAATGAATGAGAGTTGGAATAATGTGTGGTATTCAGAGACATATTCTGATGGCAATAAGAAGTATTTTGAGCTTAAAATACCTTTTTCTTCCATCAATTATGATGTAAATAATCAGGAGTGGGGCTTTCAGTTTTTTGTCCGGGATTTTAAAATCAACAAGTGGATGACTTATACAGACACGCCTCGAAATAATTTACAGTTTGACTTGAGGTACACGGAAACTTTCAAAGTGCATGATATACCGACATCGAACTCTTCCCGCTTGGTGCTGACTCCTTCTGTAAGCTACAATCACTTGAATGATTTGTCAGAAAGTTCAAAGAAATCTAATATTACACCGAGCTTGGATCTGCAATATAATCTAACATCTTCTCTTAAATTAGACGCTACTATAAATCCTGATTTTTCTCAAGTGGATGTGGATCAACAAGTGATTAATGTGACTCGTTTTCCCGTCAATTTTCCAGAACGACGTAATTTCTTTTTAGAGAATAGCGATTTGTTTAATAATTTGGGAGCGGAAGGAATCAACCCTTTTTATTCAAGAATTATAGGCTCTGATGCGGATATGACTTTTGGACTTAAACTATCCGGCAATGCAAGCCCGACGACTAGAATTGGTGTTTTGAACGCGCAAACAGAAAAAAACAAAGAGACGGGTTTCTCCCAGAATTATGCTGTGTTGGTTGCCAATCAAAAGTTGTCGAAAGAGTTTGCCTTTACGGGCTATATGGTCAGTAGACAAGAAGTTCAAAAGCTTCAATTTGGAGAGGATTATAACAGAGTGTTGGGCTTGAATCTAAATTATATCTCAGAAAACAATAAATGGTCGGGTGTGGCTAATTATGGTAAGAGTTATAATCATGACTTATCTGGTGACAATGATTTTATAAATTTAGAAGCGACATACAATACTAGAGAGACATTTATAAGCGGAGCTGTTAGTTCTATAGCTGAAAACTATATAACGGATGTGGGCTTTACACCTCGTCTTTATAATTATGACGCAGTCATGGATACAACTATTAGAAAAGGAAGTGTCAATACATATTTTAACCTCCAAAAAAATGCCTATCCGAAAAAGTCCAAGACATTGGATAGATATAGATACCTTTTTTACAGCAATGATGCTTTTTGGAGTCACGATGGCAGATTGACGGAAATGACGAATAAAGTGGGAAATACGATTTGGTTTAAAAGGAATATGTCAGCCTTGTATTTTTACATTAGTCATTATTACAATGACCTTCCGTATCACTTTGATATATTGAATAATGACAGACCTATAGCTCCGGGAATATATAATAATCTGGAATTACAACTGGGCTATAATAATCGAATGACTAATAAGAATTTTTATTATGGGTTTTTGCTTTATAATGGAGGGTATTTTAATGGAACTAAGGTAGGGGTAGAATCAGAGATAGGTTATAGACGATTGCCATTAATTCACCTAAATGCAAAGCATATAATGAATAGAATTGATTTGAATGAATTAGGAAGCAGTACTTTTCATTTATTTCAGTTTAGTGGTGAATTATTTATTACAAATCGATTGAACTGGACTACATATGCTCAATATAATACGCAAATCGATAATGTAAATATTAACAGTAGAATCCAATGGGAGTATAGGCCATTGTCATATGTTTACCTGGTTGTAACTGACAATTATAATGAACAAATGAGGCGAAAAAATTGGGGAGTGGCTTTAAAAATCAACTATCGATTGACGATCTAATAATCGATAGTATAAAGTTAAAGAGTTATGCGTATTTAACGTGTGAATAAAGCTTCTAAAGAGAAAAAAGAAGGCTGTCTTTTGTAGACAGTCTTCTTGAGTTATTTAAGTACCTAACCAAAATTATTTTCATATTTCTATTTTCAGAGATATTTGATATAACATCCCTCTGTGTCTCCCTTCAAAGGGAGATTTCGCTATTTTCAAGCTTGAATTTTATACTTAAAAATAGGAAATTTATTTTGAACGACTACTTAAGCATTACTTTTTGAGTAATTTGAACGTTTTGGAATTTTGGCCTATATCGATTTTGACAAAATAAATACCTGTTTGAAGCGCTTGGTTGTCGCTTCCTTTTCCATTCCATATTAAATGAATTCTACCTTGAGCGCTTGCGTCTATGGAGAAGTCTTTAACAGGCTTTCCTAGCAAGTCGCTGATTGAAACAGAGGCTTTTGCGAATTCTTCTTTTTGGAAAATGATATTGACTTCATCTTCAATGATTGTAGGGTACACTTGCGTGACAATATGCTTGTCTTCATCAAATTCCAACATCAATGGCGACATTGTTGAGCCGATGTGTTGGTTTGATTGCCAAGCGATTTGATTGGATGCTTGGGCAATCTCTCCATTCGCATCAATAAGTCTGAATGAAATCTGATCATTCTCATTAGCAAACATATTGACAAAGAACAAGGTGCTTTCCAAGCCATTGACTTTCTGCGCTTCAGCGTACCCAATGCATCTATCGCCTATGAAAGCGCCTAATATAGACTCTTCGTCAAGACTGGCTTCATCCGTTGAAATGATAGCGGTCATCGAATATTCAGCATCATTAGGCTCAATGGACCAGACAGAAGAAGCTCTTGAGCTTTCTTTTTTTCTTGTGGAAACTCCTTCGAACATGCCCGTTTGAGGATAAATTAACTGAGCGTTTCCATTGGCTGAATAAAGCATATAACCTTCGCCTGTTCGCATATAGTCAAGATTCCCTATCCAGCCATATTGATCATAGTATACGCTGAATGCATGTCTGCTTTTGACAATATCACCATTCTCAGGAGAAAGGCTTGCCAAGGCATCTGATACCATCATATCCTTGCGAGGCAGGTATCCGATTGTATTCCAGCCTTGGTGTATGTCCAACGGATTTTCAGAAGGATCAACAATTTCTCCTTGATAAGAGAAAGAAGCAGGAGCTGACATTTTAATGAAATAACTTTCATATACATTCACAGTATCCAAGGTTCCAACCAAATCGGATTGCAGTGCCGAATATTGGGAGAATATGGCATTGTCGACATCTTTGATTTGCAGCATTTTGGATTTTAGGTCGCTAGCGAAGAAATCATTAATATCCGGTTGATCAGGACTTAGTCCAAAAGACACCCAGTTCCAGCCTTCTTTAAGTTGATAATGTTGTTCGTAAAGGTCTCTCGCTTCAAACTCTATCGGCGCAGGAACTGAGCCTCTCGTGCTGTTGGATTCGAATGCATGGTTGGTAGGCGAAAGTTGACTGCGAATTTGTCCATGGCTGGCATCCCACATTTTGAATTCAATAGCATCAGTTTCGCTAGTGTGACCATACACGGTCATGAAAGCGATATAAAGATCTCTGCTTGGCACGTATTCCAATTGAGCAACACCTCTCGTTTCACCGTTTATGAAAGCGGCAACCATGTCATTTTCATCTCTTGAGATAATTCCGGCGACTTTTAGCCTGCCGATATATTGCATGGATACTTCAAAACTGTCGGCTGCAACCTTCCACTCTGGAGCAGGCTTGGAAACATTCACACTTAAGTCGAATTTTTCTTTGTAACCTTGGTCTCCTGTTAAAATCAACTCTTGAGCATAATTTCCGACAGGCAAGCCTTCGGTTACTTCGAAACGAATAGAAACTTGCGATTGCGGATCAATATTTCCAGCTTCTATGTTTGCGTATAGCCAATGAGGCATGTTTTCAATTTGAAACTGTTCGATTTTTCCGGATTTGTTAATCACAGTGTTCTCAAAACTTATTTCTTCTCCGAATGGAATATTAAGCTCTAGCTTCTCATTCGACCATGCAAGTCCATTTTGATCGAAGTAAGCAGTCCAAGTTTTAGCGCTATTCATTGTATTGCCATAAAGGTCTTCGATTTTATCCACGCCGATTTCCAATATCTGCCCTTCCACAAGCGAAGGATCTATCGCCAGGTCAAAGACAATTTCTCTTTCGTTGGCTACATAAGTGAAAGGAATGTCGATGATTTTATTGGTAGGATTCACCACTGGTACTTCGGCAGTGAAGTGATCGGCTTGAGGACTAATGGTAAAGCCATGAGTTTGACCATTGGCAATGCTTTCTTGAGATTTGGTAATGCTTACAAGGCCCATAGACTCTCTGTACGATTCGAAAGTGAAATTCCTAAGCAATCCAGCTTCATCACCGTCCAATGCCTGCCTCATATAGCGTCTGATCTGCGTAAGGTTTCGTTTTACATTCCAAATACGCACTTCATCGATGACACCCTCAAATGCTTGATCAGTCTCTATCAATGTTCCATTTTGCCAATATCTGCTGCCCAAAAATATTTTAGCGCTGGCAAAACCTCCGAAATCATCTTGTTGGGCGATGACCATTTCGCCATCCATGTAAACTTGCACTCCTTCCAATTCGCTTTTGGTCATGGCGAAGTGGTGCCATACTTGATCATGGTAGACTTTTGCAGAGGTCATTTCGATGCCTCTGTTGCTTACTACCAGTTTTCCTTCCTCATTCAAGCTAACATTCCATGATTCTGTATTGTAATCATCTGCCGTTCCTTTGCCATTTGAGAAAATAGTTTGGTTGACTGAGGATTGATTAGCTTTGAACCAGAATTCGATCGTTAGGTCTTGTGTGGAACTGAATGCTAAACCATCCATGTAAAGCGAGTCTATGGATGCTAGATCGTATGCAAATCCAGTATGCGCTAGGCTCCATGCCGCATTCATTTCCGCATGGCGGTTTTTAGCTTTGTCGGTTACAATTCCATCTTCCAGAATATCCATAGGCCAATACCCTTGAAGATTTTGCTCGCTGCCTGAAAGCGTGTAGAATTTTTGCTCTGCCAAATCAGCTCCTGTTTTTACCTCTGTCCAGATTCTCAGTTCATGAAGCTTTCCTTTGAATGGATTTTTGGCTTCATATGATTTTTCACCCATGAGCAAAGGTCCTTCGGCTTTGAATTCTTCCAATAGGTTAGCGACTCTGTACAATTCGCTGTTGACAAATAGCTGCACTTTTTTAGACTCATCGTCAAAGATTGCGGCATAATGATTCCATTCGCTGGAAACATAGTCTTTGTCTTCGGAAAGTATCATTGCTCTCTCTCCATTTATGCTGAAGTAGAAGTCGCCATTGGAAGTGAATCCACTTTCCCAACTGGCTTCCGTTTGTTTTCCTTGAGACAATACGACTTGCTTTTGACCATTCTCATCATGCTGAGCCCAGAACTCTATAGTCACAGATTTGTCTGAAAGGTTAGGTCCGAAAGGCACATAAAGATTTTGTTTGATTCCGTCAAAAGAAACGCTTACATCATGGTTGACTTCTTGACGATTCAATGAACCTTTGATAGATAATTGTCCCGTGGTATTGATTAAACTTTGGTTGATGTTTTCGTTGAAAGTAATGCTAAGCTCATCTCCGATGGAATATACCTCATCCGAAGGCTCTGGCTTGCCAATTACTTGAAGAGGCGATCTGTCGATAGCTCCATTTACGGCATCTGAATAAGTTTCAGATAATTCGCCGTCTGTGAAGCAATAGCTGACAGCTCGTATGGAATAATTTCCGTCAGATAGCGCATCAATCTCCCAGTCGAAAGACAACTCATTGGCATCTTGAGGGATCCAAGATTTTTCTCCTTCGTCATCAGCTTCCAATATTCCATTTTCCGAGTAGTAATCCAGACCTTCTTCCGTTTTGACTTTTCGATAAAATGGATCTGTGATTGGCAACCAATCATTTTCGCCTTCGGCTTTGTATTGCAAGATGATTTTCTCAAGACTGTAATAGTTGATATCATAATCATCAGCTTTCACGCTCATATTGTCTCCGTCATTCAGGTTGAAAGTCCAATTTTGCTCCGGAGCGGAAATGCTTGCCTGAGTGCATGTTGGAAGGAATGATGCGGATAGATATAAGGTGTCGGCTATTTCAGAAATGTCCGGGTTGTCGGCTGTTCCAAACCAGTATTGGCATTGAGCATGAAGCACAACCATAAGGCTGTCATATTGCAGTTTTGAGCTCCCTCTTTTGATGCTTAGCTCTTTCTGTAACATAGTTCCGGCAGGCACGCTGAACGGTCTGTTTGGGTTTATACCATCGATTTTAACAATAGCGCCGTCAGGGTTGCTTTCTTCCAATACTTTGAGATCGAATACTCTTGCATCTCCTGATTCGCTTAGATTTGAAAGTTCAATTAAGAATACAGCTTCTTGGTCATCCGGCACATTGTTGATTTTATGATGTTTCAATCCTCCGTTCACAGAGATTCGAGGCACATCTCTTTGCAGAGTTGGAGAGCCTAAACTTGGGTTATCTTCAAACTCAGAGCTGTACACTACTTTTTCTTCCGCTTCATGAGGACAAGAGCTGATTCCTCCTTGTGAAATGAATACTGGTGATTGAAAATCATAGAAGGTTTCGCCCATAAAAACTTCATCCAGTTCATTTTCGTCGTATTTGACATTTTTGTGCAATGCTTCTAATATGAAGCTCGTCGCAAAGTAGTCAGCAACACCGCCAGTCACTAAGCTAAGCTTGGAAACTATGGCTGCTTTGGCAAGATTGGCTGTTACCAAACCTATCGCTTCCCAGTCGTTGCCTTGCTTGTTGTACAAGTCTTTGGCACTGACGATTCTATTTTCATCGAATATCTGCCTGTTGAACTCAGGTTTTGACACTTTGAAATTAAAGCGGTCTCCTTGATCAGGATCGCTGAAGGCAAAGCCCCATTTGATGGACTGCGATTCGCTGTTGCCGATCTCAAATGAAGATTCTTTAAGTTTCAAGAATTTGTTCTCTAGTTCATATCCTGTCCCTAGTCCAACAATGCTGATATTTCCTTCTGATTTGGAATAGAAGTAGCTGTTGTAAGAATCTGTAAACTCTTTATTGTAGGCATTTTCAATAGAGACTTCTTTTTCATAGCTGATTTCCGCACCGCCATTGACAGAAAAGTCTCTAAGCAGATTTTCTGTGTTGCCATTGTCAAATTGCTCTTTGATCAAATGCTTATAGCTTTCATTTTGCCTCAAGGCTTTGACCCATTCCGAGATTTGGATATTGACGATGTGAACGGAATCCATGCTGAAATTATCGGTAGGAGAGAAGGTATAGCTTGGTCCGTCATAGCCATCATTGCCTATTTCTACATCAGGAAAATCAACAGCATTGTCACCAAAAGCTTCGCTGTCATTGCTTAAGCCGTAGTAGTCGTCCTCTTTGTTTAGTTTAGAAACATAATTGCTTGGGTAGTTTTCCAAATAGTTGTTTCTTACTTTCATCAATTGAGGCACTATATAATGCTTGATATGGTTTTGATTATAAGCAAAATAGGTTTGGTCTGAAGGTTGAACTCCAAGCACTTTCTTGGACTCTATTTTATACTCTTCTCCATCTTTTATAAGTTCGATGGAAATAGATTCTCCGATTTTATAGTTTTGAGCATAGCCAACGAACAAATCCGCGCTTCCTCCAACTGCGTCATCTTCGGCGCTGGTTTGAATCGTTTCTGTTGTCGTCGTTGTGATCGACATGGTTTTGCTTTTGCTTTGGTTGAGTTGTCGCTCAAATCCAGTTCCAGAAACATTTTCAGATTTCATCTCAAATAAGTTGAGTGTCACGCCTGTGAATGGAACTACAACCACGACAGATTTTTCAAATTCGGATTTAGCTCCCGCCTCGAATGCGCTTTGAGAGCCTTCGGTGATATTGATGTCCGTGTACTCGGTGAATGAAGCACCTTGCTCAATATACGCGTAGCTGTTTGAGCCCGGAGGATCTCTAAGTATCCACTTTACTTTGTCAGGTCCCGCTGTGACAAAATTTCCATTAACTTGTGTAGTTCCTAATACATAACCTCGTTGGATATTGCTGCCTCCATTATCCCAAGGATAAATGCCTGAATCTGTCGAAAGATCAATAGCCATAGATTTAAGGAAATCGCCCTGAGTATTCGGTTCGCTTACATGAAAACCGTAAATGAACTCGCTGTAGTCTTTGCCTTCTTCTTGACTTAATGCATAAGTTTGAGTCAATCCGTTGCCGATCTGGTTTTGAATGATCACTTCTCCCAAGACAGGATAATTGAAAATTTGCGGCGAAGCATTGTCCAAGTTTTGATATTGTTCAAATGCTCGGATAGTGTAAGTCATGCTATCATAAGCTGAGTATAACGGATAGTCAAGATTCAAGTCATTTACATTCAATGTGTCTTCTCCTAAAATAATAGTTTCAAGACCGACAAGCGGAGAGCTAAGATCCATATTTTGAACCGTTATCTGAGGAGATGCTGTATATTTGAAGTTCAGTTGCTCATGAAACTCCAAAGTATAACGAACACTGTCCACAGATTGGTCGCTATGATTTATCACATCTTCAGAAACCAACCACTCCATATTTTCTAGCGTATCGTAGTGCGTTGGAATGCTGGCATTTTTATGCATTGTCAGCGAAGTGTTTGTAGGCGCTGATAAAGGAATATCGCTTAACTTCAAAAGCCTGTCATCAGCATCCGAGAATGTGAAGATTCCATTTTTTGAAGCGACTGGAGCTATGGCTATATAGTCTATTGGCAACAATTCAATGTAATACTCGCCATTGGATGACTGAGTTTCCACCGTTTTTGCAATACTTGCGTAGTTGTTGTTTTGCGGCTTGAAGGTAATATTTGCTTGTCCGATGTTATTGACACCTTCTCCAAATACGATTTCCTTGGAGTTTTCTTCTTGTCCTCCAACGACCTTTCCAAGCATTTTGATTCTTGACACATCTTTGAACTCAAGCGTGTACAGGTTTTCTTGAAAATTATGAATGAACTTGCCTTTGTCTTCAATGCTGTAGGATATCACATCTTGGCCATAGATATCTTGAGTAACAATAGTGTTACGGAATATATGCCCTTCTTTTTCTACCGTTAATGTATGCGCGCCTATTGGAACCTGAAGCGTAAAGGCTCCATTTTCATCAGTGATCACTTGCTCGCCTTGCATGAACATAATCTCTCCATCCACTTTCACTATTGCATCAGCAACTGGAATATTCAAGGATGAGTTGTCAGGGTCATTGTCTTCATCGATAGTAACTGTTCCTGAGATTTCAAACGAGGAAATGTCTTCGAAGTCAATGCTGTTGATAGCTCTGCTTCCGTCTCCTATGAATACGACTTTTGAGGAAGGGGCAAATTCATGTATTCCTTTGGATGGAGTTACTTTGAATGATTCTCCATTGCCAGTATATCGAATACCATAGACAATGTGATTTCCATATTCGTCAGTATACCCATTATATCCAAGTTGATCAGGTGTTGGCAAGAATGAATTCTTGATATGCGTTCTTGATGTAGCTGTTATCTGCGAATGAATTTTGTTATAAATATTATCCTCAGAACAAGATTGATCATAAGCCATGTCCCCAATAGCCTCGTCCAATGAGTAATAAAGCACAAGTCTGTTGTCTTCATTACTCATTACTTTGCTGTGATCCAATTCTATTTCCTCATTGGTTTTGGCGTAATCCCAAAGTCTGATTTCCTCTGCGCTTCCAGATAATTTCATCAATAGATTTAAAACTGGATTGGCTTTGGCTATTTGCTTGTTCACTGCGTTGATCCAATTGGAGTTGTTGGTAGTGGTAATCAGATCTCCATCTTTGTAAAGTTTGAGGTCTCCAGTGCTTGTATTGGAAGTGATCGTATATTGATGCCATTTGTTTTTTGCGGATGGAATGCCAGCGTCAATACCATTTCCATAAGTTGTGGCGAATTTCATATTTTGATCATATCCGTATCCTGACAACAAGCGACTGTTCTCGCCTTCCAAATGAACGATATCATATCTGATACTACCTGCTGTGCTCTCAAAATTCAGCCAGATTTCAAAGGTGAAATTTCCTTTTAGCGTATTTAGTACTTTTGTGATATGCTCCTGATTTTGGATAGTCATTTTTCCATTGCTTAGCTTGAGAGCAGAACCACGATCATCACCGCTTACGTGAGTAACTCTGATTTTGGCATCTCGAACTTCTTGTCCGCCTGAATACTCTACATGTCCGGATACAACTCCTCTTGGCGTTCTAAACCCAACTTGCTTGTAAGAGCTTACGGTATTCATCTGACCATTGCATGGTATGATAGCGTCAATACGATATTTGTAAAGCTTTCCTGCTTGACAAGTTCTGTCAATATATTGATGGACTCCGCTACTGACTCTGTCTATCATAGTCCAATTTAGATCATTGTCATTTTCAGAATCAAAAAGGGCTCTATAGATTTCGAATTCTTGTACAAGCCTTTCATTTTCGTTTTGCCATTCCAAATCAACATAATCCTCAAAGTATCCATATGTTGTGATTAGGTTTTTCGAGGCAGTGAATGTATTGCTGATATTATTGGATATTAGTATTTGGTCAGTATTATGACTTGGGCTATTGTCACAATCATCATTCATTGTGAAGGTATAATAGTACGTTTCACAGTTGTTTAATCCTGCTTCAGTATCATGATATATGAATTCAGTGTCCGTAAGAGTTACAATATTGGGATCATTGGAAAGATCACGATTGTAAATAGACCTTGTCTGGGTTTGCGAACCAGAAGTAATGTTTACTCTAACGACGCTAATATCCTTGATCGCCGTTTTATCTCCTCCGCTTAATTGAATTCGTGTTGTAATCTTTGAATTCTGCTGATCATAATTGGCAGAGCTGCTGGTCATGGAAGGCATTATTTTCATTGTGCCAGCTAAAGTTGTCGCGTCTTTGTCGATGATGAAAACCTCGTCGTCAAATTTGTCAGTGTCATTGGCTCTTAAGTCAGAGCTGATGATATCGTTTTGATATGTATATTGATAAGCCGCTTCAACTTGAGTGTCTTCATATGTTGTTTGAGTAGTATTCCCCAAGTAAGCATATTCGCTTTCCACATTTTCTTTTCTTCGGTTGATTCGATAGGATGCCGTTCCATTGAAACCATTCGGAATAGTAAAACTATTGAAACGTATGCCAATTCTGTCACATGCGTTAGCACTGATTTCCGTGTCTGAATTGGCAACCAAAATAGGAGTGGACTTGGTTAGCCAGCCATCTCTATTTTTCAATTTAGTTTTGATCGTCCAGATCTCACCTGCGCTGCTTGAAGAAAAATCATCGGGGGAGATTTCATCTACTTTGACTTCAGTATCTTCTCCTTCTTTGCTTAAATAAAATTCGAGAATGTTGTCGGGAAGCCCTTTGCCATCGAATTCATAACCTTCAGAAGAGCTACCAATTAATTTGGTCTCGTCGATTTTTTGTGATTGATTGACAACATAGGGGTAAAAGCTTGAATTAATTCTGCCTATGTATGATTTCAAAATTAGATTATGAAGATTTTTGATAAATTCATCATTAGGGCTAGTGTTGATGATGGCTAAGTTATAGCTTTTTGACCCATCGCTTAGTATTTCCGAATCATTTTTGTTGAATTCGAAAGTGTAAGTCGTGCCATTTTTTTCATATTCCCATCTTGTCTTATCACTATCATCATGGATTTGAGTTGCGTATTTAGGCGCATTATCTCGATCTACTTCTCTTAAAATATTGCCACCACCACCGAAGACGTAAAAGAAATCTCTGTAAGGATGTTCTTTAGGTGACTTCCATGTGAGGTATACATTGTAGTTTGCACCATTTTCTTGAATATCAACTTCAAATTCATTGGGTTGAAAAATTCCTTGATCAATAAAATATGCACTTTCTGAAAATCCGCCTTCTACTCCTTTGGCTTTAAAAAAGTTGGTGTTTGCTAAGTATTCGAAGAATCCAGATGTTGGTTCAATATTGTCAATAGTTAGTTTATATTCTCCAGCATAGCCATTTTGCCCTTCAAAGGAAAAGTCAAGTTCCTCATCAATTTTATATGTGTTTCTAATCTTACCTGTTGAATTAGCATAAGGCAAAGTGCTTGAAAAGTTGCTTCCTGAAATTGAAAATTGGTACCTGTCAAAGTCATAGTTCAATGTTCTAGGGAAGACTTCATTTGATTGCTGCCAAGTGTAAACAGCTTTTGCCTTGCCGTTGGTCTGCGTAATGGTGAGTTTGGGATCTTCAGGCCTGTGCCAATAATCCAGCTCAAAATCCAAGGCAATGGATTCACCTCCTCCTCTTTCGTAGTCGTTAACATTTTCCGCATCAGTTCTACTTGGCTGAATATTAGCTCCTTTAGCAACGATTGTTGTCTGATAAAAATTATTGAACAAGCTGCTGTTGGTACCTACATTAGAGACAGTTAATGTGTAGCGAATTCTATCCGTATTAAAAACAACCGGATTGATGCTGTAATTGTAGCTCTGTCCCGAATAATTAAAACTGCCTCTGGTATTAGGTGATGTTACAAAAGGCTCTTCTGAGTCAGATTGCCAAAAATCGATATCAAGGGCTGTTCCTCCGATCTTAATCGTATAGTCGCAGGTTCCGTAGTGCAGGTTTTCAGGAGATTCCCACGAGTATTCCATCGTTTGGTTGGAATAGGAAATTTTCGGTTCATCAGCGTTACTGATATCTTTATTTGACTCCGAATAAAAGCCATTGCGATAGGGAATAGTGGCAATACCTGTTCTAAATAATACAGCATCGTCGTTTTCATCGGTAATAGTACCGTCTTCATTTTCAAAATATCCGTCAGGGTAACTTTGCAATGCCACCCCAAGGTATGCACCTTTGGATTTTAACTCATCGAAAATCTTCTTGTCGTCAAAAACAATGGCCAACCTTTTAGCTCCAGTTGAAGAACTTGTGAATCTGCCGATTTTCGCGCAAGAGGTCTTAGCTCCTAAACTGATACAAACTGTTTTGTTTCTGTGATTATAAAGAAATGATTCTTGTTCGTCATCAATAATAAAACGTGGAATAAAGTTGTCCAAGCTCTCAATTCCATCATTTTTAAGACTCAATGTGATTTTATACTGATTGTTGCTATAGTAAACAGCGATGGCTTGCGGAGGATTTAGAAATGCTTGATTGTCAGACCAATTAAACATTTTAGCTTCCATGTCTGCTAATTGCGGTTCGTTGGGTTCTGATTGCCAACTCATGCCTCCGGTCGCGTAACTTCGCGATGAGGCTAAGGCCATTATCATAAAAATAAGCGCCTTTAATCCTTTTTGAAAAGCTTGATGGCTATGCATCTTGCTCGTAGGCCAGTGTTTAGGCCTGTAATTGTCTTTCATAATAGCGATTTTTGGTTTTGAAATTATGTTAAGGTTTGGTGTTGTTTATTTGAAATAATTTCACACTAAAACCATATTTCAAAATTCTCCAAAAGTCAGTCTTTTTGCTAAAAATGAAGGTGGACAAAGAAAGGCTCGGAATTTCCAAAGTGGTGGACAAATGGTAGACAAGCCCCAAAAACATGTTATTAATAGCTTGATAGCAACACTATTCGATCATGGTAATGTATTTTCTTAGATTATCTTGTTCATCTAGTTCTATTTTCTTTTTGAGTCTGTACAAGGATTTTTTAACGCTTTCGGGACTTATATTAAGCATATTGGCCAGTTCTTTATTATCAAGTCCTATTTTCAAATACGCGCATAGCTTTGTGTCTTTTGGATTGAGTTGAGGTAGTTTTTCGCCAAGGGTTTCAAAGAATTTGGGATGGACTTCTTCAAAATGCATTTTATAATCTTTCCAACTAGTATCCAATTCTAAATAACTGTTGATTTTTTTCTTGATAAGTTTAAGCTCTTTCGTGCTTGGGACAGCCCCTTTTTCATTTTTTCCAATAATATTGGATAGCTCTTCATTTAGTTCATTGAGAATATTGTTTTTTTCGTAGGTCAAGAGTGTCGCAGTGCTGAGTTTTCGGTTTTTAAGTTCGATTTCTCTTTCGAGCTGATGTTGCTCTTTTTGATGAAATTCGAAAATTTGGTGGTTTTGCTCTTGTATTCTAAATGCTGTTCTTATGCGTGCGTCGAGTTCGACCAAATCCAATGGTTTTCGGATATAGTCTTCCGCTCCGCTTTCCAATGCCAGCGCTAAATCTGCCGACGATGTCATCTTGCCTGTAGCCATGATGATGGGAATATGTTGAGTAGACTCCATGCTTTTGAGGATTTTTATAGCCTCGATGCCGTTCATTTCTGGCATTTCCCAATCCATTATGATAAGGTCGGGAAGCTTCTTGTCAGCTACTGAGCATCCTTTCACTGCTGATAAAGAGGTCAGCACCGTTAGGTCAGGATAATTGCTCCAAAAGTGATCCGCTATGATTCTGATATTCTCAATTTGATCGTCAATGATTAATATAGTTTTATCCGTATAGTTATTGTTCGTCATGTCTTTTAGGTTTATTCTGCTATTTCAAGGCTTGTCAATGATTCAAATCGTTCTTGATCAGAGGCATAGGTTGCGTCTTCAATATCATGAATCCAAGTTTCTATGGCCTTTTGATTGAGAGTCGGAGGAATGGCGATCTCCTTGAGGATTCTTTTTATTTTTGAAAATTCATACACGTCAAGGTTAGACAGTTTCTTGAAATAAGGTTGAAGAAAGTCGATTTCTTGAGAATTTAATGTTGATATGGAGGGGGCATTAATGTTTTTCGATTGCTCAAGAGCAGAGTCTAGAGGCAGAGAGAAAGTGAATTTCGCTCCAAATTCCATGTTTTTATGCGCTTTGATTTGCCCTTTATGAGCCTCAATGACGAGTTTGCAAAAACATAGACCCAAGCCAGTGCCAACATCATGTTCTTGCTTGGCTATGGCATGTTGGTAGTATGCTTTGAAGATATTCTCAATCTCAATGTTGGGTATAGCCTCGCCTTCGTTATGAATTGAAAAGTTGAGCATATTGTCGTCAGGCTTTTCAAAGCTAATATGTATGGTTCCATTATTAGGGCTATGCTTGATGGCGTTGGAAAGCAAATTGATGAATACGCGTTCGATTAGGTTTGCATCCATTCTCACGAACAAGGTGTCGGGAGCTGTTATTTCTATTGAGATGCTTTTTGAACTCAATGTAGGCTTAATGAGCGAGATTGACCGGCCAAACAATTTGATAATGTCGTTCTTTTCAAAGCTTAATGAAATTTGGCTGTTTTCATATTTTTTTACATCAAGCATGTTTTGTATCAAAGTCAGTAAACTTTTACCGGCAAGTCTGCTTTCTTCTGAGGCTAATTTATCATTCATGATTGTGCTCAATGGGTTTTTCAAATCATGAGCGATCATATTGGTCATGGAAGCTTTGAAGCTGTCCAGCTCAAGAAGCTTGTTGTTGGCGTTTTGCAATGCCTCGGCTTGCATCTGGATTTCCTCTTTTTGCTGAGTAAGTTCTTCGTTTTGACTTTGGATTTCCATAGTGCGGAGCTTGACTTTTTTCTCCAAATCGGCATTGATGCTTTTAAGCGCTTGCTCATTTTTTTGAATTTCTTCAAATAGTTTTTCTTGTGCCACGCGTTTGGCTTCTGAATTCTCTTTGTATCTGAATGTCAATCCGATTGAAAATATAATGTATTCGAGAAATAAGCCTATTTGCAGTTTATATGGAGCTGGAGGCATCAAAGATGGACTTTGCTTGTATTCAATGATTTGCCATGCGGCCATGAAAGCGATGACTCCGGCGCTTAAGAAGACATATTTGCTGCCTTTATTGCCGTAATAAATCAAAGCGCCAATCAAAAAAATACTAAGGCCCGTAATGACGGGAGCTAGCATTTTCATGATATGAAAGTAATTGCCAACGTCAAAATAAGCGATACTTGAATTGATTATGAAAGCTAGGATGGTAGTGGTAATGAAAAATTTAAATGATAATTCCAGCCATTTTGGTTGGAGGTTATTTTTTAAGAAATGTTGAAGAAATAAGAAGTAAAATATGATTGTGATAAAAAAGCTTGTAGTTGTCCAGGCATAATTTTTACCATCGATATTTAAAATCAATGGCAAAAAATTGAATTCAATGGAAAAAAATAGTATTCCTGAAGCTAAAAATAGACTATAGTATAAGTACGACAGATCTTTGCTAAGCAAAAACAAAGAGGCGTTGTAGATAAGCATGATGAATATTGCTCCAAAGAAGAATCCATGCCATAAGTTTTTTAGAGATGCGGCAAAAGTCCAAGTTCTCAGAGGTTTAATTGTCACAGAAGTATTAATGTTGTAATTCGCTTGGTTTTCGATTCTCACTAAAAGCGTTGATTCGCTCATTGAGGGAACCTTTATGATCGCATGTTCTCCATAGCCTGAGTATTGAAACTTCTCATTGCGTGGAATAAATTTTCCTGTAAAGGATTCAGAAATGGTTTTTCCATGAATATCAAGGATCTCGCAAGATATGTTTGTCGCTTGATCAAAACTCAACACCCATTCGTTGATTACCGTTTGGTTCGATAGTGGAATTTTTAGATAGTGTGTTTTAAATGGAGCAAGTGATCCGGATGCATTGACTTTTTTCCAAGCTTTGATTAGTCGAGCGTTTGTATTCGGACTTTCGCTAGTATGCAAGTATATGGTTTTTATACTTTTTGGGTTTAAGTTATTTAAAGTGTTTCCCTGTGTTATAGACTGTGAGTATGCGTTTCCGCCAATAAAGTAAGAAAGCATGAAAATGAGAATAGATTGCGGATTGCTTAACGAAAGCTTCCATGAGAGTCTTATTGGATAGCTTGTCCTCCATTTGTCCACTATGTAGTCTACCATTGGGGTTGTGTTTTATTGCCCGTTTTATGTCTTAGGAACGTTATTGCATTTTGAATTCAAATATAATTAACAGATATAATATTATGGAGAATATTAGTTTAAAAAATATATGTTGGTTTCTTTCAAGAAGCATACTTGTATTGTTTGTGATGGTTTTGATGAATTCAACTTTGCAAGCAGATAGCCATGAGCTGAAAAGAAGTCAATACTCAATGTCTTTGGTTGCATATGTGTATTTGGATGGTGAATTTATTGACAATGGAGATATATTGGTTTTTGAAAATACAGATACCGTTGGTGTTGCGAGTATTTCTGATATAATGGGTGAAAATGGACATGATTTATTGTTTTTGGTGCTGTATTCAGATACACAAGAATTAAAAAATTACACTTTTGAATTTATCATCTCAGGTGGTAAAAAGACGGTTTCGAATATCGAAATAGATTTTAAAGAAGGAGCAATAATCGGAAATGTTGACCGACCTGCTATTATCAGCGATAAAGGGGTGAATTTTGGGCCACAAAATATACTTTTTGAATTAAAATCTGATGTAGTTGGTATAGATAGGTCTCTTGTTGGAAATTTTTCAGCAGATGATAATTATAGTTTCAAGTACTCTATAGATGAGCAGTCTTTAGAGTTTTTTGAGCTTGTTGGTAATCAATTATTTTGGAAAGGTGGAGATATCCAGTTTAATGACAATCAGATCTCATATACTATTCAAATTACGGCTGATGACTCCTTTGGGGGAATTTTGTTGAAAAGCTTTAGTTTTGATTTGCAATATGAAGTTAAGACTGAAGTTGATTTAATAAAAGACGAAGTGAATTACCCCACTTTTTTGAGTAGTTCCAGCAAGCTGGAGTTCAATCGATCGGGGAAATTGGTAAAAGGGAAGTTGATGATTTTTGATCCTACAGGAAAAGTGATTTTTCAAGATGAGAATTATAAAAATGAATGGCCTGTAGGCGATGATTTTAAGCTCGGATTTTATTGTCTTGTGTTCCAAACAGGTGGAACTGTGATAAAGGGCAAAGTGATGAAGATGCCTTGATTATAAAAGGAAAATAGTCAAAAGGAGTCTAATACGCCTTTTGACTATGTCAAACTGTTATTCATTTTTTCTTATAAGCAGCTTTAGGTAATAGGGCGCTTGAACTACGCCTTGTTGATGATATTGTTCTCCAGTAAACTTGCTGCTGATAAGTTTGGCTTGCAATCTTTCTCCTTCGGTGCTGGTGAAGTTGTATGTTTTGCCGGGCTTTAAGTCTATAGTAACATCTCCTGCGATGATTTCCGTTTTTAAATTGAACACAAATTCGTTTCTGCTTTTGACACTCTCGCCGCTGTAAGCATATTGTCTGATATCAAAACCTTCGCATTCGCTGTCGATTGGATTGGTATCGCCAAGCTCTATTTTTTCATAGATGATATCGCCTTTCTTTTTTATTTTGATGTTATGATAGACATTGTCCTGAAATTTTTTCGGACTGTAGGATACATGCACTTTTTCTTTTTCAGCCAAACGAGGCATTCGAAAGTCTTGAGGCGTGTTAATTTTTAACTCGATTCCATGATTGAACATGTAAGAATTCTCGTCCATTTTATTGATTTTAGAGTCGAATTCCATTGGGTGTTCGATTTGCTTCCCATTTTTGTTCAGGTTGAAACTGTCAGCATGCTCGTCTTCATCCAAAGGGTTTAGTAATTTGTGCGATTCTACTTCGCCTTCTTTGCTGGGTTTAGGGTTGTCTTTTCTCTGTGCTTGAGTAAGCATGGGCGCGAACATGAACGTGGATATAATCAGTATTGTAAGAAATTTAACAGCCATATTATATAAGTATTTGATTACTATTTCAATTTTTAACTTATTTTTTGCGGAGCTGTTCAGAATTCAATTCATTCTATTGGAGTTAGAGTTTTATAAAAGTAAAATATCAAAGAATTAAAATTTTTAATCCATGAATTAATCTGCTGATTTTAATATTGATTGTATTATATAAATGTATATATCGGTAATATTTATAGTTGTAACGCCTTATTTTGATAATAATCTGTATGTATACGATGAAAAAAGTGAATTTGAGTTTCCTGTGATAGATCCTTTAGAGGCATTCTCTTTATTTTCTGTGATTTAATATGTATTTTGCTGTACTTTTAAGATTATCGATCTGTTATTAATAATTTAAAGCCATGGGTATGGGTATTTGGGATAGGCTGTTTTCGGACAAAATCGGTTCAAATCAAAGCTATAGCGATGTTCAGAATAGAAGGTTAATAAGGATAGTTTCCATCATTTGTATTTTCATAGTTGTGCCTTATATTATAATCGCCAATATGTATAATGAGGAGGCTATTTATTTTCCGTTGGCATCGGAAGCGTTTTTCATCATAGTATTTTTTGTAAATGCTTATATAAAGAAAAATGCTATTTTAAGACTGTTGGTATGCGTGGTGTCGATGATTAATACTTCGATTTTGCATTTGATGGTGATCAGTCCTGATGAAGATCCGATTTATTCTTTGTACTTGCTCCAGTTTGCCATATTGTCCGGTCCATGGGTGATGTTTAAGCTCAAAGAGGAAAAGTGGTGGCTGATTGTTTCAAACGCAGTCAATTTTCTGATATTTATGGCTTTTTTAAATGCGGAAGGCTTGAACTACATGCAGGATGAGGGCAACAGGCTGAGCGATGACAAAATGATAACGATGTTTTTTGATGTAAGCGCTGTGTTTACTTCTTTTATGTGCTTGTTCTTGTTGAAATGGAATCATGGTATCACACAAGACAAAAACGCGAGGCTTATGGAAAAAATGGAGTTAAGCAATAAAGCGTTGGAAGACAAGTCTACGCAACTAAGTGGCTATATCGAGAAAGTAGAGCAAAAGCAAGCAGAGGAAGAAGATCGCCAATGGATTGCCGATGGTGTAACAAGAGTCGGAAACACCCTTGTGATCGGAGAAGATTTTGATGAGATCAAGGATAATATGATTTCATGTATTGTGAATTATATGAACATTAATCAAGCTGGTCTATATGTATTGGCAGAGGATGAAGCTGGTGATGAGTTTCTGAACTTAACTACCAGTTACGCATTTACCAGAGGGCGCATAGAACAAAAAAGAGTTGAGATTGGAGATGGATTGCTTGGACAAGCTTATAAAGACAAGGAAGTAATTTGCATAGAAGAGTTGGATGATTCTTTTTTTAGCATATCATCAGGCTTGGGCGATGCGCATGCATGCAGTGTGTTGATCATCCCATTGATTCATAATGAAAAAGTACAAGCTGTGCTTGAGCTTGGTTCTCTTTCGGTTTTTACTCCACGCATGAAAGAAATGGTAAAAGCTTTCGGAAGCTCAATTGCTTCATTTATAGAAAATAACAAGTTGACCAAATACAATATGCGATTGCTTAGCGAGTCTCAAGAGCAAACGGATATGATGAAACAACAAGAAGAGGTGATGCGTCAGAATTTGGAGGAGCTTATGTCCACTCAGGAAGATTTTGACAAACAAATGCGTAGATATAAAGAAATTAATAAAGAAAAAGACGAGAGAATTCAAGAATTAGAATCAAAATTAGAAAGCATGTCATTGTAGATAGTCCTATAATTGTATTTTTTTGGAAACTTAAAGATGAAAATCTTATTTTTTAAACTCTGATTGTCATTCTTATTGATGTGTTTTTTGCAAAGCGATTTTAACTTGTCAATTAGCCCGAATTTTTATAGTTTTTATTTTTTAAGCTGAATATTCTTTCCTTTCAATAAATATTTTGATTATTTATTGAATAATAGTATTGATTTTTTAAGTTGACGATTCAACTTTAATCACTTTTTTGCAAAAGTTAAGGTGCTTTGTATATTGTCAAAATAATACTGTGTGACAGTATAATTGTACTTTCAATTTCGCAATACTAAAACAATAAATGAAAAAACTACTAGCATTTTGCGAGGAAAACGGATATCTATTTCTAGCTGGAAATTTTATTGGTTTTCTGGGAATGACTTATTTCAGTTTAGACAATGACTTTTTGCCGTTTTTCATTTCCTCGGCAATGGTTATGTTATCTTCCTTGGCTTTATTTTTATTTGTAAAAAGCTCAAGGCATAAGTATAGGTTTTTAACTACTCAAATTTTCGCGCTTAGAAATGGCGATGAAGTGGATTTTCAGCATTTGCATAAAGATGTAGCTGATGATGTTGAGTTTATGAAAAAAGAACTTGACGCTATCATGGAATTGTTGAAAAATATGTTGACAGAGGGATTTGACAAACAGGATGTTTTGGAAAACAAACAAATGACATTAAGCGAAAAAATCAAGGAGTTAACCTTGCTTTATGAAAAAGAAAAGTTTGAAAACAAGGATAAAGAATGGGTTGCAAGTCATTTGAATGAATTTAGCAATTTGGTTTTGGACGGTTTGGATGAAGAGAATTTCGAAGACGCACTAATGAGAAAGATCTGCAAAACGCTTGATTTGAATCAGGGAGCTTTTTATCTAGTCAAGGAGGATCATATTGAATGCAAGTCTGTTTACGCATATGGCAAAAAAAAATGGATTAATACAGTGTATGGACTTTCAGAGGGCTTGTTGGGCCAGTGTTATTTGGAAGCTGAGCCTATTTTTATGACAGATGTTCCGGATGATTATGTGAATATAACTTCTGGCCTTGGAGAAGCGCTTCCGCGGTGCATTGTTATTATGCCTTGTTTGCATAGAGGGAAGGTGATTGCTTTGATGGAATTCGCTTCATTTCGTATTCTGGATAATGCTCAAATGTTGTTTCTAAAAAGACTTTCAGACCAAATTGGAGGTAGTTTGGCTTATACGAAGCAAAATTTGAAGAACAGGCTTTTGCTACGTGAGTCGCAGGAGAGTCATGAAAAATTAAAAGCTCAAGAGGAGGAATTGAGGCAAAGTTATGAAGAAGTCACAGCCACGCATGAAGAGATTTTAAGTCAAAAATTGGAAATTCAATCGATTAGCAATGAGTTGACGGCTAGAATGAAACTTTTGGACAAAGTGATGCTGATTACTGAAAGCGATTTGTATGGGAATATAACTTATGCTAACCAACGATTCTTGGAAGTCACGGGTTATCAAAAGGAAGAGTGCATTGGCAAGCCTCATAATATATTGAGACATCCATCCAATCCGAAGTCACTGTTTGAGAAAATGTGGAAAACGATTAAAAGCGGGAAGGTTTTCACCGGACAGTTTCCCAACAAGAAAAAAAATGGGGAAACTTATTGGGTTGATGCTATGATTGCTCCTGTGTTTGACGCTGAAGATAGAATTATAAAATACATAAATGTCAGATATGATATTACAGAAAAGGTAAAGCTTAAAGATTTGATTAATAATCATGAGACTTTGTAGGTTGAATAAAGCTTTAAAAATAGCAATGAGAATTCCAGCTTGTGAAATCGGGCTGGAATTTTTATTTAAGCTCAATTGAGATACTCATTCATCTTTGTTGGTTTCTGTATAAATGCTTATAACTTTCATATATTCTTAGAATATGCATCTGTTGTACTATTATTGATTCAAACTTTAATTTTTTGCTAAGTGTCTTTGTTTTTGCTTTAATTTTTTAAAAAAGTAGTTGATTTGAATAAAATAGTATTTTACCAAAAAGTTATTTTAGTTAAAATATTATGAATATGATAAGTTATGTAAAAACGTTGATTTGTTAAAATAAAGTCATGCAATGGAGTTTGTGTTATGTAATTTTTACTATATTATTTTTTAAGTATGTTCTTAATATTAATTATTGAATTGAAATAGTTATAAATTAATTTTAGATTAATCCATAGTTAAACAATGTTTTTCTTGTATTTACTTTTAGTTAACAATAAGGTAATATTTATGCGCTATCCTTGCATTATAAAATGACTTATTGATTGATTGAGAAAATTATTAAATGAAACGTTGTAACTTATTGCTGTTAATGCTCCTGGCATTATCAGTGAATGCATTTGCGCAGAGTATTGTTGTCAAAGGGCATGTGACTGACAAAGCGACCGGAGAGGACATCATCGGTGCGAATGTGTTTTTGAAGGGTATTTCGGTGGGAGCAAGCACGGATGTGTTTGGAAATTTTGAATTCAGAGCCGATGAGGGAGAGTATGAAATTGTTGTTTCATCAATTGGATACAAAGATTTTACGCAACCTATTAGTGTGAATGGAGCTTTGACTCCACTGGAAATTGCAATTGATCCTGATTTGGTTCAGCTTGACGGGGTAGTGGTGAAAGCCAAAGCCGACAAGGAATCGGAGGAAATGCTCTTAATCGAAAGAAAAAAATCGAGCATCATGTATCAGTCTGTTGGTAGTGATGAGCTTTCCAAAAAAGGAGTTTCAAATGTGGAAGAAGGCTTGACTAAAGTGTCGGGTATTTCGAAGGTAGGTTCCAAGGGCGTGTTTGTTAGAGGTCTTGGTGATCGATACAATCAAGTTACGGTAAATGGATTGACTGTGCCTTCAACAGATCCAGATAAAAAGGTGATAGACATGTCGCTTTTCCCTTCAAGTGTAGTTGAGAACATGTCTGTTCGCAAGACTTTCAATGCTTTTGAATATGCGGATTTCGCGGGCGCTTCCATAGATATTTCGACTAAATCTTATGTGGATGAACCGTTTTTTGGAATTAAGGTAGGTACAAGCTATAATTCAATGACGACATTCAAGGATTTCAAGACATTTCCTGAGAATAATAATTTAGGTTTCGCTACGAGCTCAACAGAGAACCCATTGGGAATCAGCTCTGAAGGCAAGCCGGATGTGCCGGGTGATTTGACGAGCAATCCATTCTCAAACGGGTTCAACCCAACGACAAAATCAGCGCCATTGAATTATAATATAGGATTGTCAGGCGGATATAATTTTGATTTTGGATCCAGCTCATTGGCTTTGATTGGCGCTTTTGGCCACCAAAACGATTATAAGTATGTTGAAGGCGAGTCTAGAGTTTTGAACTCTGAAGGTGGCGAATTGAATAGATTCGACACAAGAGACTGGAGTCTTAGCACTTTGACTAATGCTATGTTCAGTGGAACATACGAATGGAATAACAGAAATGAGATCACATATACTTCGATGTTCTTCAATCAGTCGGATAACTTGACGGAAGAAAGAGAAGGTTATGTGGAAGATTACGGAAGAGATGATATTCTTTATATCAGAAACACTTTTATACAGACGCAATTGTTCACGAACCAGCTAAGAGGTTCTCATGAGCTTGACGAAGCTGGAAAGTTTAACTTGGATTGGGGTGTTGGTTACTCTGTGACTTCAAGAATTGAGCCTGATAGAAAGCAGTTGGCTTACCAAGGATATGAGCAAGGAGTTGAGACTGTTTCGTTTTTGACTAACAGTAAGGCTGACAATCACAGATTTTGGGGAGAAATGACAGATAATGAATTCTCCACAAACGTTGGGTTCACTTATGAATATGGGCAGTTGAATGAAGATACTCCTAAATCGAAAATTTACTGGGGTTACCAAAATAAGCTGAAAAGCAGAAACGTGGAGAATTATCAATACAATGTTGATTTCTTGACAACAGGTAATAGGGTTGATCCAAATAATCCAGACGCATTCTTCACTGATGCGAATTATGGCGAAAAATACAGATATATCAGAGGAATCGATGTAGCTCAGCATAAGTTTGAAGTCGAGCAAAATGTTCACGCGGGGTATTTGGCATATGATTACAATGTTTCTGAAAGGTTGATGATTAATGCCGGCGCTAGATTTGAGAGCAGTATGCAGAGAGTATTTTATAGAACTTTGCAGGAAAGCTGGGATGATCCTTACAGAAAAACACAATACAAATCAATGGATCTTTTGCCATCGCTTAACGTGAAATATAGCGTTAATGATAATACCAATTTGAGATTGGCAGCTAGTAAAACTTTGACAAGACCGGGATTCTTGGAATTGGTGCCATTCATGAGAGTTAACACTGATGGAAGCACATTGATCGGTAATGATAGATTGTTGAATTCTCAAAACTATAATTTGGATCTTAAGTATGAATTATTCCCTAATGCTGGCGAGTTGATTGCTGTTTCAGCGTACGGAAAATATTTGCAAGATCCGATTGAGCAAATCGTAAAGCCGCAAGGTGGAGCGCAATTATTCACGTTTACAAATACAAACTCAGCGGTTGTAGCTGGTGCGGAATTGGAAGTGAATTTGGATCTTGTTAATTGGATGAACGCCGCTTGGGTGGAAGGGTTCAATGTTGGATTCAATGCTACGTTCTTGTATTCTCAAATTGATCTTGGAGATGGAGAAGAAGTAGCCAACATGACAAACTCCAAAAGAGCTTTGCAAGGAGCTTCGCCTTATATCATTAATGCTTCGTTAGGTTACGAGACTGATGTGACAGGCAACTGGACTTCAAATGTAAGTGTTGTTTACAATGTTTTCGGAGACAGAATATTCTCAGTAGGTTCTGAAGGTGTTGGTGATGTGTATGAAAACGGATTTTCCACGCTTGATTTAGTATGGAATAATAGCATCTCTGAACACTGGAATGTTAGCTTGAAAGCACAAAACTTGCTGAATCCGGAAATCACAAGAACGCAGGAAGATTTTAACAACCCTGCGGTTGGAACTCAAGAAGTTTCAAATATCAAATATGGCGTGTCAGGATCTCTTTCTGTCGCATACAAATTTTAATCAATCGAGAATCTACAAATTATAGAGAAATGAAAAATATATTCAACAGTGTGGCAATGTCTATCTTGCTTTTTGCATCATCTTGCAGTGTAAGCGAAGTAATTATCGAAGGCGGAGATACTACTCAGGACATAGTGAATGAAGCGGGAGAGGTTACAAAGAATATTGATCAAAATGTGACTTTTGAAGAAGGCAAGACTTATTATTTGCCAAAAGGTATTCACGTAACGAACGGTTCGTCTTTGACAATTGAGCCAGGTGTGACTATCGAATGCGCTGAGGATGCTTATCTTTTGGTTGAGACAGGTTCTAAGATTTTCGCTGAAGGTAAATCGGATGCGATGATCGTTTTCACATCCAAGAACAGAAAAGAAGCTGGAGCTTGGGGTGGTTTGTTGATTAACGGTAACGCGCCAATCAATGTGCAAGGTGGAACAGCTGTTGCTGAAGTAGGAGACGCTTCTTATGGTGGAGACAGACCGGTTGACAACTCAGGTGTGTTGAGATTTGTTAGAGTTGAGTTCGGTGGTTACCAAATCAATTCTGAAAAAGAGCACAATGGGTTTACTTTCAATGGAGTTGGCAGCGGTACAGTATTGGAAAACTTGATTGCTTTTGACTGTTCAGATGACGGGTTCGAATTTTTCGGTGGAACGGTTAATGGAAAGAATTTAGTAGCTATAGGTTCTGAGGATGATTTGTTTGACTGGACTTACGGATGGTCAGGAACCGTTGAAAATATCTATGGTAGACAATTAGTGGATAGAATTGCTGATAGAGGTATCGAGGCGGATAACAATAGCAAAAACTTGACAGCTGATCCATTGTCTAATCCGCTTTTGAGAAACCTTACATTGATGGGCAATGGCGGAACGAATGAAGACGGGAAAAGCCCTGCAGGCGTGAAACTAAGAAGAGGAACAGCTGTAAGATTGGAAAATGCTGTGATTTCAGGTTTCGGAGGTGAAGGAATCAATTTGGAGAGCAATGCTTCTATTGAGAATGTAATAGAAAATATAGCTATGTTCTCTGATATCAATTTCAGCGATAATGCTATTGAGCTTAAGGTTGCAGCTGCTAAAGGTGAAGAGGAAGATGCTCAAAAAGTAACTGAGGCAGAGACTATTATCAATGCTGCTTCTAACGCTAATGCATCTGGCGCGCCACAAGAATTAATCGACTGGGCTGAAGCTCAGATTGTGAAATAGAATCAATCATAATCATTTATATTAATAAAAGAACCGCCAAGCATGGCGGTTTTTTTATTGCTATTTTTTATCAGCTAGGTTTGATGCCTCTGTATTTAATGTTTTTGTCATATACAAAGTCATTTTCAATAGTGAAGACTCCCATTCTGCCATCTTGATGTACGATAAATATATTAAAGTCCGCTATGTCAGCCCATTGTATATGAGTTTCTTGCTTAGCCGTTTGAGCGACATTATAGGCTGTTTCAATGAAGGTGTTGATATCGCTGGTATTGATGAGCGACTTGGGAACTCTGATCATATAAGTAGTGTGATGATTGAGCAGGTTGATAGAGTAGGAAAAACTTGCGGATTTGTTGTTGTACACAAATTGTCCCGCTGTGTTGACAGTCACATCGTATTTGCTGTTATCTGAGCCATTGGAAGCGAACCCGAAATAGTCGTCCACTAATACATGATCACCTTGAAACGAAACTCTGTTATTGTAAAAGTTGATGTTTAAAGTTGTTCTATTGTCAACTACAAATTTGTAGCCTGCGGCATTGTAGACCAAAACATCAAAATAAATATTCGAGGTGATATCAGCCGCGCTGGTATTGGACTCCAATGCTATCTGGTATTGGACGTTCTGGCCAGCGTATTGCAATGGTACCATATGTGAAACTTTTAATGAGTCGTAATGTATGGTATCGGTGCTTATTTCTTGAACCAAAGAGTCGTTCATGTAAACTTTGACTTTGGCATTGCGCAGGTTTCTATTCACTGCGAAGGGAATATTGGCATATTGGCCTGGGGCTAATCCTTCAACTTTTTGCTTTAGCTTGAGGTGAGTGTTTGGGGTGGCGTCATCAGAGTTTTGGCATGAAAATAAAAATATCAGACACAAGGCCAAAATAGAATTTACCCAAACTGAACTTTGGTTCTTATTGATCATTTCTTAGTGCTTTTTTTAGATCAACTCTGACCGATGTGTTTAGTTTGTTTGGAATAGCGGCAGACAGTTTTTTATTTCATTTATGTTTTGTCTTTAGCGCGAATGTTCTATAATTGAGTGTTTATTAAGTTTAGGATTCTTTATGGCAAATTTTGAAGGGACGCCTTTGGTAGAAGGCAGATTTACATTGCAAAAGTTCGAAGGCAAAGGTGGGTGGACATATATTGAATTGCCCAAGATTGATTCAAATCAAAAAAGGCCTTTTGGTTGGATCTCTGTAAGCGGAGTTATTGATGAAATATCCTTTAGTCGTGTCAAGTTGATGGGCATGGGCAATGGGAACTTGATGTTCTCTGTTAATGCCAAATTAAGAAAAAGGCTTCGCAAGGAAGCGGGGGACGCAGTTGATTTAAAACTGATCGAAGATTCTTATGAACAATGTGTTCCCGAGGAAATCATACTTTGCTTGAAAGAAGAACCTTCTTGGGTATTGGACAATTTTAACGGGCTGCCTCCAAATGAAAAGAGAAAGGCTGTGGAAAAAGTGCTTGACGCAAAAAATGAAGAGGAAAAAGTAGATCGCATAGTTAGCCTAATCGATAAATTAAGCAAGTGAAATTAGTTTGTTATTTTTCTCTGGCTTTCTCTAAATTGATTAAATAGGCTCTTAGATCATGTATAGCGTCATTGCTGTTGATTCTTCGGCCTGAAGAGTAAATGTTTTTTGTCCATCGGTCAATGATGAAATAGGTGAAGTATGTTTGGCTCTTTGTCGTATTGACAAGAGTATGTATGTCTTGCTTGACCTCGGTGGAAACCTCTTTTTCAAACTCCATAATGTATCTGTAGTCAAGACTGTCTTTATAGTTTTTTTCGTTGAACTCTATGCGGTCGATAATGACATATTCTCCACTGTAATGTTTTTTGATGGTTTTTTTAGCGTTGACATTGTATTTGATCGCTATGGGTTCGTCTTTAATGAAAATGACCTTTTCTCCTTTGCTTATGACTTCAGGAACAGCATTTTTTTCATAAGTGTAAAATCTTTCAAGATCTTTGATCTCCACTGTCTTGCAAGAGTGGATAGATGCGAGAAATAATATTGAAACTAATATTTGAATTAAATGCTTCATAAGTCTGTGTTTACTGTAGGACAAAGTTATGAATTAAATGCTTTTTGCCAATTGATAAAATACAGAGAATTAAATGAAATAATTAATTCATGGATATTTAATAATGAATTGAAATCAGATTGAAAAAAATGGTAAGATAAATGGAAGATGTAAATCGTTCCATTTTATATTTTCAATAACGATTAGAAAGAGCGTGATGCATTGCGCTCTTTTTTCTTTTATCTGCATGATAGAGGAGGTAGTCATGCAAAGAACTTGCTACTGAGGAGACAGAAATCGCATTTTATTAGTTCTAAAGCGTAATTTTTGCGTAATTCGTCCGTTACTTTTCAAGTTATAGAAAATACCCAAAAAAATCTGAGGCAATAATCGGTGATTTTCTCTTTGTCTGCACGATGATCTCGCAAAAGCAGACGAATGTTTTTGGTGATAAGATTGCCTCAATGTGAAACATCTTCCGTGGTTGCGGGACATTTTATGGTGAAGATGAATACCAAACAACATTTTACTCAGAATTTCAAATTAGCTTATCCTATCATGCTCAGCCAGTTTGGCCAAGTAATGGTTACGGTAGTGGATACTATCATGGTAGGTCAAGTGGGGACATCCTCATTGGCCGCTGCGTCATTCTCAGGCGGAGTATTTGCCGTATTCATGATTTTTGGGATGGGGATCACATACGTGTTAAGTCCTTTGGTCGCTGAGGCTAATGGATCTGGCAGATCCGATAAAGCGGCCTCTTATTTTAAAAACTCCTTGTTGTTGTATTCTTCAATAGGCTTTTTGTTTTTTGGATTGGCTTTTATTGTCGCTCAGAATCTTCATGTTTTCGGGCAAAGCGAAGCAGTGACAACGCTTTCAAAGGATTATTTTCTAGTATTGGCCGCTTCATTATTGCCTTTGATGTTTTTCCAAAGCTTTAGACAATTGGCCGAGGGAATGCAAAGCACTAGAGAGGCGATGTTTATTACGATTGCTTCGAACTTGCTTAATATATTCTTCAATTGGGTTTTGATATTCGGACATTTTGGATTCGAGCCTATGGGCTTGTTGGGCGCAGGAATTGCGACATTGATATCGAGAATAGTAATGCCAATAGGCATGGGGATATTCGTGTTCAAGTCGCCAATATTCAGTAAGGTTATTAAGCATTTTGGCTCTGTGAAAATTTCGAAAAAAAGAATTGGCACTTTGTTAAAGCTGGGAACGCCAACAGGAACGCAAGCATTGTTTGAAGTAGGCGCTTTTAGCTTCACTTCGATTATGTGCGGATGGGTAAGCGACGTTGCTCAAGCGGCTCACCAGATCGCGCTTAATTTCGGGACAATTTTCTATATGATTGCATCCGGAATAGGAGCTGCTGCTAGCGCCAGCGTTGGAACGTTCTTAGGAAAAAAACAGATATTGAATGCAAAAAAATCAGGTATGGTCAGCATGATGATGTGCGTAGCTTTGACGACTTTTAGTTGCTTGGTAATGCTGATATTTAAAAATGAAATTCCGAAAGTATATATTGACGACCCTGTAGTGGTTTCTATGGCGGCTCAATTGCTTTTGCTATGCGGTGTTTTTCAGATTGTTGACGGCGTTCAAGTTGCGGCTATGGGAGCTTTGCGTGGATTGCAAGATGTTAAGGTGCCGGCAATTTTCATATTCATAGCTTATTGGATACTTGGGATTCCTTCAGGCTACGTTTTGGCTTTTAAATTTGGTTGGGGAAGTTCTGGCGTTTGGATGGGACTTGTTATAGGCCTGACTGTAGTTGCTGTGCTTTCTGTGATTAGATTTATCAAGATTTCGGATAAGAAATTGAGGATGACTGAATCTATGCCTATAAGTGAGCCTAAGCTAGTGGAAGCGTAGGGTTGACAAAAAAAGTATTTATTGAGAAGCAAGCTGGAGTTGTTCAGCTTGCTTTTTTTATTTTAAATGATTGATTATTAATAAGTTTTAAAGGTCATTAAAATATTATTATTTAACTATGTGTTGAGTAATATTTAATTTTCATTATAAAATAGTTTGAAAGTGCTGAAAGTTAGTAGCATCTAACATTAATCAGTATGAAATAGTTGTATTATAACATTGAATAAATAAATTGTTTTCTTGAGTTGTATTACTTTTAAATTATTTCTATATAAAATTGATTTTTTGGAGTTTTGATCAATATGCGTTTTCTGCATTTTAGAAAATATTTTCAGTCGGGACATGTTTTGCATGCTGTATATCTATCAAATGTGTTCCGTATTTATTTTCTTAATATTTATTTCAAAACAAACATGAAAACCAACAAAACATGGCTAGTTGTAATAGCATGGTTAGCCGCATGCTCAAGTCCCATGGAAGATTTGAATTCGATTGATGACAATCGTGATTATTCAACTCTTTCGAAAAATCCATCAATAAATTCTCAAGTTTATGAGCTTGTTCCTCAGGAAGAAAGAAAGTTATTTGAAATTTCCTTTCCCTGCACTCACAACTCTTATAATTACAAAGGACGATTCGAAAAGTCAAATGTTTTTGACAATTTGCCATCGCAGTTTCAAAAAGGAATTAGGGCCATTGAGATAGATGTGCATGAGAAATCAACGTATCATTTTCCATTCAAAGTTAAAAAAGATATCTCGGTATATCACGGCAAAGCGACTAATGGAGCTAATGGCAGTCGTCTAGCTCATTACGTTCTTGAGGAAGTAAGAGATTTTATTCTTGAAAATCCGAAAGAGATGGTGTTTTTGAAATTCGAAACAACAGTAAGCGGTTCGCAAATTGACAAATTGATGGATAAGTCGGGTTTGTCGGGCCTTGTATTTGATCAGATCAAAACCAATCCTTACCCAACCAAGGAAGATGTAATAGCTTCAGGCAAAAGAATTATTATAACGAGACAAATTGGCAATTCCAGATTTAGTCCCTCTTTGCCAAGGCATACGGCTGGAGGTGGGTATTCCGACAATTCGGATCATAACCCACAATCCCAACCTTCAGAGAATAAATATTTTAGCATGCAATATTACGGGATAACAAGTGTTGCTGGATACGGAGACGCTGATAGAGCCAAATATTTAAATCATCCTTCAAGACTAGGAGAGTTTGTTGATCAAACGTGGAAGCTAAATGGAAAAAAGCCCTGGAGAGTTATCGTGGATTTTCCGAGTGTTCATAATAACCATTATTATGAAGTGATTGAGGAAATGAATGAGAGAGCGATAGCGAAAGTTAGGATAGTGGATGAAAGCGGAAACATTATGATGAAAGATGGAAGTAATTTGTACCATTGGAATTGGGAGTGCGCATATGAGAATGGTGTCGTGATGGCGAAAACTTCAGGAGAATGCAATTTCCCAATCAAAGCGTATGAGACAATTACATTGAAGCCTGTCTCAAATCAATTTGACTTTGTCCCGAAGCAAGTTGTTATCTCCCACGATGATAACAAAAACGATTACTTAGTTAGCTTTATTGCTACAAGAAAATAATTATATGAGCGGAAAGTCATGATTGACTTTTCGCTCATAATCATGCTTTTGAATACCTTTTTAACAAGGCTTAACTAAACTTATTCTTGTATAAATGATTTTTTATGAGTGAAAGGCTAGATTGAAAATAAAAATGATAAAATATGCTTTACTATTTATATTTATGCATTTGTTGTTTGTCACTCATGCTCAAAATAAACTAGAAATTTCAGGAAAAATTTTTGATGAAGAAGGCGAAGAGCTTTTTGGAGCGAATGTCTTTCCGAATAGTTCACCTTTTGCTGGCGTGAGTTCGGATGTGAATGGTGATTTTTTATTGCTAATAGAATCATCTGACACGATTAACTTTACAAGCATGGGTTTTGCCACAGTGAAAATTTGGGCGGATGATGATAAGGAAGATTTGAAAATCGTGATGAAACCATCTTCCACTATGTTAAGGGAAGTGGTTGTTATTGGCATACCGGAAGATGCGGAGGATTTTAAAAAAGAAGTGCTGCGGTACAGGCCTCCGGAAGAGGAAGAATTCTCCTTTAAAATTGATCCGGAAGTATTGGATAAATTGCCTTCTGAAGTTGCTCAACAAAGACAATTGGCAGAATCTCAATTGCGAATTCGCATGCCGGTAAGCATGAAAATCAATTTTACCAAGCGCTTTTATAAAGACAAGGAAAAAGAAAAGTTTAAGAAGATCAAGCAAAATGAATCAAAGTGGAATAGAGTTGAGCTTTACTATAATATTGAGACGGTGAAACAGATGACAGCTATAGAAAGCGATAGTTTGGCAAAGGAGTTTTTGAAGTTTTGTTATTTGGATGAAAAGTTCTTGTTGGAGAGCAATGCTTATGATGTTCAAGTGAAGTTGCTGGAATGCTACGAAGAATTTGCTTTGATAAATCGTAAATAGTCATGGCTGTTTAGTTCATGTCAATTCATTTGATTGATTAAAATTTTTCAAGGCTACTGTTATTGTAATGTTAAATATATCATTGATTTTTCAGATGTAATTCAAGAAAGGACTTAATGTAATTCCCGTGTAATTGTCTTCGGATAATTTCAGCTTAAGTTTTAACACAACTAAGTAGGGGATGAATACAACTGAACACACGGACGTATTTTTATTTGGTAAAATAGAAAAGGGCTGTCAAGGAGCTTTCAATATTTTTTTTCATAGGCATTACCAACAGCTTATCGAATTGAGCTTTGGCTTGATTCGATGCAGGCCCAGTTCTGAAGAAGTGGTGAATGAAAAGTTCATGCACATTTGGGAAAACCGTCATTTGCTTCAAAATGTGGAAACTCCCTTGGCGTATATGCGAAGAGTGGTAAGAAATGGCTCATTGGATCGATTGAAGAAGAACGCTTATAAAAATGTGCATTTGGATGAGGTAAAGCATGTTGCCGACACCAATTGCGTGGAAGGACAAATCCATTTTGAAGAGCTTTATGTGAATTTGAAGGAATTGATTAATCAGTTGCCGCCTAGAAGAAAAATGATTTACAACTTGAATAAGTTTGAAGGGCTTCCTTACCAAAAAATCGCGGATAAGCTGGGAATATCAGTGCATACAGTTCAGAAGCAAATGTCTTTGGCTACGGATTTTATGGAAAAAGAATTTGAAAAATTTCGCGAACACGGATGATCAGTTAATTTTTGAGTAAAGCAAAAATTGAATTGTTTAAAGATCGTTCTTGATTGGATAAGTATAATTAACCATCATTTAAAAAAGCTTTGCTAAAATACTCTTTTGTTAACATTAAGGAAATGTAAGCTTAAATATTTGGAAACTGAAAGGGATACTAGGTCAAGCCTTGAATTTGAGTCATGTATATGAATCAATCAATAAGTTAATAATCATGAATCAGTTTTTTAAGGGTTCTTTATTAGTATTTCTTCTCTCGATAATTGGCATGCAAGTGTTGGCGCAAAGCGTTGGCCGAATAAGCGGTAGAATCATTGACGCTCAAGCCAATGAGCTTTCATATGCCCATGTGTATGTGAAGGATACTAAATTTTCGACAGTGACGGATTTATCCGGAAAGTTTTCCATAGGTGGAGTGCCGGCGGGTGAATACGAAATTATAGCGCATTATCTTGGCTATGATGATGCAACACAATCGATTCAAGTAAAAGAAAACCAAACAGTAAGCATTGAGATGGTGATGGAGGAAAATGCCACTCAATTGGAAGGGATAGTTGTATATGGAGACGCGTCGAGAGGACAAGCGAAAGCCTTGAATGAGCAAATGAATTCGATCTCGATCAAGAATGTTGTTTCTTCTGAGCAGTTTGGAACGATGCCGGATAGAAATGGTTCCGAGGCTTTGCAGCGTATTCCCGGGATTTCCATTAATAGAAACAGAGGCGAAGGAGCTGATATTCAGATACGTGGCGTGAGTTCAGAATATAACCAAATGCAGATGAATGGAACTCCAATGCCTGGTGGTGCTGACAATAGAGGGACTAGTTTGGATTTTCTGGCGGTGGACTTGATGGATAATATCGAGGTGAAAAAGACGCTTACTCCGGATATGGATGGAGGAGCGATTGGCGGAGCGGTGAATTTCACCATGAAAGATGCTCCCGAACAATTGACGATCAAAGCGATGACCAGTGGCGGTCGCAATTTTCATGTCGATGAGTACAATGCCGGAGGAGGGTTAGGTTTACAACAGCACAATATGTTCATAGGCAACAGGTTTTTTGATAATAAACTAGGAGTATTGATCAATGGTAGTTATTATCAAACCAATAGAGGAACGGAGCTGAATCAATACCTTATCGATGATGCTGACTCTTTGATTCAGAAGAGATACAACGATTATGATGTCAAGCGTGTGAGATATGGATATAGCACAGCACTGGATTATAGATTCAATGAGAATCATGTGATCAGAGGATCATATAATAAGAATTATTTTGAGGATCATCGTATACGCCGTAGAGCGGATTTCAACTATCGAAGATGGGATGAGCAAGAGAATAGCGTGGATGGCGGAGCGATTACCGCTTATGATGAAGTGCGCGAAGTGCAAAACAGGCTTAAGTCCACATCTATGGATGTGTATCAGATTGGCGGTGAGCATAAGTTCAATAATGGGATCGAGTTTGATTATAAATACAGCCACATAAGCACTGAAGTGGAAGAGCCGGACGGCACGCAATATTACTTTGGAAGAATATTGAGTCCTGAGGATATTCAAGGACAAGATATATGGGGAGTAACAGCGAAGACGATGATTCGCCCTGAAGATCCTTTGTATATGAAAGGCGGTAGAGGACAAAAGCAAGGTGTGCGCAAGGACGAGATGCTTAATGTTGAAAAAGACAATTCATTTGTGGCTAACTTGAAAATCCCTATTGATTTTATGGGAAAAAGAACAAACCTTCAGACCGGCTACAAATTCTGGAAAAAAACAAAAGACAGGCAAGCTACGCGTTTCACGGCTGACCCGACTGAGGAAGTGAAGATTTACGCGCCTGACTTTTTCAATGAAGGTGTTACGTACAGGGACGCGGCATTCAATGACTTGCCTTTAGGTGATTGGAAGGCGAATAATAGCGTATTGAATAATAACTATTACGCAAGCGAGCAAATTAACGCCGCTTATATTATGGCGGACTTGCCTTGGACTTCCAAGTTCAATACTTTGATCGGTGCGAGAATGGAGCATACGGCTAACCACTATATCTTTGATGAGTATAATTCAGGTGAATTTGTTCAAACGTTGAATGACAGAAGCAACTACGTCAATATACTGCCTTCCATCAATGCCGTGTATAAATTTGACAAGCAAAACAGTTTGAAAGCGGCGGTTACTCAAGGTATTGCTAGACCTGCTTTTACAAGCTTGATACCAAGAGAAGTGATCGATGATGAAGCGCGAAAGATGTCCATATCCAATCCGGATTTGAAGCCGGTGGTAGCGACAAATTTCGATATCATTTATGAACGATACACTTCCAATATGGGATACTTCACCGCAGGAGCTTTTGCGAAGTTGATTGACGGGCAGATCGTAAGCACTACAGAATACCATATGATCGATGGCCAGCCTTGGGAGATTACGAAGCCTTTGAATGCGGATCAGGCGAAGCTCTTTGGTTTCGAGGTTGCATACAGTCATAGATTTATCAACTCGGGGGTGCCAGTGTTGGAATGGATGAGCGTGATGGCTAATTATACATTCACATGGTCGCAACAGAAAATCATTCGAAATGGAAATACTATCGATGATGACGGCAACTTGATAGAAGGAGAGGAAATCGTTCGTGTCACTCAAATGGGAAATAGTCCGAGAGACATTTTCAATTTGAATTTGACATACGATAATCCTAACAGCGGTTTGATGATCGCTATCTCAGGCAACTACAGAGCGCCTCTTTTGATTGAAATGGCAGATAGAGCGGAACGCGATATTTATTTCAGCCAACAGTTTCATCTTGACTTGTCGGCAAGTTACGCTATAAATGAAAACTTGTCGATATTTACGCAAATGAACAACTTGACCAATCAAAAAGAGAGAGAAGTGTACGGTAATCCTTACAGTGCCGGACACATTTTACACCAAACGGAACAATACGGACCGACTGTCACAATCGGTGCGAAATTCAATCTATAGTCTATTTTAATCGATCCTCCGCGTAATATGCGGGGATCACTTTTTTTGATCAGAAATTGACCATTATGTTTCTTAGAAATATTCTTTTATTATCGTGGATGGCTATGGCGACAATCGCTAATGCTCAGCAGTCAGAGTTGATATCACAATTCGACGCGCCGAAAGCAAGGCAAGCAGTGGTGGCGACAGATGACGCTTTTTTTGTGGTGGATAATCGCACGATAATCAAACGCGACAAGCAAACCGGCGATAGTTTGGCTGTGTGGACAGACAAGCGCTTGGATCATCTCAATAGCGCTATATTGATAGACTCCTTGGTCTATTGCGCTCATTCGAATTATCCTCAGATACCGATGTCCAGCACTATCGAGATTTTTGACCCGAAGACGATGACGCATGTGGGCAATCATAGTTTTGGGATAGAATTTGGATCGGCTACGTGGATTGATGAATATGAGGGCCATTTTTACGTCATGTTCGCCCATTACGATAGAGATCATAATAGACAGAGGAACAGAGATGTCAGCTGGACGCAACTAGTGAAATTCGATAAGGAATGGCGAAAAGTAGGCGCTTGGATTTTGCCGAAAGAACTGGTGGAACGCACCACGCCGTATAGCATCTCGGGTGGAATATTTATGGAAGACGGACGAATCTTGGCTACGCATCATCATCACTCTGAACTCTATGTGCTTTCGATACCAAGTATCGGCTCTCAGCTCGTTTGGGAGCATACGTTCGAATCGTCAATCAAAGGCCAGGGAATTGCTTTGGACCCCTTGGATAAAAATATCTTATGGGGCATCGACAAGAAAAACAGGCAAGTGCTCAAGACAAAGTTGACTTGGTAGGTCGATGGTCAAATGATTCACACTTGTGATGAAATTATCGCTTCATTTTCTAAACTCAAGCCAGCGAGGTTTAGGAAATGAAGCTTTTTATGTAAAGGCTGTTATGTTAAGGTAGCTAAATCATTCTACCTGTCAAATAGAGTTTTCCTTCGTCTATTTTCCATTCTGTCGTTATGGCCTCTGAAACCTTCATATTTTCCTCCAGATCCTCCTCCTGTAAAAAAGCCTATAATATTTAATATTTTCTTAAATATTGATTGACGAGGTGTCTTTCCAAATTCTCTCATATTAATATGTCCCAGTGAATTGTGATTCAATAATGCTTTAATGTAATTATTTTTTACTATTTATAATTAATAAATAGTAATTAAGTGTTATATTTTAATCTATATTAGCGTCTTAGCATATGAGATTGATTGTAAATTTAATTATTTTTATACTTTTTATTCTTGGGGCAATCGAGTTGTTGGCTCAAAATAAATTTCCTGAAGAATATAAAAACGCTCCATATTTTATTTCCAGATCACCAGAAAACCTTGCAAATTTTTTGACAAAAAATGACTCCTCAGATTATCAAAAGGTATAATACCCTTGAAAAACTAGACCAAGAGCCTAACTCGAATGATTTGTTCAATAAAATTGGTCGTTTGGAGTTGGAAAATGATTTTCTAAAAAAAAACTTGAAGAAGTTGGGACATCTATAGACCTCAAACTCCTTGTGAATTCAAATGATTCATTAAGCATTCGAGGGCAATGTAAGCTCCTCGGAATAGCACGCTCTAGTTACTATTTCACAGCAAAAGGAGAATCTCAGGAGAACTTAGAGATCATGCGGAAAATGGATGACATATTCTTGAAGAGCCAACAGCAGGCGTACTTACCATGCAGTCTATGTTAAGAGATAATGGAATATTAGCCTCTTATGAACGGGTAAGACGTTTAATGAGAAAAGCCGGTATTTATGCTATTTACCCCAAAAAGAATCTTTCTAAGTTAGGAGCAGTTAAGTATATACACCCTTATCTTCTTCGTGATCTTGAGATTACTCGAGTGCATCAAGTCTGGGAGATTGATATAACCTATATTCCAATGGCTTCAGGCTTTATGTATTTGACAGCCATTATTGATGTATATAGTCGGTATATTGTTGGATGGGGCTTGAGTAATTCTTTAGAGGCCAATCATTCATTGGATGTTGTTAAAAAAGCCATTGAAGTGCATGGAAAACCTGAAATATTGAATAGTGATCAAGGAATTCAATTCATATGTAAAGCTTATGTAGATTACCTCAAGGATTAAAAAATTAAAATCGTATGGATGGAAAAGGACGAGCGCTAGATAATATTTATATTGAACGATTTTGGCGAACGATAAAATATAACCATATTTATCTCAATCCAGCTGATAATGGACTCAGCTTATAAGAGGGGTTTGTAATTTGCTAGAACGATATCATAGTAGGGATCATCAAGGAATCGATAGACTAAAACCTAAAGAGGTTTTTCAGTTGAATGCTGCCTAATGGCTGTTGAAATATGGATAACTTTTCAGCGGTGCAAGCACCTAAAGTTACCCACATTCCAATAGCTCAATATAATAGTTGGTTTAAATTTTCTAAAATTTTAGGAATGAAAAATCAACTAAGAATGTTTAACTCTTGGTCCAGTAAAGCGAGGGTATTATATAATGGAGTTAATAACGGAAAAGGATTTAGACAAACACCATCTTCTGGAGATAGGACGGACAGCAGCTAGTCATACTAATGTGCAAGGAAATGGAAATCATTTTGTACTGGGAGCTAGAAGTGGCAAGTTACTATTTATAATCAAAATGGGGATGTAGGAACATTTTCATTAAAGCAATTTGTTGAAATAGGAAATAAGTAGTTATGAAATTATTATTTATGATTAGTATAATTTATTCGTTATTTACATGTAATGTTGATATTCCTCAAATTAATAATATTAACATTAATTTAGAAATTAAGGGAAAAGGTGATATAGATTTATGTAATGAAAAGTATGAATTAGAAATTCAATCATTAGATAAAAAATGTCTTTTTAAACAGAGCTATGGCTGCCAAATAGAATCATTGCCTAACTCTATATATGATAATGAAGAAGTTGCAATTTCTTTCTGCTGGAGTGGGTATAAATTTTATTTTAATCATGTTGATACACAATTATTAAAGGAGTCTAATTTTAATTTTAGAATCGAGTATCCTCCTATACATGATAGTTCAATAAAAAAATCAAATAATTTACAGGAGGTGCATTATTTATCTTTTGATTCTAGCAAGTATCAGTCTATTGAATTAATAAAGCCTATTTATAAAAATTAAGAATCTTTCTAGTCCACAGTATGATTAGAAAGCGACACTAGTTCAAGGTACATCAAAAGTAAACCCAAATGATCTAAGCTTAGATTAAAGAACACTGGATCAAGTTTTCAACTTGTTCCCAATTCTGATAGATAATATTCAAAAGTCTTGGCATAAGTTAAGGCACTTTTTAGATCTTTGATAAAAGTAGTTGATATGCCAGCAAACAGGTTGCAAACCTGCGCTAGGGTAGGTTGGATAAAAATATCTTATGGGGCATCGACAAGAAAAACAGGCAAGTCCTCAAGACAAAATTGACTTGGTAGATCGATGGTCAAATAATTCACACTTGTGATGAAATTATCGCTTCATTTTCTAAACTCAAGCCAGAGAATTTTAGAAATAATGTTTTTTATATAACTTTATTTAATATTTTTTAACTAATGTCTCTAGTTGTCGTAATATTTATAACATTAACCTGACAAAAGTATGATCATATGGGATATATGGGATTCGGAATGAACAAGGAAAACTATGAGCGACAGCCTAAAGAATTTTATACCAACCAAAGAGAAATAAACAAAAAAGATACGGCATTTACCAAAAACAATCCCGACGCTCCAAAAATCAAAAAAGAAGAGATTTTAAACAAGCCATATTTTAAAACGCTTGGAGATACTTTGTTTCTGAAGATTTTTAAATTTTTAGTATTGGTATTCTTATTAGGTTCAATTTTTAAGTTGTCATTCTTTGATCCTTGGTTGAATGATTATGAAAAAAAGAAATATAAAGAAACTCTTATAAATGCCTATTCGACTGATCACAATTTTTTACTGAACTCGAATGAAAAATTATTGTTGAATTATTTCCAGATTGATATGTCAATGAATACTACATTGATATTATCCAAAGGATATCCAATTTCTGTTAGTGCAGAATACTTACGACATCCAGATCTTATTAAAATAGGCACTTGGAATTCTAAAGTTACTAATTTCGAATTAATAAATAGTCAACTCAGGGTGATTCAAAAAGATACAGTCAGAATATTAGAAAAAAATTGGATTCTATTTTATCAAAATGATACTATAGATTCTCAATACATTTCAGCACTAAAAAACTTAAATATAGATGTTAATTATATCAATGAATTAAGAGGTATATTAAAAGCAAATGGATATTCAGAACTTAAGTTTGAAAAAGGACAAACAATAATTACGGTTTCGAATAAAGTAATGGGTGATTATCAATATATCAGAAGTGAAAAACCACTTAAGAATGGAGTAAGCGTTATAAAACTTGATAGTGTTACATACTTAAGAAAAATATCTTCTATAAGTCTAAGTAATCTATAAGAAACTAGCACAAGATTTTATCTTGGGTTAAATATCAGCAGATATATAAAGTCCATCTTGATCGCTTGTCGATTGGGATGGATTTTTTTCTTTTCGCTATTACTAGAATTCAGGAACACGAATAATGCGTGAAATATATATAGTTCTTAATTGAAAATTGAATAAAGTATGGGCGTAAGTAACAGTAAGATACTTATTCGGTAGGCGGGAAGGTGTTACCTTTGAATTGAAATAGAGAATAGACGTATCATTTTTTAGACTTATCCCAAGGGTTTATCCCTTATCATTCCTAGAAAGGTCAGTTAGAGGTCTGGCCTTTCACTTTTTTTAAAAAGCGTAACCAAGCCCAAAACCATAGACCAGATCTTGCTTATTGTTATGGAAGTCCATGTTCAATGTTGGAGATATCGTCAGGTGGTGCCAATGAAAATCATATCCAGTGCCAATGCGGGTGACATATTCACTTTCATTATCATTAATGATGACTCCCGGGCCGGCCATTAGCTTTAGCCCTGCGATGGGGTGGTAGATGATTTCTCCAATAATAATTCCTTCAGTACCGGCTTTGTGTTCAGCGCCTCCAGTTTCAAAAAACTCAGTGCAAATCCCCACGCCAAAGTGGGAGTCAGCTCTGTATTCATATTCTAATCCTATGGGAGAATGGTCATTGCTATCTCCCCCCAGAAAGATGCCTACATGGTGATGCTCCTTATGCTGTGCCAATGCGGGCATAGACATGAGAAACAAAAATGCGACAATGGCTACATTTTTCATAGATCATATTTTTTAGTGATTCGACAAATGTAAAATGCTTGCTGACGGGATGATATTCGTTAAATCATGACAAAATCTGATTTTGCTTAGGCATTATGTGGTTTAAGGACATTATGAGGTTATAGCATATGTTACAGGGATGTAACAGTGTATTACTTACAAGGCGAGAGCAGATCTATTACCTTTATCCTATCGTTTGAAAGGCACGCCTTTTCTTTGATTCAATGAATCCATAGGGAAACGGAGAAGGAGGATTTTTCCTCCTTCGTTTTCAATGATTTGAAGGCTTTGCTTTAGGAAGCAGATTCATATTGAAAGTTAATGATAAACACCGCATATTGAGTTTTCTTTTTTTTTCAACATGATAGGGAGTAGCCTTCAGGGGCGCTCTCTTCATGTAAAAGTGAGTGTGTTGTCTTCTCGAATGAAATCTGATTTAAGCCTTTGAAATGTTCGTAATGGGAAAAGCTCATTAAGATATGAAACAGTATTTACACAGTGAGTAGTGCACTTGTTTTTGTTAACGTGGGAGTTTGGTAATCTTCCATTTTAGTTTTGTTTTAGGTTCAAGCTGGTAGAGCAATCTACTGGCTTTTTCTTGAACTTATGATGAAATCAGGTGTAGCGGAGTTGTTTTTTTGATATAAATCCATTTTGCATTTTTGGTTAATGAATACACGAAATCGATCAAAATAAACTTTCTGTTTTCAAGGATATGAAAATAGCGAAATCTCTCATCGAAGGAGGTAAATGGAATATTTCGTTCAAAATCTTTGAGATTAAGAATGGCGAGCTAATTTAGCTTATATTGTTTTATCGTACATAAAGGTATATGTTTCTTTGATTTTGACTCAAATGTTTGATGACTTGCAATTACATCGGAAAACTAATGCTTCACTCAATACTGATTTGAATTGATGCCTTTCAAAATAGCAGGCTGAATACGATTCGCGATTTTTTACGATTCAAATAATAATGTATTATGAGAAGAATACAAGTGAGCAAGAATTTTTGCTTAGACGAGCTCGTCTCTCCAAGAGTTCATGAAAAGTGGGGTGAAAATGCTTTATTGCTTATGGATGATAAAGTATTGCCCATGTTGGAAGCTATCAGGAAAAACCTCGGCGGTGTTCCTTTGACAGTCAATAATTGGGCTTATGGAGGAGGAACTTACCAACATTCTGGCTTTAGGGAACCGGAATATTATAAGAGAAATAGCGATTCGCTAAGCTTGCACAGGTTTGGAAGAGCGATTGATGTGAAATGCTCCGTAATCCCAGCTCCTGAATTATGGAGAAGAATATACGAGATGGAAACTCTTTTGCATAGTGAGTTCGGTCTTGGAGGAATCGAGAATATCTTAAAAACCACCAGAGACAACAAGTATGGTGGCTGGGTGCATCTTGACTTTAGGGCATCGGATAATGTGGTAATATTTTAATAATTAAAATCGGTCATGTTCAATCCCTTATTTCGAGAAAGGAATTGTGGATTGAGCATTTTATTATTTGAAAGACCTAATGGCCATGAGGATCAAAATAAGCTTCTATTGTCAATGGGTCTTTTTCATATTGAGAAGCTGTGTGAAAATACTCGATTGCATTTTTTCTTTCGGAAGCTATTTTGATTTTCACTATGCCGATATTTCGGTGCAGGTTTGCGTCTTTTGAGCCCAAACTTTTCGCTTTTGTCAGCAAGGGCAAAGCTTCAGTTGGCTTTCCCAAATCGGAATATACAGCTCCCAGATTGGTAAGAATTTTAATATTGTCAGGATATTGGTTCTTTAGCAAAAGTAATTTGCTTTTTATCGAATAGAGTTTGTCGAAATTCGGGCAAGCTTCCTTGTATGATTTTTTTATTTCTTTTATTTCAGTGTCAAGCATAACAATAGAGTTATTTTAGCTTTGCAATTCAATTGATAGGTGATTTAAATATAGTGGTAAATTTTAGTTTTTCAAGTTTTTAAATTATAATTTAAGTTTGTTGAAGTAAATTATGATTCTTGTAAAATAATCGTCGTATTTTAATTGTGAAGAGAATCTAAAATTATTGATATGAGATTTGATAAGGGGCTATTGGTTTGTTTGACCTTCCTTTTGGCTTGTAATAAGCCCAAGAAAGATGATAATGTTACCTTTAAAGAGGCTGGAATTCATATTGAGCAAATAAAAGAAGAGATCGAATTAGTGTCTGATAGTTTTGCTAACTTAAAATTGGAAAGTCAATCAAGAAGCGCGAATGAACAAGGTGAATTAGAGCTTATATCTGTAGAAAGTTATAAAGAAATCATTTATGATTCTTTGGATCTACCTAATTTACAGGTCATCAAAGACTTATCTTTTTTATTTTTGAGTGAATTTCATGGGGATGAATTGCAGGAAGGAGTTACGCAAGGAAAAGATTGGTACGGGTTGATAATCGAAGGTGATTCTTCAAGCTTAAAGAGATTGAATGTCAAAATGGAAAGATCATTTGATCCAATTCTTGATAGCGAAGGGGAAAAAACAGGATGGGAAATTACTGCCGACAGCGCTCAAAATTGTCTGATGCTCATTGCTACGACCAGGTTTGAATTACATGAACAGAAATTGGAAGATTTTCAAGTTGACTTTGGTCGACCCTCTTTGGATATAATGAAGGATACAATTTCATTGGTTATGGATTCAATTGAGTATAGTATTTATGAAAATACGGATAGATTTTTATTGAGCGATGGAAATCTGGTTGATGCAAACTATAAAATGTACATAACAGCACAGAAAAATGGTGAAAAAATTACTCAAAATTTGATTGCTAAGTATAATATGGATGATAACAAACCGAATATATTATGGGCAGGGGATCTTGACGGGGATAATAAATTGGATTTGATAATTGATGCATCTCGTCATTACAATGTATTCTTGCCTACATTATTTTTATCGTCTTTTGCCGATGAAAATGAATTGGTCAAGTGTGTAGCTTTCTTAGAATCAGTTGGGTGTTAGAATTACTGTATATGATTACTTCATTTTTAAAAAGGCTATTCAATAGAAAGCAATATCTTTCTGACTCTATGAATATTGAGAAAGAATTCAGAAGAGTTGAAAAAGAGGATAAGGAGAGGACAGCTTCTTTTTTAACAGAAAATCCTGATGTCAATAATTGGGTAGGGAGTGATTTTGAAAGTATAATCAGAAAGAAAGATTACGTACAGTTCGGAGATGAGTTTGATATTCCTTTAGAGTGTTGGGATGAGGCAATGTCGCCCGGCTCTATGGAACATGTCGTTGAGAAGAGAGGCGAGTGGACTTATTATATTGTTGATGGAGATGAGTATACTTACGATACAGAATTTGTAGGTATTGTGGTGTATTTCAATGATGAGATATTATATCCAAAAGCAAGGAAAATACTTGAAGAAATCTCCAAAAGCATCGAACGCGTTTCTGGTAAAGATGTGGAGATAATATTAAACTGTGCACATGATCATAGATATAGGATTAGGTAAATCATTAAAAATGGTAAGAACTTTATTTTTCTGTATTATTTTTAGTTTGATTTATTCTGTGGAGTCATTTTCGCAGATTAAAAAGGCGGTTTTTCATTCGATGGGCTTATCAGATACAACAAAATATAATGGTTTTATTAATTCAATATTGATTTGCGAAGATCTGTCGGATAACTCAGTCCGTTATTCATATAGTTTTGATGAAAATTGTAAGCTGATTTTGGAATATGATAGTCAAAAACAAACAATTTTTGGACATGAGTTGATTTGTGCTGACTTTGAAGATTACAGAAAATCCTATGAGCTTGATTCGATGATAGATATTCAATTAGGAAATGATATTCTTGAAGTTTACAAGTTTGTTGCCAGAGATCAATCATCTTGTTTTATTCCAAAGTGTGTAATATCAACTATTTTTTTCACAAGGGAGTATGGAGTTTTAGATTTTTTTCCTCGAGATTATAGTCATACACTTTCATTAGTGAGATTTGAAGGGAAAGATATGACAGAAGTATTTGAAAAATTAAAAGCTCAAACCGAATTTTATCTTAATCCTTTGGATGAATATGAAAAAAGAAAAATTAATCTAAATATAAAAATTATTGATGTACCAGAGGAGGAGTTGAAAGAGGAGGTTGATTTTTTTAAATAATCAGAGAAGCTCTATTTCAAGTGCATAATAGATTATTTCGTATTATTCTACTCCTGTTATGGTTGATTTTGCTTCTGCCAAAGCTATCACTAGTTCGTCATACCCTACTTCATGTATCATTTGTGTGATCAACTGCCATCCAGTCACCAGATTATTCACTTCATGTTCCGAGCCGGATATATTCACCCATCTTAAAGTTTCAATGACGCTGCCTTTGCTGATAAGGTTCAGCAAGCCTTCCACAAAACCAATATCCAAAGCTAGAAAAGACGGAAATCTCGCTCCCTCTAATTCTCCCATCAAAAAGTGTTTATTCAGCATATTATGCGAGCTTTGGCCGGCAATAAAATCCTTTAGAAATAATCGAAGCAATTCGACAAGTTCACGGTATTTATTTACTGTAAAAGAATCCACAAAATCATAATTAATACATTTGTCTTTTATGCTTGTCACTAGTCTTTCGAAATCGGGATCTTCTTGCCCATTTTGCGAAAATTTGGCATAAGCCGTTGGGTTGATTACTTCCAACAATTGATACAGACCAACTGCATGAATGGAGTTGTCTATCGCTGAAACCACTGGATCATGAAGTTCCATGGTTGGAAATCCTTTTTGTTCATTTTTATGAAAGCTTGCATTGAATAAGACATTGCCTCCATGTATTCTTTTTTTCAACCGGTCATGATTGCCCATCCAAAGGTCATAAGCAAACAGTTCTCCCAAAGCCGCCATCACTTTAGGGTTGGAGAGCATGTTATATCTATGATAGCTTGGCGATGGCCCTTTGACGCTTCTAACTTCTTTCATCGTGTAACCGGGAGCTCTTTCCATGACCATCGCTGGATATTGGCTTCTCATAGCGTTCACACGTTGCACATCTTCGCAAAGAGCACCTAGCTCAGGCGCTCTTTGCATAAAATCGCCTAAGGCACGCATTTGAGTTCCGCCTTTGCGGAGTATTTGCGTTTTAGGTGCGGTAACTCTTTTGCCTATCAGATTCAATAGATTGCTGGCTAAACTCTCTCTCTCCGGATTTCCGGCAAATGAACTTTCTGTGCTCTTATCAGTAATAAATTTCACATATAATATGCGCGCCAATTGTTCGCACTTGCTGTTCATCTCTTCGACAATGCCTATGAACGCGGACATTTGTGAAGCTTGTTCTCCTTGCAGAAGACCAGTTGCTAAAGTGCCTTTGAGCATTACATTTCTACCCATATGTAGAAATTTATTGGATTTGTTCATCCTGCTATTTAGTTCCGAGAGCCTTTTTTGGTAAGTTTCCCTTTGCCAAGCAACTTCTTCTTTAGAATATCTATAGGATGACTCTTCTAGTGTCAGGCCTTTATTGAAGAAGCTTAGCAACTTGATGACCTCTTCAAAGTTTTGCGCTGTTTCTGTGGGGAGGAATGGCAGAAACTCAATTTCCTGTACTTTGCGAATGCAGTTTTCTTGCAGTTCCTTGATATCTTTCAAGAGCATGTCATGCTGTTTGTCCAAAGCATGTATTTTATACACTTTGCCATAGACGCCTTGACTGCTGAGTGGCGACATGGTAAACGGCAACAAGCATTCTGGATTTAAATCCATATCCGGGTTCAATAGAGCAGAAACCGAAAATTGACCTCCAAAAGGATATGTCATCGTCGGAGCGTGGACAGGCACGACATCTTTGCTCTCCGACGCAGGCATCGGCAAGGATACTTCGAGCATTGAATAAAACGAAGGATGGTTTTCTTTTTTGGCTTTACTGCCAACCCTCACCCAATCACTTGGCAATTGACTGCAAGTAAGATCATCTATATCTTCCATCAAGCATTCCAAATGCCTGAAGTGCTGGTAGTCTTCATCAATTAAATAACTTATTCCGGCTTCTTCATGAAAGTCTCTGTAGAGATTCAACGCTTCAGGGGAGTGTTTTTGTTTTTTTTTCTTTTTGGGCAAAGGAAATGCGCAATCAAGCATTTGCTGTAAAAACAACAAAGCCGGAGGAACAAAACCCCAAGAAGCATCGCCTTTGAATTTTACTCCATGCACTTCGCTCATCCAACCAGTGTCTATGTCTAATGGTATTGTTAAGGAGGGTTGCCTGTTCTTCATTCCACTAGACATAGGTTCAGGCCAATCAAAATCATATTTAGTCCATTCGATTTTTATTTTTATAGCACGACTGCTTAATTCTACAAAAAATTTGAAACCTGAATTATAACGTATAAGTTGTGCTGTCCATCGTTTTACCCTTCCTTCCAGTTTCTTTTTCGCTTTCTCAGACAGTCCCTCGGGAAATGAAAAGTCAAACACTTCATTTACTTGCATAGGGAGTTGCCGTCCTTTTATTAAAGCATGTTTGCTGTACTCTTCCTTGTGCAATTCTTGAGATAAGGGAAGTTTGATATTAAGTCTTTCACATTGTTGAATCAGCCAGCCATATTCGGTTTCAAGCTCCTCTAAAAAATCTTGATACAACTGGCTTTGGGGAAAAGAATGTTTAGGTCCTTTAAACGCTTGTTGAGGAACAGGATATTCTCCTTGCAATTGAAAAAATGACTGTTCGATGTCAAAAAGTGTTTGGTAGATTCTTGTTAGAATGCTCTCTTTTGCTTCATAATTTTTTCTGCTTTGATTAGGTTTCATTTCTTCTTCTTTCAATACCTCTTTTAAAAAAATGAGACCATCCAGACTTTGGCATAATCGGGGCAATGGACTCTTTGAATCTGTTTTTGGTTTTGCCTTAGTTGGAAAGCTCATGGCGGACATTCCCAGTTCCAAGCTTGAGGCATCCAGGCTTGTGGATTGCAAGAAAAATGATCTCCGAAATTGTTCAGAGCTCATCATGCATTGAATAGGGCTAGAATGATAAATTTGTGTAGATGGCATGAGAGGAGGAGCTAAGCTTAAGCCTTTGCGCTGGGTTTTGGCATTATTACTAATAGTTTGTCTCCACTGATTTAAAAACATGTCAAGAAAAAAACGGCTTCAGATTTCTATCAAATTTTCGGTAATCTTTTTCAAAATATTAAGCATTTAGCAGGCGTAAAGGTTTATTCAAAGTGAGCATTAGCTTTTAAATTAAATCAGTGTTGCGATCAAATAAATTTAAGGACAGTTTAATATTGCGTTGAGTTGTCGAGTTGTTGATGAATAAATTTCTTAATCGAATTGCGATATTTGCTTCCGGATTTTCGTAGTATTTTATAATTGAGTGATCGATCAAAAGAAATTTGCTATTTCCAAGTATAAAGTTCTAGCTTGAAAAAAGAGAAATTCTCTTTTTAATAGGCCGAAGAGGGATGTTTTGTAAACTATCTCTGAGGTTAGAAATATGAAAATAATTTTAATTAAACACTAACCCAAAGCTTGTCCAAATGCAGACAGAAGATAAGATTCAACAGTTTTTTAAGGAGAAGTTCCCTTTTAATCAAGAAGGTTTGCAGGAGTTTTCAGATTCATTTGTTTCCAAGTCGTATCACAAGGGAAAGATGATAATTCAGGCGAATTCTGTTGTGCACAATTTAATTTTTTTGGATGAAGGCGTGATAAGAGAGTATTTTGCAAAAGATGATCGAGAGATGAACACCAATTTTTACACTAGGCCTCAGTTTGTCAATGATTTTTTCACCTTTACGAATGCTATTCCGACCAAAAGAAACCTTGAATGTCTCAGCGATGTCAAAACGCGGGAAATGAGCATGAGCAAGTTCAATGAATTTATGATGAAATACAGTTGCGGGAAGAGCTTTGTGGACGATATTTTTAACGAGCTTATTGAAATCAAGGAAGAGGAAGAGTTCAAGCATTTTAGTTTGACTCCCGACGAACTGTACTTGGATCTAATGAAAAATAAGCCGGAATGGTTTCAGGAAATACCGCTTTATCATATTGCATCCTACCTCAGAATGACTCCGGAGACGCTTAGCCGTATTCGAAAAAGAGTTTAAGTTCTTTCTTGATTTGAATCAAGGCGCAAGAAAGAAGCTTGCCGTAGCTTTGTATTCATAATCGAGGAGCTAATATGTTTGATAAATATTTCAAACGAATCTTCTTGATAATTTACTCGCTTGCTAACCAAAAGGAGAAAATTATGAATGAGATCGAAAAATTAAGATTGGATGGAGAGATTCCGATGAATTGTTATGTGCTTGCTCGCAATAACGAGTGCTTTATCATTGATCCGGGATATCAAAAAGAGCTTATTCAAGAATATGTAGATTCGAAAGGCTATACTGTCAAAGGTATTTTGCTGACGCATGCTCATATTGATCATATCGAGGCACTGGATTGCTATGATGTGCCTGTTTATCTGCATGAAAAAGAATATGAAATCTTAATTGATAATTATAATAATGGTTTTGAGTTCTTTGGCAAACTTCCAAACTATTCATTTGAATCATTGGATATCAGATTGGTGAATGAAGATAGTGAATTGAACATCGGTGGCGAGAAAATCGAAATAATTCTTACGCCCGGACATACCATCGGAAGCGTGTGTTACGTGATAGGACACGATATTTATTCAGGAGACACTTTATTCGAAGCGACAGTCGGCAAGTGGGATCGTCCAACAGGAAATGTCGAGGAATTGAGAGTGTCTGTTTTAAAATTGATAAATACACAGCCTGACTATATGTTGGTTCATCCCGGACATGGAAGAAGCACGACGATAGGTGTAGAAAAACAAATCAATCCATTTTACATAAAATGGTCACAAGAGGAATTGTACTCGCATTTAGAAAAATAAAAAATCGCATATCAAGAATTAATTCTTTTCAACACATCAAACCAATAATAACTACACAGTTTTTGGAGAGCCACTACTGTGTGGTTGAAATCTAGAAACTTCAAAAAATACATATCATGAAACTTCATCATTTAAGAAACGCGACTTTAGTAATCGAATATAAAGACAAAGTGGTATTGGTGGATCCGATGCTTGGAGCCAAAGGTACATCTTTGCCATTTACCTTGTTTAGATTCAAGCCCAGAAGAAATCCATTGGTGGATCTGCCTGAGTCTGATGAAATTTTGAATAAAGTGACTCACTGTCTAGTGACGCATTTGCACCCTGATCATTTGGATAAAGATGCGGAAATATTTTTAAAGGAAAAAAATATTCCCGTGACAACGAGCATTGATCATGCCTCAGAACTGATCAAAAGGGGATTGAATGTAACTCAAAAATTGGAATATTGGAAAGAAGAGGAGTTTTTAGGAGGAAAAATCACAGGAATACCAGCCATACACGGATATGGATTTATTTCAAAGCCAATGGGACATGTGGTCGGATTTTATATTGAAATGCCTGAAGAAAAATCTATATATATCAGCGCGGACACTGTTTATACTGAGCATGTTGATAAAGTGCTTCATGAAATGAAGCCGGATATCTCCGTGGTCGCTTGCGGAACGGCGCAATTGGACTTTGGAAAGCCTTTGTTGATGACTATGGATGACATTATCAAATTTGTTAAAAATTCACCAAACCAAGTATTGGCTAATCACTTGGAAGCGCTTAATCATTGCCCGACGACAAGAGCTCAATTAAAAATAGAGCTTGATAAGCATGGATTGCTGGAAAAAGTATTTATCCCAAATGATGGTGAGAGCAAAGATTATTAAAGCTGATAAGCTGTAGCGGAGTATGTCTCCGTTACAGCTAAATGTTTTGCTTTAAAATTGGTTATTTAAGCTTATTGAAATCGTATTTGATTTTATAAAGTACAAGTATAGGTGTTATTATTTTATAATTTTTCATTATAAAATTACTTATAATTATAAGTAAACTAAATATGGTTGTGTATATTCCAGTTTTATATATGCTTTTTCGGGAGTTGTTGGCGATTGATATAGCTTTTTCAGAATCGATTATGATATCCTCGTAATGTGCGATACCAAAAAGAAGTATTGTATTATCGTATTGTAGTTTTTCTTTGTCACTTTTTAAAATTTCAAAACTAATTGTTGATCCAGAATCTATGATTTTATCAAAAGACTCTTCTTTGAATAGATATTGAAAGTCTGCAAGTAATTGAAATTCACATGGATATTTTGATAACTTGAAGTATTGGAGTGTACTTGATCTGATTGATGGTTTGTTTTGCCATTTTTTTTCAAATTTTCCATTTATCGTAATTAAATTTTTTTTTAAGAAATGATCTTTATTATCTCCTGCAAAGAGAAACAATAGACCAATAAATAAAAGCAAAGATTTAATTTTTAATAAATATTCAATCATATTTATATTATAATTTTAAACACAAATTAATAATTTACCACAAACTTCCGACACTTTAAGTATTTTATTTCGTGATAATAATTGTAAAACTTAGCAACTACAGTGTTTGAGATTTCAATACCTCCAAAGCCTTTTCTAAAGCTTCATCCTTAAGATTGTTTTTTTGATTGATATAGATTTTGGGAATAAAACTCTCGCGTGGAGCTCCGTTGATATGAAAAAGCTTGGCTGTGGGAAATTGGTAAGTAAGATCTTGATGGATGAGATCAACTTGGTTTACCTCGCCCATAAGTCTGCGCATTTCTGTTCCGATAATTATAGCTCGACTCATCCCATCCATTCCGATCGTTAATCCTTCGCCCATGCTTCCTGTCCATCTACCGACTAATATGATGACAGGCTTTTTGTATGTTCTTCCCCTTGGGCTAACATATTCTTTCCAAGATCTCTCAACTTTGGGGCCCTTGTCGTATTTCTCATCAAACTTATGAATTTGATATGCCATTTCTTTTTCGATAAATCGACTCATAATGCCTCTGGCAACATAAGAATTGCCTCCGCTGATGGTATTTCTAAGGTCGATGATTAATCCATCCGTTTCCCATAGTTCTTCCAAATGCGCATCAAATTCATTGATGAGTTTATTGTCATAGAGCTTGTCGTTTATTCTAATGATGCCATAGTTGTCAATTTTTTGTCTGCTTGAAAGTTTCTTTTCGGTTTTGATGGAAATCTGATCAAGGTCCAGTTCTCTGATGGTATGATCAGGCATCAGCAATGTCAAGATTCTTTTTTGGTCGTATCTTCCGCAAATGACTTTATTGGCTATCCATTCCCTGATTTCTAAATCAGATTTATCATGGCAGTATGTCGGAAATTCATCAATTGCTTTCTGGAAGTCTTTCCCGTTGATTTCAAGAACTTTCGCTTCTATTATATTCTCATCAAGATTATTAATCTGACTTGTCCATACATTCTTTATAACGGACTCACCATTGATTTGTCCTAAGTATAATGGCGAATATAGCCTGTAAGAGGAGGAGTTGTTTCGGTTAAGGCTTATGTGTCCGTCATAAAACTCATTGGTTACATATTCAAAAATCAATAAGGCTTCCTTATCATTTTTTGCAAGTTCTATTTGATGAATGTAATGTTCCCGCAAACATTCAAAATCGATGTTTTTGCCATCCAAATAGACATAATGGTTAGCAATCGTTTGGAGCATTTCATTCAGATCTTTTTTTAGGCTTTTTTTGTCAAGAGGTTTCGTAGTTTGAGCGCTTGCGTTGATTGAAAGGCTTAAATAAAGCAGGGTTAAAGCAATGAGTTTTATCATACCGATGAATAAAAATAGTTGATGGTATTTACAAGTTGGATTGCAAATCGCTGGAATTTTTAATCATTTCCAAAGTGTATTTCATTTGCGTGTCTACATTATTCATATAGTCCTCGTAGGTTTGGCTCACATGATAATCCGGAATGATTCCCCGATTGTAGATTTGATTCTCTTTTAGAGGAACATCTTGTTCTAGGTTGACCAGAAAGAAGTAAGTAGCGATTTTAGATTTAGGTAAAATATAGCCAAAAGGGATATGCCCGTTGTGTCCATAATACCCGCCCATGGCTTCTTCACCAATCACAGTCGTATTTTTATTGCCAGCGAGCATGGCTCCAAATAAACTGCCAGCGGAGGCAACTCTTGGACTGATCAACAAATAGATGTTTTTCTTGAATGCTTTAGTGTGAGGTTTTCTGATTTTATGATTCCAGCTTGCGCTGTCTTCATAATAGTTTCCATTGATTTCCTTAGTAAATTCTTTTTTAAACTCTTTATTGTATTTGATAGCGGCGATTGGCCTTAAAAATACGGGAATCTTTGTCGCAGCATACCTGACATAAGGGATTTTTTTGAAGCTAATCCAAGCTTGAGAGTTTTCTGAAAAACTTCTATCTGTAAGGTATGAGTAAGTAACGACATCGTTGGGGTCATTGCCACCGCCATTTTCTCTGATATCGACAATTAAGTTTTCCAACTGCATGGAGTCTATTTCGGTAAAGACACTATCCAAAAAATGCGTGTATTTTTTGTGTCCCTTGGAACTTTTTCCGCCAAATCCAAAGGTATTAATTGTTAGCAAGCCTGTTTGACTGTCGATGAGTTTAAAGCTGTACTTTTTGTCGCCATTTCTATTTTCAAAAGGTTTGCTATGTCTTAACTTCCAATTTGTTTTATCTTGAGTAGTATAATCAACGCTTTTGATTGTAGCCGATTCAGTATGTTTGGATTCATAAGTTTTGTATGTAACATCAAATGTAACTGATGGGCCGTATTCATATCTATAAAATAAACTGAAATACGAATTTAAGCCATGAACTTTTCCAGAGGTATTTATGCCGTCAGTTGAATAGTATTTATACAGTGCTTTTTCGATTTGGTTGATAGGTTTGGAATTGATGCTTATAATTTCAGATCCTAAAGGAATCTCTTCAGTAGTTTGATTCATGAGCCATTTTCCGTCTATTTTTTTTATAGGGTAGGGAAAGTAGCCGTCATTTTCTTTTTTTGTGCTTTTTAATCGTCTGTCAGAAAATGAGACATCATTGTGCAAACTTCCTTCAAAATCAGACAGTTTTGTAATCACCTTGTAAAAGTCCAGAATTGTGCGACAATGTGGGATTTGGTTATCTGCCCAACGGTATATGCTGTCAATTTCTGATTTTGTTCTGTACTTGTATAGCCCTGAATTCGCTTCGATTCTAGTTTTTTTGAATATCTCAAGATCTTTTCTCATGTCTTGTTGAGAAATAGGATCGTCTATTGACTGAGCGAATGACGCTATTGGGATAAGTATGAAAGCAATGGATAAAAGTATAATCTTCATGATATTGTGATTTCTGTTATTGATTTTGTTTGATACGAATGTATATACAGAATCTCGTGAACAGAAAAATCACAAAGCGTTTAACTTTAGTTTAACTTAAAGAGGGAAATTATTTACGATTAGTTTTTCTTGAAATATTTAGTTATTGATTTCCATGTGGACTTCTCAGAGGGTTTAGAGATTTCCATTTCGCTTTTCCATAATGGATATTTGATAACAAACGCTTTGATGGTATAGTTCTTTAGTTTTGATGATGATGAATGAGTGTCAAGACTGTCGGACTCATTTACAAGTATGCCTATTTCTTGATTATCGCCGATTACTATTTCTTTGTCATTTACACTGTATTTCATGCCCAGTTTAGTTAATTCATTTATTTTGCTGCCTATTCTAATTTTATTATGAAGTTTGCCAGAATAATTGCCATAAACTTTTATTGTGTCAATAATTGGTCTGCGGATATTTATCTGAATTTCTACGATGTTATACAAAGTATAGATGAATATGTCAGTTCCTAAAGTTGTGGTTTTGATTCTATTATCAGATATATGCCTCTTGTCAATATAATTTTCTAAAAAGTCATCAACATTGATTCCTGTATGTAAATTTCCTATACCTTTTTCATGAATAGGCAAATCCTTAATAGTGTTCCATTCTAGCATAATAGGCTTATGTAATTTGATAATAATGTAATTTAATTATTTTTAATAAACATTATTACTTCTCTTAAGTCATATATATGCATAGGTATGTATATTCAAAGTCAAAAAAATACAAAAAATGATTCCAAGGGGAAAAGAGTCAATTCTTGTTCTCAGATGCCTCCTGACTTGTCGTCAGGCTTTCCCATCCAAAGAGCGGTAGGCTACGAAGTGGAAGTCGGGGATTATAAATTGTTTCGATCGCCTGAGCAATTGATGGAGTTTGCCGAATGTGCCTCCGCGCTTGAGTTTAGACCCAGTATTTCCGTCATGAAAAAGGATGAAACTCTTCTTCATTCTGAGTTTTTTGATTTAAAAGCGGATATTTCAGGAGAAAAGGGAAGCATGCCATATGTCGAGTTTGTTACCAAACCTTTCGAGGAGAGTGATCAAGGGCATGAAGATTTGATAAAAGCTTTTACCTCTCTGGAGGCTTTGATGTGGGAGATTGAGAAGATCTCAGGTTTGGAAACCAATTTCATAGAAGTGGGACGACTTGATAAGCATGGAGTCGTTCCTCCCCAATATCGCAGAACGGTGATTTATAAGAAGGGAGGAGGAGTAGGCACAGTGCAGATTACCTTGGGCATAGCCATGAATAGGCTTAAAGGGTTGTTGGATTCGATAGTGGATTCAGGTAAAGACCAATGGTCGAAGAATATGTGGTCTAATTCATTATCGGATATGCTTTTGGAGACTATGAGTATTGTCGATAGAGTTCAAAAAGAAGTTGGCATGGTTTTCAGCTCTGAACTTCAAGGCTTTTTGGCTTTGATCGCTCAAACGCTTTATTCCGCTCAAATTCCCATCAGATCGTATCCCAAATCGGCGTTTATGATACTTGCAAGAACTGATTATGCCACTATGTTCAATATGTTGCCTGAGAAAGAAGTATTGACGAAAGATGATGGCGCTTTATGGCAAAAGATCGTTGAAGTGCTGTGCAGGGAAAATGAAACGGAGGATTTGGAAGCTGAGTTTTTTACCAGAGGAGTATATCATGATAAAAAACATCCTGTTCATTTGAACACGCTGAAAGGCCTGAAGCGAAAAGATTGGCTATTTGAAATGGCAAAAGGCAAGGACTTGTTGACACAACGTCATTTTCCAAAAAGATTAAGAGCATATGAACTTGAGTCTATGGGAGGCTATGGAGACAAGCTTGATCAAGTTGGAGAAGGTCAACAATTCAAGGGTCCTATTTTGGAAATGAGAAGTTTGGACTATAGCAGGCCGTTCCCATTTTGGAGAAACTTCGCTGAGCAATGTTTCGAGTTGACTTGGATGCTGAATAGGGGTATCAGCGCAAAGCTTGGTCAAAGAATGTTTTTTGATTAATGTTTATTCAGCCAAAATATATTTCGCGACAAAACTGAATTCTCCCGTAGCTTCATCTAATGAAGAGTTAGGGTTTAGGCGATTTTTCAATATTAAAACAAATCCTTTTGCGCCTTGATCTGTCTGAAATTTGACAACATTCGATGCGATGTCATACGGTGTTTTGCTTAGGTTAAAGAATGAGATCTTTTGATTATAATAGTTGAATTGTGAATTGTATTCATTGGAAAAATTTTTCGTATAGTTGTTGAAAAAGGATTTTGGGTCGGCAATATCATAGAAATTTGGAAATGAGCTTCTATGGTATACCGTTAAATACTCTGAGAATAAATCAGTGTATGCGTAAAAGAAAGGATGAGCGGTTTGAGGTATGTTTAATATTCGGGTGTTGATTTGAAACTCAGATGGGAAATCCTCAATAATTAAACCGTTTGTCCCAAAACTTAATGAAATAGGTTTATTGCTCTGTATTTCGAGACGTACAGTGTCAGTGATTAAGCGAGTGGGAATAGAAGAGAACTGAATTTGGAAATATTGTTTTTCCAGAAATCCAGACATTAGCATGGCCTCGATTGCGAATTCAACATTTTGATTGTTGTCTTCCAAGACTGGAGTATAATGCAGTTGATAAGTTCCTCCAGTGAAGTCATTGCCATGGCTCATCATGATTACGCTGTCGCCTTTGTAGAGTTTTATGCTCGATAGTTGATCTGTATGAGATAGGTGGACATTGACATTTACTGGTTCAAAGATGTTTTGCCTTTCAGGAATATTATCAATCAACATGTTTAGCTCTTGATTGAGTATTTCTTTTTCATCTTCTTTGCAAGACACAAACGAAAATGCGAAGACCAATGACATAAGAAAAAAAGCAAATTGTCTCATCTTTTTTATGAATAACTTGCTTGAATATCGCTTGTTATTGAATATTATAAGATGGTTTGAAAAAAGACGGTTTCAACCGCCTTTTTAACAATATTAGTTGTTTGGCGAGGCAATAGTGTAGTCAAACCTATTTTTCCCCACCCAAGTTTCTTTGACTTTAATATAGCGAAGCTTTTGATATGCCTTTTCGGGAGTGTCGAAAGCATTTCCAAGTGGATCTTGTTCCAATATGACAAAATCGGACAATTTGCCTACTTCAAGGGAGCCTACTAATTGTTCCGCATGGCATTGCCAAGCTGCGTTATATGTGATTACTTCCAAAGCCTGCGAAGCGTTTAGCTTTTCGCTTGCGTTGAGTATTTTTCGATTGGTGTAGTCTGATTCCATGAACCTTGTGTAAGCCTGTTCCATGTTTCTAAGCGGACCAATTGGTGAAACGGCACAATCGCTATGTAGAGTAATAGGCCTAGGACAGTTTTCATTGGAAGTGGATTTGCACAAGTCAAGTTCATTTACTTTGATGATGTTTTGATCTTTTGTAGCAGATGGAATTTCTCTATTGAAAATATAAGATGAGAATACATATCCCCAATATCCGACATGGCCAATTAGATAACTGGGATTTAATCTCAGTTTTTTGATGACTTCGATATCATCGCTGTCTAACAATGAACAGTGTTCGATTCTATGCCTTAATTCGGAATACTTTTCCGCAGTATATTGGTTGAGTTCTTGAAAAGCTTTGTAAGCCTGTTGGAAGGCTTGCAATGTGTATTTTACTGTTTGATTGCCATTTGCGTGAATCATTAATGGCCAACCATTGAGAGAAATTTTAGTGACAAGATTTTTGAAATAGTCAGGAGCTTGATTGTTCGGAATAGTATGTTGCGAGGAAGCATCATCTTTGAAGTTGAAAATTCCAAAATACGGCTCTACCTCAGGCGGGAAAGTAGGGCAAGAGTACGGTTGGCTTTGATAACCTGTAAGTCCTTGATTAGACCCATCTCCAACCAGTTTTACGCTTCCCCAATAAGCGTTGATGGTTTCTTTGGTTGGAAACTTGAATTTTTGCTGTGTAAAATCGAGCACTTGTTTTTCCGCGTCAGCTCTTAGCAAGCTATCATTATAAGCGTATGCCATGCCAATGCGGATTCCCCACTCCATACCGCTTTGGACGGTATTGCTTTTGTATTTCAAGTAGTTCTCCGCCCATGGTGCTGTCATGCCTGCGTCGTAAACCATTGTCACGCCTCTGCTACGAGAGGTTTTGAAAAAACTTCTGATGCTGTTGTTTTCAGTTGAGCTGAGCGTTTGCTGGATGGACAAGTTTTGAATATCCGGTAGAGACTCTAAGGCAGGAGCCATTTGCTCAATTTCTTGAAGAATTCCCTTATTGTTTTTATAGATATCGGAGCTTGGGTACTTTTTGATAAATTCCTTTGCCTGAGGGTTGTTGTTCAATGACTCTTCATTTTGCTTTTCCCAGATGACTTCTAGAGCGATTGAGTTGACATACAAGGTATGAAGCGAAGCTGAGATGACCATTACAGGTCTGGTGGTTGAAACTTTGTCCAGCTCGCTGTTGTCAACAAGATTCAAGATGTTTTTGGATGGATTGTCATAATTGATCCAATCTTCCAGAAGCGATGTATCCAAGCCTTGAGCCAAAAGCCAGAAATCATTGTAATCACTGTTTTGCTCCAAAGTTTCAATGCCGGATTTTAACTTTTCAATTGCTTTGTCTACTTTGTACTCCGATGAAGGGAGTAGCGACTGGTCGGCAAATGGACTTAAGTCAATCCAAAATCCCGATTCCAGCAAAATGGAGGAAGGAATGATATGGCAATGAGGTTCAATCATGCCCGGTAAAATGGTTTTTCCTCCAATATTCACTTTTTTGAATTCCGGATACATGGCGGACAAATTGCTGAATTCTCCCAAGTTTTTAATGACGCCATTTTCTATCGCCATGGCTTCTACTGTTCGCTTGGCATCGAGTTGGCCTTCAAACATAATTGGCCTGATGATTCCGCCGTAAAAGATAATGCCTTCACAGACAGTTTCATGTCTTTCTGTTATCAGGGAGTTATTGTCTTTTGGAAAGATGGGAGGCAAAGGCTTCAAGTCTTTATGCACTTTTTTGCTGTTTTTGTCAATCATATGAACTGCCGGATTGTAGCAACCGCAGCCCATGTGACAATCATGTTCTTTGCATTGATGGTTAGATTCCATTTTTTATGGTTATAAGTTATAGTTGCTTTAAAGTAGCATGAATATATGTTTATTAATATTTCAAGGTATTACACGGTTAAGCGCTGATGGGAAAGTATTCAGGGATCTATTCGAAAAATGAGAAAGTGAATGGGAAGAAATGATTAATCATTAGAATATGGATGCAATTAGTAATATATTTAGGAAGGTTGTTGAAAAAGTATAAAATATGTGGTTTAATCAGTTGATGGGGTTTGAGGAAATTTCGCGTGATTATGTTCATGGAAATATAAGCCTTGAAGGAAACAGAATAAAGTCGAAATTCAATGGAAAATCTTTTCAAGCGGGCAAGCTTGAAATTCCAGCTTTGGAGGCGTTAAGAAAAAGAGTTGATCTGAAAGTTTTTGCTGGGAAGCTTAAGCTCAGTCAAGTTGTGGCGAATGTGCAGGAATTGCATTGCGACCTTGAGAATGAGGGAGCTTTGTTTCAAGCTGCTTCGCAGTTTAATTTGCTTGAAATGATTGACCCTGATATTAGTCCGGAAAAGGGCGTTGATATTTATGACCGCGACAGAACCCAAGGTCCGGCATGCGCTGTGGCATGCGGAGCTGGAACGATTTATAGAAATTATTTTGCTCCATTGAATGGCCAAATAGGACAAACGGTCTATGACCAAGTTGATTGTTTAGAGCTGATTGGCGAAGCTTTAGGCAATGAAGACCATCAGCTTTGGGAAATGAAAAATGGTTATGCTTTGATGAGCCTTGAAGGAATTCTAAATATCAATAAACAGATTTCCCAGTTTGATGAGCAGTCCAGAGAAGCATTGAAAGGCAAGCTGAAAATAGGAATTCAGTGGGACACTGAAGTAACTTTGGAGGAAAGGGGACATTTAGTCTCCCAAGCATATTGTTCTGCTTTGCCCGTTGCTTATAGCTTGATAGAGTCATGGTATTGGGCTTCATTTGCGAGAGTGATATTGGAAGCGACTTATGAAGCCACTTTGTGGGCGGCTTTGGCGAATTTTGAGAAAACAGGAAATAAGACAGTGTTTCTTACGCTGGTAGGCGGAGGCGCGTTTGGCAATCGAATGGAATGGATACTTGAATCTTTAATGATTGCATTGAAAAAGTTTCAAGATACCAATTTGGATGTTCGAATTGTTAGTTATGGCAAGTCGGATGATGCCGTTGCCAAACTTATCGATGAATTTATGAATGATTCCTATTGAAATATTATAAAGTGAAAAGCACGCCTAAAATACAGACATCATCCGTTGAGCTATGATTTTGGGCGTGCTTTCTTGTTTATTTGACTTGAAGGACTACTTTTCCCACATGCTTTTTTTCAAGGAAAAACTCCTGAGCTTCCACAATTTGAGATAGAGGAAACGTTTTAGCGACGAGTGGTTTGATATCCTTATTTTCTATTCGCTTGATAAGGTTTTCAAAAACTTCAGGCTCTAATATTGTGCATCCAAAAAAGCTTAAGTCCTTTAGGTATAACGTTCTAATATCAAGATTCACTTCCGCGCCTGCAATAGCGCCGGCAACGGCATAACGTCCACCTGGCTTGAGCACATCAAGCAATTCCGGCCATTTCTCTCCCGCGACCATATCGATAACTACATCCACGCTGTTTCTTCCTAGCGTTTCGACAAAAGAATCCTTTCTGTTAAGCGTCTTTGAAGCCCCCAAATCCATTATTTCCAATGCTTTGGTTTGGCTTGTGATCGCAATGACAGTCGCTCCTCGTGCTTTAGCCAATTGGACCACAGCGGAACCTACTCCGCCGGATGCTCCGGTAATCAATACTATTTCTCCTGACTTTACTTTTGATTTGGTTAGCATATTTTCAGCTGTGGAATATGAGCATGGAAATGATGCTAACTGAATATCTGTCATATCGCTTTTGATCGCGCGAGCATGAGTAGAATCGACTGCCGTATACTCGGCAAAACCTCCATCACATTCAGACCCAAAATACCATGGTTGTTCCAATGCTTTGCCATTAGCGGTTTTAATGCAAGGATTGATCAATACTCTTTCTCCAATTCTGTTTTTGTCAATATTCTCTCCCACATCTACGATGGTGCCGCATACGTCAGCACCTTGTATGCGAGGAAATTGCAAGGCATTGCCGCTCCAGCTGGCATCATCGCTATCTGCATCAGATTTAGAGTACCAAGCGATGCGTGTATTGATATCCGTATTGTTAACGCCTGCCGCATGGACTTCCACGAGCACTTCATTGGCAGATGGGGAAGGCGTTTTTACCTTTTCCTTGTATTCCAATTTATCAAAGTCTCCATGTCCAGTGAGAATAATGGCTTTCATATATTCAGGAATGGTATTCATTGTGATTGCAGTTCTTTAAATGAAAATAAATAGACATGAATACAACGATGGGGAAGGGAAATGATCTGAATTTTTGGGTTGTTTTTTATTTTATTTTAAAAATTCATCAATGATGCATATTAATTCTTAGTTTGTTTCGGGATACAAAATTTCATTTGAAATAAAAATGCCATTGAAGCGCGCTTTCAATGGCAGATTGTTAATGAACTTGATTATATAGAGTATTCTATAGTACTGTTTTATAAGCTTTGTTTAGTCGAATTTGCTCACTTTATATCCTTTTTTTGAAAGCATTTTCAAAAGTCCTTCTTTGCCGTGCAAGTGCATAGTTCCTACCATCACAAATTCGGTGCTTCCATCTTGCATCATTTTTTCTATTTTAGGCAACCATAGTTTATTTCTATCCACTTGGATTTGCTGGTAGATGTCAGGATAGTCGGACTTCATTTCTTTGATTTGTTTGTTGAAGTATTTGGTAGATCCTTTTCGCCATTCACTCAACATTTCCTCGAGGTCGGCAATCATATTTTCCATGTCTCTTAGAGAATATTTGACATACTTATCTTCATTGCCTTCTCCCATGTTGGTGATTATGCTTATTTGATCTTCTACCGATTCCATGTAAGCTATGGGTTTGTCTTGATTCTTGGCTTTATCATGATAGAATTTGTCAACGCCTTCAGTGCCGATGCCATTTTTCTGCATTTCCAAAACCATGACCATCAACAGGATCATCGATGGTTTAAGCTTTTGCAATTGGCTTGCTGGCAGTTGATATTTCTCAAGCATGTTTGCCAAGTCATTGTAGGTATCTTCTTTCAGCACGGATTGCAAAGTGCGATCGTCTGTATATACGCTTCTGGACATGATCAGTTGAGCAAAGCTTGGGTCGTTTACTTTGTCAAGGTCAGCTTCAAAAGCGACCTTGTCTGAGGCGTCGAATGCTTTGTCGTAAGCTTCGGGCAAGGGATGGTCTTCGGCTCTTAGCACATGGATGGTCCCTCCCAAATACATCGTATTGCCGTTTTTTTCCACTTTCCAAATAGATTGCCCTTGCGTTCCAAAAGATATCAAAAACAAGGCAGTTAAGCATAACAATGCTTTTTTCATAGGTAATGTCGTTAAGTTGAAAAATTAGATATTTTGAGACAATATTAGTTGAAAAATAAGCATAATCAAATTGAGGTCTTCGGTTTTATTTTAACTTGGTTTTTTTAAGGATTGATTTGAAGAAAATTGTACCGATATAATTTTTTCATCTAATTGATTTTTAGCAATCTATGATGATGATTTTTACTGTTTAAATTAGTATTATTTAATCGTTCGCATTTATCATTACGAACATGATTTGTAAGCTTGAATTCTATTTCTTTTAAATGTTATAGGTATTTAATTTTGTGTGAGTTTTTTGTGAAAATACAGCTTAATCCTAAAAGAAGTTTTTGTGAATAATAGTTAATGTTTGGTGAGTTTTATTAATATGAAATTAATGTGTGGTTTGTGTCGTTTTGTCAATGATTTAGCCAAACTTGTAAATTCTTAAATTTAACTTATAGGATATTGTTTGAGTTTAAATTTACATTTGATTAAAATTTGTTGTTTGGTAATATATGTATACCAATATTCTTTGTATTATGTTATTTTGAGGGCATAAATCACTATTTATTTACTTATAATAAAAAAATAATTGTCTTTAAGTCATTTAAAGTTGTGTTTACTTTTTTTTTGACTCATTTTCATGTAGTATTATTAAATTTTTTAACTAAATACTATACTATATGAGAAAATTATACTTATCATTTTTACTGGTTTTTATGGCCGGTTGGAGCTATGCTCAAAATGATAAATGCGGAACGAATTACTTTACTTATGAGCAGATCCAGCAAATAAGGGAAAGCGCAAAACAGTATCAGTCAAGCCGCAGAACCGCTGCCAATCAAATTACCAGTGTGCCTGTGCAATTTCATTTTATTCACCCCAATGACCCCAGTCATGCGGAAGTCGCTTCGATAGAAGAAGCTAATATGCTATTGGCTTGGATGAATCATGATTTTGAGCCTGCGGATTTGACTTTCTTTTTTAAGGAAGCTCCTATTTATGTGAATCATACAGCTTCCTGGGATAATTTTACCAGTGCCAAAGAAGAGGCGATGGCTGCTGAATCGGAAGCGGATGATGCCTTGAATATATATTTTGTGAAGGAAATTCAAGGAGATGTAGCCGGTTACGCTCGTGCGCCTTTGCCTAACAAGAGTTCGAACAGAATCGTGATGGAACACAGGTATGCGGGAGACCAAGGGGTGGTTTCGCATGAAGTTGGCCATTACTTTAGCTTGCCGCACACATTTCAAAATACGGAAGGTGGCCCAAATGGCAATCTGTCGGAGAATGTGGCAAGATCTGGATCTGAATTCAATGCGGATGCAGCAGGAGACTTTATTAGCGATACTCATGCCGATCCAGGCGTTGATGAAAATAGAGCTCAAACAGACCGTTATGGCAGAACGTATACTCCTCCTACAGACAATCTCATGTCCTATTACAGTTCTTCAGATATCATGATTTTTACTCCGGGTCAGTATGAGCAAGTGAAGTATGGTGTAAGTCGTCGAAAATTCTTTATGTATGAGTGGGCTAGGCCTGAATATAGTTGGGACGCATCGCCTGCGAGTGTGAATGCAGTCGAGAATCTATCCGCTGAGTTCGCTATGAATAAAATAACATTGTCATGGGACGATGTCGCTGATAATGAAACAGGTTATATTATCTACAGATCAAGATCCGCGTCTTCAGGTTTTAGAGCATTGCCGGGTAAAGGTTTAGCGCCTGGCGCTGAAACTTATACGGATGACTATATGCTTGAGCACCGAACAAAATATTATTACAAGATAGTCCCTTCCAATGGTGATCCTTTGGCAGATTGGCCTGTGATAGGTATAGAGACGCCTCTGATGTATTGTTTGCCACCTTATCCCTTTACTTGCATTTTCAAATTAAATGGAGTTGCAGTAAGTAATTCACAAGGAGAACCTTTAATGTCCAATATCAATAACGAATGCAACCAAATCGGAACTGGAAGAATAGGTTTTAACAATGTGAATTACATTTTGGGAGATTATTCAAACTCAATTCCTAGTTTTGATATGACTCCGGGAGAAGAATACTCGTTTTCATTCAATTTAGATCAAGGACAACCGGGGAATATTTCCATTTGGATTGATTTTGACCAGAATGGTGTTTACAATACTGATGAAATAGTTTTTCAAAATATTAGTGTTGTCGATGGATCGGAAAACTCCGTTCTTATTCCAGCCAATGCCAATACAGGCTTGACGAAAATGAGAATCAGGTATGAAATAGCAGGTATTCAGACGCCGATAGAAGATCCTTGCGGCATAGCGAGAACTCCCGGTGAAACAGAGGAATATGCTGTTAATATTTTAGGCGACAATCCTGCGTGCAATATACTTAGCGTTAGCGCAGGAGAACAATCAGCATGTGAAGAGGTGTTGAATACGTATACTCAGAGCATTGTCGTTGAGTACAAAGGAGCTCCTACAGATGGCTATTTAAACGTAAATGGTCAACATTTTCCTATCACAGGAAGCCCTCAAGTCGTTGAGCTTGTTGATTTGGATTCAGACGGAATACCTGTGGATGTCATGGTTGGCTTTTCGGATAATGATGATTGTGAGTATTTGGTAACAGAATTATTTACCGCTCCAGAATCTTGCATGCCAAAGATTATAAAAGCCACTGCCATGGCAGGATCCTGCAATTCTCAAACAAATTTACATAACCAAGAAATTGTGATAGAGTATGAGAATGAAGTTGCGGGAGGGAGCCTTTTGATCAATGGCAAAAAATATGCAACTACGGGAAGTCCTCAAACCGTTATATTTGAAGATATAGAATCAAATGGGCAGGAACATATCTATGAAGTAGCCTTTTTGAATTATCCTTCTAGAGTAACGACGACAAGCGTTAATGCCAGAAACAGTTGCAAGCCGCAGTGTAATTTTGTGTTTGCCAATATTGTAGCGACAGGCGAGTGCGTTGATGGTTTATTTGAATTGCAATTGTTCACTCAGTATAAAAATGCTCCTGCCGGCGATTTAATAATAAATGGCCAAGTTGCTCCCATCAATAAGGACGCATTGCCCGATGCTCAAGGAAATATTTTTCAATTCGTGACAATGAATTTTCCAGCAAGAGGAGGAAATATGGATTTGGAAGTTTATTTTTCTGAAGAGCCTTCTTGCAGGTATTTTGAAGAACAAGCTATTGAGTCTCCTGCATCTTGTGCTCCACTTCCGGAAATTGTTAATGCAAGTATAGGCAATCAGTCAGCTTGCGATCAAGCGACGAATACGTACTCTCAAGAAGTAATAATTAGTTACAATAACCCACCTATTGGAGGCAAGCTGAAAGTTAATAGCCAAGAGTTTGATATTGCGTCCAGTCCTCAAACAATACTTTTGGAGGGTTTGGTTTCGGATGGAGCTTTGGTTGATCTTAATGTTGAGTTTGCAAGTGATCAACAATCGCTTGTTGTTTTTGAAGATTTATTCACAGCGCCATCAGATTGCTTTCAGTCAAACTGCAATATTACATCTATTGCTTTGGGTGAAAGAGGAATTTGCGACCCATTGCATAATACGTATACTCAAAATGTGATAGTAAGCTATCAAGCAGCTCCAGCTACAGGCCATTTAGTAGTTAATGGACAAAACTATGCTATTGAAGCAAGCCCAATGACTGTTACCTTGATGAATTTGCCTTCAGATGGCACTTCGATAGATGTTGCAGCTTTTTTTGAGGAAGATCCTAATTGTAAAATGGTTGAAACATCATTATTTACTGGACCAAATGGATGCGATGACAATACTCCTATCTGCTCAATTTCAAATATTACGGCTGGAATACAATCTGCATGCGATCCTTTAACCAATTCTTATAGCCAAGATATAATAATTGCGTATGAAGAAGCGCCTTCGACAGGAGGTATAATCATAAATGGACAACGCTTCGATCTTTCTGCTAGCCCAATGACTATTACATTGACCAATTTGCTGTCTGATGGCGGCGCTGTCGATGTTGAAGCGCGCTTTGAAGATAATAAGGCTTGCAAATATGAATCAGAGGCTTTGTTTAACGCGCCATTTGATTGTTCTCCATCTTGCAATATTATCGATGTGGCTAAAAATGGAAGAACACAATGCAACCCTACGACGAATACCTTCAAGCAAAAGTTGACAATAACCTATGATAATGCGCCATCCTCTGGCAAGCTTAATGTTAATGGTCAAGAGTTTGATATCACACAAAGCCCGCAACAAGTTCAATTAATCGATTTGCCTTCAGATGGTTTGGAAAATGACGTTACCGTCTTTTTCACAGCTGATCAATCATGCAGTTACACGAAAGAAAAAGTGTTTAAATCTAGAAATAGCTGTTTGCCTGCATGTTCAATTACAGGTATTGCTTCGGGAATTCAATCAGTTTGCGATCCATTGACCAATACATACAGTCAAGAAGTAATTATCGCTTATGAGGATGCTCCTGCTACAGGAGGTTTGGTGGTGAATGGAGAAGTCTTCGCTTTGACAGCAAGCCCGATGACAGTGATTTTGTCAGGGTTAACTTCTGATGGTAATGCGGTTGATGTTGACGCTCATTTTGAAAATGAATTAGAATGCAAGTTTGAATCTATCGCTTTATTTACCGCTCCGGTAAATTGTACTCCTGTTTGTTCGATATCTGAGATTTCACTAGGTGTTCAATCTATTTGCGATCCATTGACTAATACGTACAGTCAAGAAGTAATTATCTCTTATGAGGATGCTCCTGCTACAGGAGGCTTGGTGGTGAATGGCGAAGTATTCGCTTTGACAGCAAGCCCTATGTCAGTGATGTTGACAGGATTAACTTCCAATGGAAATGTGGTTGATGTTGAAGCTCATTTTGAAAGTGAAATAGAATGCAAGTTTGAATCAGTAGCTTTATTTACCGCTCCAGTTGATTGCACGCCGTCTTGCAATATTCTTGATGTGGCTAAAAATGGCAGAACGCAATGCGACCCTGCGACGAACACTTTCAAGCAAAAGTTAACGATAACGTACGAAAACGCTCCTTCATCAGGCAAGTTGAATGTTAATGGACAAGAGTTTGAAATAACGAGCAGTCCGCAGAAAATACAGTTGGTTGATTTGGAGTCGAATGGTTTGCAAAATGATGTTACGGTTTATTTTACAGAGAATTCAGCATGCAGTTTTACAAAGGAGAAAGTATTTAAATCGAGAAACAGCTGTTTGCCAGTTTGTTCAATAACAGGTATTACTACGGGAATTCAATCAGTTTGCGATCCATTGACCAATACATACAGTCAAGAAGTAATTATCGTTTATGAGGATGCTCCTGCTACAGGAGGTTTGGTGGTGAATGGAGAAGTCTTCGCTTTGACAGCAAGCCCGATGACAGTGACTTTGACAGGATTAATTTCCGATGGAAATACGGTTGATGTTGACGCTCATTTTGAAAATGATTTAGAATGCAAGTTTGAATCTATAGCTTTATTTACCGCTCCGGTTGATTGCACGCCGTCTTGCAATATTCTTGATGTGGCTAAAAATGGCAGAACGCAATGCGATCCTGCGACGAACACTTTCAAGCAAAAGTTAACGATAACCTATGAAAATGCACCTACATCAGGCAAGTTGAATGTTAATGGACAAGAGTTTGAGATAAAGAGCAGTCCACAGAAGGTGCAGTTGGTTGATTTGGAGTCGAATGGCTTGCAAAAAGATGTTACGGTTTATTTTACAGAGAATTCAGCATGCAGTTTTACAAAGGAGAAAGTATTTAAATCGAGAAATAGCTGTTTGCCAAAAGAATGCTTGATTAAAAGTGTAGAACTGGGAGCTACATCGGAATGCAATATTTCTACAAATACATTTAGTCAAGAAGTTGTGGTTTCTTTTGATAGAGGCGAATTAACAGAGATATTGGAGCTGTTTGTTAGATTTGGTTTGGAAGAACTTAGATATACTTACACTCTTGGTGCTGGAGATGCAAGCGAAGCCACAGTTTTATTGGAAGGCTTGCCTTCTAATTCAAACTTGATGGATTTGGAAGTTCGTTTTGTTGAAGAGCAATCTTGCAGTCTGTTGAAGACTGAGTTTATTCTAGCGAAATCATCTTGCAGACATGAGTTGGTATTAGGGGACGACAGAATTTCAATTTTGGAAAGTATAACCATTTCGCCTAATCCTGCAAGCGATTTACTTCGAATTGATGGCTTGAAAAGCCAGATGATAAATCTGGATTTTTACGACTTGTCAGGAAGATTGATTTACACAGTATCAGCAATTTCTGAAGATAGAATCGATATTAGCGAAATCAAGGCGGGGATTTACATTTTGGAAATACAAACCAAACAGGGCCTTGTCAAAGAAAGGTTAGTGGTTAAGTAAACCGATAGTAAATAAAATCAAACAGTATTTAATAGCAACATGATTCGCTCTGTTGCTATTTTTTTGATTTTCGAATATGTGCTTAATTATCGATTTAAAATAACAAAAGCTGATCTTGGAGTTACGACAGAACTTAATTAGCTTTTTAAATGGATCTTGATTCAAGTTCGAATTTATTTGAAATGTTCATAATTTTAAAGGTTTTGAAGTATAAAAAGCGATAAGAATTTTTAGATCACCTTATTAAAAGATTTAGTTAGCGGTCGATTTGTTATTTTTTTAGAGATAGCTGATAAAATAGATATGAAGATAAATCGTCTTCAATAGAAATACGAATTCAAGATTTTTTACAAAAGGCAAGCTTTGAATATCAGGGAATTACACTATTTGTTCTGAGTTGCATTTATCATGAAGAATTGATACTTAGTATTGATCGTAGTGAATGGGATTATGGAAAAGAATTTGCTTGTCATCAACAGTTTGAAGATAACATGAGTTGCCCCACATATATTGCAGGCTTATATATATCTTATCAAAGAGGAGGAATGAGAATACAAACGGATTTATTAGTCAGTATTATCCAAAAGAAAGTCAACAGAAAAAGTATTTCTTGGGCAGGTAATAATGGTTGAAAATAAACTAAATAGTTGATCTATAAAAATTTACTGTATTAGTTATTTTAGATACGATCTGTTAGGCTACTGGAATAGAAGAAAGCAGAATTCAACCCTTTTAGAAAAAGAAACATGGCTATATGCAGTTTAGTGTTTTCAGAAGAGGGTTGAATTCTTTTCGTGAATATATTAAATAAAACGAGTAGTATTATATATAACTACCCTTCGGATTGATGCTTTGAAAAATTGTCGGGTAGAGTAAATGTTGTTAATCTGAGCATTTATTATTTTCATATAGATTGATTAAAAGGTATTATTTTAAAATTAGTATTAGCAAAAGAGTTAAGATATATGCAAATATTGGAGCGATAGCCCATATAGTGAAAAATCGTTTCACGGTTTGATTTTTAAATGTATTTGCAAAGCCTTTTTTTGAGATGCTCAGTGCAATGAAAGCACCTCCATTTAATTGAACTAAGGAGGTCGGAATTCCTTTGCTTATTGAAGCAAATAGAAGTAAGCTGGCTACTATAACAGCTATGACAGTGGCATAAAAAGGAGAGACTGTTATGATTTCTTTTCCAGTCTTTTGAGTCACCTTATGGCCTAAGAGCGAGCTTCCGATAGCAAAGCAAGGGGAGACAATTAGCACTGATAGAATTATAATGGGTAAGGTGTTATGTATTACCTCTTGGCCGATTTCGTTTGTTGTAAGGGAAGCTATCGGTGCTGCTGCGTTGGCGACATTATTAGCTCCGATGGAAAACGCAACGTAAAGAGATGATAAAATTAATATAGCTTTTAAAAGCTTATGATCATTTAGGTGTGAGTAATTATCTGTGAAGAATTTGCTTTTGAGTAAAGGGAATATCCATTTTGATAATCCAAGCATGATGGTAAAGGAGATAATAGGTAAAATGATCCAAGTAGGTAGTATCTCATAGAAAAGTTTTTGGGTATTTAATCCATCCAAGGCAGTAGCTGCTCCAGCTATAGAGAGTACAGTAGCTTGACTGGTAGATTGTGGTACACCGATTAGATTTGCTATGAGTAAAGATACGCCTACTGAAAATAAGATGATGGAAGTGTTGAGGGGTGTGAAAAAAGAGTGTTCTAAAAGGCCTTTGCCTAGTGTTAAAGACACTTCTTTACCAGCTATTAATGCTCCGGCTAATACCATGAGTCCGAATAGACCCGGGATCATGGATTTTTTTATGACATTTGCTCCATATGCTGCTGAGAAAGAGGGAGAAGTGCCGCTTCCTCCCATGTTGATGGCTAAAAACATGGCTAATAAAAATGGAATCGTAAGTAAATTAAAAAGTTCTGACATAATTATTAAATTTTATTTCGTGATGAATAGTAAATCTGATGATGTGTCGATTAAAAAAGTCAATACCAGATGCTCGTTGTTGATACCAATTAAAGTATCCTATTTCAAAACCAAAGTTTTCAACAGGCATATAATGGATACTTGTTCCGTATCTATTTTGATCAAATACATTTTGAGTTATTTTTTTCCCAATATTTAAATGAATTTCATCAAAAGCTTTTACTGTTAATTGTTTTGATAGTGCATATCTCAATTCGAGTTTATATCTAATTCGTATGTTTTCGAAGTCAAAGGAATGATCTGGTTGTTCAAAAAATCGAAATTCACTCCAATATCTGTGGTGTATTGAAAATTTGCTTGAGATGGGTTGTTTGTTCGCTACTTCTAATTGAGGGCGTAGTTCAATATTATTTTCGAAGTTTGAGATTTCGGGGTCATGGGGTAATGATTGAACAAAATAAGTAAATCCTATGGCTGTATTCCATCCATAATTCATTTTTCTAGCGAGATGAGTTCTTGATACAAATTGATGCTGTCTCCAGGGGAAGCAATAAGTTCTTTCTTCAAATTCATGTTTGATTTGGTATGTTTCAGTGAGTTTTAATTTTAGAAAATATCTTATCCATAGTAGTTTTTGGGAATCAATATTTTTTTGAGCATTAATATTGGTTAAAGACAGATGAAAAAATATAAGGGCAAAAAGTGTGGGTCTGGCCATTCTCATTTTGACTAAAAAATTTCATGAGTAAAAAAAGCTATTTATCCTACCAATTTAGTAGGAATTAAAATATCAAAAAAATTATTCTTATTGAATTTGCTCTTTTTAGAAGAAAAAGGGGTGAATATTACAATATCTCTTTATGATTTAATTATTTTCATTATTGCCTTGTTGTTTTAATTTATTTTCTCTTTGTATGATTTCAGAAAGTGTCGCCTTTTTGAGTTTTTTTACTGTTTCATTTCGAATTTCTATAGCGATATTTCTGATGCCGCAGGTTTGTTCGTCATGACATTCGTCGCAGCGTTCATAAAATTTGTAAGTTGCGCATGGAAGTAACGCGATGGCCCCATCAAATAATCTGATGATTTTTGCCATATGAATTTCATCAGGACTTTCATTTAAAGAGTACCCTCCGTTTTTGCCTTTTTTACTGTTCAGAATTCTAACATTTTTTAGTTCAGTCAGAATTGATTCAAGAAATTTTAAAGGGATATTTTCTTCTACTGCTATTTTGCTTACGGGTATTGGTTGTTTTTCTATATTTTTAGCAATAAAAACGAGTGCTTTTATTGCATATTTAGCCTTTTTTGATAGCATGTCGTGTTGATTATAAAAACATGGTAAATGATCCTGACGGAGTTTTGATAAGATTTCAATTATATATGGAATTGATGCCTGATCTAATGTGAAAAATATTGTAGTATATTTTAATCATAAGCAAAATATGCCATACCCCATTTATTTGCAATAATACAAAGAGTGTATGAACAATAGGTGCTTTTTTTAGCTGTTTTCTGTTTCAGCACAGGTTTTTCTTCTTTTGTGAATTATAATTTTTAAGTTAGATCCTGTATTAATAGGTTGCTCTACCGATGGTTTTGGAATTAATTATTTTTTTAAAATAATAAAGGCTAATTCGGGAGCTAAGACACGCCGCATTAGCTTTTAAATGGATTTTGATCCAAGTACAAATTTATTTAAATGTTCAGAACTTTAAAGGATCTGAAGCATAAAAAGCGACTAGAATTTTAGTTCTCCTTTTTAAAAGAATTATAAGCGGTCGTTCTGTTATTTTTTCAGAGATAGCTGATAAAATAGATATGAAGATAAAAGCTTCTTCAATGGAAAGACAAATTCAAGATTTTTGCAGAAGTTAAGATTTGATTATCAAGGAGTTGATTTATTTATTCATCATGAAAGATTAGCGCTTAGTATTGACCGTAATGAATGGGACTATGGGAAAAATCAAGTCATTATCCTTTGTGTTATAGTTTGTGTCGGTGAAACAGGAGTCCTTATATTGTAATATACTGAAATGATATTGCACTTTTGCAAGGGTGGTAGATTGATTAATAAGAGTTTGATTCGCTCTGTTGCTATTTTTTATTTGAACAGCATAGAGCAATTGAATTTTTTAAGAAGTGCTTAAATGCTGATGTCTAGTTGAAGAGATTTATTTTCATTGATCTTTTTCTTGAATAGACTGACTGTCGCAGGCCTTAATGAAAGCAACAGAGCTAACTCTCCTTGTTTGATTTTTTTATTGGACGATAAGACATAGTATAAATAAAAAGCTTTTTGAATTTCAAACTTCACTCCATGGAAAGGGGTGTTGGCTGTGATGTTTTCAATATATCCGCACTTAGTGCATCGTCTTGAAAACTTCTTTGTGCCGGGTTTGTAGTCTTGGCTATTGCATTTGGAGCATGTGAAGCCTTTGCTCCATTTAAATTTCTCTAAATATCGCCAGCAAGTAATTTCGTCATTGAAGATATCTACAAATTCATCATAAGAGATTTCTTTGCGAGTGAAACGATTGTTTTTTTCTATGCTCAGATCCTTTTTAAGCTTGTAGTTTTTAGAATCCAAAGCCGAGTTCATCTTGTTGATTTGAGTCATTTGATCAGCCAGCTTTAAATTCAGCTCAGCTAATTCCTTATTTTTTTCTTCTATTTCATTCGTTCGTTCCACAACTTTCTTTTCCAGCATTTTATTCACGCTATTCATTAGATCTATATGCTTTTTCTTTTCGTTCATCGCCGATTTTAAAGCTTTTTCTTTGTCATCTCTAAGCATTGACAATTGATCTTTGATAGCGAAAGAAAGAAAAATTGCTTGCAATAAGAAGGCTATTTGAAATATTCGATCTGAAATGAAAGAAAGGTTGATTATGCTAAAATAGAATAAAGACTCAATGAACAATGCTGGTATCAATATGCCTCCAGAGGCCAGTATAAAGCTCATTGGCTTGAATTTTTTATATTGCATATAGCCAATGATCATTATTGTATAACAAGTATATATTACATTGAGTAATATTAGGTCTACACCAAACTTGGGGTCCAGCAAGAAAAGCACAAGGAGTATTATTCTAGCGTAAATAGCTAGAAATATCCATTTATGAATGCTTTGCATATTTGAACTGTTTCCGATAATTCTTAGGATAAAGAATAAGCCGCAAATGGAAAATAGAGCATTGGACAGTTCTCTCATGATTTTGTTTAATCCGGGATAGTTGGACCAAAACACTTGAAAACCAATACCATCATTGATTAAAAACAGCAGAACTCCTGAAATTAAAAAAACAGAGTAGGCGGAGTATCTCATGTCTTTTATTGAAAACGAGTAGAGCAGATTATATATCGAGAATAACAATATGAACCCATAGAATAAGCCGAAAGAAAAATATTCAATGGTAGAAACTCTTATGAGTTCATTGATGGATTTGATTGATATGCGCAAGTCGATATTATGTTCAGGAATAATCTTGAAATAATAGACTTGCTGATCATTGGTATGCTGTATGTTATAGCTGAAGTTTCTATGTTTTATACTTCTATTCTGGAAGGGGTATTTTGTTCCGGCAACTTCATAATTAAACCCTCCGTAGCTTCTTGGAAGATAAGCTTCGATATGTTCGATAGAAGGATCGTTGAATTGCAATATCCATTCTTTGCTTTCAGTCAATATATGAACTGGTATTCTAATCCAATAGACTGTATTTGCTTTGATCGTGCTTAAATAGCTTGAGTGGTTTACTTTGAATTTTCCTTCAGAGAAAAGCTTTTCAACATCGCTGATTTTCAAAGTGTCAGCATCAGATTCAAGGTATGATACCTTGGACAAGTTGAAGTTCTCTTTGGCAAAATTCTGATCCAATACTATCGTTTGAGCGAAAGAAGTCGCTATGCCTAGCCATATGAATAAAATGAATAAAAGTCTTTTCATACATTTATTTTTTCATGTCATCACGAGTAAGCTTGATCGCTGGATGTGGCGGACTAGGGCCTTCTTTTATATTGATTTTTTCATTTAGGTCTTCAATGTCGGAATGATCATCATATTCATCTTTTAGGCTATATAGCGATTTCTTTAAGTTTGAAATAGTGTTCGAATATTGCTCAGAGCCGATTAAATTATTTTGCTCTTTTGGATCTTTCGTCAAATCATAGAATTCCCAGTATTGAGGTTCTTGATAAAAATGAATGAGCTTGAACTCTTCAGTCCTAATGCCGTAGTGTTTTCTGACATTATGAAAGCTTGGATGTTCATGATAATGAAAGTAAATGCCTTTTGATGATTTTTCTTTTCTAAGGCTTGAGTCAAAAAGCTGCTCCATGAAACTCTCACCTTGTATAATTCTTCTAGATTTGAGCCCTAAAAGATCCAATATCGTAGGGTACAAGTCGATGTTTTGAATGGTTCCTTCCGATGTCCCTGGTACAATTTTATTTTTATAGTATATTAACAATGGCACGCGCATTACTTGGTCATACATGAATCGTTTGTCAAACCATCCATTGTCCCCAAGAAAAGTCCCTTGGTCAGCAGTGAATATGACAAGCGTATTGTCTTCAAGGTCATTAGCTTTAAGGAAATTCATGATTTTTCCAACGCTTTCATCGATTGATAATACTGTGCTGGCATAGTCTCTCATGAACCTTTGATATTTAGCAATAGCCAGATCCTTGGAGTTTTTTACAGTATCAAGCATTTGTTTATTCTTATTATTATACGCTAGAAACCATATAGAATCTTCAGGTTCGCTCATGGCTTCAAACCCATGCAAAGGCCAAGGGTCGTATGCCCAGCTGTTGTCAGTTGTAAATTTGAGATCATGTCCTTCGTATAAATCATTGTATATGGACATGTCAGCTTCTTTTGCGGCATCTTTATTAGAACTGAAACTTGCTTCGTAATTTACAGGAAGAGGAAATGTTATACTGTCATATGCGTTTAAGTGCTTTATGGCTGGCATCCAGTTTCTATGACTTGCTCTATGGTTTATTTTGATAAAAAATGGAGATTTGGAATCAACAGCGTTTTTTATCCATTCAAGGGATTTGTCAGTGATCAAATCAGTGATATAGCCAGAGCTGGATTTGAATTTTCTATTTTCAATAAAACTAGGATTGTAATATGAAGCATCTTTGGTGATTATTTCCCAATGATTAAAACCGCTGGGCTCGGCATTTAAAACCCAATCGCCTATAATAGCGGTATTGTAACCATTTTCTCTCAATCTATGAGGCAATAATTTTTGATTTCTGTCAAATAACTCTTCATGATATTTCAGTCCATGGACATGTGGGTACAAGCCTGTTAAAACCGAAGCCCTATTGGGGCCTCCTACGCCTGTGACTGTGAAAAAGTTGTTGAATTTTAAGCTTCTTCGTGAGAGGCTGTCTAAATTATTTGTTTTTAAAAAACTTGAAAATTCATGTTCGTAAATATTACTGGATCTTAAGCCAAAGTCTGTAGCTGTAATAATGATTATATTAGGATGCTCAGTTTTCTCTTGGCAAGAACTAATTAGAATTATAGTAAGCAATATGTGAAAAATGAATCTTCTCATAAAGTAAAAAGTACTCTTTGATAATTTGATTTAAAATGTGTTTTTGAATTAAAACTCAAAAAGATTTTGCCAATCATTTGAGATATAAAATTAGCTAATTTTGACTTTAAAACATATGTTTATTGCTAATTATGTATTTGTTTGAGAGGTGAAAAAAGAACTAACTTTTTCTTTTTTCACCTTTTTGATTATTATTGCAATAATTCGAACATGGCTGAATTCTTATTGTCTCTGGAGTCTTTTCCTATCCAGATTTTGAACATGCCAGGCTCTGCAATCCATTCATTCTTCAAACTGAGCATCTTCAAGTCATTTTCTCCAATTGTGAATTTTACGTTTTTCGTTTCTCCTCTTTTGAGAGTGATTTTCTCAAATCCTTTAAGCTCTCTGATCGGGCGAGTAACTGAAGCTGAAATATCTTGAATGTACAGTTGAACGATTTCCTCTCCATCAAATTCGCCAGAGTTTGTAATGTCTATGCTAGCGATTAATTGCTCTTCTTTTTTGATAGATTCAGAACTTATTTCCAAGTTATTATATTCAAAATGCGTGTATGAAAGCCCGTGCCCAAAAGGGTATAACGGCCAAATGTTGGTGTCAATAAAAGATGAGCGGTAATCCTGCGGGTCATTTTCATCCCAAGGTCTGCCGGTATTTTTTGTATTGTAGTAGATTGGGCACTGTCCTACATTTCTTGGAAAGCTCATAGTTAATTTAGCTGAAGGATTGTAATCTCCTGAGATAACATCCGCAACAGCATGTCCAGCCATTGTTCCGGGGTACCAAGCTTCTAAAATCGCGTCAACATGCTCATCTTCCCAAGACAAGTCCAGTGGTCGACCATTAAACAATACCAATACAATGGGTTTATTTAATTTCTTTAACTCTTTGAGCAATTCTCTTTGAGGCTCTGGCAAAGTAATGTTGGTTCTCGAAGCGGCTTCTCCAGACCAGTTGAAGTCTTCGCCCATTGCTGCGTAAATAACATCACTTTTTCTAGCTGCGTCAATAGCTTCTTTGAAACCATTTTTTCCATTTTCTCCAAGTAAATCGCAACCCTTAGCATAATTAAATGTCACTTTCGTGTTTTTATACCTTTCTGTCATCCCCTCGAAGAAAGTTACGCTTTCATTTCTGTCGCCCTGAATTGCCCATTCTCCATTCAAGCTTTCGCGTTCTTTCACCATTGGTCCAATCAGTGCTATTGATTGTTTTTTATTTTCATCTAATGGCAAAAGATCTTTGTCATTCTTAAGCAGAACCAAGGATTTTTGAGCGTTTAATCTAGCTTCTTTCATGTGTTCAGGATGTCCAACCCATTTTTTTTCCCTGTTTTCATCTATGTATTTGTATGGGTCGTCAAATAAGCCCAGCATGAATTTTAATTCAAGTATGCGAGCTGTTGCTTGGTTTATTTGCCTGACAGTAATCTTGCCTTCTTCATATAGCTGTTTAACGTGTTGCACATAGGCGGCTCCTGTCATATCCATATCAATGCCGGCATCCAATGTTTTATATGCCGCTTCTTTTAAATCCTTAGCATAGCCATGATCGATCATTTCATTGATAGCCGTGTAATCCGTCACAACCATTCCTCTGAAATCCCACTCGTCTCTTAGCACATCAGTGTATAAATATTTGCTTCCAGTGCATGGAACTCCTGAAATTTCATTAAATGCTGTCATGAATGTGGCTACGCCAGCATCAATAGCGGCTTGAAATGGAGGGAAATATATTTCTCTTAATGTGCGATCGGAGACATCGACAGTATGATAATCCCTGCCTGCCTCGGCAGCTCCATATGCGGCGAAGTGCTTGGCGCATGCGATCATCGTAAATTCATCAGCGAAATCCGTGTAATCTTCAATGCCTTGAAAGCCTTTGACACGGGCTTTGGCAACAAGGCTGCCAAGGTAAGGATCTTCTCCTGCGCCTTCGATAACACGTCCCCATCTTGCGTCTCTTGAGATATCGACCATAGGAGCGAATGTCCAGCTAATGCCTGCCGAAGTTGCTTCTTTGGCTGCAATTCTCGCGCTTTTTTCCATTAACTCCAAGTCCCATGAGCAAGCTTCTGCGAGTGGGATAGGGAATGTGGTTCTGTAGCCATGAATGACATCGCCAGCGAAGAGCAAAGGTATTTTCAGCCTTGAATGCTCCAAAGCTTGATCTTGCATTTTGCGGAGCCCGCTGGCTCCCCAGACATTAAACATGGATCCAACCCAGCCCTTTTCCAGATACTGCTTGAACTCGTCGCCAATTTCAGGTCCTGTAGGTGTGCCATGTCCCGAAAACTGGGTCATCTGCCCGATTTTTTCTTCAAGAGTCATCAAGGCCAGCACTGAGTCCACTTTGTATTCTATCTTTTGATCTTGGCTATAGCTTTTCCAACCACTTGAAATAGCAGATGATTGCTTGTTGTCTGAGGAGCAGCTAGCAAAAAATATAGTTGCAGCGGATATGTATATCGCTTTTTTTAGATCGATCTTAAACATAAGAATATATTTTAAAAGAAAAATTGATGAAAGAGGATGAATACTCCGCTCATAAGTGGCGAAGCATTCATGTCGCATGAAAAATCAGAGTTTTTTAAGTCCTTTGAGTTCGCTAGGATCATCACTGCTTAGGATGCTGATAGCATATCCTCCGCCGGGAGCGCATATTTTCTTAAGTTTCGACTTACTGTTGACTTTGAATTTTTTGATTTCGTAGGCTTTGGAATTGGTTTTGTAGTGAGCGTCTTTTTTATCAGAATAAATCGTGGCAATATATTCTTTCCCAGGGCTTAGAAAGTCAAAAGATATAGAAGATGTTCTTTTTTCTTCATCATTTGTTCTGCCAACAAACCAATTGTCTTTGCCTTTTTCCTTGCGAGCATATGTAATGAAGTCTCCTGGCTCGGCTTCCAGAACTCGTGTTTCATCCCAATCCAGAGCTACGTCTTTGATGAATTGGAAAGCGTCCATGTATTTCTCATACGTTTCAGGAAAGTCGGCGGCCATTTGAAGAGGGCTGTACATGGTTACATAAAGGGCTAATTGTCTAGCCAATGTTCCATGAACAATAGACGGATTGTCTGGATTGTATTGGCTTATATCGTTTTCGAAAATGCCGGGAGTAAAGTCCATGGGACCGCCTATCAATCTTGTAAAAGGCAAAATTGTTGTATGATCCACATTCAATCCGCCAAAGGATTCAAACTCCATTCCTCTTGCTGATTCATTTCCAATCAAGTTAGGGTAAGTACGACACAGGCCTGTAGGTCTCACAGCTTCATGCGCATTGACCATGACCTTGTAGTCAGCAGCTTTTTTCACAGCGTACAAATAATGGTTTACTATGGATTGGCTATAATGATGTTCTCCTCTAGGAATGATATTGCCCACATATCCGCTTTTCACCGAGTTGTAGCCATAATCATTCATTAATTGATATGCTTGATCCATGTGTCTTTCATAGTTGATGGTAGAACCTGAAGTTTCATGATGCATCATTAATCGAACGCCTTTGGAATGCGCATATTCGTTTAGAGCTTTGAGGTCGAAATCAGGGTATGGAGTCAAAAAATCGAATACATAATCTTTGGACTTGTCGAACCAATCCTCCCAACCTTCATTCCATCCTTCAACTAAAATTTGATCTATGCCATGCTCTGCGGCAAAGTCGATGTATTTTCTTACATTTTCATTTGTTGCTCCGTGTTTCCCATTTGGGGTTTTATTAGAAAAATCAGTTTCACCCAACTTTACAGACTCCAAGTCTGTGTATGACCAAGTTGACTTGCCGGTGATCATTTCCCACCATACTCCGATATATTTAACTGGCTTGATCCAAGAGACATCTTCATACTCGCATGGATCATTCAGGTTTAAGGTCATATTAGACAAAAGAACGTCGCCAGCTTTGTCGCTTACGATAACTGTGCGCCAAGGACTTTGAAATGGTGTTTGAAGATACCCTTTGTCCCCGATAGCATCAGGAGTAAGATGAGATTCAAAAATCATATTTTTGTCGTCAAGCTCCAAATGCATGCAAGAATAATCGATAAGAGCGGCTTCATGAATGTTTATGTAAAGTCCTTCATCGGACTTCATCATTAGAGCAGTTTGCACCCCGGTAGGAGAGAACACTTTTTGTGAAGCATTATGTTGTATGCTGCTGTCCATCTTGTCTCTGATTTCCGACATTTTAGAAGTTACATACTTGTATTCTTGCGTGTCATAATCTCCAGGAATCCAGAAAGTTTTATGATCTCCAGTCATTGCAAACTGAGTTTTTTCCTCTTTTACCACAAAGTGATTAAGGTTCTTTTGCTCAGGGAATTCATATCTGAAACCTAAGCCGTCATCGAATACCCGAAAACGAATAGCCAATAGCCTATCGGTGTTTTGTTGATTTAGCGTGACTAAGAGTTCGTTATAATGGTTTCTGATTTCTTTTGATTCACCCCATACAGGTTCCCAAGTGTCATCATTGGATGCGTATTTTTCATCTATGATTTCAAATTTGTCGAGCAAGTCGTCTAGTTCTTTAAGTTCAAAGCCTAATTTACTTTCTTTGACGACTTCTTGTTGCTTATAGTCGAGTGTATAATATGGTATTCCATCTTTAAGCATAAAGTTCATGATGATTTCTCCATTGGGAGATTTTAATTCTTGAGCTTTAGCTGAGAATAAAGAACACATAAGTATTAGAATAGCAGATAATCTATGCATATTATTGAGTGTCTTTTATTAGAAATTATTAAAATCAGATCAAGGCGTACCAATTTTGTTTGAGATTCACAGTCGCCTTGACCTTTTGCTTTTCAGCATTTAATCCATTTTAAATACTGAAGTAGGCTTTGATATGCCATTCTCATTGAATGCTTCGATCGTAACATAGTATGTTTGATCCCTGTCGAAGCAACGCATAATAAGCTCAGTGTCTTCATATACCAGCCATGAGTTGTATAGTTTGTCAGGCGCAATACCCCAACGAATATTGTAACCTTGAGCGCCTTTAACTTCGTCCCATGTTAAATTTGCGTCGCGTCTGTCTTCTTGCCTGTCTACTGTGAATTGCTTGACTACTTTTGGCTTGCTACCAGATCCAACTCCAAATACTCTTAGGTCGGATAGGCTGAAGTGCGGTGTTGGAGCGTGGATATGATTGTAACGGACATATCGTGCATTTACTGGATTTTCAAGTTGGACATAATCATTAGGCACATCCGTGAAACTGTTGCTTTTGTCGATGATCGTTGTCCAGTTGGTTTTATCATTGGATACTTCCATAGTGTACCTGTGATAATATCCTTCTTGGCGGGTATAAATATTTGATTTATAATCATGGTAATTTATTTGAATCGCATAAATGTCGGAACTGCTTCCCAAGTCGATTTCCACCCATTGTAGATCATCATTTTCCTCTGCAACCCAATATGTTTTCGCATTTTCATCCGTCAATACTGAAGCATTGTAATATCCGTCAGCATTTTTTTCGGCTTTGATTTCCTTGTAAACAGGGTCATAGTTCACCTTGTCAATGCTGCTAAGTCTTTGTTGCACTTTCGAAGTGGAAACAATAGCAGGCTTGTTGTATGACAGTAGCATCCACCCAGTAGGTTCTCCCATTTTATTATCAGCAGTTGGGGCGTATCTAGGATAATCCCCATAATGCGTGTTGGTGTACATCAAGCCATCTTCGTCAAAATAGGTTGGAAACATGCAGAGTCTTCTTTCCCATCTGCTGTTTGCTGAAAGCGCCATGGATGCGAAATGCCAATATTGGCCTCTTTGGTCAAGCAAAGTCGAACCGTGACCTGCTCCATTCATGAATCCGCCGGGCTTGTAGCTCATTGGGTTGCTAGGCATGTACTCCCAAGGCCCTTCAGGAGTCTCTCCGATATAGACACCATCACCGTAAACATTGAACTCAGTGCCTGGCGCTCCGTATTGCATATAGTATTTGCCATTATGCTTGGTAACCCATGGTCCTTCCATGAAGCCATTTTCAATTTCTGGATGAAGATGATTCTCACCAAACCTTTCCCATCCGTGAGCTTCAATATCTAAATTTAAAACATCGAACGATTCACCTATTTGCAAGAATCTATCTTCTTTGTCCAGTTTTTTCCCTTTGATGGGCAGAACGTTTGAAGAACCCCAATACCAGTATGTTTGGCCATCATCGTCTATGAAAATCGCAGCGTCTTGAGTTTCATGTGTAATGGAGGCAGTTCCTTTCCAATCTCCTTTTTTTGGATCATCTGTATATAGAATGCTTCCATTCCCTGAAGGATTTCCAGCAACTAGAAGCACTGAATCTTGCAGATTCCAAGCTGTCGGAGCGTTTGAGCCTTGAAAGTACCATGATTGAGGTTTGATAAAATCCCAATTCAGCAAGTCCTTGGAATGCCAATATCCATGCGAGCGTGTCACGAACATGTAGTATTCCCCTCTGAACTCAACAACTGTTGGATCTGCTCCTGATCGATAGGATAGATTTTCAGGAGAATCGAAAATCATGTAAGAGTAATCAATATTAAGAGGGTTGCAATATGTGTTCCTGGTATCTTGAGCCTTTGCTGATATCAATAAACAGGCACAGAGACCCAAAAGCATTATTTTCTTTATCATAACGTAAAAAATTATATTGTCCAAATAGGAGTTTTATTGCTTATCACGACTTAGTTTTATTGTAAGATAAATCCTCCCTTATAGCTCTCTCTAAAGGGAGACAATGTGGTATAAAACCAACTCGTGATAATTTTTTTAACATGGTTTCAAGCCAAAAACGCTTAGAAACCATGATGTTTGATTATTTAAAAGTTATATGGAACTTCATTAGAATCAGTAAGCTTGAATGAGGTTTCCAGTACTTCCTGAGAGTTTGTACCTACAAACAATTGGAAATCACCAGCTTCGTAGCCCCAGCTGTAATCCAATCTTGTGAAGGCTAGGTCTGAAGGTTTGATTTGGAAATTCACGGTTTTAGTTTTTCCGCTTTCAATTGCAATTTTTTCAAAGCCTTTTAGTTCTTTGATTGGTCTAGTGACACTGCCAACAAGGTCTCTGACATATAATTGAACAACTTCTTCTCCATCCATCTTGCCGGTATTGCTTACATTAACACTAATATTCAAGACATCATCAGCTCCAATTTCAGTTTTGTCAATTTTAAGGTCTGAGTATTCAAATGTTGTATAGCTTAGACCAAAGCCAAATGGGAATAGAGGATCATTGGAGCTATCTTGATAGCGAGTCGTGAAATGATCTTCAGGATTGAATGGTCTTCCTGTGTTTTTTGTGTTGTAGAATATTGGCACTTGGCCTAATGATCGAGGGAAAGTCGTCGTCAGTTTTCCGGAAGGATTGTAATCACCAAAGACCACATCTGCGATTGCATTTCCTGCCTCGCTGCCTAAATGCCACACTTCCAGAATCGCAGGAATGTTTTCAGCTTCCCATTCTATTGCCAACGGACGTCCATTATGCAAAAGCAAAACTGTAGGCTTGTTGAGTTTCATGACTTCTTTGATCAACTCTTTTTGAATGGCCGGCAATTCAATGCTTACTCTACTTGCAGCTTCGCCGGACATGTCTTGTCTTTCTCCCATGGCCAGCAAGACAACATCGGATTTTTTAGCGGCTTCAATAGCTTCTTTGAATCCAGATTTATCCATTTTTTCAAAATCACAACCTTGGCTGAAGTTAACTTTCACATTAGGTTGGTTTTGCTCTATTCCTTTCAGTATAGTGGTTACAGTTTCAGGGGTTCCTGCAGTATGCCAAGCTCCAAGTTGATCATATTGATTATCGGCTAATGGACCTATAAGAGCAACGGATTTAGTGTTTTTACTCAGTGGAAGAATATCATTTTCATTTTTTAACAATACCATGGATTTTTGAGCGATGTCTCTCGCCGCTTCAAAATGGCTAGGATGTTTCAGAACTTCTTTAGTTCGTTCCATATCACAATATCTGTATGGATCTTCGAAAAGACCTAATCGGTATTTCATTTCAAGTATGCGTCGGCAAGCTTCATCGACCAATGATTCATTCACTTTGCCTTCTTTAACTGATTCCAGAAGATAGTTTTTATAGATATCGGATTGCATATCCATGTCTACTCCCGCATTCATAGCTACTTCGCCTGCTTCTTTCTTGTCTGCCACATTGCCGTGATGAGTCATTTCATAAATAGATGTGTAATCAGTTACTACAAAACCGTCGAATGCCCATTCGTTTTTGAGTATGTCGGTCAAAAGACGCTTGTCGCCGGTCGCCGGAACTCCATCAATTTCATTGAAAGCTGTCATCAAGGTTGCCACACCGGCGTCAACCGCTGCTTTGAATGGTGGGAGGTACATGTCTCTTAATGCTCTTTCGGGCACATCAGTAGTATTGTAGTCACGTCCGGCTTGAGCGGCTCCATAGGCTGCGAAGTGTTTCACGCAAGCAGCAACAGTGAATGGGTCGCTTAGATCATCTCCTTGAAAACCTTCTACTTGAGCTTTGGCTACTTGAATCCCTAAGTAAGGATCTTCTCCAGCTCCTTCAGCGATTCGGCCCCATCTAGGATCTCTGGCGATATCCACCATAGGCGCATATGTCCAACTCAATCCATCAGCGGCAGCTTCTTTGGCTGTAATTTTAGCCATGGTTTTGAATGCTTCCATATCCCAAGAGGTTGACATAGCCAGCGGCGTGGGAAAAGTTGTGCTGTATCCATGGATGGCGTCAAAACCAAACATCATTGGAATACCTAATCGAGAGTTTTCCACTACAGCTTTTTGAATTCTATAAATAAAATCGGAAGTTCTCGCGTTGAGAAAAGCGCCGATTTTTCCTTCTTTGGCATCGTCGACATAGTCGTATTCAGATACAGGGCCAGTGACATTCCAATAGCTTGCCACCAATACTGTCTGGCCGATTTTTTCTTCCAATGTCATTTTTGACATTAAGTCATTGATGAAAGCATCCATTTCTTTTTGGTTGCCCCATGCGTTAAGTTTTTTATTATTTGCCGTTTGCTCTTGGATTGTTTCATTGGAAGGTTTTTGAGCTGTTGAGATAAAGGAACAAGACACGCAAGCTCCGCTCACAGCAAACGCTAAAAGCATATGCTTTAGTTTGTTTATTCTTTTTTTATTTAAAACAACCATAGACAAAGTGTGTTAGATGATGAAAAAAATATAATTTATTATTTGTAGGTAGGCGATGCTCTTTGATCTTACATAAGAGATTTAAAAAGAACAAAGCCTACACAATACTGAGCATTACTGTTATTGAATATTCTTTTAAAACATCAAATTTTTGGGGGAATTGATGCATGTTAAAAGTTAACTTCGCTTTTAGGCGATTTTAATTCTATAAAAGCAATAGCTCTAAAGTATTCTCTGCGAAATGAATCGCAGAGAATTTAGGGAAAAGGGTTGGGGATTAATACCCCGGATTTTGAGTCAGGACGCCACCGCTTAAGCGAATCTGCTCATTAGGTATTGGAAAAATCTCGTGAACTCCTTGTCTGAAGTTGTCTTTTCCTACAGCTCTTAATACTTCCGCAGCCCTGCCTTGTCGCACAATGTCAAAGAACCTGTCATGCTCGAATGCCATTTCAAGTCTTCTTTCTTTCCAGATGTCCTCAAGAGTAGGGGAGTGAGGCAGGGGATCTAATCCTGCTCTTTTTCTTAAGTCATTGATTGGCGTCAGTACATCTCCTCCTGCATGATAGCTAGCTTCAGCACTCATTAGCAATACTTCTCCATATCTGAAGATTCTCAAGTTTTTATTCGATTCCCAGTTGTTGCCATCATAAGATTCTTGAGTTCTTGAAAAGTAAGCTTTCATATTATAATATTTATTAGGGACATCGGTATTGACTACCTCTCCATCCCAAAGTGTTTGTCCTGGGAAAATAATAGTCCCTTCTACTCGCAAATCTCCGTCTTCATAGGTGCTTACAAGATCTTCAGATGGTGTATTGAATCCCCATCCGAATTGATTTCTCACGCCTTGGCTCTCCGAATATCCTTCGATACCAATGGATGGCGTTGTTGTTCTGGCTTGAAACTCAAAGATAGACTCTTCGTTATTTTGGCCAATTTCTCTCCAGATATGCGAATAATCATTGGTTAGAGAATATCCCATGCCCATAACCTCATCTGTGTATTGCTTTACTTTTGCCCAATCTTGCTCATACATAGCTACTTTAGCCAAGAATGTAACAGCGGCTCCTTTAGTTGCTCTTCCGAGATTTGCTGAAGGTATGCTGCCTTTAGTGAATAGTTTTTCCTTTGCGTAAGCAAGATCGTCTTTGATAAGCTCGTAGATTTCTTCTTTAGTTACTCGAGTTCTTCCGATTTCCACATGGTTCGGATCGGCTGGGTCCGGCACAAAGTCTATCTTCGGAACGCCTCCAAAGCATCTAACTAAGTTCCAGTAATAGTAGGCTCTTAGAAAACGAGCTTCCGCGATTAGATTCTCTTGGTATTCCAAGTCAATATCTGAAGCGTTTTCACACATTTCAATAGCTCGGTTGGCTCTGCTGATTCCTTGATAATTGCCCACCCAAATATCATTGAAAGCGGGGGTCTCGGCATTGAACATGAAGTCATCCAAATGATGCTTGTCTGTCCCTGTATCGCCAGGATCAGATCCTTTGTCGGCATCATCCGAGGTGATAGAACTGACTCCGATCCATGAAAAGGAATGAACATCCCAAGCCAATGCCTGATTGTAGACGGCTATGACAGAAGCTTCGGCTGATTTAGCGTCAGGATCCGATGGTGTAACTTCACCTTCGGGATCAACATCCAAAAATGAACTGCAACTTGCAAATACTAGAATAAATGTTGAGAAAAGAGCAGTTCGTAAAATAAAATTATTCTTAAAAATATTCATATCTTAATAGTTAAAAGCCAACGTTTACACCAAACATCCAAGTGGACGTGCTAGGATAAGCATCCATTTCAATACCCGAATCAATAGTCGTACGAGGCAATTCGGGGTTAAAACCATTAAATGCTTGGAACATCATCGGGTTTTGCATGCTTACGTAAGTTCTCAAAGATGTCATTTTAAGTTTTTTCAAAATTTTATCCGAGAAGTTGTATCCTAGAGTAATATTGTTGATTCTGAAGAAGTTGCCGCTTTCCAGCAAGTAATCAGAAGCAATAGGCATTTCGTTCGAAGCGGCAGTGTGCGTGTTGCTTGGGTTGTCAGGCGTCCATCTGTTTTTTACCTGGTCCATAGTGATATTGTCATTGCCGTATCTTTGAGATATCAAGCCATTGAATACTTTGTTGCCTAGGTTGCCGTAAGTGTCGATGGACAGATCCCATTGCTTGTATCTTACGCTTACATTGAAACCGAAATACACAGTTGGTTGGTAAGATCCAGCGTAATAACGATCTTCATCGTCTATGACTCCATCTCCATTTCTGTCAATGATGATCAAGTCTCCAGGTTTTGCGTTAGGCATTAATTTCTCTCCGCGGTCGTTTACATAGTTGTCAATTTGAGATTGCGATTGAAATATACCGCCTGACTCATATAGCCAAAATGAACCAATAGCTTGTCCGACATCCGTTTTCATTGTAGGTTGACCGTTGGCTATTCCACCTGCTAAAATAGGTTCTCCACCTGCCAAGTCAAGGACTTTGTTTCTGTTGAACGTCCAGTTTGTTCCTATGCTGTAAGAGAAGTCTTTGCTTAGTTGATCTTGCCAGTTTACGGCGATTTCCACGCCTCTGTTTTGAATGGATGCTCTATTGGAAACAAATTCACCACCGCCAAGAGTTGCTTCATTGGTGAAGTTAATCAAAGCGTCATTGGTTGTCTTGGAATAATATTCGATTTCACCAAATAGCCTGCTATTGAAAAATCCGAACTCAAGACCTATTGTAGCTTCTTCTGTCGTTTCCCATTGCAAGTTCATGTCTTTGACATCTGTGATAGTAGAGCCAAATCTATAATCCAAATCTGGGCCTGTAGGATAGCCTAGGCCAGGAGTCATAGTGTAGATAAATGCGCTGGAGAGAATATTGTCATTACCAACACGGCCCCATGATCCTCTTAATTTCAAATTATCCACCCAAGTTAAGTTTTCCATAAATACTTCTTCGGAAATTCTCCACCCAAGTCCCACAGCAGGTGACATCGCCCATCTGTTATGGCTTGGCAATTTTGAAGAACCGTCAGCTCTGGAGGTAACAGTTAGTAAGTATCTATCCTTAAAGCTGTAAGAACCTCTCAAGATATAGGAATTTCTAGTCCAAATATCTCCATTGCCGGCAGCCATGGCTGTTGATGGATCTCCTAGGTCCAAATACCAATACCTTGGATCGTTAGGCACATCTCTTACGCTGCCTAAATTCCATCTGCCTGTAAATTTCTCCGCGGTCGTACCCAATACAACATTTAATTTATGGTCTTGACCGAAAGACTTGTCATAGGTCAAGTAATTATCCCAAACCCATCTAGAATTATTTGCATTTTCGACAGATAATGAGGATAAGTCATTTCTTTGATTGGCATTAACATAATATTCAGGTTCGAAAATTTTATTCGCGCTGACATTAGCATCTATACCAAAGCTAGATCTAAACGAGAGGCCGGGCAGAATGTCCGCTTCCAAAAAGGCGTTTGCCTGAAGTCTTGTCGCTTTAGTATTGTTGTTATAGTACTCTTGCATAGCGACAGGGTTTTCCACGTTGAGACCCGCCATTTGAGCTGCGTCTCCCCATTTGCCATTTTCATCTCTAACAGGGACAATCGGTGCTTGTCGATAAGCAGCTGAGAAAGTCCATCGATTTTGCATCTCTCTGTTGGAATTGGATAGTCCTAAATTAACTCCAGCGCGGATGTTGTCGTTAAACCTGAAGTTGTTGTTTAATCGAACGTTTAGTCTGTCGAAATTGTCTCCATTCAAAATGCCTTGTTCATTAAAATAGCCCACACTGGCATAATAGTCGTGTTTTTCACTTCCGCCAGATACGCTTACATTGTGTTGTGTGAATAAACCCGGACGAGTAATTTCATCAAGCCAATTGGTGTTGTATTTTAAGTCTTCAGGTCCGAATCGAGGCTCTTCGCCCATCCTCATCAATGCGTCATTTGTATAGTCAATGTATCCTTGCGCATCAGCCATTTCGACTCTATTCAAAACAGTTTTTACTCCGACTAATCCGTCATAGTTTACTTTCATGGCTCCTTTTCTTCCGCTTTTAGTCGTAATTAGGATTACACCGTTGGCGGCTCTCACACCGTAGATTGCTTTGGCAGAGGCATCTTTTAGGATATCCATGGAAACTATGTCCGAGTTGTTGATATTGGTGATATCTTCGGTAATGATTCCATCGACTACATAAAGAGGATTTGCGCCAGCAAGCATACTTCCAGTACCGCGAATTCTAACCATCGGAGCGCTCCCAGGTTCTCCTGAATTTAGGATTTGGACACCGGCAACTTTACCTTGGATTGATTGAGTAGGTGTCAATGCGGGCTGTTTTAGAATTTCTTCCGGAGCCAAGGAAGACACCGATCCCGTTATGTCTTTTCGTTCTTGTTTACCATATCCGACAACCACGATTTCTTCTAATTGCTCATAACTGTCTTCTAATATTACCTCCATGTGGCTTCTGCTTCCAACTGAAACCACTTGATTTCGGTACCCAACGAATGAAAATTCCAATTGTGAATTTTCACTAACATCGAGTGTGAATTTTCCATCTAAGTCTGAAATGGTTCCATTAGAGGTTCCGACTTCAATAATGTTGACACCATAGAGAGGTTCTTTGTCCGTGTCTAATACAACACCCGTGATCCTTCCTTGAGCCAAAGCTGATACATTGAGAAGAAATAAGGAAAGAAACAATCCTCCAGTTTTCTTCAGTACATTAAAAATATAACTCATAAATACTTTTGTTAAAAAATTGTTAATAGTTGTGTGATCACATCTCGAAATAGCTTACAAAAGATTTTTTTTTCAATTTTTTTGAATGAAAATGGCGAAAATTTTCAATAAAATTGCGCAATATTTAAAGTGTTTTTTTCGCGTAAAAAAATATTTAAAATACTGATTTATAGATGTTTGTGGTTTGGTTGGAATTGCTTTTTTCGCTTTAATAATATTGGTGTTTTTCAGTAGTAAAAAGCTTGATTTCGAAAGAGATGAAGGTGTTTGCTGGGAGCATCATTTTACATTCAAAAATTAGTAAAGCTGAGTTTAATAAATAATCAGAAAAGAGTTTTTTAGTTTCCATGTTTTTAATTGACTGTGTTTTGAACTATTTGAAAGTTTGAAGGTCACTATGACTATGAAGCTTATTTCTCAGGCTAAATTGTTTAAAAAAAAATGCCATTACAATACTTTAGAAAGTAAGGGCTTGGCCAAATATGTAGGCAATGAAGAAGGAAATAATGCTGATTCCACTTCTGTTGAAAATTACTTTTTTGGAGAGGCTCCAATCCAGAGATCTGTAGGCTTCGAAGTGGAGGTGGGTTATGTGCCATTTTGGGATCAAGCCCAGAAGTTGGAAGTAGTGAATAGGAGAATCCCATTTTCAAAGACAAATTATCCGATGTTTTCGATTCATGATTGTGTATTGGAGGGGAATGGATTTGAGCTTCAAGTTGATGTTTCTTTTCCAGAGAATGTGCCTTATTTGGAGTTTGTTACCTCTCCATTCGAAGAATCTGAAAAAGGCTATGATAGAATGGTTGAAACCATCTCAATAATTTCAAATTTAATGGAGGAGCTTGACGAGAAAGGAAAGCTTAGCAAGATGATAAAAGCCAAAAGCGTATTGCCGAAGTTTGGCAAGTTGAATCCAGCCTTTGAAGAAATAGAGTTGTTCTCCGCAAACAACCCTAAAGCAGGTTATTTTCAATTTACCGCAGGGATTTCCTTGGAGTGTTTGCCAATAGTTTATGATGATGTGGCGATGCCTAAGCCAGACGAAAGCGAGGAGATGTCTCAACGGCGAAAAAAGATGAGAGAGTTATTTAGTGATTGGACAGTTGGCAATACAAGAAATTTGGAGAGACAACCGGGGTATTTATTTAGGCAGGTTGTAGATGTTTTGAATGATATGCAGCTATTTCAAGAATTAGAAAATGCTTCAAAAGGATTTTTATTGCAGTTGTTTCAATATTTGGTGTTTTCTGATAAGAAACAAGTTACTTACGCGAAATCAATGCCTGTGATTTTAAGCAGAACTGATTTTGCGGCTATGTTTGAGCACTTGCCATTGGAGGATAAAAAGCGATTGAGTCAAGAGGAAGTTTGGCTTCCATTTTTCGATCAAGCGATGGAAAGACTGAATCTAGGAAGTTTTCAGTTGCCGGTTTTTAGCAAAGGAGTCTATCAGACGGATAAAGCCGAGGAGCGCCAGCAGATATTTTCAGCTTTATCCAGACAGTCTTGGTTTGAGCATATAGTTGAAGGTACGGATATGTTGACTTCACGAAATTTTCCAGATGAACAATGGGCTCATAAGTTGGAGTCTTTGGGTAGCTTAGGTAGTCAAATGGATATGGATGATGATGGCGTGTCAAAACTACCTGTCTTCGAGTTTAGGTATGTGTGTGAAATAATGCCATATCATCGTTGGTTAGAACTCTGTAAATCGATTTTCTTATGGGTTCATGCGTTGAATCAGAAAAAAGACTTGAAATTTAATGAAGCCACTGAGGAGATGTTTTTTGCTAAATAATTTAATATTAGTATGTATGTAATTATCTTCATGTTATATATTTTTATTTTTCACTCATAATCTATGTACATGATTAATACTCTTATTTATTATTGGCGAATTCACAGACTTAGTGTAGCTGTTTTAGTTTCTATTTTAGCGATTATCATAAAGCTGGCTATTAAGATACACTCTAAAGGTATCTTGAATTTATTTGATTTGACTATTCAATCTATTTACACGATTGGTTTTTCATTAGTGATAACACCTTTATTTTTAGTGGGATATTATATGTATTCCAGCAGAACTCATTTAAGTAATAACTTAAATGTTAAATCGCTTTCTGAAGTATTTACTCGCGATAATTTATTGATTGCTTATACGGTTTATTTAGTTTTTAGTAGTATTATTTTGTTGTTTGTGTTTAATTTTTTAACTGAAATTGAGTTAGTTTAATAAAATATTTCTTTTTCTAGGTTGAGGTATTTCAATGGGAGTTGCTCTTTTGTTGTTTTAATATGTACATTTGAATATTGAAATAGATATTTTCTCTATTTGTGTAGGCTTGTTGAGGAGGAAAAGAGATTTTTGACAGAGAGATTTAAAAATGGAAACAGGAGAGCTAATTGTAAATTTGGATTTGCCGGCCAGCCAGCGATGGAGTTTTTTGAATGATTACAAAGTCGAACTCGATGAGTTGCTAGAGTATTATTTAAATGACTTTGAAGATGCTGGTTTTATTTTTGAAAATATTGGGGATTACAAGTCTGCTGTAATTTCAAAGGAATTATTGGAGGAGATAGATTTTATTTCCTCTATATCCAGATTCAGCCCTGATCAGGTATTGGTGGCTAATTTATATTATGATGTTTTAAAATTTTACTTTGGGTGCACTGTATTCGCTTTTCATAATCAAGAGACTGTTTTCCATGCTAGAAATTTGGATTGGCATACCGATAATGATTTACTCGGGAAATATTCGAAAGTATTTCATTTTGAAAGACACGGAAAGATCGTATTCAAAACTGTTGGATGGCCGGGTTTTATTGGAGCGCTTTCCGGGATGAAGCCTGGCAAGTTCTCATTGACATTAAACGCTGTATTAAGCCATGAAGCACCTCAAATTTCTACGCCGATTTCATTTTTGTTGAGAGACATATTAGAGCATAACAATTCATTTGATGAAGCGAGAGAAAGACTAGAACAAAGTTCATTGGCAAGTGATAGTTTGATTTTGTTGTCGGGAGTAGAGAAAAATGAATTAGCTGTGATTGAAAGAACGCCCAGCAGATCCGCTGTTAGATTTGGAAAAGATGATAGAGTTGTTGTAGCTAATGATTATAAGGTGTTGATTAACAATAATATGAGTGATAGCATTTTGCAAATAACATCATGTGGAAGATATGATAGAGTTTTGGAGTTATTGGGGCATAAAATGCCGATAAATTCTCAAGATTGCTTGAAGATATTGAAAGACGATAAGGTAATGATGGGGATTACGGTTCAACAAATGATCTTTAATAATAAAACAGGAGAGTTAGTATTGATAAAAACAGGAATGTAAGGAGAAAAAGCCTAATAGAGTTATTGCTATTTAGGGTTTAATAAATAACAGTTTTTTTAAGATAGAATACATGAATTATATAGTGTTTGATTTAGAAGCTACGTGTTGGGATGGTTGGGATAAAAGCCAGAATGAGACAATAGAGATCGGGGCGGTTTTGATAAATGATGATAAAGAAATTGTCTCGGAGTTTTGCAAGTTTATAAAGCCGTTAAAGCATCCGATATTAAGCGAATTTTGTAAAAAATTGACTTCGATTCAACAGAGTGATGTGGATAATGCCGATTATTTTGGAGATGTGATTAATGAGTTTCAAGACTGGATTAGACAAGGGGATGATGATTACATATTGTGTTCCTGGGGATTTTATGACAAGAAACAGTTTGAAGCGGACTGCGACTTAAATGGTCTGGATAAAGCATGGGTTGAAAAGCATGTCAGTTTGAAACATCAGTATGGCAAATTCAAAAAACTGAGAAGAGCCATAGGCATGAAAAATACGCTTTTGAATGAGAATATTTTACTTGAGGGCATTCATCATAGAGGAATTGATGATGCTAGAAATATAGCTAAGATTTTTATTAAATATTTTGACTATTGGGATTTCTCAGCATAATGTCACTGCGTATATTTTTTGATCCTATATCAACTTATTAAAACAGTGCATTTCATATATCGGGAATTCTTCGCAATTATTGAGTTGCCAAAACTATTTTTTCACATACGAATAAAAAATATTTATTTTTTTGCGACCTTTTTCTTTTAGCCAAGTAATCAGGGTGTAATTAGAAATCAAATGGAGCAAACTACTGATGAGATGTTGATGCTAAAAGTGAAGCAGGGCGACTTGGATCAGATGAAGCTAATTTTCGAAAGGCATCATTTGAAGTTATTTCGTTTTTTGTATCGACTTACTGGAGATAAGACATTGTCTGAGGATATGACACAGACAGTTTTTTATAGAATTTTGAGATACAGGCATTCTTACAAAGAAGGCCAAAGCGTGAATGCTTGGCTTTATCAAATTGGGAGAAATGTGTTTTATGATCATTGCGAAAGAGTAAAAAAGAATTATGAGATTCAAGATGAATCTTCGATACCTGATTCGCAGTCCCAAAATGGCACAGGCATGGAGGCTGAAGAACTGAATGAGCAATTGATGTTGGCTATTAACTCTCTTGACAAAGAGCATAAAGAGATATTGGTCATGAGCAAATTTCAAGAAATGCGATATGAGGATATTAGTTTGCGAACAGGGATGTCCGTTTCCAATATCAAAACAAGAGTTTATAGAGCCATGAAGGAATTGAAGTCTGTTTTTTTCAAATTAAATGAGGCAGGATGAAAGATCAAAAGAAATACGAAAAAGCGCAGGAATATCTAAAAAAGAATGGCAAGGCTATGAAGTCAAGTCAAAATGAGCAGGAGTTTGTCGGTTTTCATCTGAATGAAAAAGATGATTGCATGGTTGAGGAAGAGTTGGAGAGCTTGCTGTCGAGAAGAAAGGCAGAAAAGGTGATGCCGAGCGAAAATTTGTCTATGGGCTTCGAAGCTATATTAGACCAAGAGAAAGATTTGCAGATTGTTGAGGAAAATAAATTTGAAGCTAATACTGTCAGGCGAATGCCTAAGCTTTATTATCAAATGGCAGCCTCATTGTTGATTTTTATGATGGGTTATTGGTCAGCGGTATATTTTAACAATGAATCTGAAGTAGAGTCATTGAGATTGGATGCGATTACTTCGATAGAATCTCCAAGCGATCAGTTGATGCACATGTACGAGATTGAAGAAAATGCCGAGTTTAATGATCGCATGTTGGAAGTGCTGTTGCATACGATGAATCAAGCTGAAAACTCAAATGTGAGGTACAAGGCTCTGAATGCCATAATAAATCATTATGATAGCCCAAAAACCAAGCGAATTATCGCCAATGCCTTAATGAACGAACAGGACGAACAATTGCAACTTGAGATGATCAATGTTTTGGTGAAATGGAAAGAGAAAAGCGCTTTGGATGCTTTGGAGCACTTGTATGCGAATGAAGAAAATGATCAGATGAAGGAGCATTTGAAGTCGAGCATTTCTAAAATCAGTGCATAACAGACAAGAATAAATAGACATTATCACGATTGATTTTTTATACCATTTTCTTTCCCTCTGGAGGGAATACAAGGGAGGATGATTAAGAAAGCCATAAAAAAACTAATCGTGATAAACATTAATGAATTGAAATAAACAAGCAAGTAAAGATGAATAAAGAAAAAGCAAGTAAAATGGTAAGGATTGCTCTTGCGAGCATTATCTTTTTAAGTTTATCAGCGAGCTATTCTATGGCTGAGAAGCAGTTAAAGACTTTCAAGCAAAAAGTTGGAAAATCAATAACGAAAATCAAATTAAACGGTTTGGATGGAAAACTTGAAATTATCGGGTCGGATAATAGAGAACTGATTATTCAAACAACGCATTCATTTGAAGTTCCCAAAAAAGCCGCTGGGTTGAAATCCATGTCATACACAGATGAAGACAATACAAGTCTTGGTTTGTTCACAAATATTAAAGAAAGCATTTTAGTAATTAAACCTGCAAGCCAATATGCTTCAAGAGCTGAGTATAAAATAATTGTGCCGAAGGGGCTTGTTTTGGAGATTTTGGAAACAAAGACATTTTCAGAATCATTAATAGTTAGCAACACGCAAAATGAGCTTATTATTAAAAGGAAAGGTGATAAGTTAATCAAAAATAACAATGGGGCAATTACAATTGACTCAACAGGTGGGGGAGTTGAAATTATCTTTGAAAGACAAGCCCCAAAGTATCCTATTTCTGTTAAAACTAAATTTTCCGACATTGATATAAGTTTGCCGTCCAAGTCCAAGTTCGATCTTGAAGCTAAAACATACTGGAAAGATATTTACACAAACTTTGAGTATGAACAAATGAATTTGCCAAATAAGGAAGAACATGGGCAGAAACATATTAAAGCCAAGGTTAATGGTGGTGGAGTTAAGCTGCTTCTTTTGGATAGTGGGGGAGATATTTATATTCGAAAATCGGATGTCAAATAGTATTATAACTTTCAATTTGAAATTAATGATGAGAATATTTTTTATTGCAATTATTTCACTGTTTACAATGAATATTGCTTATCCTCAAGCTAAAAAAATGAGTGCTGAACAGAAGCTCAATGAATACTTGGCTTTTGAAGATATAGACTATGAAGAAATAGCTTTTCGGCATGATTCATTGGCTAGAAAGACATATACAATTACTATTAGCGAATATAGAAAAGGAAAGCCTGTTAAAAATGAAATTATTTTTGATAGCAGAGAGATCGAAAGCGACATGTATAAATTTGTAGGAGATTCAATATTAAATTTTGTAGTGTTTGCTAAGACGACAATGAATAATGAGTTGAAATTGAATATCAGGACAGATCTCCTAGGCATTAATAAGTTGTATAAATTGAGAAGCAAAGAAGATTATGAGCTTAATATGTTGAGCTTTGAAGATCTTGAGGGAAAAATTTTTGATAAAGAGATTCCTTTTATGACTTATCATCCTCCAAAATCATTAGGAGGTGAAAGCAAATCATGGTGCGCAGTTATGAATGATCAACAAAATTATGATAAGTGGTGCGATAGGCATAATCTTAAACACTATTATGTTTTTACAATGCGATTTGAATAGTATGAAAACCATAAAAATGAATCCTAATCTTTAGCAACGTTTTAACGAACGTTGCTTTATTTTTTTAGTTAAATAATTAAGAATATGATTGATATGTATGTATAACCGTTTTTTGGAAAATGCGCGAAATTCTTTTTAGTCGGGCTTATCGTAGGAATGTTGTCGGAAAGAATGGACGAAAAGATGCATTGGAGAAAACTCCACCAGCATTTGATTTCGATAAAGGAGGAGTACTGCAAAGAGCGGTTGGTTTTGAAGTAGAAGTAAGTAGATACAAGTTGTTTCGCAATGAGGAACAGTATTGGGAGGAACAGCATTCTGGAGATTCTTTCCATCCTTATGGATTGACATTGCCAAAATTTAACAAAGGAGAAGTATTGCTTTCGGGGGGTGATTTTGAGTTTCAAGCGGATCATCAAGGTGACCCTGACAGTATGCCTTATTTGGAAATTGTCACAGCTCCCTTTGGAGAGAACTCAGAAGGGTATTATCATTTGCAGGCTTGTTTTGATAATATCGAATCCATTATTGCTGAATTAGTAGCCAAATCGCAGGAAAATGGAGGCTTGGTGAGTTTATCTGGCTTGCATGGAGATTTAAGAGTCCCTTCGTATAATCGAGCGGCTAAGATCATGGTGGATCAAGAAGCAATTGGCAATTTTCAGATTACAGCGGGTGTTAGGTTGGACCAGCTAAGGACTTTATTTGAGGAAACAATTATGAGTAAAGAGGGGCTTGAATCAAGCGGTGTCTCAAAATTAAACTTTCCTTGGAGGCCTATATTTATTTCTTTGATCTCAAAGGTTGAGGATGCTTTGCAGCGAACGCAAATGTCATTTTCAACTTTGCCTTTAAGCGAAGCTTTTTGGGGATTGCTTCATATGATAGGCTTGTACACATTAAGTTCAAGCGAACCGATTGAGTTTTATCCCAAATCATTTATTCTTTTTTTGGCGAGAACGGATTTCGCTTCCATGTATCATTCTCTAAGCATGGATGATAAGCAATTGCTTGGGCAAAATGATTTATTTGTATGGAAAGAATTAACAGGCTCTCTTTTGGAAAACTTAGGCTTGAATAATGACGACAAACCATTCTTTTCAGAAGGAGTGTTTTTAAAAACACGTCCTGCTACATTTTATAATATGATGCATTCGCTTAAGCGAAAGGACTGGCTGGAAAATATTCCGAAGGGATTAGATTTGCTAACACAAGATCACTTTCCTAATCCTTGGAGAGCGTATGAGTTGGAGTCATTGGGAGCGATGGGCTCAACTATGGATAGGGTAGGGAGCAAGCAACAATATTTAGCGCCTATTTTCGAGTTTCGTTCCTTGATGCGCAGATTTCATTATCGAAGTTGGAAACAGTTCGCTGAGAATAGTTTTAAAATGATTTATCAGTTGAATAGAGAGAATGATTTGCAAGCCAGCGAAACCATGCCCATTCCAAAGCCTAGGAGAACTTTGTATTGTTGATAGTACATTTACATAATTGACCTCTATATATTCCATCCAAGGCTTTAGTTTTGATCGACTACGCTTCTTAGTTGATGAAAGAACCTTTCTATAAGTCTTAGTTCTTTGGTAATAACTTCTGCGCTGCCCGGCATTTCTTGTTTATAAGCAATGGTTTTATGATAAGAAGTCTCGAGTTTATTTGGCAGTTCCACTTCAATGGTGTATTGCTTATCTTTATCAGAGATTTGCACGATATTGAATATTTTCCCCTCTAATATTCCGTATTCTCTGTATGGATAATGGTCAAGTTTGATTTGAACTTTTTGCCCAATTTGGATTTTTCCCATGTTTTGTGCTGGAGCCTTGAGTTTAGCAATATAGCCGTTGTTTTTCAAAGGCATTACGCTAAAAGCGATTTGGCTGGGGTCAATGTATTGATTGATATGACGTGCTTCCACAAAAGCTACTTGTCCAGGTATGTTTGAATACATGACATATTTGTTTTCCCATTCTTTGATTGATTTCTGAAGCGAAAATAAACTATGCAAAACATCGGAAAACAATGTAAGCTCTGTTTGGCTCTTTTTTATTTTCAGTGAGTTTATCTGATGTGTGTTTGTCTGTGTTGAGGCTCTTATTTGAGATATTTGATTGTCAATATTGTTTAGCGCTTTTTTATTTTGGAGAATTTCGATTTCAATGACTTCATAATCTTTTTTGGAGATAATTCCCTTTTGATGCATTTTTTTATGTCTCAGAAAGTTTATGTTTTTGAGTTCGATTTCATCTAAGATGATTTTCCTTTGCTCGTTGAGCAGTTTTAATTGATTTAAGGATTCGACAGATACTTTGCTGTTGGAAATTATTTCTTCATTCAAGGGGTTTTGCAGTCTGTTGAGAGAATATGCTTGGTATTTGTTTTCAAATTCGGCATACGCAGGCGTAATTTCTCCAAGTCGCAAGATTGGCATCTCTTTCAGAGGAAAATCAAAACTGTATTGGTTGATGTGCACTGAGTCCAGCGCATTTTTAAGATAGTAAACATCTGAGGTGACTGCTATATTTTCAATTACAGCTATTGGCTCGCGAGCATTGATTGTGTCGTATTCATTGACCAAAATTTCCGAGATTCTGCCAAGTTGGGTGGATTTGATTTTCTGAAGTGGAATCTTGGTGATAATAGTGGCTTTAGCTTCTATCTTGTCGGGGTATTTTATAAACCAAGTGAATATCAGCATTATGATTATGATTGCCAAGAAAAGAGTATTGCCCCAACGAATCATCCATACTGGAGTAGATTCCAGTACTTCTTGCACCACTTCGCTGTTTTTATCCAAACCTAGCTCTTCATCAACGAGTGTTTCTGTAGAGTCTTTGAGTATTTCTGTCTCTTCCATATTAATTTCCAAGCTCCAATTGGTTTTTTACTAAATGGTAATAATCGCCTTTCTTCTCGACTAAGTCGTCATGAGAACCAGTTTCAGCGATCTTTCCTTTATCTAAGACCACAATCTGGTCTGCGTTTTTTACTGTGCTAAGCCTGTGTGCAATAATCAATACCGTCCGATCTTCGAAAAACTGGTTAAGATTTTCCATGATGGCTTTTTCATTATTGGCGTCCAAAGCGGATGTGGCTTCATCTAAAAATAGATAAGAAGGATCCTTGTAGACAGCTCTGGCTATTAACAAACGTTGTTTTTGGCCTGTGCTTAATCCAATGCCTTCATCCCCAAGCTTAGTATGGACGCCTTGAGGAAGCTCTTTGATATAATCTTGTATATTGGCAACATTGATGGCATGTTTTAATCGCTCTTTATCTATGCTATCGATACCTACAGCAATATTTTTGGCGATTGTGTCATTAAAGATAAAGCCTTCTTGCATCACCGTGCCGCAAAGCGATCTCCAATTGCGTTGAGATAAATGGTTGATATTAAAGTCGCCAACTTGAATTGATTCGTCTTGCGTTTGATAAAACCCCAAAAGTAGTTTCATCAGTGTGGTTTTGCCGCTTCCACTTGTTCCTACTATTGCCGTGACTTTATTCTTGGGAATAGTTAGGTTAAGGCCATGCAACACAGGGTTCACCGCTCCTGGATATTTAAATTCAAGGTCTTCAATAGTAATGTCTTCATCTGTCGGGATCTCTTTAACTGTAGGTTTGTTTGGAGGTTCCTCGTCATCTTTGTCATGAATCTCAGCTAGCCTATCCAAGGAAATTTTTGCATCCTGTGCTTCTCGCATAAAACCGATCATTTGCATTACAGGAGCATTCAATTGCCCTACGATAGTGTTGATCGCAAGCATCATCCCTAATGTCAATTCGCCTTCTATAACTAAAGTAGCGGAAAACACAGTGATAAAAATATTTTTCAATTCATTAATAAAGGAGGAACCTAGGTTTTGTATTTGATTTAAAGAGAGTCCTTTAATGGATATTTTGAATAGTCTTATTTGTTGAAACTCCCAACTCCAACGCATATGCTTTTCGGCATTATGCAGTTTGATTTCTTGCATGCCATGTATAATTTCAATGACTTTGCTTTGTTCTAGACTTGATTGGTTGAATCGTTTATAATCAAGTTCTTTACGTTTTTTAAAGAAAAATAATACCCAAGTAAAGTATAATATACTTCCTGATAGAAAAATCATAAAAATACTTAGGTTGTAGTATGCTAGTATGAAACTAAATATCACAAAATTTATCATGGAAAAAAGGACTTCGAGAGATGAAGTCGTTAACATGCGTTCTATACGTTGGTGATCATGAATTCTTTGCATAAGATCTCCTGTCATCTTAGCATCAAAAAATGAAAATGGGAGTTTCATTAATTTAATGAAAAAATCAGAAATTAAGGAGATGTTGATACGAGTGCTAAGGTGTAGTAATATCCAGCTTCTTATTATCTCAATTGATGTTCGACCAATAAAAAATGCTAATTGCGCAAAAAGAATTAAATAAATAAAGTTCAAGTCTCTATTTTGGATACCCACGTCTACTACACTTTGTGTAAGAAAAGGTAATGCTAGTTGAAGTAAACTTCCAGCCATAAGTCCTATGGCAAGCTGGATAATGTATTTATTATATTTTATCAGATATTTTGATATATGCTTGAAGCTGAAAGAAGCTTTATCCTCATCGAATGAGGAATTGTAAAATTCAGGACTAGGGTCTAATAAAAGTAATACGCCTTCTTCTTTTTCATGAGCATCTTTTCTAATCCATGAAGTTATAAACTCTTCTTTTGTAAATGTTACTAGGCCATGGGCTGGATCCGATACATGAAGGATTGTATCTTTTTGTTTATTGAAAATAGTGTTTTTTGATTTCTCGATTTTATGCAATACAACATAGTGGTTTTGATTCCAATGCACTATGCATGGTAGAGGAACTGTTTCTAGATTTTCGAAGCTTATTTGAACTCCCAAACTTCTGTATCCCAATTTTTCAGCGCACTCGCTTAAGCCTAATAGGTTGCTTCCTTCCCGCGTTGTTTCCGACATTTCTCTAAGTTCCTGAATAGGAATATTCTTGCCATAGAATTTTGAAATGATTTTGAGACAAGTAGGCCCGCAATCTTTGGTCTCTGTTTGGTGATAGTGTGGAAATTTAGGCATTTAATAAGTTGGTGAGTAATATGTTTAATTAAATAATATAACAAGATCTATGAATTCAGTTCGATAGATATGAACTATACTATGCGGCATAATAATAAGATTATTTCAATGTATGTAACATAACTGTAAATATATTACGAATAAAAAATGAAAATTAAAAAGTGGAAGTAAAAATAATTCCACTTTTTAATTAAATTTTGAATTATGGAATCCCTGGTCCAGAATTTCCTCCATTCCAACAACAATGTGCTGGTTTATTCTCATATGATCCACTAGGACATCCATATGTTGGATGAGCATAAAAACAACCTTTTTTTCCTGGGATCACTTTATCATCTCCAGATGAGTATTCATAGCAACCCATTCCTGGGGCACAGCCATCATTTAAACCATCAAAAGGCTCTAACCATTTCCCTCCTCCTTTTATATCGACTAGAGCATTCTTTGCTAAAGTCTTAGCACCTTTTAAATTAGCAAACTTTTTCATAATTTTTAGATTTTTGAATGTTTGCCTGATTTGCTTTAGAGACTTTCAGGCATTTAAGTCTTATTGAGTGTTTTTTTACAAGAAAACCCGATCCATTTTCTTAAGCTTATGTTAAAAAAGCTCTCCTATTAAAATGATATAATTTTGAAGATTTGAAATATTGATACTTAACGTAGGTCTGGTTGATTCCAACAGCAATGTGCAGGTTTATTTTGATATGATCCACTAGGGCATCCCCACCTTCTATCTGCATAAAAACAGCCTTTCTTACCAGGGATTACTTTATTATCTCCAGATGAGTAATCAATACAATCTAAACCAGGGATACAACCATCACGTAAACCATCGAATGGATTAGTCCACATTCCTCCTCCTTTAATATCGACTAGGAAATTCTTCGTTAAGGTTCTTGCTCCTTTTAAATTAGCAAACTTTTTCATGATTTTTTAATTTTTAAATGTTTGCCTGATTTACTTTAGAGACTTTCAGGCATTTAAGTCTGAATGAGTGATTTGTTATGAAATAATTTCTCTACGTCTTTAAGCACTGATACCATTTGATTTAGAATTATGAAATTCTTCACAGTCATGGCTATTTTCAATATCCATGATTTTATATTATCTTTGGGGCAATGCTTTAGAGACTCTTACATTAAGAGATCTTTTTGAGTGATATTTTGGAGCGAAAAGCTGATCCCTTTTCGCTCTTTATTTCTTAAAAATGTTCTGTCTATTCTATCTTTTAATTCATTGCGTGAAAGTGTTAAATTGGGTAGTGATTTTCTATTATTATTATACTTCGATATTTATTTTTTCTTCTAATAAATCTTCTATAAAATACAGTAAATCTGAATATTCATATTCATTTGGGAAAGCATATCCATCAATAATTAAAGTTGGTGTGAATTTGATATCTTGATTTATTGCCCATTCTGCACTCGACTTTAAATTATCAAAACTAGCTTGATATTGGGTGGCAGGTTCCCATTTGTCAAGCCACTGCTCAATATTCGCATCTTCAACATATATTTCATCCATGGCTTGATCAATATTATTATCATTTTGATAAATAGTTAATAGACTCGCAGCTATACGAGCTGTTTCACTTTTTGTGTCATCAATTCTGTTTAAAAACACATAATTTATGTTGACATGTTCAGGGAATCTTTTTAAGAGATCATTTTTTAATTTGTGAGTGTCTTTGCAATAACTGCATAGTGGATTACTGACAATAGTAATATCAATACTGTGAGGAGCATTTGAATTCCCAAATTGCATTCCAAGAGTGTTTAGAGGTAGATTTATTTGTTGCATTTGGGACAAGGCAGCTTTGAACAAATTGAAATTTTTTCGGAATTTTGAGAATTCAATTTGGACTTTTTTTAATTCTGTAGATTTTTTCAATAAAGAGGAGATTTGTGTCCAAATTATTGTAATAAGAGCACCTAAACTTAGGGTAATGAGAATATCTTGAACTTTGATGACTTTGATTGAGAATTCTAGATTCCCAAGCACAATAACTCCAATTGCCTGTGCCCAAAGTAGACCAATAATGCCTAAGCATAATGGACACCATTTTTTTAAAGTAATACCTTGGTAGAATAATGAGTATAGAGTTCCAAAGATTGAGAACAAAACTATCCATTGGGATAATTGGGCAGTGCCCTGGCTAAATATCGAAAAGTTATAAATGAGAATTGAAAGTGAGAAAAAATAAATCATGCCTAGATCGCTGAGCTTTATTTTTCCAAACAATGTCGCCCCTTTGGAATTGAGGACAGCATTGCAATTCGTTTTTTCATTATTGGTGCATAGTTTTTTGATGGCCTCAGATGCAATGCCCAACTCTTGCTTTATTATATAATGATTAATTATTAGTCCTATAAGAGAGGTGATAAACAAATATAATGAGATTGTTGAAGCCCCAATTAGAATCGAAGATCCTGTAAGAAATATTGCAATTAAAGCTAGAACTATTCGATTAATCTTGGAAGGTTGAATTTTGTTCTTTTCTTTGGATTCATTTGGTTCAATCATGAGAGTAATTCCCGACCAATTTACTAAAAACTGATCATTGGTAAATCTTTCACTTCTTTTATGATTGTATATAGCGGTAAATCCATCTTTGCTTTTTGTTACCATTGCCAGTCCTTCTCCCTTTTCATTAGAAATCACTGTTAAAAAAGAATTTGGAAGCTCATTCATAGACTCTTTTGTAGTTGGAATTTCCAAGGCAAGATTTTCAATGCTAAAATGAGTAAACAATTCGGTTACAGCATATAGACTAGGGTAATTAGGATGCCCTTCCAGTTGAAAGTTCAATTCCTCTTCATTAATTGTGTAATTATTAGAAATGAGAAATTGTTGAACGATATAAAAAAGATTGTTTTGCATAGGTGTTATTGGGAAGTATTGAAATTATTTATATAAATATTGATATTAAAATTTTCATATCCAAATTTTAAAATAAAAAAATAAAAATAAATATAAAAACATAAAATTGTTTTTTACTGGTGTTTGAAAGGTTTTGATTTACTATATATATTATTTTTATGTAGTTAGTATAGAGTTTAATATAAAAAATATTAACCATTAGGTATATCAATTTTAATAAGCCTTATTCAAACTTATATTAAATGTTACAGAAGGTATTTGAGTTATGATTTTTTTTAAAAATATAAAAAATTGTAGAATTTTTCATAATGATTAATAAAGGTCCTGTTTGTAAATTTAGTTTATGTAAAAATCTAATCTTCATTTTTATTGATCACTTAACTTTAGTTAATTAATTAAAAAAAATAGGAAAAATTATTCTTTAGACAAGACACTTGATTTGGTTTAGATTGGAATATATGTTTTTATAAAATTTATTAGAACCATAGTGTTGATAATGAAGGTGTTTAGCTATTGGAACAGATTTAGGTAAATGAGTTGACAAATAGAAAGAGCCTGCATGTAATCAGCAGGCTCTTTAGGCTAGGTTAATGATAGTATTGTCTATGAATTTGAATAATGTCAGTTCATGCTTTCTTTTATATCGATGCCGGTGAATTTTTTTGAAAATTGAAGCAATTCTTTTAAACGGGCTGTTCCATTGGCAATCGATTTTTTTGCTTTTTTCTTCTTGCCCTTGACATAGAATGCGCCTGTTGATTCCGACCTGGGAGTTTGATCGATATTGTCAGCAAGCATTTGGCCTGCTTTTTCAGGTTCTATCATTCCAGCTAATTTTGATAGGAATCTGACAATTGAGGATTGCGATTTGACGGTTTGAGTGTTAACAATGCTAGGATTCCAATGCATGTGGGCAACTTTGCTGGAACTAATGCTCTGCCAATGGTACGCTAACAATGCGCTTCCAACGGAGTTTTGCCATACACTGGTCATGCTGTTATATTTTGGATTGGTCAATTGGTTGAATTTGATTTCACCTACGACAGATCCATTGACATGAATTACCTTGCCAATTCTTGATTTGGCTAGCAAAGGATTCAGCTTGACAGAGAAAATATATCGAGATACATATCCAATTGCAAAAGCCAAATCGATACCGCTTTTCGATAAGGTAGGTTTATTTTGAAATATGCCGGCATTGAGCAATAGCACATCCAAACTTTGATATTGCTGAGTATATTCATGAATGAATGTATCAATTTGCTTCAAGTCAGATAAATCTGTTATGAAAAGCTTGTGTTTACCATTTGGATTCAGTTCGTTCAGTGTTGACAATGTTTCTTCCCCTCTCTTCTTATCGATTCCAAGTACATGTATGGTATAATCTTTTTTAGCTAAAGCGATAGCAGTAGCTTTGCCAATGCCATCCGTTGCTCCGGTAATCAATGCTGTTTTTTCCATCACTTTTATAATTTAATACATTGTTGTTCACATAATCGCAAACTAAATCAAGCTCTCAATGCTCATTGTATTTGGCTAAACTGTTTTGCGATCAAGTATTCCTGTGTGCTTTTATTTTTTAAGCGTGCCAATGATATTTAACTTTACTTCATCTCCGACCATGAATGTTCCATCATCTCCAACCTTGTAATCTTTGCGATTTATAGTGAGTTGGCCGTTAAGCGTGTTTCCATTTTGCTCAAATGGAATTTCAACTTTATTGCTGATTCCATGCATCGTCAAAGTTCCCTTGGCAATATATTGATTATCGATTTTGGCAATTTCATCCGACTTGAAGCAAATTTCAGGATATTTTTCCACATCAAAGAAATCCTCGTTTTTTAAGTGCTCATCTCTTTTCTTGCTTCCTGTATTCACAGTTGCTGGGTCAATGCACACATTGAATGACGAATTTTCTAAATTTTCGGGGTCGAAAGCGACATTGCCATTCATTCCTCCAAATGATCCCTCTACAGTCTTGAATTTCATGTTTTTAATGGAAAACTCGACTTTTGAATTTTCACTGTCAATACTGGATTGCGCTTGAATTTGTAAAGCGCTGAGCATGATCATTGAAACGATGAATAAAACCTTTTTCATTTTGTTTACTTTTTTAATTAGTTCGAATATATTGCAAATATAAACCATGGACTATGGTCAATGGTCAAATGAATTAACACTTTTTTTGAAAAAAAATGAGAATTGGGGAGATAGCGGAAAGAACAAAGGTGTCCAGAGATACAATCAGGCTTTATGAGAGTATGGGGATGTTAATTAGAGTGACAAGGCCTAACAAGTACAATAATTACAAAGACTACGGCGAACAGAACGTGGACAGAATCATTTTTATTAAATTCTTGAAGAAGATGGGACTTTCATTGAAAGAATGCAAGTCTGTTATTGATTCAATTCAAGAAGGAACTTTTGACAAGGCATTCGAAAGAGATTTTCTTGACCGTAAGATAAAAGAATTGAATGAGCAGATTATTGGACTCACAGAATTGCGTGATATGTTGGTCAAGGTATCAGAATCGGGTTGTGATAATCAAGATATATTGGAAATGATTCGCAAGGTTTGATGGTTTTAATTAATTTGTTTTAGAGCATTGAAGATTTGAAATGAGAAAGCCCTTGGATTTTTTTAATTTATTTGTTGCAGGGAATGAAAATCAATTCCAGAGAAAGCAATATAAGGCTAGAGAGCTATTGCTTCAAGAGGGAGAAGTGTCAAAGTATATTTACTATATTGAAAAAGGAGTGTTAAGGCTTTGGTTCAATAATCAAGGCAAGGACGTGACTTTTCAGTTTTTTATAGAGGGGGAATGCTTGAGCTCGTTGGAGAGTTTTCGTTGGGGAGAGCCTAGCATGTACAGCATCGAGACAGTTGAGGCAAGTGAGGTTTTGCTGATGGACAAGCCTACTTTCAAACAATTGATTGAAAGCACTCAGGAAAGAAAGGATGCTGTGGAAGAGCATGTGTATGAAAGAATGGTATGTTTTCAAAAATTGTTTCTTTCTCGTATCAAAGACAGTCCACAGCAGAGATATGAGACGCTATTGAATGAAAAGCCGGAACTCATTCGGAGAATACCTCAACATTATTTGGCTTCTTACTTGGGGGTCACATCTGTTTCATTAAGTCGCATACGCAATAGAAAAGCATGATGATGCAGTTGGTTTGGAGCTTTTCTTAACAATTGTTATCGTTTGAAGGGGTGTAGCTCGCTTACTTTTGCATTGTATCAAATGCAAATAACCATGAAAACATTAATAGTGTATAATCATCCTTATGAAGGCAGTTTTTGCAGAGCGATTTTGGATGCGGTATGCGAGGGGTTGAACAATTCGGGAAAAGAAGTCGATGTTATTGATTTGGACAAGGAAGAATTTGATCCTGTGATGAGAGCAAGTGACCTTAAGGCATTTGTTCAACGAAAACCTATAGATCCAAAGGTATTGGAGTATAAAGCGCGATTGGAATCAGCTGATCATTTGATTTTTATTTTTCCAATTTGGTGGGAGCTGATGCCAGCTTTGACGAAAGGTTTTATTGACAAGGTAATTTTTCCCGGACTTGCTTACGATTACAAAGAGAATGGACTTGGAATGGTGCCTTTGTTGAAAAATCTGAAAAAGGTGACGATGATCACAACTATGAATACGCCAAGCATTGCCTATCAATGGATATTTGGCAACGCAGTCAAAAAAGCTTTATTGACAGGGACTTTTTGGAAAATGGGATACAAAAACCGCAAATGGATAAGCTTTAATATGGTGAAGCAAGTATCGCATCAAAAGCGAGAGCAATGGCTGAATAAACTGGTTCAGCGATTTTCCAAATAATGTTAATAAGCTTTAGGCATGGAGTGAGATCCATGCCTTTGATTTTTATTTTAACAGTCTATTTTTATAATTTATCTTAGTTCATTTTTTGAGATATTTCAAATTTGTTAAAATTCCTATTTGCATAATAAACACTCACAGGCAGGCTCGGTTTAGGTTCAAACTATTAGCCATTATGAGTACAAACAAGGAAGAATACAATGATCTACCGCCATTGAATGATGGGGGATATGCTCATGGCCCCGCAGATTCGTATGATATTCCAAATTATGATTTTGCTGACAAGGTAGCGCTGGTTACTGGAGCAAGCCAAGGCATTGGCAGGCATGTGGCTTTTGCATTGGCAAGATGCGGGGCAAAAGTGATTGTTTCATCCAGATCCCAAGGGGGAGTCGAGACAGTGGATATGATAAGCAATGATGAGTTGTCAAAGAAAGCGGGAGGTCAGGGATATTTCATAAAGTGCGATGTCTCCAAAGAGAACGAAGTGCAAAGCATGGTAAATGAAACTCTGGAAAAATTCGGAGCTTTGCACTTTGCTGTCAACAACGCTGGACATTCTGGAATAAACAACTTGGTGGAGGATCAAAGCGGAGAGAATTTTGACGATGTATTCAACACCAATGTCAAAGGTTCGCTATTTTGCATGAAAGCCGAAATCAAGGCAATGAGAAGAAATGAACCATCTGCTAAACGGAAAAATACTGGCGCTGAGTATGCCGGGCCAGGGACTACGATGAAAAGGAGTGGATATGGTAGAATTGTTAATATTGGCTCTGCAGCTGCCTTTATTGGTTTCCCAAGGGCTGGTATGTACATTGCATCCAAGCATGCGTTAATGGGTTTAACTCAAACTGCCGCGATTGAATTAGCGGCTGATACGGATATTCGAGTAAATATGGTAGTTCCTGGATCTGTAAAAACGCATAACTATGAGCTTTTTACCGAAGGATCGGAAGAGATGAAGGCAGGAATGATTGCGGCTCATTGCACGAAGCAAATTCTCATGCCTGAGGATGTCGTGGGAGCAACTCTGTTTCTATGCTCAGACGCGGCGTTTTTTAGTGTAGGAGCTGCGTTTAACATAGATGGCGGATACATGACCCAGTAAATTTAACTTATAGTTGATTTGCATAATCTTGTTTTGGCAAAAAAGTAGAGCCAGTAATATTAAAGAAAATTTATATCATGAATACAGATATCTTATTCACGCCTTTTGAAAGTGGAAATTTTAAAATGAGCAATAGAATAGCGATGGCGCCAATGACTAGATCAAGAACAGCTCCGGGCGATGTGCCAATCCCTATGATGGCTACTTATTATGCTCAAAGAGCAAGCGCTGGATTGATCATTTCAGAAGGCACACCCGTCTCCGCTGAGGCTAGAGGTTATTCGATGACTCCGGGGATATATACAGCGGAACAAATCGAAGGCTGGAAAATGGTGACCAAAGCTGTGCATGATAAAGGAGGGAAAATATTCGTTCAATTGTGGCATGTTGGTCGAAGAGCTACAACAAGCGTCGCAGGCACAAAGCCGCTTGCTCCATCTGCTTTGAAAGTTGACGATAAGATTTTTGGCCCTCTGGCTGATGGAGGTTATGGAATGATTGAGACTGATATTCCCAAGGCGATGAGTTTAGAAGACATTGAGAGAACTAAAAATGATTTTCTTAACGCTGCTAAAAATGCGATGGAGGCTGGATTTGATGGCATAGAAATTCACGGAGCACATGGTTATTTGTTTGATCAGTTTTTTAGAAGAGACTGCAATGAACGAACCGATAAATATGGAGGGAGCATTGAAAATAGAGCTCGATTAGCCGTGGAAACTGTTGAAATGATAGTGAATGAGATAGGCTCAGATAAAGTAGCGATAAGGATATCTCCATTCCTTGCCGAAGGTACTGGAGGTGTTCATGATGATGAAATGCCTAAATTGGCTCTTTATTTGATGCAAAAACTGAGTCCATTAAGACTTGCTTACCTTCATTTGTCTGAGAATATTTCCAATTTTAAGCATGTTCCAGATTCATTTAGAGTTCAGGCTAGAGAAGCTTATCAACACCCAATAATGGTATGTGGAGATTACACAAAGGAAAGCGGCGCTGAAATTATCAATAAGGATTGGGCGGATTTGGTCGCTTATGGCAGGCCATATATTATTAACCCGGACTTGGTTGAAAGATTCAAGAATAACTATCCGCTAAATGAAATGACGGAAAAAGCGCATAGCCAATTTTATGGAGGAGGAGAAGAAGGCTACACTAATTATTTGCCTTATAGATAAAAGTTGAATAATACCCGAATTGAGTTGCTAAACTATATTTTAGCAACTCAATGATTGTCAATAATACAAATGCTTCAAGATGATATATTTGAATGCTTAAACAGCAAAGCAAGCTTGATATGATCCTGTTCTAAGGTTATAGCATCTATCAGGAGCCTTTGTGTCTTGACACAAATTACCGGACATGTATTGTGTTCCAGAAGGGCATCCTTTTATATCGCAATCAGCTTGTCCGCAGTTTGGTCCAATGCATCCATCTTCACCTGGATCTCCAGTTGCACCTCCGCCTATGATATTCGATAATTGATTTTTGTTAAGTTTTTTCGCTTGTTTGAACGCTGAAAAATTTTTCATTTTGATTGTTTTTTGAGTATAACCCAATTTTCAAGACCATTGGGTTTTAGGTCTATTATTTAAAAATATTTTTAATATAGCACATAGCGTTTTATATTCATTTGGTAGCGTAAATACTTTTAATTGCTAATGCGGTAAATTAGTTTTCTGAGAAAAATTCTGTTATTAATGATTGCTTAAATAGTATTAGTTCAGTGTCTGATTTAACATTGTAGACAGCGATTTTATCAGGAGATTTTGGTTTTATTATCATCCTGAAATTTATTTAATATCAAATTTACAATGATTGAAAATCAATCTAGTTGTGTTATTGTTTATGTAAATTTTGTGAAAATATTTTAATAAAAAGTACTTATTTTGCAATTAGTAGTTCTTCTTTTGAAATCCGAACTTTTTTATTCCGCTTTTTATATTTGGATGGGGTTAAATTCGTGTTGGATTTGAATGTTGTGAAAAAAGTTGATTTGGAATTGAAGCCGCATTCATACCCAATACCTTCAACTGTAAGGTGTTCTTGAGTATCCAATAATATTTTAGCTTCATTGATACGGTATTCGTTTATAAAGTTTATGAAATTGCGTCCCATGTAGTTATTGACTAAATGGGATAGTTCGTAAGGTTGAATATTTATTTCTTTGGCAACATCGCTGACTTTTAAATTTGGATCTTTGTAGCATTTGGAGTTTGCCATATAGTTTTTTAGGTTTTGAATTAAATTCTCGGCATGGCTTTTTTCCCATTTGTTTTTAGAATTCTCAACTTTTGGAGTTTTGAGAATTGCATTTGATTCTTCTATATTATGTTTTTGCATATATAGAATGATTGCGATGAATGAGATTAAAGTAAAGCTTATCGGGCTAAGTATAGTAAAGGAAATAAGAGCTATGCCATAGCTTGCGAATACTCCTATTAGCAATCCAAAGATGATAAATCGAAGTCTACGGACACAGGTAATGGGTTTGTGTTTATAAATACTTGAAATCAATAATCCGCTTTTAAATAAATATATGATAAGAATTGTAAACACTATGTGTTTGAGTCCGGTCTCCCATTGATCGATTTTTGAAGGAATAAGCAGCAATGCGCTTGTCGATACAATGATGATAAGACATGAGATTATGTGGGAGATGCTTTTTGTGCTTAGTTTATTCTTATCATTTGATAGTAGTATGTAAGTAATTACTGTTGAGCAGAAATTTGCCAAAAGACTGATTTTGAGGGTAAATTCAGGGATATGATTATCAAAAAAATACAGGCAGTCAATAGCAGGTTGAATACTTATGAGAAATATACTTAGCCCTGCCAGTTTAAAATGGAAAGAAAGTCTTTTTTTGATAAAAATAAAATAAATGCTGATGGCAAATGAGTTGAAAACTCCAAGTGTGCTGATAAAAAAGAAAATGATTTCTTTTGTCATAGTTTAGTGTTTTGTGAGTGTATTTAATGAAAATATCCATATTCAACGAGGTTTTGCTGAAATGATATATTTAAAATATTAAATAAAAATCACAAAAAATAATAAAAAAGTACCTTTTTAGGCTTTTTTGTCATATGGCAAAAAATCAAATGTTATGTGGCAACATTAAAATCAGAATTTTCATATATTAAAAATAAATGTTATATACTGTCAACTGAGCAGTTTATATAAAGAAAGCGAAATATGCAGCCGCTTTCTTTATTTTTTGTTAAGCAGTGGTTTCGTGTTTGTTTTGCAGCACTTCGGAGGGGCCAAAGAATTCGTAATGAATTTTATTTTCATCGACTCCTAAGTCTTGGAGTATTTGAAGCACATTTTCCATGAATTTCTTTGAGCCGCAAAAGTAAACTTCGGTTTCTTTATTCAATAGAGGCTTGATAACTTCCTTGTTAATACTCCCTTTATGGTCAAAAGAGTCTCCTTCGAGAGGTTCTTCATAGATGATAGTGCTGTCTTTATGCGTTTCAGTTTTGAATGCATGGAGATTGCTATTCTTAGCGCACTGAATGAAATCGACTTTACGTCCTTGTTCTTTCGCTACTTTGTACATGCTGATTAAAGGTGTTATTCCTACTCCTCCGGATATTAATAGGATGGGATGTTTTCCTTTTTTTAGCGTGAATACACCCGCTGGAATGCCTATTTGTATTTTATCTCCGACATTTACATGGTCATGAAGATAGTTTGAAACGATTCCTTTGGGATGATACCCTTCTTTTTTAACACTTATGCGTAGGTATTCTTCGTTTGGAGCGTCAGATAGACTGTAATTTCTGGTATGCAGATGGCCTTCGTCGATTTTAAGGCTAATGGCTATGTATTGTCCTGGAATGAAGTCAGGAATGCCTTTATTGTCATATGGTTTGAGGTAAAAAGATGTTATCGATTCGCTTTCTTTGATTTTTTTGTCGACAATGAACTCCTTAATACCTCTAAAGCCACCTTTTTCTTGTTCTTTGGTGTGGTAAATTTCTTCCTCTCTATTAATCAATATATCAGCTAAAACTCCATAGGCTTCAGCCCAAGCATTTATAATATCATCAGTAGCTGCATCGCCAAGGACTTCTTTGATTGCGGCCAAAAGGTTCTCACCGACAATATCGTACATCTCAGGTGTAATGCTTAAGCTAGTGTGCTTTTGGGCGATGGACTCCACAGTTCCGTTGAGCATTTCCAATTTGTCGATATGTTTGGCGTATTGCAATATCGCATTCGCTAAAACTCTAGGTTGATCGCCTTTGGCTTGATGGGTCATGTTGAAAATGTTCTTCAACTCAGGATGCCTTTCAAACATTCTTTTATAAAAATGTTTAGAAATGGTTTCGCCGTATTTTTCCAAAACAGGAACGGTTGCATGTATGATATCAATGGTTTCTTGTTTGATCATAATAGTTTGATTTGTTGACTGTTAAACAAGCCAAGTGTCAACAGTGTTGAACTTGACTTTGCATTACTAAAAATAACCGCAACAAATCTTCATAGCTTATGATCATAATCATAACAATTGCTTGAAAACTCAAATAAATGAAAGTCTCGCAAGTATTAATTTGCTTTCATCATTGCTTGCGAGACTTAAAAGCTCAATGTCAAGTTTCAATATCCATTGGCCATTGGTGAATTTGCGTTTCTGAAACAGGCATGCTTTTCAAATTGCTATTTTGGGTGTATGCATTCATGAATTCTTTCATACTGGCCCTGAATTGTAGAAGAGCTATATTGTTTGGGGATTGCGGATCTTCTCCAAAAAATAATTGATCTTGTATCCCTTTTACAGGGAGTAGAGAATTGTATGGGGCAGAGTAGATGAAGGTATAATAAAATGTCACCATTTGACCAATAGTCCCTGTGTTGGGCAAGTATTCAAGAAGTTCGTTTGCAGAGATTTCATCATTGGGGTTTGGAATCTCGGATTTTTGCAAACAAGGAGGAAAATTGCCAACAAAAGTTAGAGCCGGGTTTGCGGTGTTTTCCATCCGTGAGATTCCGTGTATGGAAATTCTGTAAAGAAAACTTGTTAACACGCTTTTTAGATTGGCTTTACTATTCATACTTGGAAGCCCCTGCATATTTCCTTCTTTTTTATCGCCGCATGATTTGATCCAGTTTTGGAGTTCTTGGTCATTGATGATATCTTGATCGTTACTATAAGTGTTGTCTACAAATTGATTGGCATATTCACTGACGATTCGCCAGACATCTAGAGCGTAGGCTATGATGGGATATTTATCCCAAGGTGTATTCAAAGAAAAATCTTTTTCGGAAATTCCCAATGATTCCAAAGTATTTGCCGGATCATCGTCGAAAAAATCTCGATTTTTAGCATAGGCATTGCTTAATTCCAAAAACTCGAAAGATGTAGCGATGGAAGTTGGGGGAGCGATTTCTTTCCATAGCAATAACAATACATTGTCAAAACCGATCAATGAGCTTGATTGCGGAGCAAGTAGCTTGTAAATGGGATGTTGAGAGTTTATATTGTCAAACATCGACTGGATCATAGCCGCTGTAACGATATGCCATTGGTAAACATGGCCCGACCAAATTCCGAAAACAGTCACTGAAGTCTTTGCGGCCTGCAAAGCGTAGACCCAAGCTGAGTCTGTGCATTTTCCTAATTCAAAAAACGTGGCATTGGTATTGTCTTTTCCCGAAATATGGATAGCGAATGGAGTAAGTTCCAAGGTGTTTGGGTCTTGTTCCAACCATATGAAACTTGCCGGCGTAAATCTTTCAGAATTATTGACTGTATTTACTTTTAGCATTTTATAAATGCTCATGTCTATTACATAGAGAAGCCCTTTTTCGTAAAGTTGATTCACTTTTTCCGACCAGTGCTCTTTATAATCAGCTTTAAGTTTTTGGATATTTTTTGCGGTTACTTTTTGGGTAATCATCAAGTTGTAGGCAATGCCAAAAGAAGCGATATTGGGAAAAAACTGTTTTGTTGCTTCCTGCGCATTGGTCAGACTACTTGCCCAATGGCTTAGCAGTTCTTTGGACGCATCTCTGTGCGTGTTGCCGTAACTTGACCAAGATATGGAATACTGGCTGGCTTGGTCTAAAGACAAATGAGTTAATGAATCTTCGGGGTCGCAGTCATTTTCATCTAGCTTCAATTTGTTAATGACCAAATCGATGTTTTTTAAAATTGAATCGTTGCTTTGCATCAATTCAGATTGCAATCGTTTTAGTTCGGATTCGCGATGGTCCATAGCTTTGCCACCATATAGAAACGAATACGCATTGGCTGTTTTTCCTTTGATAGTATATTCATTTGAAAGTCCAATCTGTGCTTGCTTGGTTTCTTGAGCTCTTCCTATCAATTTTATGAGTGTAATAGCAGTTTCCTTCAAGTCAAAAGGAATAGCAGGAAGATTGGGAAAAAACAAATGAAGCGGAAGTCGCTTGATGTCTAATTTATTTTCCATTTGAAATTATTGTTTGAGATAGATGCTTTGAAAACTTCAATATTCGTGCTCGAAGCTGGAGTTAAGCATAGACTTTTAGGTGGAAGTCAATAAGTTTTGTTCCAAGTATTGTTTCCTGAATTTATTAGGAGTAAGTCCTTCTATTTTTTTAAATGCGGCAGTAAAGTGCGTTGCGTTTTTATATCCGACTTCTTCCGCAATCTCATATATACTAAGCTCTGAATACATAAGCCTATCTTTAGCATGAAGCATCTTTTTTTCCGTGACATATTGGAAAATTGTTTTGCCAAAAGCGTTTTTAAATTCATTTTTTAATGCGAATTCATTTATGCCTGAGCTTTTCGCAAGCGAGCTTATGGATAGATTTTCGGATAGGTTTTGATCGATTTTATTTTTGATTTGGATTAATTTGCTGACTATTTTACTGCTACGATGTTCATTGTCTAAGTTGTCAGCGTCTCCTTGTTTAAGTTGCAAGACTATTAACTCCAGAACTTTAGCGACGAGAAATATTTTCTTTACTATTCCTACGCACTTATTGGAAAATATAGAAAGCACAATTTTGCTCATTTCCTCATTGAGAGCTGATACTTTTGGTGTGTTGGAGGAAAGCATTGACAAGGGGATTCCATTATTGATGAAAAATTGTTCATCAAATTGAATAACTACCTCTTTATACCTTTTTCCATTAATATAGCTGATATTAATGTTGAGATCTTCTTTATCGACTATGAACACTTCATCTTTTCTAAGCGTTTGCTCTTGATCATTCATGTCCAATACCGCTTCACCGTCGAGCAGGTAGTGCATTTGAAAAAATGATGCATCAGCAGTGACAGAAGTTGTTACATTTTGATTAGCTACTCTCTCTACAACATGGATTGTATGGTATTTAAGAATAAAACTATTTTGATAGCCATTGAAGTATATTGGGTTTAGTTTTGATTTTTTTATGTACAGTTCATTTTCAATTTTTTTATTAGACTTTGTTTCATGAGATATAATGAAATTATTATGCTGTTGTACTATGGTGTCTAAAGAATCCATATTTCGTTCTTTTTTATCCATAAATCGTCATTTTTATTTAGTGGTTTCGGTTAGTTTTGCGATTAATTATTATTTGGATTAGATATAAATAAAAATAACAACGATGCGAATATAGCATATCAGTTTGTATTTAAAAGGATTTTCGAAAGAAAAAATTGAAATGGAGAAATTGCAGAAAACCTTGATCGCTAGCATACTGCTGTGTTTTTGGGGAAGCTTGTCCTGGGCTCAAGCCACGCTAACGGGTAAGGTTTCCAATGATCAAGGCGAGTCGCTGAGCTTTGCGGCTGTCGAAATCAAAGGGCTTTCAAAAGGTGGATACGCTGATGCTCAGGGAAATTATCAAATTGAGGGTATCCCAAATGGCGAATATGAAGTAGAAGCCAGTTTTGTGGGATATGAGCCAATGACAGAAATGGTTAGTTTCCATGGAGCGATGCATTTAGAAATAAATTTCATGCTTAAGCCTGACGCTATGGCATTGGATGCTATTGAGGTTGAGGCAGAGTCAGAAGCCGAGGAAGACAAAAGGATAGGTTATAATGTGGAGTTGCTGAAAACCGATGAATTGAAAAATGTTATTATTGACATTAATCAGATGATTAAAACTCTTCCAGGAGTGGTTATCAGAGAGACTGGAGGAATGGGATCAAGTTTTGATCTTTCTCTTAATGGATTGTCTGGCAATCAAATAAGGTACTTTATAGACGGAGTGCCTATGGAGAATTATGGAGCGTCATTGGCTTTAAACAATTTTCCAGCAACTCTTATAGAGAATATTGAAGTATACAAAGGCGTTGTTCCAATCAAGTTTGGTTCAGATGCGTTAGGTGGAGCGATTAATATTGTTACTGATAATTCACCAGGGACTTTATTGGATGCATCTTATACCTTTGGATCTTTCAATACACATCAGGGAGCTATAAATGGAAAAGTCTCCAAGCCGGATAAGGGTTATTTTGTGAAACTGTATTCCTACTTCAACTATTCCGATAATAATTACAAAATGTATGACATGCCCTTGGAAGATGATTTGGGCAATGTTGGAGATTCTGGAGATTTTGATCGATTTCATTCAGCATATACTTCGGGAATGGTGAATGTCAAAGTGGGTTTGATCGAGAAAAAATACGCTGATGAATTATCAATAGGCTTGTTGAGAGCTGATTATAAAAAAGAATTACAGCATTCAGAATACTTTATAACAAAGCCTTATCATTCTTTTCATGGAAAAGGCAATAGCAATGTCGCATCTATGTATTACAAGAAGAGCTTTGATAGATTTTACGTATCGGCTTTTGCAAATTATGGATTGGTGGAAGACTCTTTTGTTGATACTAGCGGGTATCAAGTTAATTGGCAAAATCAAGTGATTGATACTTTAGCCGATGCCGAGTATTTCGAGAATAAGACTTTGTATACGATCACTGACAAAATGTTAAGAGCTAATCAGTATTTGGTTTATGATATTAATTCAAATCATAAGGTTCAGCTTAATTTCAGCCAAAATCAAATAATAAGGACTGGAAAAGACGACATAAATGAATTTAACACTAGTTTTAATGAACCAAGCCAAGTAAACAAACATGTGCTTGGAGTATCATATTTGATCAGTAATAATAAAGGTTCTTTGAGTGCTGAATTATTCGGGAAGCAATATTGGTATGATACAAAATTGAATTTTACAGATAATGATGTTGTTAATAATATAAGCTCATCAGATAAAATGTCTGGCTATGGTGTGACTGGTGGTTGGGATATTATTGATGATTTGATGTTGAAAGCATCATTTGAAAAAGCTTATAGAGTCCCTGAGGGATATGAATTTTTAGGTGATGGACTTTTTGTGAATCCAAATTTGGAATTAGAGCCCGAACAAAGTTACAATTATAATTTGGAGCTTAATTATCGGTTGTTTGTTTCAAAGTTCAATTTCCAATGGGCTTTGAATGGTTATTGGAGAGAAACTTCGAATTTAATCAGGCTTTTAGCTCCTAATCCTGTGAATACTCGGTATGTGAATTTGGATGCTGTTACCACGAAAGGAATTGAACTAAGCTTTAATTTGAATTATGCAAAGAGCTTAAGTTTAACTGCCAATTTGACTAATCAAAAGATGGATTACGCTTCTGGAGCAAGCGTGGAAAATGAACCATTGTTTTTCAGCAATGTGGTTGCCCGATATAATTTATTTTCAAAAAGGATAGACAAGAATCTGGTTATTCAATGGCAGACAGCTCATACGCAAGAATTTTTTTTAAGCCAACCTGAAAATGGGAATCAAGGCAAAAAGGTAGTTCCGAGCCAAATTATGCATTCAGCGAGTATTGACTATTCATTTTTATCAGGTAAATATAATATTTCCATTGTTTGCAACAATGTGTTTGATGCATTGGCTTATGATAATTTCAAGGTGCAAAAGCCGGGAAGGGCACTTTATATTAAATGTAGATACTTAATCAAAAAATAACATATTATAACCAATAAACTAATGAAAAAGCTAAACCTAATATTTTTGTTCGCATTGTCTTGCATGTTAACATTCACAGCATGTAACAATGGTGAATCTGACGAGCCTACACCGACGCCTACACCAACTCCAGAACCGGAGCCAGAACCAGATCCAGAGTTATTGGAATGGGGTGTTTATTTAAAACTTGACGCGGAAAGAGATCCTGCTGAAACGGAATATTTGATTGGTGGAATTGACTTGATGGAAGGCGAGATTACTGCTGAAGGAAAAGGATATGAATTCTTAGGGTGGAATTTCGTTAGATCAGTTGATAAAACTGTATTTGTGTCTGGCTATGGAGATAATATTTGCAGGTCATACACACTAGCGGATGATGATAAATTTGTTGAAAATGGAGGTTCATTCATTTTCGATAATGCGATAGAGATTTTCGGTCATACTAGCGACAATAAAACGATGCTTGCTATTGAAACGAACAGACAAGGTTTTGATAATAGTCTTTTGTATTTTGTTGATGCTAAGACAGGGAATGTGACTAAAAAAGTAAGTTTAGAAATTTATACTGATCAGGAAAAAGATCAAAAATCTTTGCCGTCAGCATTGGTGGTTAGAGGAGATAAGTTATATGTTCCTTTTCATGTTGTGGATGCTACGGGAGGTTATTCATATCCTGATCCAAATAATGCTTATGTAGCTGTTTACCCTTATCCTGATGTTACCGCTACTCCTGAAAAGATTATTTCGGATAATAGAACGTCAAATATTGGTACGAATGGCTTTACTACAGGTTTGATTTTGGCGGATGATGAGAATTTGTATTCTTACTCATGCGGAACTCTTTCAAGTGGATTCGCTCCTGCCTCGACAAATCCATCAGGTATTTTGAGAATTAATAACGCAACCAATGATTTTGATGAGAACTATTTCATTAATACTGAAGAAGTGGCTGGTGGTCAAATTTTCTGGATGGATTATGTAGGTGACAATAAAGTATTAGCGAGAGTTTTAGTTGATGATCACCTGTATAGTGATATTACTCAAGTAAATGAGCAAGGAGCGCCAATTTATGCTTGGGCTGCATATGGCAGGTCAATTTTTCACCAGAAGTTGGTTATTATTGATTTAGTTGCGCAAACATCAACGGATGTTAAGGACGTTCCTTTGCATGCTAAACGTTACACTTCTCCATTGTTGGTGGATGAAGGTAAAGCATATGTAAGTGTGGAAACTGCACAAGACGCTTATGTTTATCAAATTGATGTTGAGACAGCGACAGCTGTGAAAGGTGCCAAAATCAATGGCAAAACAATCAAGGGATTTTTTAAACTTAGATAATTTAACGCAATGAAATCAGACATTGGGGCCTTATGTGGTGTTGGGCTCCAATGCTGATTTCTTTTATTTTTGGAGGAAATGTTGACTAAAGAAATGGCCAAGGATAAGAAGTCCAAGGTTAAAAAACGTTCGAAAAAAAACTGGTACAATTGGCATTTGTACTTGGGATTGATCACCGGTGTGGTGGTCTTTGTTGTTTCTGTGACAGGTTGTTGCTGGGCTTTCAAAGAGGAAATAGAATCTTTGGATGCTTGGCATTTATCGGTTAAAGAGGAGAGCAAACCTTTTATCGCAGCAACGAAAGCTAAAGAAATTGCATTGACTGCATTGCCGGGCAGGCATATACATGGGATTATCTATGGAGACAAGTCGCAAAGTTTGGAAGTGGTTTTTTATGAGGAAGAACCTGAGTTTTACCATAGCGTGTATTTGAATCCCTATTCTGGTGAGGTAATCAGAGTTAAGGATCATTTCAAGGGATTTTTCGCATTTGTATTGAAAGGTCATACCAGATTATGGCTTCCGAAGGATATTGGTGAGAATATTATCGCTTTGTCCACTTTGATATTTTTGTCAATGGTGATTAGCGGTATAGTACTCTGGTGGCCAAAGAATAAGAAAGGTCTGAAACAACGACTTGTTTTTCTTTGGAAATCAACGACTAAGTGGAAGAGAAAGAACTTTGATTTGCATACCATCATCGGGTTTTATGCTTCTTCATTGGCTTTTGCTCTTGCATTTACGGGGTGTGTTATGGCTTATGGATGGTTTTATTTTATAGTATTCAAGGCTACTGGCGGCGATAAAAATCCGCGTTTTGTCTACCCTGAAAATATTTCAAAAGCAGGAGTGCCAGTCAAGCCGATTGATGAATTAGTGCCAATATTGATGGATAGGTATTCTGAGGCGAAGTCTTATGAATTGCATTTTCCAGAAAATGACACAACGGGAATTCTGGTTGAAATGGCTAATAGCGATGGTTTGCATTACGATATGGATTATAGATTTTATGACCAAAGAACTCTTGAAGAATTAAGCACGAATAGCATTTATGGAGCGTATGAAAATGCTGATTTTGCCGATAAAGTTATTCGCATGAACTATGATATACATATAGGTGCTATAGGCGGTTTGGCAGGGAAAATCATCGCTTTTATCGCAAGTTTATTGGCTGCAAGTTTGCCTGTCACAGGTTTTTTGATGTATTGGGGGAGGAAGAAAAAGCCTGCCAAACAAAGGAAAATGGCAACGGCCTGAAGAATGTTTGTTTGAATCGATTGTAAAAACCGTCTTGGGCAACTGGGATGGTTTTTTCTAATAAGCTTCATCGTTGTTTATATAAAATACGTTTTGGCTAGTATCATCGGGAATAAGCTTGCTGTCTGAAAAGTAGTATATTGAGTCCATAAAGTCATTTTTCTCATCTAAATCAAAATGATAATAGCCATTGTTTTTTGTCCATGAGCCTTTTATCGCTCCCTTGGATTGGCTGCAACCATGGTACCTTAAGGTCAATGATCCATTTTTAAATAAGGTTAATGTTTCCCCATATAGCCCAAATCTGCCATGATAGGATGCTAGTACTTTTTCCTGAGTATTTTTTAAAGTAATATATAATAGAGAAACAATGGATATCGTCACTAATGAGATGATGAATGTAATTGAAATGATTCGATAGGATGGTTTGGAACTTGAATGCGATGATTTGATTTTGCGGTTATAGAGCATGTATGATTTTCATTTGATTTATCTTTAATTGTGTCCAGTTGCTTCTCCAAGAGAAAAAAATATCGTTTCATATATTAATGACTTTGCTTTTGGCACAAATGACCGATACATTGTGCTAGGGGTAGGAGATGGCTGGCATTTAATCTTTAAGTTTTTCGCAAGCTCTATGGATCGTTTCATATGCAATGGGTCAGAAATAACTAATGCTGATGTTAGATTAAGAGAATCCATGATTGCTTTGGTTTCAATTAGATTCTCAATAGTATATTTTGAATGTTTTTCAATAAGAATATCTTTATCCAAGATGCCATTGTTTATTAAATAATCTCGTGCAATTTCACTGTCTGATCGTTTTTGATTTTTGTCGATTCCTCCTGTGAGTATGATGTAGTTTACACTTTTTTTTCTTAGCAAGTACATGCTGTGGTTAAGTCGCTCTTTGAAAATTGGTGATACTTTACCTTTAGTAGTGCCGGCTCCCAAGACTATCGCTGCATCGCTTTTTGTTTCAGAATATCTAAAAGAGAATTTATATATTTCAACACCGTTAATTGTTAGTTTTAGCATGACAAGGCTTATACAAATGAAGCTGATTATTTTAAGTTGTTTTGATTTAATAAGCTTCATGTTTCATCATCAATAAAAAATCTTCTCATATCTGTATAATCTTTAATATAAGAAGATTTTTTTATTAATATAAGGTTTCTTGAACTATGTAATATTGCGAATGGCTATTACTTGTGTGTTTTCAAGATTTGAAAGGGTTAATCACCAAGAGTTTGTTTTCTTATTCCTTCAACAAATACTTCATCTCCAGCTTGTCTACGCTGTTTGAATAGTTCTTCAGCATCAGCTCCTGCAAGATATCTCAGTCTATTGGATGGGTCATTTGCCGCTTCGAATATTTTTTCAGCAACTAATGTCGCAGGGCTTGAGCCTTGATTCATGGAAACCATGGCTTTATTGAATTTCTCGATGGTTTTGTCATAAGCAGTCAGGCCTTCTTGCTTGGCCCAATCCAGCGATCTTCCTTGAAAATCTGTTTCAATAACTCCCGGCTCAACGATTTTCACTCGAATTCCAATATCAGAAAGTTCAAACGAGAGCGCTTCTGAAAATCCTTCAACAGCCCATTTGGTGCCGTGGTAAGCACTGACTAAAGGAAAAGTGATAAGTCCTCCTATGGAAGCGATATTGATAAAGAGTCCTTGATTGTTTTCTCTAAAGTGAGGTAGAAAAACTTTGATGACATTCATTGTTCCGAATACATTTGTTTCGAATTGACGTCTGATTTGCTCATCGGTGGATGCTTCAAATGGCCCCCAAAGCCCATATCCAGCATTGTTGAGCACCACATCTACTTTATTGAAGTCTTTAAGAATATCGTCTTTGGCTTTGTTGATGCTTTCAATATTCGTGACATCCAATGGGTAAAGCTTTATGTTTTCTACAGCGGAAAGTTCATTATCTTTGGAAGGTGTACGCATAGTAGCTGCAACATTCCAACCGTTTTGTGCAAAATGTTTTGCTGTGGCTTTTCCAATACCTGAAGACGCGCCTGTGATTACAATCGTTTTCATAGCTTTTAAATTTGACTAGGTTACTATTTCAATTACTAGTCAAAGTTGCATGAGCGATTATTGTTTTGTTTAAATATTAAAAGTCCGCAAAGAGTATGCGGACTTTCAGTTGATAGGAGGTTAATGGGTTAAAGTTTGATTTTTTCTCCATCACTTGGAGTATGAATGATTAGGTTTTGCTCTTGGGCTTTAGCTTGAATCTCTTTTCTAGTAACAGTGCAATGATCTAGGGACTCCATATGTGTAGCGATTATAGTTGCTTTAGGAGCCATTTTGGCTAAATCTATAGTCGCTTGAGCATCCATTAGAATAGTTTCATTCATAAATATCGCACCTCCAGAATTCGTGATTATTATGTCAGGTTGATAACGGTTGATATTTTCTTTGATTTCATTATCAAACAAGCAGTCACCGATAATGTAAATTGTAGGATGATTTTCTGCTTTCAATACAAAGCCGGAAACTTTGCCAAGCATATCTTTCACGTTTTCAGGACCATGAACTCCCGTAGTTCTGATGATTTGAATACCTGCGAATTCGGCTGATGAGTTAACAATATGCACTTGATTGAAGTTAGCGTCTTTCACCAGCTTTTCATCAGAAGGTTGAATATAAATTGGCAAGTCTTTATCAAGAACCTCCATAGCTTTGGCATCAAAATGGTCAAGATGCGAGTGTGTAAGCAAAATCATATCTGTTCCCTTTATCACATCTTCGATAGAGAAGGGCAAATCCACAGTAGGGTTCAAATTTTTATTTTCCTTTACAAATGACATGAAACTGTTTTTAGCTCCAAGCATAGGATCAAGTAGAATCGTTTTGCCTGCGTAGTCGATTTTTAAAGTAGCGTTTCTGATATGCTGTATCATGATTTTTTCGTTTGTGTTTTCTTTAGCGATTAAATTATGTAGTCCGCAAAATATTGCGAAGATGATTATAAGCGTTGCCTTAGTACTTTTCATAGTCTTTCATTTTCTGACAATGCAAATGTCCGAAGAAGTAAAGGTTATGCTTATACCATTGCGTATCGATTAACTACCATTTTGATAAAGATCAAATCAGAAGGTATATACAGCTAGTATTATGAAGGATGTTTGCTAAAAAAGCTAATGCTGGATGACTCAATTGCTTGTCCAAATAGTGTAATACATTAGTTTTGAATTGCAATACGGGCAGTGGTTATTTTTGAATTTTCTTTTTATTCGATCTGTAATTATTTTTGATTTTCTATGATAGAGAGTGCCAATATATAGCTCTGGATCGGCGATTGTCCCTGACTTGATGATATGATTGCAATTTTTACAGGTTAAAATCATTATCTCAATTCTTATGAATTCATCTTTTATTTTCAATAATTGGTAAGGAAACCACTCTTTTTTGTCTAAAATAATTACTTCGCCTAAGGCAAAATATATCTCCTTGTGCTTTAGACTGTTTTTAATATATTTCGTTTCGATTAATTTTAGTAATAATGGACTGGATGTAACAGGAATGGTTTTAAAATAGCCATTTTTTTGATGCTTTTCCATTTTTCATTAGATATAATATATAAGGACTGGCCGTCAATATCCATATTTATGTTACAGTTAGTGTTGGATTACTAATAAAGTAATGATGATTGTTGTTTCTTGCAATTTATTATGCAGAATTTCTTGTTTAAAAGGAGAGCGACAGTATTTATGAATCAATATGTTGTAAAATAAAACTCTGGAACAGTTCTTTGAGTTCAAGTGATAATGGAAAGATGCAACAAGATATATATAGCTACAAGTCTGGATGGATTTATAGCGGATAGAAATGGTGGATTGGATTGGCTTCATAATATTCCTAATCCTGAAAATTCGGACTTTGGTTTTTCCGAATTTATAAGCGAGGTAGATGCTATTGTAATGGGGAGAAACACCTTTGAGACTGTCTGCAAGTTTGATGTGGCATGGCCTTACACGGTCCCTGTCTTTGTCATGAGTAGCACGATGAGCGAGATTCCCATGCCATTTCGTGATAAAGCCGAACTTGTTTGGGGCAAGCCTGTAGAAATTATGGAGATGTTGAATGGCAGAGGCTTGAATCGATTGTATATAGACGGAGGTATTACAATACAGAATTTTTTAGCGAATGACCTAATTGATGAAATGACGGTCACCACGATACCAGTTTTATTGGGAGATGGGGCACCTTTGTTCAGCGATTTGGAAAAGCCTCTCGATTTCGAGTTGGAAAAATCTGAAGTTATTCTAGGCCAATTGGTGAAGACAAAATATTTGAGAAGGAGAGGTTGATTGAAAGTAAGCGAATGATATCGAAAATCCCGCTTGAGTTGTTTTTCGATATCATTACCTTTTTTATAAGCTTCTTTTTTGCAATACTAATGTGACTTTGTTAAAGTCGGCAGCAGAATTGATAACTTTTCTGTAACCTTGATAAAGTTCTTTTGGAATATGCAGTTCATAATAAATTTCATCAATGGTAATAATTAACTGATTATTTTCATACGTGTAGTCCGATTTGAATATAGCGAGAGTTTTTCCTTGGTCTTCGAGTTTGTTGTCAATTTTGATGCTTTCAAGACCTTTGCATTCATAACCTTCAGGTATGTTTAGCGTCAGTGTATGCTGATATTGTTTAGTAGAAATATTGTGTATGTCGTTTTGTCTTTCTTTTTCATCATACATTTCGTTTTGTCGGCCAATCACTTTTCCAATGGATATTAGATAATCATTCCCAATTTTTTGAACTAAAGAATTGCTATGAATCTCAGCGAATATTCTAAAGTAGTTTTCAGGGTCATTGGAAAGGTGAAGTTCGTTATCGACATATTTGGCGTTCAAGATTTCAGCATCTTCAATAGCTGAAGCGAGAATCCTTTGTTTCAATTCAGCTTCTCTCTCCAGCTGGTAAGCACCCACAATTTATTGGGTGTTTTTCGCCATCTAAAAGTAAAAGTGGAAAGTATAATTTTTAATTACTATACAAATCAAAGTTGATGGAAAATATGGATATGTTCAGCTTTATTTAATGTCAGATTATCAGAGCTTTATAATTAATAACTGGCAGTAATATTTTGCCAGTTATTATTGTTTTTAGATTAAATCGAGTCAGGCTTGAAAGCCAATTCAGCGATTTTTAAGGTTTTCTTGCCAGTTTCTAATTGAGCGGTACTTTGCTCTTTTTTCTCATTACTGCGTCCATAGTTGGTATACATGGTTGCGGATACTGTTACTGGACCAGTGATTCTTTGTCTAGATTCGCTGTAATAATTTATTTCAACAATATAGTTTCCTGAAATTGCTTGTTTGATCAAAAATTCTTCGGGACCATATCCTTGAGTAAAATCCTTGCTGATTTTGCCTTTGATTTTTGTTGTTGTGTTTTTGTAATAACACTTTTCATTTCGTGGATCTGTCACCCACAGATCAATATCATTGTCGTTGCTGCTCCAGTCAATCACAATTTTTATGTCTACCGGCATTTCTTTTATAAGAGATGAGTCTAATCTGCTCGTGTCAATACTATCTTTGTGGAGAGTTATTAAATGATTGATTTCGGTAAGTACAACTTCTTTGATTGGCTCAAATCTTCCCCATTCTTTATTTAGTATCATGGCAAAATGATCAAATGCAGCTTGATAATCACCTGATTCCTCAAGACACAAAGCTAGATCTCGATAAGATTGAGGCTCTTCAGGTCGTAACTTTAATATTTCTTTATACAACTCTATGGCGAAAGAATATTGCTGCGCTTGCCTAAAACGTCTTGCTGTTGTTTTTAATAGCTCCGGATTTTCAAGATCCATTTCGACGATGTTGGAAAGAATTTCACTTGCTCGTTGACTCTTGCCTTGTAGAAAATACCAATCTGCTACTTGAATGAAAAACGCAGGACGCTTAAGGTTTTGCATTTTTAGGCTATAGTATATGGATTCAAGATTTTCATCAGAGGCATTTTTGATAAAAGATAGATATTCCGCGTTCGATTCCCATGGCAGTAATTTAATAGAAGATTTATTGGAAATATTTTCTTTTGTTTTTAAATATCCAGCTCTACCGCTATTATTTCTCATTCTTATTGAATTAGAACTATTATTTGAAAACTCCTCTACAGCTTCTTCCTCCATGGGAGCCTCTTCAAGTATAACCTCTTCAAGTTCGGAATCTTCTTCTATTTCAATATCAAAGTCAACCTCGATTTCTTCCTCTCTTTCATCATTTGAAAAATTAACAGGAGGGGGAGGGGGTTGAGTAGTTTGTGGAATATCTATGACTTCTTCCAAGTCGCTATCCATTTGAAAATTAGTTTTTTTCTTTTGAGAAATTTTTGTATTGTCATACCAATAAGATAGTTTATTCATGTAGTTTTGGGAGAAGGCAAGTACTTGTTCATGAGATACCTTGGCAGGTATTGGTTTTCGCTTTAACATTCGATAATAAGCTTCTTGCATGCTTGGTGGAGGTACAATTTCATGCGTAACATAATCTCTAAGATTATCCAGCACGATAAATGAAGTTCCTTTGCTTAGTATGCTATGTTTTTTGCTCAGATTTAAAATCTCAGATCTGTTTGTCTCATAATTCATCGATAATTCATCCAGTTTTCCAGAAGCCCAAGCTCTTTTGGCCCAATGATGTTTTTTAGCTTTCTTAGCACTGATGGCTATGGTTTTTGTTTGGGTGATTCTTCCATCTTTGCCAAAATTCAAAATTAGCATGGCTTCTTCTCCAATCATTTTACCGGTTATGAAGATTTCTTTGTCTACTACATAAGGTGTTTTAGGGTATATTTCAACTGCATTTCCATTTTTAACTTTGATGTTTATTAGTTTTTCCTTGGAGACATTTAACTCATTTATGGCTTGATCAATATCTTGGGTATGCAAATCTATAAATCGACCATCGCTTTCTTTTGAAACACGTTTTAATAAACTATAATTGCTTCCCAGAGATGAAACTATTGTATGAATAGGAATCAAACTAATTTCATTCTTGACGAGGGGGTGATATATTTTATCTTTGCCTATAGTATTGATGCCATCTGAAAATAAAAGAATTTCATCGTATTTATAATCTTTTATTGTTGAAAAGATATTGTCAATTTGGGTAGCTCCGTCATATTCGAGCGAATTTACCTTTTCCATGATGTTATCATGGTTATTATGCAATTTAAAAGTAGTTATGTATTTTGAATAAATATTAAATGAGTATAAGTCAATTTTTGCTTTGGGATTATATTTTGAAATCATTTGCAGATACTGACTCAGAAATTCTTTTTCCTTGAGCTTTTGGTCATTGTTTGCAGAAGATGAAATATCCCAATAAATAGCTATACGGTTTGGGGTTGGCTTTAAGGAAGTGGACAGTTCGGGAATAGATGTTTGTAATTGAAAAAATGTGATTCCTTGTTCTTCATGAGTAAATAAATGAAATTTGTCATGATCCAGTTTGGGTAGAGCGAATGTAATGGCCTCTGATGGGATGTAATTGTTTCTCTCAAATTTGTATATAGAAGAGTTGTGTTGCTTGTCAAAGGAGAAGTTTTGATGATTAATTTTATCATTAACTTCAAGGTTCTTGTTAAGAACATTTACATTCAGCTTGAAATTTCCTATAGATTGGTCGCTATTAAGTGGAAGTGTGTATTTTAAATGGTTATTTTTTGTAGACAGGTTTTCCGACCACGCGATGACTACTCTTTTTGTGCCATTTGCGGGTATCGGATAAATTTGTGTTTTGAAGATATTGCCTTTGGTAATTTGAATAATGCCAGGGTCAATTTTTCGTCTTACAATGGTTTCGTATGTTTGACGAGCTTTTACTTTTTCGATCACTACGCCTTCCCTCAGTTCGCCATTGATATCAAGCGCATATCTGCATATTTCCTGATCAGCTTTCAAGGGTAAAACAAAGTCGCCTTCGAGGATCAAGTTGGTATGATTAGCAAAAAGCATATCGCAAGTTGTTACTGCGATATTGCCAATGATTTCGACACTGACATGCATTCTTTGTATTTCCAGATTTGTTTTTTTGCCATTTTCAGAGACTTTTAATGTCGGGGTTTGTGCAACTAAAGTCACGGATAATGACATGAGGAAAAATAACAAAAAATAGTTTCTCATATAAATATAATTTCAAAGTAGTAATAGTATTTAAAAAGTCATTTTTGGTTATTTTGATAACGATATAAGCTTGATATATTGTATTTAACTGCAAATAATTGTATAAGGTGTGCTATGAGTTTTTTGATATAAATTGAAAATAGAAAGAAATTCTCTTTTTAAGCGCATTAACTCACAAAACCATCCAAAGCGGCTATGGCGCGCATCATAATTCCTTTGTATGTATAAGAATCGAATTCAGAAGTGTATTCTTGCTCTACCCAGCGACGAAGTTCCATCATCATTTTTGTCACATCATCATTGGAAATGGTTCTGAAATCAACAGGGTAGTTTCGACTTTTGAAATTTGTATATAGCTCTCTGGCTTTTTTCAGTGCCTGTTTCAACACATCGATATCATAATAGGTTGAGCCTCGATGATATTGGTTGGGTTTGAATAAGCCGTTTCCATAAATTTGCAAGAAGTCCGAATCCATGGTTTCGGGGTTGAACAACTCTAAATATTCACTTACCATTGGCGAGTCGAATTGTATCAATGCTTTACGAAGTTCTTCTCTAGCACTGACTTCTTGGAATGACAAATGAAGAGCTCCTTCGCAATATTCCTCAGTAAGCAAGGGGTTTTTGTATTGAGGAATATCTTTTTTCAGAGCAGCCCTTGCTTTATTCATCACCCATTTCATATCAATTTGATCGCCAGTTCTTGCATGTTCTATTTCGCTGATTAATCGGTGTTCAGCGCTGGATTTTATTCTGTTAATGCACCATGATAGATTTTTCAGGTGATCGGATGCACCTTTTTTATATCCTTTTCTTCTTACTTCATCAAATTCTTTTTGCACTACTTTTAGATAGCTTCTGTAAGTAGCGTCTTTTTGCCTAGGCACTTCAAAAAATGTATTGAAAAGGTCAGCGTCGGTTAAAGCTTTGGCAGATCCCTTTTTTGTAGCGGCTTTTTTGGTTGATTTAGCTTTAGTCGGTGGTACAAAAGAAGGAATCGAAGCTGAGTCGTCAATAAACGCCCAGTCATCTCCAAGCATGGAAGCCTCCAAAGATGCTTCATGCTCGCCTATGCGCATTTGAGGAAAAGGAAGCTCTTCCGGTGAAGTGACTCCGGCACCTTTTTTCATTGTTGTTAATTCTTTTCTCTTTCCAGGTTTGATCGTCGGTTCAGCGCCTTGAAAATACATGGACTGTTCCAGTTCGCTTTCGGGGTGATATGATTTCCGGGAACTTGGCGGTGTAAGAGCCGAGGCGGTGGATTTTAATTCTCTAGGTTTTTCTTTTACAGGTCGCTCTTCTTCAATTGAAGCGAGTGGCTCTAAAGGGTGATGGCTTACTTTTTTACCTTTCAGAGCTAAAGTTTTTGGGTTTTCAATTAGAAAGTGGGTAGAATCTTCAAAACCTCTGTCTGTTTCTGACGCTTCTGGTGGTTTAGGTGTTAAGTCGGGAAGCATTTTGGGCGTATTGTCAACATATGTATCGCCTACTTTGATGACTTCCATGGAAAATTCAAAATCTTTGGGTGGAAGCTTGCTTGCCCCTTTAGCCCCAGCAACTGGCGGGGACTTTTTTTTCTCATCTTCTTTTTTCAATTTTCTTTTTTGAGGCATAGGTTAAGCTTTCCTATACATTTAAGATGAAATTGAATTAAAAGTTATTTGACAAAAAAATATTGGTAATGTGTAAAAATTAGAGTTCGTCAAATTCTTCTTCGAGCTGTCTGGCTAGTTGTTGATGAGCTTGAGCGTTTAGATGCAGTTTTTCTTTTTCTTCTTTGCTGGCTCTTAAGATTTGGCGGGTTGTTTCTGGAATATCCCGCATATAAACTGTGCTGATGCCTGCTTCAGGGCTTGCGCAAGCTCCGTCGCTTTGTGTTTGTCCAAATTCCAACATATCGCTATCAAATGCTGCCGGACTTTCAAATGGCTGGCTTGTTGTTGGAGCCGTTTCGATGACAAGCATGCCTTCCTCTTTGTAAGGAGCTATGGATCTATTTCTGTGTGGATGAATGATATCAATTCCCAAGTCAGCGGCTATTTTCATAAATGCTCTCAAAGCATCTGCCTGATTGGGGATGAATGATCTGGCGATTTGCCCAAGTGCCTCAGTTCTCAAACCTAAGAAGGTTAAACGATCTTTATTCCCATATTTCTTTTTATAATATTGGTAATGCTCCAGCCATTCTACAACTTGATAATTGAGTCTTGTAGCGCTTAACCTCAAGCTCATATGATGTAGCTTGCTGAGCTTGTCATGATCTATTTGTTGGTGGCTTCCGCTTTTTCTTACCCATTGGAGTTGCAAGTCGCGATGAAGCTGTTCCATTTCGTTCCAATCTCCAGATCTCCAGCCAAAGAAGGATTTTTTTTGTTTATGATCGCTGATATCCAGAGCAATCATGTCCAAAAATTCACCGACTTTTACTAGCAAATGGTCATCCATATCCCACACATTGTCAAACCAAGGATCTTCAGCCCAACTTGCTCCTTTGCTAAAGGGCTCGGTGAGCCTGAGACATTCATTGGAAAAGTATTCGGGATGCTCTTCGCCAATCTTTGAGATGAATGCTTTGATTCTTTCCAAGCCCGACTCTGTTGTGACTCTCAGCACTAATGAATCCGGTCTCATATGCAAATCTCTGAGTGGCGCGATTGTGAGTTTTCTGACAGCGAGCTCGCCGATGACTTCTTTGTCATCCAGCAGTGGAGCTATTCTACGGACAAGTTCACCGATATAAGGGCCTTTGACATTTAAATAAACATCGAACTTAAAAGGTCTTGACGGCGTTGCAATGTCTGTTTTTTTATCGCTGACAGGGTCTTTTTTTTGAGCCAGCAAACCGTAGAAATAACTTAAGAAAGGCTCATAAGATGCAATTTCCCTTAATTTTGACGCATCTAAGGATATATCTTTTTTCCCTTTAAGTGTAAGTTTAAAGTTGCTTGTTGGACGAGATTTAATTACTTCCAAGATTTCATGAACGGATTTTTTTTGATCGCTCTCTGAGTGGAAAGGCTTCGAATGACTAGATCGTACATATTTGGAGAATAGGTATTTTTGATAAGTTGTTGAGTAATCATAGCCGGGTTCGCCATAGAACCTTCGAGTTCTGCATTCTTCAAACATTCTCATAAATTGAAGAAAAGATTTGTCTGGAGGCGGTAGTTCAATGTTTTCTTCTTTTACCCAAAAATCTTCTTTTACTCCCCTTTTGAAACCCGCATACCATTTGCCTTTCATTTCTCCGGAATGGAATTTCAAGAACTTTTCATCATCGATAATTATGGTGCGATTTTCCGATAGCTTGATAGAGTATACGGGAGTAGGTTCTTTGCTAGCTTTGCAAGCATGGCCATATGTTAGTTTTTTGATTCTTGCAGGCCTGAATTGGGCTTGTATAGGAGGCAAATTTTGTATGTCAGGCGGTAATTTGCATGATACAGGAGTATTATTTTTAAATCGACGAGTAGATCCAAAGGAGGAACGTGCATTCGCTTTTTTGTCATACTCTATTGTTACCAATTTAATTTGCTTTCTGTATTTAATTAGAAAACAGAATGAGTCGCTTAGTGTTTGTGATTGTCAATATTTAAGAAATACGACTTGAAAAAATACTCTCTGAATAGAACCTTCAGAGAGTATTCTACTTAATAGAACCTTTCTATTATGACTGAATCGCTATCGCTGATCTTATGACGGGCTTTTTTCAATGGTTGGTATTCCGGATCATTGTAGAATCCATAAGCATTTTCCTTAGATGGAAACTCCAATATTACTAATCTTCCTTTTGGTATTTCGCCTTCCAATGAAGGCGGATTTTCAGCCATTGCAAAAGTTTTGCCTCCATATTTTTCAACGATGGCAATTGCGTGGTTTAGATAGATTTCATTGAAAGATTCATGATCTTCTATACGCACAAATGCGATCATGTAAGCGGGCTTGGCAACTGTTGTTTGTTGATGATTCATAATGCTATGTTTTAGATTAACAAGAAATGAGTATTTAATTAGAGCTTTAATCCAGAAAGAGAAGGTTTGCGAAGCATTGTGCCTGTATAAAGAAATATTGCCAGCATTATTCCAGGCAAGGGGGAATAATTAGCGACAATTTCTGCGACAATGATTCCGCCTGTATAGGAACATAATAGAAAAAATCCGATGTTGCTGACTCTTGGAATCCAATATATAATCACGCAAGCGATTTCGAGCATGCCGATGAATAGTGTCATTTCTCCAATATGAGGAATGCGTTTCATCGCTTCGACCATCCATTCAATGCCCAGTATTTTATTGCTGCCACTAAAAACGATCATTAATGACGGCAAAATAGATAAGACATAGCCTGAAATTTTTCTTGCTTTGCTGATTTGACTTTCGTGTAACTTCATCACAATGTATTTTTGGTTTTTTGTTTGTGACAAAGCTAAATGTATATGTTTCGGCAAGCATTAATCTAGATTAAGATTATCAGAAGTGCAGTTGTTTTATAGCCTTTCAACTGTTTTGTCGCTTTAATTTCTGGCTTTTTACTTTGCTTAGAGCTTCTGGTGTGATGCCAAGATAAGAAGCGATCATTCTTTGAGGGATTCTTTGTGTAAGCTTAGGATATGTTGCGATAAAGTGATTGTACCTTTCTATTGCTGATGAGCTCATCAACATGATTATGCGTTTTTGCATCACTTCTATTCTTCTGGACAAGGCTTTTTTATCCGAATTTTGAAGTGCGATATTCTTGTCTATTACATGCAATTCAGAGTCTTCTATGGCTTCTATATACAAGCCGGTTGGCATTCCTTGTTCAGTTGCGTCAGCGATTACCCAGCCTTCTGGAGCGAACATGAAGATATGTTCTTTGCCTTTCTCATCCACGGAATAACTTTTCAGCAAACCGCTTTCTACTTTATACACATGGCTTTCGAATTCACCTGCATGCTGAATGATTTGCTTTTTTAAAACTTTGAAAGTTTTCAATGCTTGATCTTTTCGGTTTTAAAGAAAATTAAGAAGAAAAAGCTGAAATGCTTAACTATTTAGATGATATTTTACCATATTAATCTTGAATTTTTGATTATGTAGTGTTTAAATTTAACTAAATAACATTTATGACTCAATCATATTTTTTGAAATTCGTAATAGCGCTTGCCTTTTTAATGTTTTCTAATTCGATATCAAGGGCGCAAGAATTATCCGAAACCGATAAGTTGTATAGGCTAGCGAAAGTTTGGGGTTTTTTAAAATATTATCATCCACAAGTGGCAAAGGGCGAAGTGGATTGGGACAATGAGCTTTATGAAATTATGGAATCCCAAAAAGCTGTTTATGCTAAAACCGATTATTCAAACTTGCTGAATTCTTGGCTACTTAAGCAAGGCAAGTTGAAAAAAATCAAGCATAAAGATGTGAAAAATAAGGAGAATTATTTCGATGATAATTATGACCTTACTTGGTTGTCGGATACTACTTTGTTTGCATACGGTTTGTCTGAAAATTTGAGATTTATTGAGGGAAACCGTTATAAGGGCAGGAAAAATCATTATCTGCAGTTTGAAAAAAAATCCAGTGGTGTCAGAAAGGGGCTTATTAATGAAAAATTATACACATCCGATCAATGGCAAAACCAAAGCTTTAGGATGATGATTCTATTCAGGTATTGGAATATTATTGAATATTTCTATCCTCACAAATACACACTAGAAAAGAGCTGGGACTTTGTATTGCAAGAGTTTATACCTAAGTTCTTGTATTGTGATTCGGAGAAAGACTTTCATTTGTTATTATTGGAATTGGTTTGTCAAATTAAGGATAGCCACGCTTATGTAAGTTCTGAGGTATTGACGAAGTATTTTGGAGAATATCAAACACCATTCAGTACTAAGCTTATCAATGGAAAAGCAGTGGTTTATCTTATTTTTGATGATTCGCTAGCCATACAAGATGACATCAGGGTAGGGGATGTTATCACTAAAGTTGATGGCAAAACTATCTCTGAGATTTACAAAGAAAATGAAAAGTATATATCGAGTTCAAATGATAGTCGAAAGGATCTGGTATTTACTTGGGGGTATCTGGGGAGAGGAGTTACGGACGAAGTGGAAATAGAGTTTGCCCGAGATGATTTGGGTGTAGAGAAAAAGGTGATTAGGCGCTATACTAATGATGAGTTTGAGAAAGATTACTGGGGAAAGCAGTCGTGGAGTTTGATAGATAATGATATAGCTTATATTAATTTGAGAGGCTTAAATCCTGATAGTTTGGATTTGGTCATGAGGCAAATAAAAGACACTAAAGCGCTCATAGTGGATATAAGAAACTACCCGAAGATTCCTTGGTATAGCTTTAGAAAGCATTTGGAAAAAGATGAAAGGCTGTTTGCAAAGTTTTACAATCCGATTAGAAGTCATCCCGGCAGGCTTGTATATTCTGCGAGTTTGAAGCATTTTCCGTATACTGAAAGAGGCGTTGATAAATATGAAGGAGAGTTAATTGTGCTGGTGAATGAAGAGAGTCAAAGTTTTGCGGAAACAATGGCGATGTACTTTCAGTCATTTGACCAGACAACTGTGATTGGAAGCCAAACGTCAGGAGCCGATGGGAATGTGATAGGTTTTGAGCTATTTGAGGGAGCTTTTACTTGCTATACTTTTTTTGGGATGTTTTACCCTGATGGCAAAGCAATTCAAAGAATTGGCATTGTGCCTGATATAGAAATTAAACCTACTGTCAAAGGAGTACAAGAGGGGAAAGATGAGGTTTTGGATGGTGCTGTGGAATGGTTTAAGCAAAAGCAATCAAGTTTTTAGTTGATTGAAGAAAATGGAAGTTATATGGCTTCCATTTTCAATTGGCAATGAAGGATTAATTTATTTTTGCTGTGTCAGCAGGTTGTTTATCTTAATATTCCATTCTTCAATTGATTGAAGCTCTCCGCTTAGTTGGTTGGCATGTTTGGTATTGAAAAACTCAATGGAGATATCCGAATGCTCATGTTTATGAGATTTGAAGACTAGGTGAAGTTGATTTAGGACTGAATAGTTATCTCTCGATTTTATCGAAATTCGAATGATTTCTGAAGATTTGAAATCATTTAGTTCGATAAATTGTTTTGTGAACTCATTTTCATTCCTTGAGATAAAGCATAATTTTAGCTTTGGCTCGTCAAGGCCTATAATGTATTTCCCGCATATTTCGTGTTGAGTGAGTTCAATTTTATTTTCCCGAGCGAAATTTTTGAGAGTATCAATCATTATTCTCTCATTTTTGCTATTGTTTAAATAATAAAGTACAAATGGAATCGCGCAGATAGCGATAGTTATTGATCCAATGATGATTACTTCTAAATCCATTGTCTATAAAGTTAAATTGATAAAATAGTTGAATTCCTGGAGATGGAGTCATTTCCAAGTAGAATTAAAAAGGTCAAAATGAATTTGACATGAAGAATGGATGGAATTACCAGAAGTATTGATAAGGAAATAAGAGATCAGATTTTCGAAATCTGATATGTACATTTTTAAGATGTATTATGTACTGTTTGAATTTTGCATTATGCAGAATTTCAAACGAAATAACATTCGCAAAAACGGTAAATAACGCTATTTTGAAAGGTGAGAATACGTATTGACTATTTGATATGCTTAAACCTTCATTGGGCTGTGACTCTTGAAGCTGAAGGGAAGATAAATCAATAAGCTTTTCTTTCTTCTCAATTGACTGTTGAAATGAGCAGGCAATATCGTTTCGTTCCGATACATTGTCTATCGGATATGAACTAACAAGGTATGTTATCGCGAGCAGGAGCGCTCCGAGTATTTGAGGCCAATTTCTCACTTTATCAGTTTAATTATCTCAATGAAAATTCTTTTTCATTTGAAATTAGTTTCGTGACTTTAAACGCTTGAATTGGGTGAGAAATTGTAATGGACAAGATTTTTAGCTTATTCTATTGATAATAAGTTGTTATTAGTTGAATATTTATAGCTTGGCGACTTTATCTAATAATTAGAATTGTTAACTTGTTCTTATAAAATCTTTCAATTTATAATTTGAAAATCGATGCCATTTTCTGGCAGGAAGTTCATGCTCTTTCATAAGTGGATGTTCTATTTGAGTAATCATGTAATGTTCTTCATTATTGGCCCAAAGAAATAAGTCATGGTCTTCTTGATATGAATCAGCATGCATAAATCTTCTATCGATGCCTTTGGCATGTCCTTGCGCATGTCCTAATTCGTGTGCCAAGGCGATAAAGTCAGGAATGACTACTAAAGTTTTTCCGGAAAGCTTGGACCAATATCCTTCAGGGTAATTTTTTTCATTATAATCTCCACCTAGTTTTTCCATTAATTCAGTTCGTTTCTGTTCTTTTTCGTCAGAACTCATTGGAGTAGCTATCCAGTCTTGCCCATAGCCTAGCCGTACTTCGGTCATTGGTCCATCTTTGGGATAATGAACTCGGCTCTCAGCGGCTCTGACTTTGCTAACCTCAGGAAAAGGAGCATCAGGGTTGAAAGGAATATCCATACCTTCAAGGTTATATCTTAAATCGTCTTTGACTTCTATTTTATCCGGGTTGGTGATCGGAATAATTCGAGTGTGTGGTTGATCTTGTTTGAAATGTCTTAGGAATCTTCTGCCGAATCTTCTTGACCATAGCTTTAGCAATTTGGATTGAATTTCTATTGGAAAATCTTCAAAGTAGCTAGGTGTTTCATCTGAATTGTAGTGTTCTATTCTCAATGAGGTTTCTTTGCTTAGGAAATCTTTCCACCATAGTGAAGCTTGTTCGGCGTCACCATCTTGTATCCATGGGATGATTTTGCGCTTTAACAAGATACGAGTCAGATGCTGATGTTCTTCTCTGAGCAATTCCAACAAGCGAACGGCATTGCCAATATCGCGGCTTTGCTCATCTTCAATTACTATATTGCCGGCAATCCATTGATAGACAAAGTGCTCCAGTTCATCCACAAAGGCGAATCGATGATGCAACAATGTTTGTTCATTTCTTAAAAACTCTTCTTTTGCTTTTCTAGCGAATGCACCTTTGAATCCGGGGTCATTGCTTTGGTTGCGTTCATGATCCAAGACAAGCTGTTCGTAGTTTTCGAGGTAATGCTTGGCTTGTTCAATGAAATCATCCTGTGGGGTAGCCTTCCAGAGATAAGAAGCTTTGGCAAGCAAATGATTCGCATTCGCTCTTTCAGAAGGTGGTGAAACAGGCAAGACAACAGGAGGTGCTGGTTCAAGTTCTTTTACAGGGACATCGGGCACATCAATGGGTTCAAGAGTTGATTCTGTGTCTTTATGACTTGTGGGAACACGTTTGGAGCGTGGTCTTGGTGCAGGAATAATATCAAAGCTTCTAGTTAGGGAATCTTTCATTGAGCGTTTTTTTGCTTGAGAGTTAACTCGCTCTCGTTCCATGCCAGTCACAGGCATAGATTGTTGAACTTCGTCTTCAGAGCTTTGGGAAGCTATTATTTCAAAATCGAATCTTTCCGGCATCTTGGGCGAAGCAGAGCGCATGAATCCTGAAGAGACATTGCTCATTTCAAATTCGCTTGAATAGGTAATATCTTTTGGGTTTGCAACTTGAAAATTTCCGCCTAACAAATAAATTAGCTCTGTCACTGAGGCTTCTGTTGTAGCTTCACGATGTCTGGAGCGGCGATTGTAAATAGATGGGATGCACCACTTTTGAATATCTTCGTCAAAATGCGGGAAATAATCCTTTGGCTTGCAATGTTTGGGTGCTTCCACTTTGATGTACTCGCATTGTTCGATTTCTTGCAATTGCTCTTCATCAATCATTTCTCGCTCGGCAATATCCAACGCGTGCAGATATCGTTCTGTTCTTGCTTCTCCATATAAGCGTCTCAAGCCCATTACCTCTTTTTTAGCAGCTAAAGTGTTTGAAAAATATCCCGTTTCGGAGGATACAACTTTAGGGGCGATTCCCATTTCGCTTCTTAATTGATTTTCTATAAAATCTATAAACCTGAAATAATCCTCCAAGCTGGGAAAGGTAAAGCCTTTTAGTTTTATAAGAGCTTCAAGAAGAGCTCTGGCATATTCGATAACTTTAGGCATTAAAGTGTAATGGCCTCTGTTTCTTTGTTGGTCCCAGTCAGCGCCTTTTGCAAAATACTCACTGTCTTTGCGAATAGCTGTTGGCACCCAAACTTCAAGTATGTCTCCATCGCTTCCTAGATACCTTTCGCCCATTGTATCCATCGCTTGCTTAGAGTCGCTATATGGCGCTGTTTGTCGTCTATTTGTTCTTTTTCTTTTGAACTTATTCCATAGTTTGCGCATGAGCCCCTCGGTTGCTTCTGGCTGAGGCTCTTCTTCTACTTGATCGACAGGGTAATCCGAATGAGACAAGAAGGCCGTATGATCATTGATATCATGGCCAAATACATGGACTGCGTTGCGGTGAAAAAAATATGTTGAATCATTACTTTTGTTGCTAGAGTCCATTAACTGGTCAAGAAGCTCTCTTCCTGTTGGGGTCATCATAAGCTTCATGTGAAAGACATCCAACTGACACATGAAACTGTCGTCAAGTTGTAGTTCAGGCTCTCGAGCTAATCGATAATTAAGCGCTACATATTTGGGAGGAGCTTCAGCATTTACGCTAGATTCAGACACCAGCTTTTTTCTAGGTTTTCTAGAAAAAGAATGAGCTCCTAATGATCTGGTTTGAGCATCCTCTGGGTTTACGAATGACAAATCGAATTCGCCTCGCAAAGATCTTGGCTTAACACTGGGTCGTTTGCTGGCGTTTGATGTTCCGCTTCTTTCGAGTGTGCCTGATATTTCCAAATCCGGGTAATATGTGCTTGTGAAATCGTCGTCTTTTTCAGAAGGCCAATGGATTGGCGAGGTTGAGTTGAATAGCTTTAACCGAGTATTGTTCCCACGATCATTCCATAACTGTCCAAGCTGATTCCTGTGATAATCCTTTTGGGAAAGTTGTTCCCCATGTTTCTCTGAAGGTCTTGTTACTACGGTAAAATTTTCTTGGCTTTGTGTGGAACTATCGAGTCCTTCTTCATGCAGGCCAAATAAATCAGGATTGTCTGGAAGCCAAAAGTGTTCCGACCAATTTGTAAAACCAAAGCCAAAGCTGGGTTGGCTTTTTTTTATCGACTTGTATTTAGCCAGTAATTCTCCATAAGCTTCGTCAACTTCATCCATCAATTGGAGCACACCATGTGTATAAGGGGAAAGGGGGACAGTTATTTCAGAGTGGATGGGATGCTTTAAGAACCACAAGTGGCAATTTCTTTCTAGATTAAAAAGCGTTTGTTGCAATGAAGAAAATACTTCATCTGTCATTGGCCTCAACATCAAATTATGATATCGTTGCAGATAGGTTTCTATGTGGAAGAGCTCTTCATTGTTTTGGTACCTGTCTCCAAAACTTCGTGCTAATGGGTTTTGCGTGATGAGATGAAACTGTTCCATAGACATGATTGTCTGGATTGGAGCAGCGTTTCCGCCGCTCATTTTCCTTGCCACATGTTGGCTTGTTTTGCTTTTTATCTTTTGTAATGATTGAAGCATTAAGGGTTGGCAAATACTTGAACAGTTAAAAACAGATCAGCTTGACAGACTCTCAAGCTTTGATTGAGCTTATTATTATTAATATTTTACAGCGCGAAAATTATTTCAATCAGGTCTAATGCCTCTGTATCTGATATTTTTGATATAGGCAAAATCATTTTCTATAATAAACACTCCCATAGAGCCATCTTGATGAACAACCATGACGCAAAAGTCTGCAATATCAGCCCATTGTATTCTTCTGTCTTGTCTTGCAGTCTGCGCGACATTGTAGGCTGTTTGTATAAAATTGGTAATACTTCTTGAATTGAGAAGGCTTCTAGGAACACGAATCAAATATGTTTCATTGGGATTCATTGATTCAATAGTATAAGAAAAGGCTGAAACACGATTATTGTAAACAAATTGACCAGAAGTACTAACGGATACATCATAAGAGCTATTGTCGTTATTTGTGCTGTAGTATCTGTAACGATCAGCTTCGACTCCATTGCTTCTAAAAGCAACTCGATTTCTAAAATTAATATTCAAACTTGTCCGATTATCCACTACGAATCGGTAATCGCTGTTATGATAAACCAATAGATCAAAGTACAAGCTGGTGATGATTTCCGAAGCACTGCCTCTTGATTCTACAGAAACACGATATTGAACATTTTGGCCTTCATATTCGACTGGCAGCATATGCGATATTCTGATTGAGTCATGGTGTACCTCATCAAGATTTATTGTCTGCACAAGTGAGTCGTTCATGTAGACTTTGGCCATGGCATTGTCCAAATTCTGATTCATGCTTATGGGGATATTTGTGTATTGACCGGGGATTAGTCCGTTGTCTTCATAAGAATTTTGAATGGAAACTGAAGGAGAACTGTCTTCAGAATTATTGCAAGAGTAAAATGCAATCAATGCCAAACCAATGATTAAAAATTTGAGTGCCTTGAATATAATAGAGTACATGCCAACCTGTTTTTCTAATAGCAACCTTCAAATATTTATTTTGGTTTAATGCAATGCCCAAATTCATTTGAAATGAAGGTTGAATGCAGATTCTATTTGTAAGGTATAATTATTTATAGCTTTTAATGTGATAAACATGTTTAAGGTTTTGTGCTTTGTTGGTATTAGTATATATTCGATGCTTTTATTTTTATAGCATAAAAATACTTGTAATTATATTATTTAGTACTTTGTATTAACGTTGGTATGGGATATATTTACACTCAATTAAATGTATATTTACGTTATTTAATATAAATCAAATGATTCATTTTTATAGGGTGTTGATTTTTTTATTTTTTCTTGGTGTTTCTTTTAATTCCTTTTCAAACAAACCAAATTGGGCTATTGAGACATCATATGCCAAGCCATTGACTGCTAGTGAGCAGCAGAACTTTGGAGATGTTTATTATTTATTGATCAATAGTCAGTATAATATTAGCTTATCGGAATATTATTTTAAAAGTGTTTTGCATATCATTTCCGAGCAGGGAGTTCAAAACTATTCAAGAATAGATTTAGAATATGATCCTAGTTATCAGGAAATTGAATGGCTGGAAGTATCAGTGATAAGAAATGGGAAGAAACTTAACAAGTTGGATTCAGATTTAATTATCAGCTTGGATGTCGAAAATCAAGCGGAAAGACATCTTTACAATAAAAGCAAAACCCAAAGCATTAATCTTAAAGATATTCGCAAAGGAGATGTGTTAATTTATTCCTATTTAAGAAAAGGAGATAATCCAATATTAAAAGACAAGTTTAATACAAAAGGCCAATTCAATTATAGCGAAAGAATTGGTAAAATTAGCCGAAGCATTATCTATAAGAATGATCGAAAATTTAATACCAATTATATCAACCCAATCAAGGAGCTTCAATACAGCAAAACGGAATCGAATGGCTATGTTATTGAAAAATGGGAAGCAGAAAATATTTCTCCAGTTTATTATGAAGATGGGACCCCTTCTTGGCATAATGTAAACACAGCTATTGAGATCTCAGAGGATAATGATTGGGGAGATGTAAGGCTTTGGGCTTTTGACTTGTTTGATCAAGAAATTGATCAAAAGCGGGTGAGTGCAGAACTTCAAAAGATAATAAAAGATGGACAAACGGAAAATGAGAAAATCACAGCAATCATAAGATTTGTGCAGGATGATATTCGCTATTTGGGCTTTGAGGATGGCATTCACGCCTACTTGCCTCATAATCCTGCTGAAATATTGGATCAAAGATTTGGAGATTGCAAAGACAAATCACTTTTATTGGTAACCATGCTTAAAGCAATCGGTGTTGAGGCATACCCAGTGCTTGTAAATACAATTGCTTTAAAGGGTTTAATCAATAAACTTCCATCCAGAAGGGCTTTCAATCATTGTATTGTTCAAATTAAGAATAACGGAACATTTTGGATAGATCCTACATTGAAATTGCAAGGAGGGGATTATAGAAGCATGTTTTGGCCGAATTATGAATACGGACTTGTGATAAACAGTGATGATACCAAGCTTACAGAAATTTCTCCCAACACGAATTCTTCCATCACAACAAATGAATATCTTACTGTTGGAAAGCCGGAAGAATCATCGGAATTTAAAATTGAAACATTGTATTATGGAGAGGCTGCTGATACACAGAGAAATTATATACAGTCCACCAGCAAGTCTAAAATGACTCAAAATTACAATGATTTTTACGCGAGTAAATTCAACGCGATTGACAGGGAGGCTACCAAGATAACAGTTGAAGACAATAGAGAGGACAATATTGTAAAGATCATCGAAGAATATACGATTTCCGATCTTTGGAAAAGCCTTAACGACAGCTCTAATGTGCATACATTTAGAATAGGGCCTTACTCAATGGCAGGCTCAATTACTTATCCTGAAACTAAAGACAGAAAGAGTCCTTATTGGATACTTTACCCAACGAATTTGACTCATCATATTTGGCTTCAAATGCCTCATCAGTGGTCCTTGAGTCAAGATAATATTAAATATTATAGTAATAGTTTGAATAGTTATTATTTGAGCGAATATATTTCGAATTCGAACACCATACATTTAAATTATAAATATAAAACCAATAATAATTATGTTCCATTAGAGGAAATAGCCGATTTTATAAATTACCATAATCAGTTGGATGCTATTTTTGAAATGGAAGTGAATACGCATGAGGAGAAAAACCCATTTATCAAAGCAAAAAATAGTTTTAACTGGGGGTACCCATTTCTGGTAATTTTCTTTGTCATATCTGTTTGGTTGATGTTGTATTGGAACAAACATTATGATCCAATTAGCAAGGAGGATGATGAGAGGTTTTTTCGTGAAAACATTGGAGGTTGGTTGATCCTTCCAGGTATAGTTATTTTGATTTCTCCTATTATCAATGTTTTCACGCTTTTAAACATAGAGTATCTAGAATCAGATATTTGGGGAGTGGTTTTACAAATGTTGAAAGAAAATAACATTTATTACGATCTGTGGATTAGCATCATGTTTTTGGAGTTTTTCTTTAGTGTTTTCATGTTTTGCGCATCCATATTGATTGCATATCAATTTATCGCAAAACGAACATCTTTTCCAATTAATTACAGTGGTGTTTTAGTGATCAATTTTGTTGTCAGAACTTTAATCTATATGTCATTGGTTTATATCCAGGGAAATGTCAGCTCGTATGATATTGCCACAAACCCCTCAAGCATAATATTTCAACTAATATTATTATGCATTTGGATTCCTATCATCATATTTTCTAATCGTGTCCAAGAAACTTTCGTCAAAAGGAGAAAGAAAGATTCGGTCATGAAGAGTGATGCTAAACAACTTATTGACTAAATCAATATTTAAATAAACAATAAACTAAAACACAAACGTGAAAGGAACTGTATTCTATTTTATCATTTTATTTTCGATTTCCAGTTATTGTATAGCTCAAGAAAAGACTCTTGGCATAGAGCTAACAAAAGAGCATATACAAGTTACAGGTACGAAAGTCAGCATTATTAAGCCTGATGATACATATGATTTATCTGCAAAGTTTCTAGGCTTATCGAGTAAGTCAAATCATCCTGATGTTATTATAATGGATTTTAAAATACCTTTTGATAATATGCAAGAGAAGTTTTATGAAAACAGTATTGATGAAGATGATAAGTTAATTATAGAAGAAGATCTTGTGATGAATGGATACCAAGCAAAGCTTTTGAAAATGATTCGAAAAAAGCTGACAACTTTGGAAGCATTTGACAATCCAGATGCTGAACCTAAAAAGAAAGTTGTGTGGACTTTACTCTATGGAGATGAAAAGTTTTGCGTGATGGCGAGCTCAGTTTATTTGTTTGAAGAAGACGGGAAACACTCAAAAAATATAGAAAAATCATTGCGATCAATAGTTTATAATTCTGAACAAAAATCAAATCCTTTGGATAGTTTCCCATTTGAAATGAATGTAGAAAATAGTCCATTGAAACTTGCAGGAGAGCCAATGGCTTATGGCGCAGGGTTTTCTTTGGATGGCAAAATGCCTACTAAAGATGAGAACAAAACTTCTTGCATGGTAATGTTTATGAACTTGCCGTTTGAAAAAAGTGAAAGAGAGTCGATTGCCATACGTTCTGTCAAAAAACCATGGGAGAATCATATTGAAGTTGAAAAAGTAAGCCCAGTAAAAGTAGGCGAATTAGAGGGGTATGAGGTGATAGGGTATGAATCTACTGATAATGGGAAACAATTAAAATATGCTTTCAGTCTTTTCTCTAGCACAAGTCAATATTTAATTTACGGAAGCACTTTTGGAGACTTTGAAAGAAATTTAAAAATATTCAAAGATTTCAGCAGTACTTTTAAATTAAAATAGATTCTTATCATTAAGCTCCCTTGAAGTAATAGTTCATGTGGAGCTTTTGTTTTAATGGTGTTTATATTAACATAGTAAAATATATGTTTGCATGATGATACAGGTGTCATTGAGCACCGTTTATATTTTAGTGTGGTTAATCTCAGTATATGCAAATCGCACTTTTTTTGGAATCTCTCTTCCTGCTAGAGAACAATTACGAAGAGCTTAGGATTATCTAAAAGAGTATAAAGTTTACGATAGTATCTTTTTCAATTTTAGAGAAATTAAATATGAAACATACGTATCACATAGCAGGTATGCAATGCGACAAGTGTCGAGAAAAGGTAGAGCAGAGCCTTTTAAATGTTGATGGTGTCATTTCTGTTTCTGTAGATTTGAAGAAAGAAGAAGCGGTCGTAGAAATGAGGAACCATTTGTCCTTGGAAAAGCTTCAAGATGCATTGTCAAAAGACGGTTATGTGATTCAAGTTCTAAAGGAAGGCGACAAACCCTTACGAAAGAAAAAAGCGCAATCAAGTAACGATAAAGAGGAGGGCGTCTATTATTGTCCAATGCATTGCGAAGGAGATAAGACTTACGACAAACCTGGGAATTGCCCTGTTTGCGGTATGGAACTGGTGAAAGAACAAAACCTTTCAAGTGCTTCATCTAATCAATGGACTTGCCCTATGCACCCTGAGGTTATAAAAGATGAACCCGGATCATGTCCGATTTGTGGAATGGACTTGATTCCACTACAAGCAGATGTATCTGAAGAAGAGAAGACTTATAAAAGGCTATTAAAGAAGTTTTGGATAGCGGCTGTTTTCACATCGCCTATTTTTTTGCTTGCTATGAGTGAAATGTTTGTTGGTGATGCATTATATCAGATTGTGGATCAAAAGTATTGGAATTGGTTTCAGTTTACTCTTTCCTTGCCTGTAGTGTTTTACGCTACTTGGATGTTTTTTGAACGTGCTTATAAGAGCATTGTGACATGGAATTTAAACATGTTCACATTAATAGGAATAGGAGCGGGAGTTGCTTGGTTATTCAGTGTCTTTGGAATGATTTTTCCCGATTTTTTTCCAGAACAGTTCAAAACCGAGTCAGGAAATGTTCATGTGTATTTTGAAGCGGCCACTGTAATATTGACGCTGGTACTATTAGGACAGTTATTGGAAGCTAGAGCTCATAGCAAAACCAGTTCTGCGGTAAAGGAGCTTCTAAAGCTAGCGCCTAATAAAGCTGTCAAAATAGTTGATGGCGTAGAAGTCGAAGTGGGAATAGACGAGATAGCTTTAAATGACATTTTAAAAGTAAAGCCCGGAGACAAAATTCCTGTAGATGGCATTATCACAGAGGGAGACACAAGCATAGATGAGTCAATGATCACAGGCGAACCAATTCCTGTTAATAAATCCGTGGGAGATGCAGTTAGCAGTGGAACGATTAATGGCAATCAATCTTTTTTGATGAAAGCGGAAAAAGTTGGCAGTGATACTTTGCTTTCGCAGATTATCAATATGGTCAATGATGCTAGCAGAAGTAGAGCCCCTATCCAAAATTTGGCGGATAAGGTGTCAGGATATTTTGTGCCTGTCGTTGTATTGATCTCGATAGCAACTTTTATAATCTGGGCGATTTGGGGCCCTGAGCCTGCATATGCTTATGCTTTGGTCAATGCGATAGCTGTTCTTATTATCGCATGTCCATGCGCTTTAGGACTGGCTACACCTATGTCAGTGATGGTGGGCGTAGGCAAAGGAGCGCAAAATGGCGTATTGATTAAAAATGCTGAAGCGCTAGAAAAAATGAATAAAGTCAATACATTGATTGTCGATAAGACGGGGACTATCACAGAAGGAAGGCCAACAGTGGAGAAAATCGGCGCTTTTGGGAAAAAGTTAAGTGAAGAAGAAGTGCTTCAATTCATAGTGTCCATAAATTCAAATAGCGAGCATCCATTAGCCGAGGCTACAGTCAAGTATGGCAATGAGCGTAAAATAGAGAAATTAAAATCGTCAAATTTCAAGGCAATTACAGGAAAAGGAGTAGTTGCGCAAGTTAACGCTCAGGAAGTCGCTTTGGGAAATCCTAAAATGATGGAAGAATCGAATGCGTCTCTTTCAGCAGATTTTTTGGAGAAAGCAAAGGAATTTCAAAAAAATGGAAAGACAGTTTCATTTCTATCTGTTGATAATCAAGTTGAAGGCTATGTGGTAATAGGGGACAAGATCAAAGACACAAGCGCTAAGGCAATACATGAATTGCAGGAAAAAGGAGTGGATGTGATCATGTTGACGGGAGATAACAAAGAAACAGCAAAAGCAGTCGCCGAAGAGTTGAATCTGTCGGGCTATAAAGCGGGAATGCTTCCTCAAGACAAATTGAGTGAAGTGGATAGACTTCAAAAAGAAGGAAAAATAGTCGCAGTGGCAGGAGATGGTATAAATGACGCTCCAGCTTTGGCGAAAAGCGATGTGGGCATCGCAATGGGAACAGGTACGGATGTAGCTATTGAAAGCGCGATGATTACATTAGTTAAAGGGGATTTGAATGGTATCGTAAAAGCGCGTCACTTAAGCACGGCTGTCATGAAAAATATAAGGCAAAATCTATTTTTCGCATTGGTTTACAATACTGTCGGCATTCCAGTTGCCGCGGGGGTTTTATATCCTATTCTTGGTATTTTGCTTTCTCCAATGATCGCAGCTTTAGCGATGAGCTTTAGCTCAGTTTCAGTGATTGCCAATGCTTTAAGGCTGAGAAATTCTGATATTTAATAAAATGATGAACATGTTGAGTTATAAAATATTATAATTCATTCTTATGATTCGGTTAAGTAATTGGGTTTACTCTTGAGTGGTTTTTAGTTAAATATTATATTTGTAAAATTACAAATATATTAGAGTGAAAGATTCATTTATTAGATTTTATAGTGAAAATGCGAAATGGGGAGAATTTTCAAATTTTGCATTGTATCCGGTAAAGCTTACTGGAAAAGTATGGCCAACAAGCGAGCATTATTTTCAAGCGCAAAAATTTGAGGATAAGTCTTATCAAGATAAAATACGCAAAAGCGCTTCGCCTATGATGGCTGCCCAGCTTGGAAGATCTAGAAAAGAAAAGATTAAAAAGAATTGGGATAAGCAGAAAGACAATGTGATGTATGAGGTTGTGATGGCTAAATTTTCTCAGCATGAAGAGTTGAGAGAACTGCTTTTAAGCACTAAAGATTCCAAACTAGTCGAACATACTGAGAACGATGATTATTGGGGTGATGGAGGTGATGGTACTGGCAAAAATCGCTTGGGCAAAATTTTGATGAAAGTGAGAGAGAATCTAAGGGATGCTAATTGATTTAATGGAACAGATTATTTTGCGTTCATTTATTGAAATATATTGATTAATTTGTGATTTTTGTCAAATTGAATGATCCATGCAGAGGGCTTACTATGAAATTATTGAACTGCCAATATATAACGAGTTGAATTGGGATATGGACTTGATTATAAAGTGTTTGGAATATTTAAGATTGAGAATATCAGATAAATTTTCGGAGCTGCCTGATACTGTCGAATATGATTTGTTGGCGATGACAAGCTTTACTGGAGGACAGTATCCAGTTATTGGGATGTATAGTGAAAATGAAAGTGACTTTGATTCCGTCCCAAGTTTTTCATTGATGTATGAGCTGATCGAGCAATGGATCGATGAGATTGGAATAGAAAGTTTGAAAAAGGAAGCTTTGCAAATTGAAACCATTGATTGGGAAGATTTGAAATGGTATGGAAGTTTTCCTGATCGGAATCAATAGATTAAAGACTAAACTAATTGAATTGGAATATATATTTTATTTATGAGAGTTTTAATTTTTGTTTTTTTCATGTTGGTATTTATGAGTTGCGATAGATCCAACGATAATGATAGCGAACCTAATTCAGACATTACATCAAAAATTTGGCAGGTGGCGAAGATAAAATTGGAAAACGCTTCGACATATGTTTTGCCTGAAGAAGATTATAAGTTTGCGTTTACAAAAGATGGATCGTTTTCTTTCAATCTGGATGTGAACAATTGTTTTGGGAGTTACGAGATCAAAGGGAATGGTTTTTCGGTTGAACAGAGTATAGCTTGCACAGAAGCATGTTGTGATTCGGAGTTTGCTGAAGATATGACACATTTATTAAATGAAAGTGTAACGTACATTATTGTGAATGAAGAGTTGCGCATTGAAACTGAAAATAGAGGTGTAATCATCTTCAACTAGTTTTAACTTGATAAAAAATTACGGTAGATAGAAGAATTGCAAATGATACGATTTTGTCGAAATCCAATTAGAGATCTAATTGTTTTGATGCTTATGGTGCTTGTTTGCAATTTTTAAGAAATAGTTATGGTCGAAAAAGTACAATTGACGTTATCATTTTAACAAGATGTATTTTTTAACCGATTTTGAATATAAAATAGACAAGCATATGAAAATAAAGATAGTAACGCTGGTATTTGCATTTTTTGCGGCTATTGCAAATTTGGGCGCGCAAGATAAAGCTGCTGATGATTCTGAGATGTTGGGTTTGCCTGGGGATAATTTGGACCTTTATGCAACGCTTGACTTATTCCAAGGTTCTAAAACGATTGAAGAATTTGAGGAGTCTTTGAATAATGAAAACTCAGGTGTGAATAATCTTGATTTGGATCTTGATGGAAAAGTCGATTTCATCAAAGTGTCGACGAGACAAGAAGGCGATGACTTCACTTTTGTGCTTCAAGTGGATGTTCTTAAAGGAGAGACGCAAGATGTGGCAGTGATTTATGTTTCAAAGGACGATGAAGGGAAAGTTTCTTTGCAGATGGTAGGAGATGAAGCTCTTTACGGAAAAGATTACATTATCGAGCCAAAAACAGAAAAGCCAGCAGTCACAGCAAATCCAGCTTATTCTGGACCAGATACTGTTGTGGTGAAAAGCCAGCCGGCAACAGTTGTTGTTGTGGAATCTGAGCCTATAGTAGAATATATTTATTCTCCTGTGTATGTGCCTTATTATTCTCCGTTTTATTATGGATATTATCCTCCGTATTTTTATCCATATCCGGTGATTTCGATCAATATATATTTTGGAAGACATCGTCATCATCGATATCATTATCATGGAGGGCATTATCGACGAGGTGGAGGAAATACAGTGATTATAAACAATAGTAAAACATATAATACCTACAATGTGTCTAGAAAAACTTCCAATACTGTTATCAATAACAAAAAGGAAGGTAGTTATAAGCAAGCAAATATAACTAACAACAAGGCGAACATGAATAAGGCAAATAAGGGTAATAAAGTTGATAAGCAACAACCGTCAAAGCCAGCAAACAAGCCAGCTAATACGAAGCCGACGACTAAACCAGCGAACATGCCTTCGAATAAGCCAGCTAATGTGCCTTCGACAAAACCTGCGAACAGACCTTCGAATATGCCAGCCAATGTGCCTTCGACAAGACCTGCGAACAGACCCTCCAATATGCCAGCAAAAACACCTTCGACAAGACCTGCTAGCAGACCAGCGAACAAGCCTGCAGTAAAGCCAAGTAGAAGAATGTAATTTATTTAGTGATAATTTAAGCACTGATGATCATTTATTTATAGTTGATTGTCAGTGCTCTTTTTTTGAATGTTTTTTAGGTTCAGCGTAATATTATTGGCCAAAAAAAACTAAAGGAAGTTAATTGTCGAAGTTAGTACTTAGTAGGAAACTTTCAATAAGGTTATTTTAATTGAGGATAAATGAATTTTAGTATAAATGCGGATGATCAGCTAAGCCAGATTGTCAGAGAAAAAGGAATAGACAATTGGCTTGATTTATTGGACTTTATTAAATGCTTGCCATATGGCAGGAACAAGAATAGAAGTGATCTTAGTTTGGTTATCTCTGAACAAAAAGGCAGTTGCAGCTCTAAGCATGCTTTGCTTAAAAAAGTCGCAGATCAGAATGGGATATTGAATGTCAAACTGATTTTGGGTATTTATAAGATGAATAAGTCCAATACACCTTTGATAGGAGATGCCTTGAGCGAGTATGCTTTAAGCTATATTCCTGAAGCTCATTGCTATCTTAAAATCAATGGTGAAAGAGTAGACTTAACGACGAATAGTTCCGCATTTAAAAAGCTGGAAAAAGATATCTTGGTAGAACAAGAGATTGAGCCAGAGCAAGTTGCTGATTACAAAGTGTCATATCATCAGGCATTTATGAAAAAATGGCTTTTAGAGGTTGACACTAGCTTTGGATTTGATGAGATGTGGCGCATTCGTGAACAATGCATTGAGAATATTTCAGCTAATAATAAGCTGAGTTAGTAAATGAAAAAAGCCTATGCTTTTTTCGGTGCTAAGAATAGGCTTTATCGTTAGAAAATACTTAATCAAGAGCGATGATCGGTAAATGATTTGTAAATGAATAAAAGGATAGTGTTATTGAATCTGAGAAAATAGACTTATCATATCAAATATAATAACTGTAACTATAGAAATACCAATTATAATAAAAGTCGCTTTTTTAAGGTTGTTTATAGGCTTATAATAATTGTTAATAAGCTCATTTCTAGAGTTTTCGGATATGTCGATTTGTTCTATTATGCTGTTTTTTATGAATTTGGGAGTTGATATGATTGCAAAAATAGATAAGAGCATAAGTAGGCTAAATAAGAGATATAAAGGATGGTCGCTTAAGTCTATTGGAGTAGCTTTATTCATTTTAATGTTAGATAACTCAGAAATATTTAAAAATTTATAATAGTCATAAAATGAGAATAATATCATTGCCGCAAAGAAAATGATTGGTGTTGTGCTGATTATTTTGAAGCTTATCGAGTTAAGCTCTATTTTTTTTAGAAGCTTGGAACCGATAGAATGCTGATAATAAAAGACTTGAAAAAAATAGATAAGGCCAAGTGGTATATACATTAAAGTATGACTGATTTTCGGAAAATTAATTCCTAAAAAGTTTAAACTTGATAATATTAAGATTATACAAATAGGAGCGATTATAAAGATTAGTTGTTTATTGGTTAAAGCAGTGTTTGACATTATTCGTTGGTATTGATGATTATTAATAAAATTTTTCAAAGATTATTTTTTAATTGAAAACCCTTTAGGGGCTTTAAGTTTATCATGGTCATACATATTGATATAAATTGATAAGGTGTCTTTTGATCCTTCCCAAGTTACTCTGTAAATATCGAGCATAGCCATACCTAAAAAACCGTTTTCGCTTTTGATTGGACAGCAACTTGTTTCTCTTTCGTAATCGACTGTTTCACCATTTGGGCCAGCTAGAGCGTTTAAATATCGTCTTTCATTTAGTGGCCCTTGGCTTTCTTTTACACCTCCGACACTTATGGGATTGTCTTTTGAAAAACCATAAGAAGGGTCTGTTGAAATTTCTGTTAACAAAAATGTTTGTTGATTTAGCAAGACAGGTTTAGCTATTTTTTTGCTGGTAGAGCAAGCAGCTAGAAAAGTGACTAAAAGGGATAAGAAAAAGTATTTCATAATAGGTTTAATGTTTAGGTGAATGAATTTTATAATTGCATTAAATTGATTTATAGTTTGCTAAATGTGGTTGTATTGGATGTTTATGTGGTTTTAATTAAAATTAAATGAATTTATTTTATGTTTATTAGTAAGTTAAATAAAATATGCTGAAAATGTAGATTGTGTCACTGTAAAGTCTTGTCTTTTATGTGACATATTTTTATTTTCAAAATATCATATTTATGTGAGTAGAAGACATTATCACGATTGATTTTTTATACCATTTTATTTCCCTCTGGAGGGAATACAAGGGAGGATAATTAAGAAAGCCATAAAAAACTAATCGCGATAAACATTAGATTTTATTTTTTATTATTCAAGCACCAAATTTTTTAATTATGAATATTCTGATAACAGGAGGCAACTCTGGGATAGGGAGATGCATAGCGGAACATCTTGCAGAAAAAGGACATACAGTATTAGCGACATCAAGAAATCCGTCTAAGGCAAAACACTCCAAATTTGATTTTGTAGAATTGGATATAACTTCGGAATCATCGATCAAGAATTTAGTGGATGAACTTCAAAAAAGAAGGTTTGAAATAGACGTGCTCATAAACAATGCGGGAATAGGAATTTGCGGAGCGTTTGAAGACACACCTATTGATCTTGCAAGAGAACAAATTGATACTAACTTTTGGGGAGCCGCATCAATGACTAAAGCCTTTTTGCCTCAGATGAGGGCGCAAAAGAAAGGCAGGATTATATTTATTACTTCGCTGGCAGGTTTGATTGGAGTGCCTTACCAAAGTTATTACGCCGCTTCAAAACACGCCCTTGAAGGATTGGCTAAGTCCATACGTCATGAAGTAAAGGAGTTTGGTGTTTCAGTTTCTTGCGTGGAGCCGGGCTTTTTTAGATCAAATTTGCATCATAGTTTTAAATACGCGCCTCATTCCAATGGCCAATACGATAGCTCCAGAGAAAAGGCCCTTGAAGTATTTAGCGAGTCAATAGCTAATGCTCCAGAGCCTTTAGAAATAGCCAAGCTTGTTGAGAGAATCATTGGATCAAAATCGCCCAAGATGAGTTACAAGGCAGGTAATGACGGAAAGTTTTTGCCTTTCTTGCAATTTCTAAGCTACCGTTTATTCGAAATTGGAACCCGAAATAAGTTTAGGCTTCCATGAGTTTGAATAAAGTGATTAAGGTTTTACAATATTGAAAACATCATATTTTTCAAAACTATGCTAAACTAGCTAGTTTAAAATAAAGGCGACTTGCGGATTATATTTTGCTTCGAGAATTGATAAATAAGTTGATCGTTTTATCAAAATTGAAGAAGTTTTCATCGTTACTTTTTTTCCATTGTCAGCGCTTTGATTTTTGCGTATGTTTGAGTGAAATCTAGCGTATAGGCCTCCTGAGCTTATTTTTGGTTTATCATTGGAGGCATTAAATTTACATATTAAATATTAGTGATGGAGGATAAGTCTTGGAGAGTATTTTGTTTTTTCAGTTTTCTTTTTGTTTTGTTTCTTTTGTTTTTCACACTATCTCTGCAGATGAAGTTGCCTCATCGTCTATTTGGCGAGAAGGCTACTGCCGTTGTTAAGCATACATGGTCCTCCAAGGGAGAAAAGAGAGGAGGGAGAGGTGGCCGTAATACTTCTTCCGGATCGCCGGGAGTATTTGCCTCCTTTGAGATTTGGAATGAGGAGTCGGACAAAATGGAAGAGGTCAGCAAAGTGATTTATACAGATCAAGTGACTGATTATAAAAAAGGGGATTTAATAGAAATTAGGCATTACGGAGATTTTATATGCTTGGAAGAAGATTTAAATTATGGGTCGAGTTTTTTGTTTGGTTTATTGTTCGTAATTCCCATTGCTTTGCTCATGGGCATGCTGTGCTTGGATGCAATATTCAATGGAAACCCTTTGAATGCAATTGGCAAGTTTCTTTCCAAAAGGTTAAAAGTTAAGGTGGATGTCCACGAGGGGTAAAATGATGAGGCTTGTTTTTGAGCTAGAGGAGGAATTAGGTTTTGAGGGGAGTGATTCTGCTTAAGTTAAACCAGGAGTTCCATAACTTTTTTCAGTAGATTTAAATTCTGGAAAAACAAATAAAATCAAAACAGTTCAATTATTTAATACCCCCAAAAGAATGAAAAAAAATGAAAAATTAATATTTATTATATTAGTAGTGGTATTTACATACTTAATGTTTTTTGTAATAGCTCCTTATGCAAATAAAAAAGCTAATGAGGATCTTAGAAAATACAAATATATGGATTTCAAAAAAGAGTATAGATTTAAAGTGAAAAAAATTAAATTTACTAAAGGCTGGAATCAAATAATTACAAATAATAATGATAGTATTTTAGTAAGTTTATCTAGGCCTTCGGATGTGGCTGGAAGAGTTTATCAGTTAGATTCAATTACGAAAAATAAAAATTCATATGTCGTATCTGTTTATAGAGATGATAAATTAATCACATATAAATTAGCTAAGAAAAAAGACTTAAATCCAGAAGTTGTAGGTGAGAATGATAGAAATAAATAACCCTATGAAGTCGAGATTTAAATTAAAAAAATAACGCTGGTGCTAATGCTTAATTAATCATGACACTTGGTTTAGTGTCAAATAGGCTAATACACATAACTATGATGATAATAATCAAAATTTAACAAGTGGCTTAATTAGTTCTTGAATTGATAAAGCCTGAGGATAAGCATATGAAAAGTAAAGGAATAATATTAACGTTTTTTATTTCATTGTTTATTATTAAAAATGTAATCGCTCAGAAAGATGAAGTTAAGAGTAAGTATATTATAGTTTCATTTGAGTTAAAAAAACAAAAACCTAAGATTACGCAGGTTTTTCATTGGATAGTTGCCACTGACTCAGTAGAAGATAGAATAACTTTTGATATTTATCCTTTGTATATAGAAGAGCCTACTGATTATAATTTAAATAGGTGTATAAATGGTGATACTGTAACTGTATTTTCTGCTGCGGGGGAATTTATGTTTAGTGATGAATACAAAACACAGCTAAATGAATTAATTACAATAATAGATAGTAGAAAAATTAAAGTTCAAAAAACTACTTTGAAATGGGCAAAAGGAATTAGAGGTAAAGAAAAAGTCAGTGTTTATATAACACCTATATCTGGTATATTTTGTCATTGTTTACAAATACATAAAAATTATAAAGTTGAATTCAAGGGTTTAGTTTATATGCCTGTTTCTTCTTTTAGTTTTGACGATAAATTTTGGAATACAAAAAGTGCGAAAATTGTGAAATATGCAGATTATAGCTTAGTTGAATTTACTGGCCATTTACCTTCAATTTCGCATTGGAGATCACTTTGTCGTGTAAAAAGTAGAATGCAAGTATTTAAATGAGTTTGAGCTTGTATGGAGTAAGCTTGTATTTTTTTGCCTAATTTTTAGTAAATGATCGGAAGAACCTTCGATAGTGGAGGCTATAGGTATGGATTCCAAGGGCAGGAGCAGGACGACGAAACTGGCCTTGTGAATTACAAGTACCGTATGCACGACCCGAGAATCGGTAGGTTCTTTGCGGTGGATCCCCTTGCGCCTGATTATCCATGGAATAGTCCTTATGCTTTTAGTGAAAATGTTGTAATTGACCATGTTGAACTTGAGGGCTTAGAGAAGATTTTTTATCAATTAGCATCTGGTAATGATAAATCATTCATAAATACTTGGAATATTCAATGTAAAACATCTTTAGGTAAGGAGATGATGTCAAAATTTAAAAAACAAAAGAAGTATAATACCATATACTATCATTATGCTTCAGGTTCGCCTATAGGGTTTGTTGATGTATTTGAAAACTATGAAGAATATGAAAATACAATGGATGGATATACTGATAGAACGTCACGAAAATATGGAATCGATAAAGAATTATTTAAGAAAGCAACAGCAGATGGCAGAAAAGCAGCAGTAATAGGTATCACTGAAACGACGGAAAATTTAAAAGCTGAAGTATATGATTTAAATCATGAAGAATATTACTTTATGGAATATTTGGATCATGATGATATAAAAGGTAAAAATAATAAGGATCATATAAAGTATTATGGAATACCAATTGTTGGGGAAAACTCTTTAGACGATATAGAAGTTGAGAATAATCTTAATAAATCCAAAAAAGGTGTTGTTGTTGAGCAATTTAGACAAATAAAACAATTAGTAGATGAATTTAATGAACAAGAACGAATCAATAATATCGCGAATACACTGGAAACTTCTGAGTCTCATTATTAGTAGTTTATTTATAATTACATCATGTGATAATAATAAAAATATTAATTATTCAGAGAGTGAAACATTCTTTAATATATTTAATAGTAACCATGATCATTATCTATTTGAATATAATTTTATCTTAAAAAATAAGGGAATTAAATATGCTTTTTTTGGTCATGGAGAATTAGAATATAAAAAAGATTGTTATATAATCACTATTGAAAAACTAGGAATAAATAAAGAGGTGCTTTTTAACTTTAATTCATCAATTGGGTCGTTTAATAGTATTAAATTTAATTTTAATAATTTAATTTTTGAATTGCCGATTAAGCTGGAAAATGTATATATGAGAGGAGATGAGAAAATATATAAATTCAGATTAATCAAGTCTTATTATTATTATACTGATGAATATGATCAAATTTTATTTGCGTCTCCTCAAAAAGGATTTATTGGTGGATATTTATTCGATAATAAAAATAGTAATTATTTAATATCTAAGAGAGGAGATATATTGGAAGATTTAATAGATTATACTAATTATTCTTATAGGGTTTTAAAATAAAAATCTGTACTACCATCCGTTCGTCCCCCATTTTCTTCAAGAAAGTGTGATCGTTCGCATTTGGAATGCGAATTCCTAAAGTCGAGCATCTGTGATGCGGGGATAAGAGCAGAAAGCTGGAATACACAAAATCCATCTTGGTCATTTATCGAATGGGATGGATTTTTTATATGTTTTCTATTGTAAGTTTTCAACTTGTTTCAAATGTTGGATTTAGCTCATCATGTATCTATGTTTAGGTATTGAAGCGAAGCCCAAGTTGCAAATTTGAACTATGGGGGTGAAAACGGGACAAAAAATATTTCGCATAAGTGATGCTGATAGTTATAGTTTATTCACAACTTATTTGATAATCAAGATATTAGATATTCAGTTGAGACAAAATATGAAAGACATTGAAAAGGTAAAACAGGTTATAGATGGAAAATAAAAATCGATCAAAACAAATAATAAATAAAATAATAATATCAATAAATGTATTTCATTTTGTATTTATAGTAATCCTTTTTGGGATGTTAGAAATTTCAAGTAAATATATAATAAGTATTGCTAATTCTTTCTTTTTTAGTGATTTCACTATTATGTTAATGCTTATTTTATTATTTTTTGTAGTGATACCGGTATATTTTTATAAAAAAATATCTAAAGATATTAAATATGTTTTTATAATAATTAGTGTTTTAAATGGGGTTGTATCTATATTTTTTAGATATTATTTGTTAACCTACCTTCATTAACCCCGGCCCTTTAGTTCAAGTCTATGACTTGGACTAAATATCAGCAAATACACAAAATCCATCTTGAGCAATCGGGATGGATTTTTTATGTGTTTTCTGGTAGAAATTTTTAGTTTGTTTCAGGTAACTGATTTAGCTTTTCATGCAGTTTTGTGCTTGCGAGCATAGGGCCATGTTTAGATTTACAGTTTTGAAGAGAAGTCCAAGTTTCAAACTTGAACTAGATAGTGAAAATATGATGTGAGAGCTTATTTGGATTTCTAATTCGAATGTGTTAATTCTGGTATCTGTGATACATAGATAGGGTCGCTTAGATACGAAGCCAAATGTGATTCAAATTATTGATAATGTTATGAAGAGTACAGAAAAAGCAATTAAAAAAATGGGTAAACTTTATGAATAAAGAAAAGAAAAGTATAAGTCAGCTTGAGGGATGGTCTTGGAATGCAGAAGTGCCCGTTGAGGAAAACTCCTCTTATGAAGAATATAATTTTTATTTATTACATAATAAGCCCTTGAAAGATTATTACCCTGAGGATGTTTATTTTATGATTGGGCAAGAAAGTGGATTAAAGTTTCTTGTTCCAGTCGCGATAGAATTTGTTTCCAAAGATATATTTTTTAAGGCAGACGATTTTTCTGGTGATTTACTTAGTAGGCTTTTACGTGTTGATGATAGTTTTTGGGAGCGTATCCCTGAATATTATAAAAAAATTATTTATGTTATTGGAAAAAAATAATATTAGGATTCTTAATCTTGATTTGACAAATGAAATAAATCAAGAATTAAAATCTTTAATAAAATCCTTTATAGATGATTAATCCTTCAAATGGTACGTACGTAATCCAATGAAATTCAGTTGATTAAAGTAATAAAAACCAGTTCGAGCAGTGGGTCTCGGACTGGTTTTTATTTTTGTCTGAACTAGGATTATTATTTTAAATATACCTGCTTGGCTTTGTAGGATAGTGTAAAAAAGTATAAAAAAAGTATAAAAAAACCATGAGGTAATTTCCCCATATGATCTAAGCTTAGATTAAAAAGCATCACTAGTTCAAGATTGCATCTTGGACTAAATTCCAGTGAAAACACAAAATCCATCTTGGGCGATCAGGATGGATTTTTTATCGTAAGTTTTCAACTTGTTTCACATGTTGGATTTAGCTAATCATGCAGTTTTGTATTTGCAATTTTAGACCTATGTTTAGGCTTGTGGTATTGAAGCGAAGTCCAAGTTGCAAACTTGAACTAGATATTTTTGTATTTGCAATCTTAGGCCCATGTTTAGGCTTGTGTTATTGAAGCGAAGTCTAAGTTGCAAACTTGAACTAGATATTTTTGTGTTTGCAGTTTTAGATTCATGTGTAGATTTACGGTTTTGAAGCGAGGTTCAAATTAAAAGCTTTGATAGGGTTGAATACAAATACCCCTGAATTCAGGGATGCGCGACCATGCAATTATGTCGAATATTGGCAAAAAAGATCGACATGAGAAAGGATGCTGTAAGTTATGAAATAGGCAAGTTTGAATCGCTAATGGTAAGTTTGCGATATCTGGATTTGGCAAAAGAGGATTTTGACAAAGGAGGATTGTTGTTTCAAGCGAAGAGGGTAAAAAAAGCCTACAAGTTAGTGAAAGAGGATCTTAGATTGTTGATGTATAGATGCGACAAACGATATCTTGAGGATATAGCATACTTTTTATTCCATGTTGAGGATTGGTTTGCGGTGTATAATAAATTTACTTTTGGAAAAAATTTATTGGATCCTGTTAAATTGAATTTGATGGAGGGAATGAGAGAATATCCTGAGGAGTGGATTAGAAAAATCAAGGAAGAGTTTGACGCTCCGAATTGGAATCATGAAGAAGTAAAATGGTAAGAAATGAAGCCTTGCCTCTGAATTCTCTTATCTAAAGATATAATACCGAGCATAATTTCAGTTTCGCTTACCCCTTAAGCATTCGTCTCGCTGAATACTCGGTATTTTTTAGTTTTGCTAAATATTAAATCTAAATATATTGACCAATATATTTAGATTTAATATTTGTCTTAGATTTCATTCTTTCTTGTAAAGATTATTTTTGCGGATTCGTCTTGGTTTTGGATGGTTAATCGATCATGTTTCAGATAGAATTTTAATTCCAAAGACAGATCTTCTTTAAACTCCATAAATATGTTGCTAGCCTTTTGCAAGTAATATTTTTTGTTAAGCGACATATTAGCTATACTCGTCACTATATGAATATCTTCACTATTAGCCTTCAATTTGTTTTTGTCACTTGTGTATTGGCTGACTGTTGTATTGTAGAAAGAAATTGACTGCTCGGAAATATGCATAGTCTCCCCAACAACTTCGCAAGGTTTGTTCATAAGCGAATCGTTCAATATCAAACCTGAGATTTCCCATTGGCCGAGGATTGAGTCATTGGTTGATTTTTTATTTTCTTCTGGTATATCATTGCAATAGCTTGGATAGATGTTATTTACGATTAAAAGCTTTTCGTTGTAGTCCAGTTGAATGTCAATTTCCCCATCAATGTAATAAGGAATGTTTCTGTTTTGTTCATTGGCATCATTGGATACATGCCCGATGATATTCTCTTTGATCTCTTGAGGAGTGTTTTCTGCGGGGATAGTGTCATTGTCGTATAAAAATAGAATTTGCTCTTCACCTTCGGGTGGAGCGATAGCATAAACCCTAGCGCTGTCCAGCGTTTCAGTATAATGATGGGGGACAATATTGCATTGGCCTGGCAAGTTTTCCTCGAATTTGTCTGAACTATTTCTGCAGCTAAAAAGTGTAGTAAGCGTAGCTAATGCTAGTAGAGATTTTTTCATTATGTTGTTTGTTTGAAAGATTATATTAATCAGTGATATATTCATTTGTAATATAGTGAATATTATAATTTTTCTCTACTATTGGATTTGTAGGATATTGCCGGATAGCTTTATGGTATTGCTAATAAATGCTATGATAAAAATAAATTGAGTTTAAATGATATTTTCTATCTTGATAATAGCTGAAACACGGCGCATAGCCAACATCTAAAATCGGAAGCTCTTTTGGCAGTGACTATTTGAGGATTATGTTCTTCGACTTTCTCGACGAATTGCGATATTGGACCGAATTCTGTCGGGAGCGTTGCTATATCAACCGGTAAGTTATGTCTTTCCATGAAAGCAAACAGGAATCTTTGCAAGACTCTTCCTTTGAATTTTTTTTGAGCTAAATTTAATTCTTCTTCTAACTTATGGCCTTCAGAAAGACCAGTCATAGAATCAATGGCAAGCAGTGTTTCTTGTTCGAAATGTTGCCATTCCATATCAGCCCATTGATAGGCGGCGGCGTACTCTGCCGATTTGCTGCTAAATTGCAGATATAATTCATCGGAAAGAGGTTTAGCCAAGTGTTCTAATCTTTCATTAAGCTTTTTCTTTTGCTGAGGCAGTGATTCTTTAATCCTAAATGTTAGCGCATCGCCCTGTGTATGGTCAAAGTATGTTTCGTGAAATGTTTGTTCAGGTTGAGCACCGTACATTTCAAAGTAAAATAGTTCTTCTTTGACTTGCTGAGCCATATGAAAGCTCTTGAGTTCTTCATTGAAGCTTTCAAATTCTTTTTTTAGTTCTTGGGAACAATGTCTCATTTTACGAATGTGTTGTGAAAATTTCGAAATCAGGCATCTTCTTTCCAAGGCATTGTTGGCGAACTTTTCCTGACTAGCATCGAGGAATTCTTTGAAGAGGTCTTGGGCTTCTTTTGATTTCATGATCATTCGGTTGAATGCTCCAATCACTTCTGTTGAGTCCTCGTCAAGGCGATTGTAATTTTCGAGAGTAATCATATCATGGCCAGATTTGGCTACTACTCCTGCGAAGTGATTATTCCAACGATTGAAGACAAAGCACTCGTTGGGTACTCTATCCCAATTTTCCCAATTGAAATCCATGTGATGCATTTTCAATCCTTTATGAACTTGGTCCATGTAAGTTTGAAAATCAAATCCGTTTATTATCTCATCTTTTTCTTCAAAGCCAGCCATCATAAAAGCTTCGCCAATTTCCGGCAGAGCGTATTCGTTCACCCCTAAGGATTTTAGCATGCAGGAATCATAAGGTGTCTGAGCGTCCGAATGATTTTCTTGGGCATCATCATTGAGGCATTCTAAAAACTCCAATGGATTAGGTATGTCACAGTCTTCTGGACAACGCCTTAAAAGCCATGAGAATTTGTCTTGCATTTTCCAATTATAAGCGGGAGAGTCCGTCCATTCTTTCGATAATTGTTCAGATTCAAATATAGTTGTAAGCGTATGCGACATTCCTCTGCCGATAATTTCTTCCATGAATATGCCGCAATCCGATGACCGGCCGAGTGTTTTAGTTTTCTTTCCTTGCTTTGCCGCAAAAGTAGCTAGCAGTTCATGTTGTTTTCCTGATTCGTCGGTAACCTGCAAAATATGCGAGGGGTCAGTGATCAATCTTAATTCCACTTCGTTGCTTGATAATTTCTTATTGGACTGTTCAACAGTATCAGGACTGGCATAGAAAAGCTTTTTGTGATGCGGACTTGCTTCGATAGCCATTTCAAATGATTCTGCAACTTTTAGAGCAGGCATATCCATTCTTAGGCAAGGATGATTCTCTTTTTTGAGAACCTTGCCGTCTCGCATTCTTTTTCTTTGGAAATATTCGACAACCTCATCTCTATTCTGTTCGAAATGGCTTTGCTCGTCAATATAGTCCCCGAGATGTTTTTCTCTGTGTATTTTCTGACGATGAAAGAATAGGGACGATGATGAAAAATCATATTTGGAAGGATCGATCAATCGATAGCATTGGATCGGCGATCTAGAATTATTTATGCTAGGCGAAGAATTTCGAGATTTTAAGTTTCCAGTATTTTTGAATGGCTTACCCTTCCTTTCCTCGTACATGCTTATAGAACGAAACTCAATATTAATGGTTTTTTTCCTTTTTCAGGATTTTATATTTTTTCAATTCGTTATAAGATAATGTTTATTTATCTATAAATATAATTTTATGGTCAGTGTCATAATTTGATAATTGAATAATTAAATATATAATTTAAATTTATTCTATTTACTTTGTTTTATAACTTAGTGGTATATTTTTTAACATAAATAATTTATTAATGAAAAATGTTTTTTTAATTGTTGTTTTAAGTTTTTTTAGTTGTAGTATTATGGCTCAAGATGTCTCTTTTGGAGTAAAGGCTGGAGCTAACTTTTCTAATGCGAAGACAGAAGCCGATTCAGAAAGCGCGACTGGCGATGTAAAGGCAGGCTTGGTCTTGGGAGTTTTTTCTCGAATGATGTTGACAGATGCTTTTGCTATTCAACCTGAGATTTTATATTCTCAAGAAGGTTATAAAGATGGCAAGAATGCAAAAATGAATCTGAGTTATGTCAACATACCAGTAATGGCTAAAGTATTTCTTGCAGAAGGTTTCAATTTGCAAGCCGGGCCACAGCTAGGTATTTTGGCAGGTAAAAAGGCAAAGATTGGAGATGAGAGGGTTGATATTGATGATATGAAGAGCATCAATTTTTCTTTGAACTTTGGTGCGGGTTATGATTTTGAACAAGGGCTTTCTATTGAGGCCAGATATTGTTTAGGTTTGACTAATGTGGATGATAGTGAACTTGCAGAGTTTCTTGACATGACTACCAAGACGAGATCGTTTCAATTGACTTTAGGTTATCGATTCTAAATAGTTAATCATATGCATTTCATCATTTACAAAGTTTGAGTCTAATATAAATCAACCAAGTTTCTAGCGAGGCTTGGTTGATTTGCTTTTCACATGATGTGTTTTTATTCTGATATAAACTTTAATTTTTTTTGTTGTAAATCGAGTCGTTATAGCTTTGCACGGTAGTCTTGAATAAGATAACAGATTCATAAACATTATTCTTGGGTTGATTTTTTATTTCACTTTGAGTTTATTTTTGATTTATGTATTATACTTGTGAGTATTTTATGGATAATTTTAAATTATTTTAATTTTAAAAAGTATTATATGAGAAAATTAATACTATTGGTAAACATGATGCTTTTATTTGCAGGAGTGGTTAATGCTCAGACGATAAAATATGGCATTAAAGGCGGAGCGAATATTTCTCAACTCAAATTGGATGTTGATGAAAATTTCCAAAAGTCGATAAAGGAAAAGTATCATGAATCAGATGTGGGTGGATTATTTGAATTTGAACCCCAAACAGGTTTTATGCTTGGGGCGTTTTTAAAATACAGATTATCCAGACATATTTCTTTGCAACCGGAAATTCAGTTCAATAGATTAGGAGGGGAAATCAATAGATTAGATGTGGTGCTTAACCCTTTAGAAGAAGCTTATGTGTTGCCAAATGAGTTTTCTTACTCTTCATATCGTTTAACGTTGGACTACATTTCTTTGCCTTTAAATCTAAAGATTTATTTGGTTGAGGGATTGAATGTGCAAGTTGGACCTCAATTAGCATTTTTAATTTCAGCGCAAGAAAAGAAGCAAGATGACACAGCTGAAAATGATAAGGTTGATGTAAAAGATGGTTTTAAAAGTTCTGATTTTGGAATGCAAGTGGGGCTTGGCTACGAATTTGATTTTAATCTAGTTGCTGAGACGAAGTTTTATCATGGACAATCTAACTTCTTGACTAGCAATGATAGAGGAGATAAAATGAAAAATTCATACTTTCAATTCAATCTAGGTTATATGTTCTAGAGTAAACTATTTATAATAGGATAATCAAGCAAGATCAAATGCCAATCTTGCTTGATTAATTTTTTTAATTATTCACTTTGGTGATGCTTTCCACGTAAGGAGCTCCATCCAATGGTTGAAAGATTGATACGATTACATCATAAGGCTCTGAATGAGGCACTACTGGATGTGCTACTGCTTTGAATTCAAGGTTCATTCCCGCTACTACTTGCGTTCGTACTTCGATTGGATCATATACAACGCCCAATATATCTTTTGTCGCCAAGTGAAAGATAACTTTTTCTCCCGGAGTAAGTGGATGCCAATCGCTCCATCCTCCTAAAGATAAAAACGCTGTTTCAGGAAGATCTTTAGTAACGTTCTTGATATTTTTCAATTCTGGCTTTCCACCTGGAGGTACGTGAACGAATATTTCCACTAAGTATGGCTTCGCGCCAGGATAGACCACTGTCGCTTTGCTTATGAAGCGATAATTCATACCATTCACTACTTGTTTTGAAACTGCGATTGGCAGATAGTCAACGCCAAGTAGACCAAGGAGAGCTTCTTTAAGGATTAGTTTTTCTTCGGCTGTTGGTGCTTCGAATGGAGACCATCCGCCAGCAATTGTTGTTCTTGCTTCTGACATGATTTTATATTTAAATGTTTGAAAACAATTTTTGATCAACAAATAGAGTACCTCGTGCCGTTAAAAATTATATCATTATATTTCAATTGATTTTTCGAAAAATTGCTTAGAATGAGTCAATGTTTTTATATTGTGTGTCAAAGCGATTCATAGAAGATATGAGACAACGAAAGATTTATTTTATCAGTGGTTTGGGAGCGGATGAAAGAGTATTTCAGTTTTTGAAACTCAAAGATGTGGAGATTAATTATGTGCATTGGCTTGAGCCGGGTCGAAAAGAAAGTTTATCAGAATATTCTTTGAGGCTTTTGGATCAAATAGACCAAACAAGCGAAGTTATTTTGCTTGGAGTTTCATTTGGAGGCATTGTGGCGCGAGAAATAGCAAAACATATTGATATCAAGCAAATGGTTATCATATCAAGTGTGAAAAGTCCACGCGAGTTTGGAATTTCCTTGAACCTTGCAAAGCGAACAAAGATGCATAAGCTTGTTCCTGCTTTTTTATTGAAAAGAATGAATTTAGTTACTGGCGATTATTTTTTTAGCATATCAAGAAAGCAGGATTCAAAGCTTCTTAAGAAAATTATTAAAGATACGGATGAAAAATTTATGGTATGGGCTATTGATCAAATCATGGCTTGGCACAGTGAACATGATTTCAGTAGTGATAGATTATTGCATATTCATGGAAATAGAGATCGAATTTTTCCTAAAGCTAAGATTGAAAATGCAAAGTGGATAGATGGCGGTGGACATTTTATGATAGTCGATCGGGCGGATGAAATCTCAGAAGTCATCAATAAATATCTAAGCCAGTAGTATTTTCAGTTATGCTTAATATGTTTCTGAAATGTAAAAGAAGGCTTGATGAGAATTATCGGTAAATAATTTTCTTTTGCCTTCATCAATGATCAAAGAACCGCCATTCTCAATAATTTTTTTAGACGAGCTTTTCAAATCTTTGACAGCGAATGTTGATATCCAATACTCATATTTGCCTTTCATATTATTGGGAATTTCCAATATGTCAGCTATATGCTCATTATTTTCATTATATACTTCGACAAAATAAGAGTTTGTTTGGTTAAAGCGCCAATTAAAAATGGAAGCGTAAAATGCCAGCACAGGCTTTAATTCAGACACATGAAGCTCGTTCCAAATCAAAGTATTGGGAGTGTTTTTTGTTCTGGCATTTGCTAGCTTGTCGCCTTCATAAATTGTGAAGCCAGCTCCTTGAATATCGCGTATCAGAGCGATTTTTCCGAATTCCTTGATTTCTTCCTGAAGTTCTATGATTCCGCCATTGGATTGAGCAATATTGACCGTTTGGTCTACATTGTTGACTTGTATGTATGTCATCCAAAAGTGAGGCATTCGCATTTGTTTGAATTTTTGAGGAGTTTCATAAAGCCCTGCGACTTGTGAGGTCCCCGCATATGCGCTGTAATAATCATGATAGTCGTAAAAACTCCAGCCAAATACCTTTTTATAAAAAGAAATAGTGCTTTTAGGAGAATATGTGGATAGGTCGGAGAATATGGGGTTATTGCTTTTTTTCATGATTGTTGATTTGAAATTCAGATATTATCATTCGCAATATAATTGTTGGGTTATTCCGGTTTTTTTCTTTTCCAGATTTCCTTGTAAGCTTCACCTTGGATAGTCATAGATACAGAAAGTTCATTGCCGTTTAACCTTATATTAGCTTCATAATAAGAGCCGTCAGGCATATACATTTTGGCAGTGCTGTATTTTCCATTTTGAAAGGTTATGCCCTCCATGAAATAATCGTCTTTGCTGCCTTTTGCTATATATTCCTCTTTGCCGTCATTGTAATAGTGGATCTTGCCATAGTATTTTCCCTTATATTTCACTATTTCATAGATCGCGGCATAATAATCATTTTCCATTTCCCAGATGCCGATAATTTCATCACCATTCTCGATTTTGTCAGGGGTACCTTGCTTGTCTTGTTCATTGGAAGGAAAGGATTTTGATTTCATTTCATCTATTCGATTTGAAATCATATCCATTTTCTTTTTTTCTGCTTTGCTTTGACAGGAAAAACACTGAAAACATAATATAGTGGAAACTATGAAAACCGCGATTTTATACTTCATAATGGTATAATGTTTAATGTTAAAGGCCTTTATGAAACGAATATAGCGCTAATTTGCCTGAGTCAATTTGATCTAGATCAAAAAGTGAATCAAGTCTATCGATAATACCATAGGTCTATAATTGGTTCGGAGTAAATGAGGCTCCAAATAGAAAGTACTATCCAAAGAATGGAGACGATCCAGAATAGCACTGGATTTTCATTTTTCTCGATTCTTTCGATAAAAAAAGTGCTTTTATGCTTGATGCCTTGATAACTCCATAGGATAAAAAGGCCAGCGAAATAAAAATTGCTCATTTCAAAGATTAACGCGAAAGGCAAGAGCGCGATTGCTAGTAAAGTCTTCCATTTGCTTGTCAGCATATTAGTTTCTGCTTTATTTTTGAGCGACTTGTCAATCTTTGAGGACTGGTTTTTTATGTATTTTTCATGTTTTTCTATTGCCTGATAAACTTTCCAAGTTCCCATTTCCAACTCTTCGGGAGTCATATTTGTTGGTTGAAAGACAGCGTGTGAACCGTCATATTTCGACCAATCTTTCGTGAGTATGCGTTCTTGTTTATCTAATTTTTTAAATGTTTCCGAGCCAGGGAAGGGAATCATCAAGTGAGGGTAAGCTTTGTCTACTTTTATTTCTTGAATAAAATCAATGGTTTGGTCAAAGATATTTTTGTCATGAGCGTCGAAGCCAAATAGAAAGTCTCCAACGACTTCAATGCCATGGCTTTTGATTATGTTAACATATTCTTTTATCTTATCTGGCTTGACAAAAGCCTTTTTTTGATCTTTAAGCGCTTGTTCATCCGGGGTCTCAATGCCGAAAAGGAGTGTCTTGACACCTGCTCTTTGAGCCGCTTTGAGTAGTTCTTGATCTCTTGCAATCATAATCGTTGTCTCTCCGTAGAAATTCATATCAAGAGGTTCGAGGGCCTTGAAAAGCTCCAGAGCGTATTTTTTGTTATGAGTCAAGTTGTCGGAATGCAATTCAACCCATTCAACGCCTAATTTTTTCAACTCTTTGATTTCTTCAACGATATTTTCAATAGGCCTCAGGGTAAATTTGTCAAAAAAGTCGTGGACCAAGCAAAATTCGCATTGCATAGGACATCCTCTTGTAACCACTACTGACCATACCCAATTGTATTTCGATACAGGGATGATATTTGTAGGGTAGGGCTTTAATTCGGCTAAATCGAAAGTTGATGTTCTTTGATATTTGCTTTTAAGTGTTCCTTGCTGAAAATCTTGAATGATATTTTCCCATAGACCTTCGCTTTCGCCTAATATCAGTGCATCTGCATGCAGGGAAGCTTCTTGAGGTAAAAATTTAGTATGAAGTCCGCTTAGTATAGTGGTTTTTCCCTTTGCTTTGAATTTTTGAGCAATTTCATAGGCTCTGTATGCGTCAGGAGTGGACATGAATATTGCGACAATGTCAGCTTCTGATTGGAAATTTGTTTTCATTCCAATGGTTTCATCGCACATTTCCAATTCAATATGTTCAGGAATGGCCGCTGCCGCTGAAAAGATATTTTGTGGAGGTCCTCCCGTTTCAGCCTTGTATTCTGAATATGAAGAACCGGATGAAGCTTTTATTAAATAAATTTTCATAATGGTATAGATTAAAATGGGTTGATGATCAGATACTTCCCTTTATTAAACATAATGTTTGTTATGCGTTTTGTGTTCATAAAGAGAAACTCTGTGAAATATTTATTCAAAGCTAGTTCTTCAGGCACAATGGTGCTTTGACCTAGATCAAAAAATCATTTTTGAGACCTTATTCGACTTAATGTTTCTTGCGAAATACCTAAAAAGGAGGCAATAAGACCAAGTTTAACTCGATTTTCTATGTTAGGAAAATAGGTTTGCAATAAATCGTATTTTTCTCTAGCGCTAAGAAAAGACCAGCCTTTTGAAAAATAGTCTATGAAAGCTAGACTTTCTTCTGCAAGCAGACGGGCGAAATTGCCGAATGCGGGCGAATCTGCAATTAGTTTTTGATAATTGTCGTAGCTGATTGAATAGAGCACACAATCTTCCAAGCATTCTATTTCCTCGAAACTCGGGCTTTGGCTGTAGAAGCTGTACCAGCCTGTGACGAAATGTTCTTCGGAATAAAACCAAGAACTTATTTGCTTGCCGTCATGATAATAATAATTATGCAAGACACCCTTGTCTATGAAATACAGTTTGCGGGAAATTTGATCTTGGCTTAACAGTTTGTCCCCTTTCTTGTATTTTGCAGCAGTGAAATCGGTCTCAATTTTTTCTCTGAGTTCGGCGCCGATAAAGCATCTTGAGCCTATATATTGAAATAATTTTTGCATTTTCATCTCTTTAGTTAACTGATTGATTGGCGAAGGTATCAGTTTTAATTCTAATGTGCTTCAAGTCATTCAGGCTTTAAGTTAGAACCATTTGTGTGATTGCAAGGGATTTCTGGAGATTATTTTTCTTCAAAAGTTTTGCAAGAGTAGAATACAATAATTGGTTTGATAGCTTAAGCATGATAATCTTTCTGATTTGATTATTAAATATTAAATACATGGAAATGTTGTTTTTTGACATAGGTCAAAAGATACTCATAAAATTGCTATTAGCTTTGTTGATACAAAATCGAAAATTTATAACTCGCTGGATGCGAGAGGAATGTTGGATAGTTTCAAATGTTAGTGCAAATGAGAATCAAATTATTAGGTATTGTTTTTTTCTTAATTGGCTGCGGCAATAGTTCCGATTATGAGGGAGACTGGAGAGTGAAAAGCAAGCATTACCAGTCCATTATCAGAATTTCTGAGCGAAATGGCAAGCTTGAGGCTGAGTTGCTGGAATATGATGATGGGACTCAAGTACTGTTATCCACTGAAGCTAGACCTTTGTATATGTTCAAAGAATTGGAAGTGAGAAGGTCTAGCTCTATGGATGCAATGACAGGAGCAACAGGCAAAGGTGAATTCGATTTAAGATTGCTGCACGCTGATACATTATTGATAAGCCAAAATACATATAATAAAAAGCTGACTGAAATATGGTTAAAAGTGAAATGAAAAGCGCATGGTTATTGGCCATCTGTCTGATGATGCAGATGACTTTGCAGAGTTGCGATAATGAGATTAGAAATCTCGCTGAAAGAAAAGATGATGATGAGAACAATCCAGTGCCAGATGCCAAAGTTATCCCTATAAATATTAATGAGAAGGGAATTGAGTTTTTGGAAAAAATGCCAGGGCATTGGACAGGCACAAACCTTGTCATGACGGATCAATATGATTGGTTTGCCTTTGATTATAGGCCTATTTCTCCTTCTCATGTGCATGGAATCTTTGAAGGAGGTACTTTCGGCAATTTGTTTACTTCTTTTTTCATAGCCGATTTTGAGGGAACACATACTTTGATGGCAAGAAATGGAGGAATCTTAAGCGGGATATACAGAACAAGCTATTTTGTATTGGATAGTGTTGATAATAATTCTTCGAGAGGGGACTTTTATAGATTTGTGGATGCCGAAGGAGGGCGGCGAACGATGTGGATGGAACTACGCTTTGTGAAAGACAGTCTGTATTTCAATGCCTATACAAGTGGTTTGGGAAGAGATATACCCAGGAGACATATGACATTCAAGGCATTGAAAGGAAATCTGGAATTAGCGGAGCATGCTGCAAATGCTGTGGATTATCCAGTGGATCAAAGCGCTGTGGACTTTAATCAAGGTTTTGAGAAGAATTACTTGCAGGCTGCGGAAGGAGCCAAGTCGGCTACATTTTTAGCACAAGACCTGACAGGTGAAAAGGATATTTTTACATTGGCGTATGAATCCGGAGACCCTTTTACTATTGAAGATCATCCATACCTTGCCTATCTTAACTTGCAAATAGAGCGAACCGCTGATTGGAATGATAAAACGTTATTTGTGAATCTGTCAAAACGGGCTTTGACTGATGATATGGGATACTTTGTTGAGGATGCAACGGTTTTCAACGATGTTTTAATGTTTTCAGAACTTGACAACAACGAAGATGAGTTTTTATTTACTTATGTGCATCCTGGAGAGTATTATGTAAATGTTGTAGTGGATTTGAATGATGACGGAATGATTTCAGCGGGTGATATGACAAATCCTGCTCAATCAATTCTCATAGAGCCGGAAGGCCAGCATCAGATCGTTGTTAGTCAATTTATAAATAATTAGAAGAATGAGAAGAATAACGTTAGCATGTTGTTTATTGTTGGGCAGTGTTTCGATGCGATGCAGCAAGGCTATTATCGATGAAAGAGATGTTCTGCCGATTGAAGAGGTGGTGACTTATCGTTCCGATGTGCAGGGAATTATTCTAAGCTACTGTACGACATGCCATGGAAAAGTCACGCCAAGCGATGGGCTTGATTTGACAACTTTGGAAGGTGTGAAATATGCGGTAGAGAATAGGAATTTGTTGGAAAGAATAAATTCAAGCGCTAATCCAATGCCTCAGAATGGATTAATGCCAACTGAGCTGCGTTTGAAAATTCAAAAGTGGGTCGATGATGGTTTTCCCGAATAACACTTTTCTTTGAAGTTTAAAATCTAGATATATTATGAACAGATTATTACTTATAGCAATCATATTATTGAGCGATGTTTCGGTTAACGCTCAACTTTATTTGACCAAGACAGGCTTGACTAAATTCAAGGCTTCAGTAGAAGCATTTGAGCCCGTGGAAGCTGAAAATCACAGCTCCACAGCTATTTTAAATTCATCTACTGGTGAAGTTGCAGGGCTGTTATTTTTGGGCGGTTTTGAGTTCGAAATCGCATTGATGCAAGAACATTTTAATGAGAATTTTATGGAATCTGATAAATACCCCAAGGCGTCTTTCAAGGGAGTAATCGAAGGCTTCGATTTTAGTAAATTAGAAGCAAAAGAATCTGATTTTATTATGAATGGTACTGTCACTGTGCGAGGTATCGAACGGAGTATCAAGACAGTAGTGTATTTAAGCAAAATAGAGCAAGAGGTCTATGTGAAAAGTAAGTTTGTTTTATTTCCAGAGGAATTTGATATCGACATTCCCCATATTGTCAGAAATAAAATTGCGGAAAGCGTTATTGTTGATATAAATTATGTGCTGCATGAAAAAGATTAACACAGTTATATTCATCTTGATATTAATGAGTTTGACCGTTATGTGTGTGGTGACTTATGTCTACATGCCTAAAGAGAATGTTCAAGAAGCTGAAATACAGTTCAGTGGGAGTTCTCAAGAATTTGTTACCAGTTTTAAGTCGGCCCCAAATACATACCTTGGAAAAGTTGTTGAGATTAGCGGGCAAGTCAAGAGTGCATCGGATCATAGTATTTTGCTGAGAGGAGGAGTTTTTTGTCAATTTAATACGGATACAATTTTAAGCCTGGATGTTTTGAAGCATGTAGTGTTGAGAGGCAAAGTGTTGGGGTATGACGAGTTAGTGGATGAAGTGAAGCTTAGTCAATGTATTATTAAAGAAAGGAAATGAGAAGAATTATTTTTACTTTATTAGTAGTGTTTAGTCTTGGAAAAGCTGTAGCACAGGAGAACGAGTTGCTGAATCAATTGGAAACATTGACTCCTCAAAAAAAATATTCCCAGCCAGCGTTTAAGGCGATGAAAATAGTTAATTTGCAATCAACAAAGCTTGCTGAAAAAGGGGATATGTATATGTACGTTTCCCATAGATTTGGGTCGGTGAAAGACGGATTGGATACATTTTTTGGTTTGGACAATGCAAATACTAAAATACAATTGATTTATGGACTCACAAAGTATTTGCAACTTGGACTGAGCAGAGAGTCATTGCGTAAAACGTATGCTGGATCTATGAAGTTCAAGATCTTCAGCCAGCAGGATGGAATGCCTGTGAACATAGCGGGTTATGCTACGATTAATTTGAATAGCGAGTTGGATAAAGAAAGGTTTCCTTCGCTAAAATACGAGGATAGGTTGAGTTATGCCACTCAATTATTAATATCGAGAAAAATGACTAATGCGCTTTCTATTGAATTAGCGCCGACATATGTGAGGCAGAATTTAGTGCATGAGCCATTTCAAGAGCATGATCAATTGGCGCTGGGAATGGGAGGAAGAATAAAGGTCAGCAAACGAGTGTCTTTTAATTTGGATTATGTGTATAATTTTAGTCGTAGTGAATTGTCGGTTTTTAAAAACCCTCTGAGTGTGGGAATGGATATTGAGACAGGAGGACATGTTTTTCAACTATTATTTACAAATGCTCAGTCTACAAACGAGCCAGGTTTCATTTCAAATGCGGAGGGTAACTGGGCTGAAGGGGATGTTTTCTTTGGTTTTAATATCGTTAGAGTTTTTTGACAGAGAATATAGTAGGTTATTAGGTAGTGTTTCTTTATGAGTGCAGGGAGCGGTTGAATTCGGTAATCAACCGCTTGCATTTAATTTCATGGATAAAGTGAATTATAAAATGTTTTTTTAAAAAATCTATTAAATTGATATGAATTATATATTCATATGGGAAAAGTAATAGAGATTAAAGCAAGAATGAAAGAGGTAGTTTACTTTGGTGTGTATATTATTTCATTTCTATTAATATCAGTGCTGGGTATTATTAAAATTAATGACGGCTTGTCGCTTTTGTTTATGATTACCCCTTTTTTCTTTTTTGGAACTTATTTGCTTTATATATTATTTGAATTGAAATATAAAATTATACTAATAGGTGATCAAGTAATAATGTATCAACTTATTTTCCCTCGAAGAATCGAAATTGATTTGGATAATGTCGAAAAAGTATCGCTAGTAAAAATGAAGCATCTTCATAATATGTATAGTTATCAGTTGCATATTTGTGTGGATAATAGAATTATAAATATACCTGCCAGATTTTATCATGAAAATGATTTTGATGTTTTTAGAAGTCGATTAAAAAAAATAAGAAATAAGCATGGATATAATTATGAAAGAAAATAGGAAGTTTGGTTGTAAAGTTGTTGTCTGTTCAGTAATGCTATTGATTAGCATGCCTCTATTTTTATATGCTAATGCAGGCACTCCAATGATACTGTTTAGTTTATTTCACTTGTTTTTTTTAAACCTTATTATTGGTCTCATTGAAAGCCATATTCTAGAGCGAAATGGGATTGAAAATAAAGCTGGATTGATTATTCTGGCGAATTATTTTTCCATGTTTGCAGGCATGTATTTTATTGCTCCGTATTTTGCGCAAAAAGCAGGAGATTATGATTTTTGGGGAATGATGAGTTCAAGTTATCAGATGAGCGGTTTCTTTCGAGGTATCATCGCATCAATTATTATTACACTTTTTTTGGAATATCCTTTTGCTTATTATGCCTTAGTAAATAAAAAAGATAGTGAAAAATTACTCAATCCTTTTTTAATAGCTAATTTGTCTACAAATATTGTAATGTTTGTTGTTTATTATGGTTTTGCATCTATGCAAGCGAGTATTTGATTTGAACTTTTTTAAAGACTCAAAGTTTCTGTGTATTGATTTTTCTGTGAAATATATCAAATAGAGGTATTATATATAGCAAGTCCTTGGATAATCTATTCGCATGATCAATTGGAATGCGGAATAATCCCTCTATATGTTATCGTGTTCTCTTCAATTCTAAACACGCCAGCTTCTCCATTTTGATGCACGATCATAAAGTCGCTATCTTCGTGGTCGTTTGTATAAAGGTCGGTTTTGGGATCTGCTGTTAGCAAGAGGGAACTGGCAGTTCTCAAGAATGTGCGAACTTCCTGAACAGACAAAAGAGTCTTAGGTACTAAGTACAAATAGCTGGACTCAGGATTAGTCAGTTTGAGACGATATGTTGTATTTCTAATCGGAAAGTAAATGAAGCCTAATGGAAATGGGTTTATGCTATTCAAATTGATATCAAATTCAGGGTTGGCGTCTGTAGGCAAAGTGTTGAAACTTGAGGATACAAATATGCTATTTGAATTGAATGCGATTTGATGATTTAAAAATTGATTAAATGTTTCGTTGACTCTGAAGAAATCGAAATCGTCAAAATTGAATACAAATAATTCAAAATAAAGATTCGAAAGGATTTCACTCCCATTTTCACCGGATGTCACTTGAATTTGATATTCTACGTCTTGGCCAGCCATGTAGAGCGGTACCATATGCGATACCCTTATGGAATCATATCGCATATCGTCTTTATTCATGGTTTGCACTAATGAATCATTCATATAGACTTTGATAGTCATATCAGGGATATCACGATTCATTTGCAAGGAAATATTGGTTAACTGTCCGGGAATCAGGCCTGTTTCGTTGCTTGTTCTAGAAATATCCAATGCCGGTGTTGAGTCGTCATTTGATTTGCAAGCGCTAAAAGCTATAGTAAATAAGAAAAACAATCCTAGTATATATCTCATCGCAGTATAATATTTAAACTATAACCGCGATGGGATATATAAGTTTAATGTTGTTTTTAATTTAAATCTCTATATTAATATTTTTCTAAGTTATCCTCTTTAGTATTCACAGCAGAGGAAAAAAATCAATCGTTATAATTTCTACTCATGCTCCAATATAGATTTTTGAGAAAAGTATAGACAAACTCATTAAGGATAGGCTTTATCGAGTATGAATTTGATATCTATAACAAGTCTTTTCGAGAACTATTAATCCAATCTTCAGCTTGTTGGATGGTATTGAATATATTGATTGTTCCACCATTGATGTTTTTTTGCTCGTAATATTCAAGCACTGATAATTTGCCAAAAGGATTGTCTGGCTTGACATGTGCTTCGAATTCCACGCCACATTTTTTAATCTCATCAGAAATTTTAATGGCGTATTCTATCCCTTCTTTAGGTACTATGGATTGTTTTTTGGAGTCGCTTATGTAGCCGATAACATCATGTTTTTTGCATGTCGATAAAATCTCATCGCAGCATTTTTTAAATTTTTCTGAGTCCATGAAGCCAATCCAAGTTTGATATAGAATTTTGTTTTTTGGGTTGTAGTAAAGTGTAAATTGTTCTTTTTTCATAATCATTAAAGTTTGGTGCTTTAAAGATATTAAAAATTACTATAAGTCAATTTTATGCTTGTATATTTATTAATATTAACATCAAATCACCCTTTTAGTATTATTTATATTTGATTAGTTCTATTAAAGTTACGATGTTAGATTATTGGAAACTATTGTTTTTTTCTAAGTGTATTTATGGATGAAAAAAGGGGGAAGTAATTTTTTTAAAAACGTAATTTTTTTAACATTTATTAACAGGAATGATTGTTTTAAATGTTTATATCAATAAATATTTGAAATATATGTCAGATATGGGGTTTTTTCATGATGTAGAGTTTGAAGTAAAGAATAGGTTGGCTTAATAGTAACAGTCTATGTAGTCGATAATAGAATCTAATTCAGAAGTGGTAAAATCAAATGGCGGCATTTTGGCTTTTCCAAACATTTCGTAAATATTGATAGCGGTTGAATCACCTGATTCGATTAGTTTTTGGGAGTTGGATATCATTTGGTAAAGCCATTTTCTGTCTCTTCTTTCAGTAATTTTTAGAAGGGCTGGACCTACCACTTGTTCGTTTATCTCATGGCATATTACGCAGTTATTTTCAAAAAGGCTTTTCCCGGTTAGGTTAAGTCTTACTCCTTTTTTTCTTCTAGATAAATTATCTTCTGCTGTTACTCCACAAAATAGCCTAACTTCCTCAGTATTGGCAGCTTTTATATTATCAATAAGATTTAATTCGGCAATTATAATGGCTAGTATACCAATTATACTTATCAAGATAAGATTTGCTATTTTTGAAAAATCATTCATAATAATCTAGATATTCTATTAAAGAGTCTAATTCTGCCGTATTAAAGTCAAAAGAAGGCATTTCCGTCTTGCCAAATCTTTCATAAAGCTTTACAGCAGAAGTATCTCCCGATTGGATTAGCTTTTGAGAGTTTGTGATCATGTGATACAGCCACTTTTTTTCTCTTCTTTTTGTAACATTAAGTAGGAGTGGACCAACTACTTGCTCATGAATTGAATGGCAAACGGTACAGTTATTTTCAAATAATAATTTTCCTGTATTGTTCAGTATTGCTCCTTCTTTGATCTTATAATTGTTTTCTAAACCAGAAGGATAATCATCACTTGTTACTCCACAATAAAATCTATTTTCTTGGGAAGGTATTATTAAGGATAAAGACGAATAGCTAACGCCTACCAATGCAATAATAATGATGGCTAGCAGAATAGTAATTTTCGAGATTTCATTCATAGTATTTCAAATGGATAAGTCTAAATATTCTATTAGCGAATTCATTTCTTCTTTTGTGAAATCAAAAGCAGGCATTTCTGTCTTGCCATATTTTGTATATAGTTTTACAGCTGCAGTATCTCCGGATTTGATAAGTTTTTGAGAGTTTGAGATCATCTGAATTATCCATTTCTTTTCACGCCGTGTTGTAATATTTTTGAGGGCAGGTCCGACTACTTGTTCATGTATAGAATGGCAGACCGAGCAGTTATTTTCAAAAATTTCAATCCCTGCTTTAACATGTTCCAATTTTTGACGATTAATGGATATTTGTATGCAGGTCCCGCATACAAATACAGGAGGTTTTGGCTGATTATTTTCTATGTCGATCTCTTTTAAAAGCTTTACTTCAGCTAGCATAACGCTTATCAAGCCAAAAAATATAAATATTAAAAGTGTTGAGATTTTTGATAAGTCATTCATAGAGCTGAGCTTAATACTGCAAATGTTGTTTTATAAAAATAAGGAAATTGTTAGTTAGAAAAATTATTTATTAATAAAAAAGTCCCCGCTTTTCAGCGGAGACTTTGAGTTTAGGCGATTCATATTATAGTTCAATTCCTAATTTGAATCCAGTTTGAAATTTTTCATTTTTGCTGTAAGCATTTACCCAAAAGAGTTTTAAACTCTCAAGAAAGTCAACGCCAGTGCTTAGTTCTGTATGGTGATGCTTGCCAAAAGTGTTAAAGTGGTCGATAGCGACTATTACATTTCCTGGTATTTTTCTTAATACAGGGATTTTATTGAGAATAAATCCGCCGAAATTATGCTCGGCATGGATTTCATAAAAATCGTTTGTTGTGCTGTATTTATAATAATTCAGCATCTTGAACTTCGCGCTTAGAATCTTGCCATTAAAACCTTTGTTGTCATATCTTGATTCCAAAAAGAATGTCTCATTGCCATTGAAGTGCTTATAATCCATGAAGCTTACTTTATTGTCATTGATAAAAGTTCCATAAGTTGCGCTCCAGTGAAAGTCTCCCAACATTCCCAAGGAAATATTGTCTTGTATCGCAAGTCCAAGGTAGTCAAAGTCAGTTTGGTCTCCATTTATGTTTATACCTTTTTTGTATTGGACAAATAGCTCCGGGTATTTAGATTGCATATGCATTCTGTAACTTGGATATGTATAGTATTTTTGTTTGATTCTAAAACGCAGATAAATGTCCAATATAGCGGCTTGATGCGCTTCAAAAGCATCTGAATCTGAAGCTGGGTCCAAAGGGTTGTTGGATGTGTAAGCGTTGGTTGGATGGCCATTTTCATCATATTTGGTTTTTTTCCATGAGAAATCGGTCGTATTCTTCAAAGGTTGTCTATTTTCATATGAAATGCTTGAGCTTAGCTTTACGCCATTGATAAGTTCTCGGCTGTATTCAATCTGAGCGTATTCCAATCCATAGAGCTTCATATAGTTTTTGCGATCTATAAGGGAATAGGCCATATTTAAAAGCTTTCCGATAGGCTTATTGCCATCAAACTGCCTGATATCTTTGCCTGCGGAAATACTGACCGTTTCAAAATTTATGAAATCAAACGTTTTAGTGTATTTGCCATATAGATTTAATCTCTCATTGCTGAATCCATATCGAGCGCCAAGTTTTAATTCATGTTTGTCAAAAAACCATAAATCTTTCAGGCGTTTTCTTTTTGTAAATTCAAGAGCACCTGTAAATCCTTCTACTGTATTGAAAGACACTAATTCCGGTAAACTAGGATAAGACCATGTTGTATTATTTTTGTGATTTCCGCGGTAATACCCCCCAATTAAGTTTTTGAGTTTAAATTTATTCTGAGCTCTCTGAACTGAGTCTTTATAAGCTGGACTATTTCTCACAGTTTGGAGACTATCTTGGTATTGATAGTATTCGATCTCTGGTTGAGTAAGCTTTATAGGACGATTTTGAGTCCAAAATGAAGTGTCATTCTTTTGAACTCCGTCATCAATACGGAACATTTCATTATGGAAAAAGCCTTGTGGGATTTCTTCATTGACTTTTATGTCACTGTATTTGAAAAAGCCATTATAACTTGCCGTAAAGCCCATGATAGAAAAGACTCCTTTGAAGATCACATTCTCCGGCATCCATATATCGTCTTGTATATTGGTATAGGATGAGCTTATATTGAATTTGTCATAAGTGAATGCTTCTAACTGTGCTGGATTAATGTCAAAGTCATATGCGATTACATTCCAAGTATCTTCAGCTATATAAATGATTCCGCTAACAGCAGGGTCATTTTTTCTTTTTGAGATGACTTTTATTTTATTGATATGAACATCATTTTCTTCATAATATCCGAGCAACTCATATCTGTAGTACATCATGGCAGTAGAAGATATAGGAGAAATCAGCCCTCTGCCGGTAAACTGTTTGCCAAAGATGTTGTCATATATATTTATCTCCGCATCAGAAGCTCGGTTGTAACTGTAGCCTTGAGCTTGACCAGCAACTATTGAAGATTTCATTATTTCTTTCCGCTCGTCAGGTAGTTCTTTGGTGTAGTGAGATATTGATTCTGTCAGATAATAGAATCCTGAGTCAAGTTCAATATTCTTAGGAAAAAACCAAGGGAACTTTTCTGGAATTGTGTCAAAACCTTCAGTTGTTCTAGCGTATATATCTTGGCTGAAGTTTTTGACAGCTTTTTTATGTTTTTTTCTTACATTTTGAGCCGCTTTGATCACTTTGTACGCTGGATCATCATATTCATCCGTTACAGTGATATTCTCAAGATACATATCTTCATTTTCTAAGACTATGTCCAGATATTTTGAATTTATTTTATTTGTTGGAATTGTTTTGGTCTTAAAACTGATGTACTTGAACACAAGATTGTTTTCTCCTGATGGTAAATCCAGATTATATTTACCTCTGTGATTGGTGGTAGTGCCGATATTTGTTCCATCTAGATAAATATTAACATAAGAAAGCGGATCACCGTTGCTATCTCTTACTATTCCTTGGATTGATTTGTAATCTGAGGTTTTGCCTAGAGTTTTTAATATAAAGGCATTTTTCATAGCAGCTTCCCTTAGTCTGGGATTGTTTCCTCCTCCAGTCATGTGACCGCTATTCATATCCGTTTTCATATAAATAGAATTGGGGTTGTTCTGCATGTATCTGAAATTCGCAATATATTTTGCTGAATTCCAAAATGACACACGTGTATCTCCGTATCCATGTAGGAGTAAAATAGTTGGATAACTCTGATCCTTCAGATTCTCATACGGAGAATAGCTTTTTACATACTCAAAGGCTTTTTTTTCTTCAAATGTATTCCCAAATACAGTATGATGACTTATGGTGCTGTTGTTTTGTTTGCCAGTTAACTGCGTTAATAAGTCAAGGACACCGACTCTTATGATCATGGCTTTGCATACAGTAGGGGCCATGTTGGCAATCATTCCCATTAGCAAACCTCCAGCGCTTGTCCCTTCCAATATTACACGATCATAGCTTGTCATTTTTTGGTCAACAAGATAATTTACAGCATTAATAAGATCTTTTGCAGAATTCTTTTTGTTGTATTTTGAGCCTTGATCGTACCATTTTCTTCCATAGAAGCCACTACCTCTCGCATGTATTTGTGCAACTACTATTCCTCTGTCTAGTAGTTGAAAAGGGAAAGTATTGAAATAAGGAAAATAAGTCATGCCATATTCAGCATAAGCTCCTATCAGCCATGGTGTTTGTTCATTTATTGGAGTTCCCCTTTTATAGCATATGGTAATAGGTATTTTTACACTATCATCTGAAGGAGCATATATTCTCTTAGTCACATATTCTTTTGGATTCAATTTGTGATTATTCAACCCGTTCTTTTTATGAATTTTTAGAATAGTTTTTTCTTCAGTCTCAACATCAAACTTAAAAGAGTATTCAAAATCGTCTAGAGGCTCAACACTAAAGATGACTTGTGAAGAATCTTGAGATATGACATTATTACAGTTGACAATTTCATGATTACGAGAGCTTAAATCCAGCCATTTTGATTTTTTATCATTTATATTATAAAGTTGGTGGTAATTTTTGCCTCCATATGAATATTCCTGAATAATATGATTTGGAGTTCTTATGAAGTTTCCCCTGCGTAAGGAGTCGTTGCCACTGGCGATCAATTCGGTATGGTTAAGATTATACTGATTTATTGGCGAGCGAAAAAGTTCAGTATAAAATGTTTCTTTAAAAAAATTGTCGCTAGTGAAAATTGTAAAGAAATCGTCGTCATAACTATGATCGACATAGATGTGGCCATTTGAGTTTTCAAGGTCGAATTCTTTCCAAACAAGTTTATCAATGTTATTTGGACTTAAAAAAAGCCGGGTCTCTATATTTAGAGAATCTAGACTAAGCATCAAATATTTCTTAGAAGTAGTTTGCTTGATAGAAACGTCAATGTCGAGGTTGTCGTTTTTATAAATAATTTTATCTTCGCTTTTTTTAGTATTAATTTTATGTAGATAGATCTCATGGCTTTTGTCAAGAGAATCGAATTGCGTGTATATAAAATGTTCATTATCTACCCATAAGTTTGAACGTATTTTCTCTAGTTGATCATCAATGACTTTTTTTTCATATATGTCCCATATATATAAATCAGGCTTTTCATTGCCTTTTTTATCAATAGTGAAAATCAGTTTTTTATTATCTTGGCTTATAGATCCTAGTGAGTAATTAGCAAAGCCACCTTTGAACAATTCATTTGGATTGAAATAGAGTTCCTCAGGAGCATCGATGGCATTTATTTTTTGACGATATTCTATCGGAAAGTTTTCAGCGGAATCATAAACTGAAAAGTATTTATAGCCATTTTTATAATGAGGGATGGAGGATTCTGTAGGGTCTTTCGTTTCCTTTAATTCTTGGTATAATAATTCTACAAATTTTTCTGAATCTCTAAAAGACCTCTCAAAGTACGCATTCTCGGCCTCCAAGTAATTAATAACTCTATGATCTTTTTCATTTTCCAACCATTTGAAAGGATCATGAAGAGTGTCTCCATGTATAATTCGCATAGCCGGGATCTTTTCAGGAAGAGGAGGTTTTATTTGTGAAAATGATTCTTGATGTGTGAAAATCAGAAAAATAATGATTAGAAAAAATGGGTACAGATGATTTGAAATCATAGAAATGTTTTATGTTTTAGTTTTTTTATAATTAAAACGTTAAAATTGAGATCTATTATTTCTTTAAATATAAATATTTGCATCTTTTAAAAATCAAGTGTTATTTTATCTTTTAATTGTTATTTATTATGTGTGGGGTGTTGGGGATTATTGGATAATCTCTTTATGAAGTTTATGTATCCAGTCGTTTTGGTTTCTCAGAGTTAATTTTAATAAGAAGAGCAAGGTATAATCTCATTGAAAATTACAAGCTCTCAGCTCTTTTCATGCTTTTGTCGCCTACTTGTTTTATGGCGCTTTTGTGTTGCCACGAAGAGTAGTCTGGGGAAGACATTCTTGCTTCGTTTTTGCTAACTTTTTTTCGAATTTTATCATATCCCATCTTATCGACAACGCATTCAACGGCATGCCAATTTTGCAAGAACACTTCATACTCATGCGGAAATGTCAGGCATCGAATTCGTTCAAATAATTCCAACAGATTGGATTGTTCAAAAAGACGCAAGCAACCTTCGGCGAACCCTGTGCTGAGAAGCATAGGATTGAAGGCAACATTGACAAAATACTTTTGTGTTCTGCCAATAGTGCGGGCAATAAAAGGAGAATCGACATATCTGCCTTCCATAAAGCAAGTCAGTTCTGTTTTGACAGCTTGAGGAACTGCTTTGCTCAGATTGAATTTGATTCGATCAAAATTTGTCCAATGTGATTCTGGGTTTTCGATCATTTTATTCAAATCCTTGGAACCTAGCCAATTGTAACCTGATGTGAAGATCTGGCCTATATATGCCATATCATATAGGGACAATGATTGATCAAATACGTTAAGACGTTGTTGCTGGACATCAAAAAGCATATTATTTGAATTCAGCACAGTCAACATAGAATCTCCATTGCCTAAAACCAGATTATAAGCGGCTAACTCTCCCAAGGCCAAATGCAAGGCCGGATTTTCCTCAAATACTTTTAGATCAAGCGGATCCAAAGGTCTTTTCATTTTTCTATTGGACAGGTTAGGGGGAGTGCTTTTATGATGCAACGCTTGCCCTTCCATTTTAGACATCAACAATCCTAGAACCATGGCGTCATCTTCCTTGTTGACTTCAAAAGCGTCAAGAAATTCCTCTTCAGACTCTTTTGGATGCTTGCAAGTTTCAAGGCCTTTCACAAACTCTAAGAAGCTATTGTCATCAGTATTGATTACTCTACACTCAGGAGCAGTCACTCGACGGCCTAAAAGTCGCACAACATTATTGGCAATAGCTTCTTTCTCAATATTATCTCCTCGATTTCCTTTGTCTGAGTAAAACTTGAAAACATGCTCTACAGGAGCGCCGGCTAAGTCAAGGCTTTGCAAAAAGAATGTTTGGCTATTGTTGCCTGAGCCTACGGGATCAATCCCGCTGACGGTAGAAAAATCTATTTTAGGATGATCAAAGACCATATTCCAAAAGCCTCTGAATTTTGGCAATTCCAATACTTCCAAAGGAAATTGCAACGCATGCCCTTCATGGATTCCTCTTGGAGCTAATGATTTTGACGGTGCCCGCGAATCCTCAGCTTCTTCCATTTTGCTTGAACAAGGCATTAACCCTGCGGATGCTTCGTATTTGAAACGATTGGAGTTGACTGCCGGAGGAAGCCCCATTTCCTGTCGCATGCCTTCTTCAATTCTTTTTTTCAAACTAGTTGAATTCTCGCTCTTTCCGTTATTTAATATCTTGATTCCAGCCATGGTTTTGCCGAATGCGATTTGAGGAGGACTTATGCCTAAGCCATATTGCTGTGAAAACAAGCCTTCTCTTTTTGACCCTATTGGAGTCCATTGAGCAGAGGCTTGAACTTTTGGAAGGTAAATCATTAGTTCACCTTGACTAAGGTCAGCTACTATCTCTATGGCTGGGCGAGATTTGCTTTTTGGATATCCGCAAACGGTTAAATCAGCATGAAATTGGTCAGCCAATAAATGGTACATTTCTCTGAGCAGAGCGCAGCCTGTTCGCGTATGAGAGAGTAGGTAGCAAAGTGCTGAAAAGTCATTTTCAGCTTGTTTCATTTCCTTAGGGTTTCCTTGATAAAATAGCCTGCAATGTGTTCTGAAGCCTTCAGTTAGTTGCCCCAAATATTTGCTTAGTGATCTATTTTCATATAGCTTTTGATCGGATTCACTGTAAGGGCCATTTCCAATATTTAATCTGATGCCTAATTCGGAAGGCATTGGGAGGGCTAATTTATGCGTTTTCATTAGCCTGATGATTTCTTTTTGTTGAGAGTAAATATCATCTATGAGTTCGGCGTAAATCCTTACTTCTTCGCTTTCTTGCAGATCTTTTTGCCAGATGATATGCCTGCTATTCCACTGGACGACTATGTTTTCTAGCCTATGTAGGCAAATCATTTGTTCTCGAAGGATCTCATGTATCATGCGACTCATTCCATAGTTGCTAATCGAAACGACGTCAGCTCTTTGAGAAGTTAGGTGTAAGTATGTTTGTATTAATTCGGTGGCTTGATCAATGAGGTCGATGTCTTCGGATGGTCTAGCTTCTTTTTTCCAAGCACTGAAATTTTTAGCGCTTTTGAACATGCATTGGATAGGTGCGCTAAATTGACAGTTTGGCGGATTTTTGGATACGCTATTGTTTCTGGCAGAGGAATGCAGGGAAATTGAATTATTAGACTTGCCAAGCCGATCAAACATTTAATATAGCGCTTATTATGTGAGTTTTACTGATTCAAATGCAATGATTAAATAACTCGATTATTGGCATTGTGTTATTTGTCAACACATTATCCATGAAAAAGCTCTATTCAACTTTTAATTTTAGTGTTTCATCTATAGAAGCGGTATTCGCCACATGATTCATTCTAAGCGGAAGATGCCAAGCTTTTCTAATTTGATTTTCGAAAAATTCGATAACATAATGTTCTTCGTTATTTGTCATTAATAATGCATTTGGATCAGCTTTGTATTCTTCCTCAAACAAAGCTTTTCGATTAGCTCCTTTTAAATTATTCCATGCGTGGCCCATTTCATGATAAAAAGCAACAAAATCAGGCATGAGTATCAATCGTTTGTTTGGCAGTGTTCTGTGCTCAAGGTCTTTTAATGTTGTGTCAAATTTTGATTCTTTTGCTCTTTGCTCTGTTCTTACTTCTGGGTCAAAATACGGCATGCTTTTCATATTATCGTAAAGCTCTATTTTTTTGCCATTTACAGGAATAAGGAAGTTGGATTCAGCTGCTCTACCGGCAATTACTCTGGGAAATGGATTTTCAACGGAAAATTTATATTTGCAATCTGCAACTCGTGTGTTCGTTGGAAATTGACCGCTGAGTTGCATATTTTCTTCTTTAGTAGGCATCATGTAGGCTTTAAATGCAGCCAAAGGTCTAAAGTACTTACGCCCTTCAGGTTTTGACATTATTTTGGCAAACATATCCAAAATATTTACGATAAACTCTTCTTTGTCAAATTCAGGAATTTGACGCTTAAATGAATGGTCTTTGAATACTAAGACAGAGTGATCTTTGTCTTGGATTCTAAAATGTTGGCAATAATCATTAAACTCTCTTTCTTCATCAGCTCGCATGCTGTTGTCTAAGTTGACAAAAGAAATATTCGCCCTATTGGTGTATCTGATTAAGTCTAAATGCTCTTGAGTCACGCATTTTAGCAAGGCAAGGATGCTTGAGGAGTAAATAGGGTGATATCTAAAGCTTATAAATTCTGTCGTTCTATTCCATTCATAAATTAGTTCTTCCAATTTGTGCAATGTTAGAAGTTGGAAGCGCGAACCTTTTATATCCATTACTCTAAGCCTTGATATTCTTTCATCTCCTTTTAATCTATTCCAATAGGTGTTTACTTGAACCATTTCGGCGCGAGTTTTGGCCATATCTTCTTTAAGACTTTCATATTCATCGACTAGCTCTTCCATTTGTGGGAGCAATGGAACCAACATGTTTCTTTGATGAAAGTTGAAAGGGTCTTCTTCCTTTAAGGATTTTTGAAAATTTCTTAGGACTAATAAATCTGATTTGTCAGTCCAACCTTGAGCTTGAGCATTATTGCGCCTCCACAAAGGTCTTGGACAAAATAGATCTGCATTTTGTCTTGCTAGTGAAGGCGATTGGCAACGGTTTGGATCAAATGCGAAATTTTCTTTTTGCCTCCAAAGTTCTTGATGTTGTTCCCAAGGCCATGTGATTTCCACTCCATGTTGATAAAAATGCATGCCGCTCAATGACATCGTTTCTACTTCCGGAGATCTCACACCTTTGTGCGACATGTAGGCATGATGCACGATATTCAACACATTGGGAGCAAAGCCTCCTGATACGCCATTTTCTAATGAAGCGCCTGATGATACGACTGTGGCTTCATCTAGATGATCCATTAGAATATGTAAATGCGTTGCAGCAAGATTTCGGCTTACTTTGGTGAAAAAATAGAGGGTAATGTTAAGCTTCATAGCTTCCCAACGGCTTTTACACGCTTGTGAGCCATCGTCAGGATAGAATTTTTTGGTTTCGAATAGAAATTTTGCCAATTCGCAAATCTCATGTTCTTGATTTTCTTCGTCAATAATTATGTTGCCTTGCGGGTCGGTTATCTCATCGAGTATTTCACTCAAGTCAAAAGGAATTCTTTGATGCGCGTACTGTTCTATAAATGGCAGGGTATCCGCTTTGTCTCTAGGCATTCCGATAAAAATATTTACTAATCCCATATTTCGTTTTATTGGCCAAAATGCAGGACCGCTTTTATGTGTCGTTTGAAACCTAAGATCATCCATGCTTGATTCCTCGTCTATGCGAATAGGGTATTCCAGATCAGTCAAAGCTTGTTCTAGCTCAAAAAGTATATGCTCAGCTTCTTCATCGCTTTTGTCAAAGAGGCTGTGAAATTGTGCCGGCATTTCTTTCAATGTCTCAATGGGATGCATCGAGTCTTTTCCGACATAAATCATTCTTTGTATAGGCGAAAATGTATTGGGTTGTGGTGGATATAGTTTTCGTTGAGCTGCGCGACTCGATGGTTTATTAAGTTTATTGTAAGCGGGCTTTTTATTGCCGATTAGATGTTCACGCATTTTTTACATATTCTTTGAGATAAAACCATTAAAGGAAAAATATTGTTGAACTCTATTTTCTCTATTGACAATGTCTGTATAGAGAGGTCTCCCCATGTCTTTTATTTATTCTCGAGTCAATCAAGCGTATTTGCCCAATCAGAGTTTCTTATCAGAACGATTGCTTGGCAATAATCGGTGAGTACTATATTGGGACCTTTTATCTTTAGGTTTTCATCAAGGATATTAGCTATTATGCCCTTTGTTTCGATTAAACTTAATTTTTTGCTGTAAGGAGAGTTATTATCATTAATGACAAAAAGTGTATTAGAGTTTTTTGTGGAGAATTCTTTTAGGGCATTTATACCTGAACTATAATTGATAAAAGGAGCATCAAAGGTATACTCTATTTTAGTGCAAGGACCTTTGTCTCTTATAAATTCAGGAAGGGCAGATGAATTAAGACCAACGTGGCTGTCAATTATTTGAGTTATAATCGAAAATGTTTTATTTTGAAAAGGAAGTTCATTTGAAGAATTAATTCGATGGGCAAAACTTCCCTCTTTTTTTTGCAAAACATGTCCAAACCCGAAATAGCCATAAAATTTCTGATGTTTAAGATTTAACTGCTTGTAAATTGTTTTAAAGTTATCATATTGATGCTTGCCTCGTTCTTCAAAGTCAGAGCAAAGCTGTTGTCGCAATAGATTTAAATCAAAGAGGTTTTGATTGTTGAGTTTAGGAGTGTAGGCTTTTATAATTTCAGGCATTTTGTTTTTTGCCCACTGTTTGAGCTCACTTTTTTCTGAAGGCACTGATATAGAAGGGTTTCTTAATATTTGTTTTATTTGAAGACTGGCGAGATCATAATTATATAGTGGTTCTATTCCAATTACTTTAATTCGTTTATCTAAAGGCAGTTTTTGATTGTATGCGTAGATTTTTCGCCATTTGTCGTGATAAGATTTTGCATTTCTGCCCATTACGACACCCCAGTTTTTCAAAGTGTGTTGAATAAGAGAGTCATTCCCATTTGCTAAGTATTGATTTATAAAATAGGCTTGACTGTAATCCAATTCCGCCAAATGGTATTTCATGCCAATTTTCTCATTTAAGTATTTGATTAATTGAACATCAATGATTTGCGATTGCTCTGTTCCATGCATTTCTCCGAAAAGTATCAAATCATGGTCTTTAATTGTTTTGTTAAGTATTTTGAAGTTAAATAGCTTACCATGTTTTACATTTTCAATTTGGTTTTGATGTTTATCCCAGTACTCAATATATGCTTTGTCATGATAGTATTCTTTAATAACAAACATAGAGTAAACTGCGATGATTGAAATAGCAATGAGTATAAAAGTTATAGAAATTAGTTTCACGGTAGTTTTATAGAGTTTCATCTTAGGTGATTTTGATTAATGATGAAACTAAATTATACTTAAAATCTGGTCCTGTAAATTCAGGTTTGCTGAATGGTGTTAAACACCAACTAATTGGGCAAATTTCATTACCAAATCGTTATGTATTTATCGCATTGATATACTGTATTGGACTCTATGAAAACACCAATAGGTTCTTGCTGCAAGTTTTTCAATTCGTTCTAAAAGGTCAAGATTTTTTCCTCCACTTTCTTTTTCTTTGATCTTCCATTTAGGGACGAAGAAGTTGTTGATGTATTTTGCGTCATCTTCAGTAAATTCATGGCCGAACATTGTCACGCCATTTTTGACTGTTAGTATTTGCAGTTCTTCCGATTCGAGCAATAAAGCTTCATAAGCAGTCATAGCTTGCTTCATTTCAGCTTGATTCATAGAAGCTTCGAGCTTTTCGATAATTTTAGGATGTATACTCATGCATTTTTCATAAAACTCTCTGACAGGTTGATCCAGTTCATGAATGCCAACAAATGTATCAGGGGCTTCCATCCATTTTTTTGCTTTGGCCATGCCTTCATCGACTTGTTGCATAGCTTGCTCTTTTACTTGTCCAGGGCTTTTTCGAAATCTGATGGTTGTTGGACAATAGCCAACATTGTGTTTATGCTTTTCATGAAAGGATTGTCCGCTTTCGAGTCCGTACATGCTAAAGTAGAATAGCTTGTTTTCGTCGACAGCTTTCGCATCGTCAAGTTGGGCTTTCTGAAGAAATTCTAATCTAAGACGGAGTCTTTCAGTGATTTTGTTCATTGAAAGCAATTCAGAAAGGCATCGTTTCATAATCGCAACTCTATCAGGGTACGTGCGTCTTGAACTAAGGTCAGCGGGAATGTAAGTGAAACTTTCGCTTTCAAGCAAAGCATCCAATTCTTTTCTGAAGCTTCCATATCTGCAGTAAAATGAGATAAAGTCGGAAACAAAGGCCATTTCGGCCCTTTGCTCTCTAGCGACATTTTCCAATGTGACAAAATCAGAATTGGTGCGGGCAACTACTCCAGCATTATGCATATTCCAGCCAATTCTGTTAAAACTATCTGTATTGGGATCTCTCCAATCTATAAAATCGTTTTCAAGATATTCGGAGAAAGTTTGAGGGAATTTTCCAACAGGTTGTTCTGAAAAAGGTATTTTGTGCGCTTCCAAACCGTATACTCGAAAAGCTTCACCTGTTGTTGGCATTGCAAATTGGTTTAAGCCCATTCTTTTGCATTTGTCAAAAGCTTTTGCCTCGTCCTTTTCTAGTTCTTTGTAAGCTTTCGCTGTTTCTCCATCGCCACCATGTTGATCGTATGCTTCGTGTGCTGAAAAGCCTTCAGGAATAGGGGCTGAACGCTCCACCCAAAACTTAATCAACCTTTCGGGAGTTGAAAAATCCTTGAAAGGGTGGTGATATGATTTTCCACTCATGTATTCCTCAAGAATCAACTCAAAAACTTTCCCGCTTCCATACCCGAGTATATTTTCCGCGAATCTAAGACAGTCCGAAGATTCTCCTATGGTGTCGGATTTTCCTTTATAAACTGGGCGAGTGGCAAAAGCTCTTTCTTGTTTGTCATGAAACATGTTTGGCAAAAGCAATGCTTGGCTCAAGTCTTGTTCAAGACGCAATGGACTACCCTGAGCTTCAAGCTTATGATTGCTATCTTCAATTATTTTCGGGCAAGCAAACAGGGTTTGGGGATGGTCACAATCTTCCAATGCCATTTCAGCTCCGTAAGTCACTTTGAATTCCGGATTGAAAAAGAAATCAGAGAAATCATCTTTAGGTAGCGGAGATTCATCTTTCATGTTGAATTGGCTTTGACTATTGTGCTCTCTTGAAAGATGAGTTTTTGTACGAATGTATTTATAGTTGTAAAATGAGTGTGACAGCGTTTGGCGATTTAATTCAACTTGTGGAGAACCCAATGTTACGCTTGTTGGGTATCTAGCAATAAAATATGCTTGCAAAGGTGGTGTTTTAGATTTGCATTTTTGTTGACGAGTTTGCGTATTAGTCTTTGTCGTATTTTTCTTTTTTCCCAAAGACTTTAATGCCATTTTGAATATTCTATAAATGAATGAGCAAGGTGCTATAAACAAATGTTCAACATATAGAAATATAGTTTGTTTTGTGAAATAATTATTGCCGGATCAATCTATTAATTAACGTCAAGAGGTTAACATTTTATTAATACTGCTGTTGTTGAAATATAATTTATGATAGAAAAAATGAAAGGTATAATAAATATAGATAATGTAACCAAGACAAAGATTGAAGATGCTATGGTGATCATTGGCATGATTGGCCCTTTTTCAGCATTGCCTCAGCTATATAAACTGTATGTGAGTCATTCTCATCTTGCTGAAGGCGTTTCTTCGATTACTTGGTTGGTTTCGGCTATTATAGCTGTTTTTTGGTGTCTATATGGAGTTGTAATGAGGAAGAAAGCATTATTTCTCTCTTATCTAATGACTTTTATTATAGATTTTCTGATCGTTTGTAAATTATATGTAATTGGTAGTTTATTTTGACTTGTAAATTTTCAAAGAACTGATGGGGCTCAATTCAAACTCACACTGTTCAATCAACCAACTTTCTTTGTCAAAAAACTTGCTGCTTGATTCCGCAATGATGGTTATAACTTTTTGAGAGGCAATGGCTTTTAGTTTTTTAACTAATTCTGTGTAAAGGTCGCTGTACAGTGAATTATAAATGTAAAATATATTGCCATCGCTTATATCCTGTTGAAGCAAGTCGCCTTGAAAGATGTTGATGTTTTTCAAATTATCACGTTTAGCCAATTCTTCAGCAAATTCGCAACGTTCTCTGACTATTTCGATTCCCTTGAACTGAGTATTAGGAAAGCGTTGGGCTCCGTACCAAAGCACGAGCCCGTATCCACAACCCAAATCATAGAAAGTGTCATTTTCGTTTAGAGAGATATTATTATAGATTGTATCAAGAAAGCTTGACGAACCGTAAGTGAATTTTTTTAATCCATAGGCTATAGTCATTCCTCCCCAATCCATTTGGCGTTCGACATTTTCAATTTCTTTGGCAATTGATTTGATTTGTTCGCTTTTCATTATTTAATTCATTAATTCCAACAGCTTGTCATAAGCCGTGTAGACATCTTTAAGCTTAGTTTCGTATCTTTCTTTTGCTTCAGGCACATTGCTGTTGCAATGAGGGCATATTTCAGTGCCTTCATACACATGCTGATTGCAATCCCTGCAGAGTTCAAGATTTTCAAATGTTCTTATTTCTGTTTTTAATTCCGCTGAAGTATCCTCATTGTTTTCTAGAGGATTTTGCACTTCAAGAATATTTCCATTATTGTCTTCCACGATGATTTCGAATAGTCCATAGTCAAAGGGCTTGCCTTCCGCCTCTTGTACTTTTCTTATTCTTTCTCTTTTGCCTTCTTTTTCCAGTTTCAATGCCCTGTGGTGGCAATATGGATTGTTTCCTCTTTTGCCAAAAAGAACGTGGCTTGTCCATGTGCAACCTGCCATGCAAGAAGAGGCGTAATAACAGCTTTTGCAGTGCCCCCAAAGTTCGTCAAGATTTCGATGCCTCGTGAATTTCATTTGCTTGCTGTGATACCAAATGTCGTCAAGTGTCATATCTTTGATATTTCCACCGGTATAATCGCTAGTAGGCAGAGAAGGACACCCTTTGATGATTCCATTGGCCTCAATTCCGATAGCGGTATGGCCTGCTGAGCATCCTGTCCAGAAAGCGTCTTTGCCTTGCCTCCATATGTGCTCATATGGGCCATAATAGCCAATATTGTTGCCTGCCTGAATGAGGATATTATGACTTAGCGCTCTTTTGTAGACTTTGATTAGATTTTCGTACAGATCTATGATCTCGTAGGGTTGAAGAATCAAATCATCATTTTCCACGGCATTGCCCATAGCGACTATGAGTTGGATTTGCCAGTTTTTGATGCCTCTGACTATGAATTCATCCAGAAGCTCGTCAAGTTGATGTTGATTTGATTTAGTGATAACAGTATTGACACTCGAAGTGATTCCGTGCTTCTTTAATAATTCAAGCGCGTTTAAAGCATGTTGATAAGAATCTCTTTTGCCTCTGATCTGGTTGTGGACATCTTCAAGTCCGTCGATTGAAACTCCGATATTTTTAATTCCAGCTTGTTTAGCGTCTAGAATTCTCTTTTCATTCAAGTTATATCCACCTGTTTGCATGGAACACTCCATGCCTGCTTGATCAATTCTAGAAATGATCTCCAGCCAGTCATTTCTTAAAAATGCTTCGCCACCGATAATAGTTATTTCTCTAGTCCCTAATTCATGAAGCTTGTCGATAATATCAAAGCATTCTTGAGTAGTTAGTTCATCAGGTCTGACCTTGCCTGCTCTGGAGCCACAGTGTCCGCAGTTTAAATTGCAAGCCAGTGTAATTTCCCATACAGCATGGACAGGCGTTAGTTTTTCATAATCAGAGTCAATACGGTACCTTATGGATGGGTTGGATTCAACAGTCATAAAAAAATGGTTTTAATGAAAAGAAAGAGGACAATGTGTCGCTCTTCCTCTGTGTGTGTAAATGATTACTTCTTTTCCAATTGGTCGATTTTATCCAATAGTTCTACCAATGCCGTTGAAATGTCTCCATTTTCTTTAATGAATTTCTTTGTATTTTCGGCCATTGCTTTCATTTGTTCGACATCATTTGAAGCTATTGCTTCTCTAATGCCTGCTCCGTAAGGTTGTATGATCATAATGCTAAAATAAAAATGTGGTGGATGTATTTTTGATAAAGGCGATTGCCTAAGGCATATATTGTCAAGCGAGAATATATGCTAGTGAAAAAAGGAAGACGAAGCAGGCTTCGCCTTCAAACCAACTTATTTTTTTTCTAGTTTATCGATTGCATCGATAAGCTCTACTAGAGCTAGTGATATATCACCGCTTTCCTTGATTGTTTTTTTTGCTTGCTCAGCTGTGGCTTTCATTTTTTCCACGTCATTTGAAGCTATCGCTTCTCTGATGCTGGCTGCGTACATTGGAAGATACATGTTTTGAAAAATTTAGAGTGAAATAATATTCAAAGTCGCTAAGAAGTGAGCGCTTTGAATGAAAAAAATGCCGGATTACTTGTTGTCAAGTTTTTCGATGGCCTCTAACAATTCAACCAAAGCAAGAGAGAGATCTCCACTTTCTTTAATGTTCTTTTTTGCTTGTTCAGCTACTGCTTTCATTTTTTCAACATCATTGGAAGCCGCCGCTTCTCTGATGCCTGCTGCGTAAAGTACTTGATACATAATGGTAATTGATTAATGGTTTTAAAAATGAATTATTCAATAATATGCATTATTAGACTCAAAAAATATTACACGATATATCAAAAACTAAAGGAGAGTTGATAGTGAGGCCGCTTCAAGAAAAGGAGAGGGAAGCATGAATTTGACGATTCCCTCTTTAAGTCTATTTAATGACTCATATTTAGTCATTGGTTCTTACGTATTTCAAATCTTTTTCAATCGCTTCAATCATTTTGCCAGCGATGTCTTTTTCAGAAGCTCCTTCTATGCCTTCCAAGCCCGGAGATGAGTTCACTTCCAAAAGCATAGGACCATTGGAGCCTCTGATGATATCTACGCCAGCGACTTTTAAGTTGAATGTTTTGGCGGCTAGAATTGCTATGCGTTTTTCTTCAGCGGATATCTTAGTAATCGAAGCAGTTCCTCCCATATGTATGTTGGCTCTAAACTCTCCCGGTGCTGCTGTTCTCATGATGCTTTCGACAACTTTTCCGTTCACGACAAAACATCGAATATCCTTTCCATTGGCCTCCTTGATGAATTGTTGCACTAATATATTGGCTTTTAGGCTTTTGAAAGCATTGATAAGACTTTCGGCAGCTTTCTTAGTTTCAGCCAATACGACGCCTTTGCCTTGGGTGCCTTCCAAGAGTTTAACGATTAATGGAGCTCCACCGACCATTTTGATAAGTTCTTCGGTATCTAAGGGCGAATTAGCAAAGCCTGTGGTCGGGATAGGAAGCCCGTTGTTGATTAATAATTGCAAAGCATAAAGTTTATCACGGGATTGAGTGATGGCCGAAGCTGAGTTCAAAGTATAAACTCCCATGGCTTCGAAGTGTCTTGTTAAAGCAGATCCGTAAAATGTAACGCTTGGCCTAATTCTAGGAATGACTGCGTCAAAACCCTTGAGTATGCGCCCGCCTCGGTAATGCATTTCAGGAGCTTCTCCATCTAGTTTTATATAGCAATCTTTAACGCTCAAAAACTCCATCTCATGTCCACGCTCTTGACCCGCTTCAATGATTCTGCGATTGCTATATAGGCTTGGATCAGAAGCTAGAAGGCCAATTTTAAGACCGGTTTTTTCGTTAGTATGCAATGCGTAGTATTGGTCAAGCTCTTCAATGCTTGGCTCGCCTAATAAGCACTCGGTGTTAGGGTCTACAAGCATTTTTCCACCCATAGCTTCTCGTCCTAACAGCATGCGATAGCCCATGCTATCGCGGTTGGTTAAGGTTAACTCAATTTCCCAAGTGTATTCCGCTATTGTCAATGGCGTTTTGATGACATAACGGGTTTCAGTTGCTCCATTTGAACTTTTAACTTTTCTTTTGTCAAATAATGGAGCTTCGCAATGCACAGTGGTTTTTCCATCGTTTTGCAACGGATGAACTTCAAAACTAACCCAAGGTGTTCCTTCTCGATTAAATGAAACGATATTCACAGCATGAAGGGAAGAAGTTCTGGCGCCTGAATCAACTCTGGCTTTAACCGCTGGAATTTTCAATTGCGGGAAGTTGCACCACTCGTCGCTGCCTACGATTATCTTATTCATATTGTTATGCTTTTTAAATTGCTATTTTAGTTTTTAAGAGAAGATTCATTTATCATTCATAAAGCGATTTTAATCTTCAAGAATAATGCTTAAATAAATAATGATAAACCCATTGAAAAGTTCGGAATTAAGATATTGAATTATCGCTAGCCCATGATTTGTTGATTTATTCTTTAAATGGATAAAAGAGTTGTTTCCTAAGAAATTAGCAATATGCTGATAATGTGATTGAGATATGAACGCTTTGGCAAATAGCTTTAGTATGAGGCGATGTAACAGTTTAACACTTATATGAAACGCAAAAGATGCATACCTTTGAAATGTTGATTGCGATTTGTAGGAAAATTAAGGACAGTAACTTTAAATATGGTTGATCAGAGCAAATACGAGAATTCCTTTAATTGCAATGAATGAGACTGAAACCAAAAAAGGAAATTTATATGCCACATTCTTATTTGTTTTGATGATAAAACTTCTTTTGATATTGCCGGTAGTTGGTTGGCTAATATATTTAGTTGTGAATTATCATGTGATTAAGAAATACGCACTGAGAAAAGTTAAGTTGAAACGAGTGGATGAAATGGATTCTATTATTATTCCAAAAAATATAAAACTCAAGGTTGCAATGCTGGAGCTGATTTCTATTCCGCTTGTATCTGTCATTATTGGAAAACCACTCAGCATGTTAATCGATTCAAAAATGGTTGATTTATTCGGCTTGAATACATTGATAGTAATGGTTTTAATTACGACTAGCATGGGGTTAGCCGGACTGTTTTTGGCTATGGTACTTCAAATTGAATTGATAATGAATTCAGTAATCAAGTTTCAGGCAAAATAGCTTCTTGTCTGGCCTGACATATAAAATGATAGTGTGAAAATCAAAACTTTAACGAGTATGTCTAGATTGATAGTTGTATTTATAGTATTTGCCGTTATGTTTGTTTCGGTAGTGGGAAATGCTCAAGAGATGATAAATGGAAAAAGAGTGGTATCGAAAAATATTCGAAGCGTCTATGTAACTCTTTTAGCGCAGAAGATGAAAGGGAATAGATACTTATGCGATATTGAAGTCATTAATGGGCGCTTGGAGCCTGTGGATATTTTGCCCAAGAAAATCAAGGCTAAGATGATTACCATTAAGGGAGATCAAAAGAAAGCGAAGATTATGTCATTTATGGAGTTTTCTCGAGAGATTGACTTGAAAAGAAGGGTATACAAGGAGGTAAGAAAAGGAGAAATGAATGGCTTGGACATAACAGGCCCAACTCTAGCGATGGAAATGAATGAAGATACTTCCTTGAAAATGCAATATTTGACAACAAGAGCTATGCTTCCTAAGGAAAGATATTGCAGAAGAATAATTGTAAAAGGTTGTAAAGGCCAAGGAATAACATTTCAAATGGAAATCAACGGAGATACATTTGAATTAGAGTACATACTATAGCGATAATTGAAAACCATCTTATTCTAAAAGAAATTTAATAAAATGAAAGATAATATTGTACTGATATTGAAGTCAATGCTGATGTACGCCTTTACGACAGGCATAGCAATGATGATCATGAACTTTATGGGACTAGCGATTACAGCAATGCTTTTGGCTTTTACTGCTTACCCATTGATGTTTATTTACTGCACTTGGTTTGCGCATAAATTTTATGAAAAGCGAACGGATTCAAAAATTGATTTTGAAATAGAGACATCTCTTATGTCAAAATACATGAGTGTGGAAATCCTCTTCAGTGGAATTGGGTATTTAATTTCAACGTGGTTATTTGATCCCTATCTTTTAGCATTTCTTTGGTTTGTGATTCATCTAGTTATGACGCTTGTGAAGTATTTGGCAATTTTCAAGAATATTGAGCGTCAAAAAAATGAAATTTATCAATAACATGGAAAAGGAGATGATTATATCAGAAAACACTTATCTTAAAGCTTTGAGAGTAAGCTTTATAGCGGTTATTGCAGGGTTGATCATTGTGGATTTTCTTGCTTTAAGGTTAGGGTCAATTGTGGCTATAATTACAATGTATATTTGCGCTATGACTATGACGACAAACATTATAAAAGGAGAAGCTTGTGAATACTACCCATCCGTTTCCGGTTTTGAAATGAATGGAAAACTGATCTCTTTTTATATCGCTATAGACTTTATATTTGGGTTCAGTATTTTGATTGTTTCTAAGTTGTTGGGGCAATTTGAGCTAGAGCCAATTTTGTTTAATACACTTTGTGTTATTGCAGGGATAGTTTCTTTATGCTTAGCTGTCAAGGTAAAGTGTGATTTTATTTTAAAACAAATTATTCATTCTACTACAAAACTCAAATAAGATGAAACTTTCACTATTATCTCAATTGGCATGTTCAGATCAAGCCAGAATCCATCTTAAAAATACCCAAAAAGGCTTGAAATTGATGTTGCCGGACAAGGGAGTTGGATGGCATGTTATCAGAAAGGATATTCAAAAAGGCTTGCATTACGCCATTTTTGATTACAACAGAATATATTTCCAGTTGGAGGAAAAGATACTTGCGATCAAAAGATACACAGGGGCACTTGAATGGCCGCCAGTGCTTGGAGAGCATAAATGGGTTAATCAATTTGGAATCAAGCATGCTTGGCAAATAGAAAATGATAGGGAAGACGCTTATAAAATTACGATTCAAGCGAATGGTTGTTTTAAAAATGAGACATCTATCCTTGTCAAATATGATAATAAAACCTATCACTTAATTGATTAATTATGAGAACGGTATATTCATTAATAGCAATCTTATTAGTCATAATTAATTCTGAGGGGCAGGCTCAAGAACGAGCCGTTGTCCATCTTGAGGATGACAGTCGATATATGTATCAAACGTATGGCGATATAAGAGTGGGAGTGTTAAAATGCGAAGGATCGTATTTGAAGGATTATCACGAGTTTTTCATTTCGATAGAAAATGCCCAAGAGAAAGGGATTGATCTTTTGCCAACGATGTTTGAAGCTAAAACGATTAAATGGAATAAAAAAGTGAAAGAATCTCCGCTGATACCTCTCAAAGAATTTAGCGATATGTTGGAGGAAAGAAAAAAGATTGAAAAACGTGATAAAGAAGGATATAATATAAGCTCTGAGATTGATGTGTTCAATCTTATCAAGCATAATTCCGCTAAATTCGAAATATTGCAGCCTCGTTATTGTCCAAGATCTCATACTTTGCATACAGAGTTGAAAAAGCATTATTTGAAAATACATACATTGGGAGCTCAAAAGAAAGAAGTTATCCGTATGTGTGTCAAAAGACAACGAGGAAAAGAGCTTAATATCATCGCTAATATCGAAGGCCAGGAATATTCTTTTAAGTTCCCTCTTGATGATTAGATGGGTTTTGTTTTAGGTTTGAAGAGTGCTGTTATCGGCACTCTTTTTTATTTTAATATTTTTAATGCTAAATTATAATTTATTCGGGAGGTGTGATTTTTTACATAATATTGTATTTTTGAATGATGGATATAGAGGTATTCGAAACTGAAAGGCTATTCTTAAGGCCAACAATTGAAGAAGATGCTGAGTTTTTTCTTGAACTGCAGAATAGTTCAACATGGCTTCAATACATAGGAGATAGAAATGTTAATACTGTAGAAGATGCTGCCGATTTTATAAAGCACAAAATTTTTCCTCAATATATAGAATTGGGTTATTCTAATTTTACTGTTTTTTTAAAATCTAATAGTGCTCCTATAGGAAGTTGTGGTTTGTATGCAGGCCGTAATGGAATAGAAGGAGTGGATTTAGGGTTCGCTTTTTTGCCGGAATACCATAATAAAGGATATGCATATGAAGCTGCAAAGAAGGTAATGCAAATTGCATATCAAGACTTTGGATTAAAAAAACTTTATGCAATTACCTCTGAAATTAATACACCTTCTCAAAGACTTATTAAAAAATTAGGACTAGAGTTTATTGAAAGAAAGTGTTTGCCTGATGAAGACGATGAGTCACTAATCTATATAGGTGAGTTGAAAACCTTAATTTAATTTTATATAATATTTTTTATTGATTTATAATGATTGAGATAATAGATCTAAGCCAAGAGATTTATGAGGGAATGCCTGTATTTAAAGATTTGCCTCAAGTGAAAATGAACATTCATAATTCTCATGAAGAATGGGGTGGAGAAGTAAATCCAAAGAAAAAAACGCCAGCTGTTCATAAACTTGAGCTTGGAGAGCATACAGGGACTCATGTTGATGCATTGAACCATATGTCCAAAGAATATGAAGGACAATCCATTGATACTATGCCTTTGAGCTTATTCTATACGGAAGGGATTTGTCTGGATTTTTCACATAAAGGACTTAATGAGCTTATTGAAATTCATGAGATTCAAAATGCTTGCGAGCAAATGAATCTAGTCATTGAAAAAGGAGATACCGTATTGTTTTATACGGATCATTATCGAAAGCATTACGATAGTGAAAACTGGCCTTTTGGCCCTGGTTTATCAGCAGAAGCTGTCCGATGGTTGGGAGAAAAAGAAGTTTCCGCTTTTGGCGTCGAAACGATGTCTCCGGGAGTAAGGAAAGTATCAAATAGAGAAGCGCATTTGATATGCGGAGAGATGGGTTTTACGCATTATGAAAACCTGATTAATCTGCATGAGTTGATTGGAAAAGGCCGATTTAGGTTTATTGGTTTTCCATTGAAGATCAGGGGAGGAACTGGTTCACCTGTTAGAGCTGTTGCAGTGTTTGATGGAATATAACTAACATTTTTTGCTATTAAGCAGTCTTGTTAATGTGTATGTTCAGATCGGATCGAAAATTAGCTCATTCTTTTAAGCGCTTGACATTGAATAATGGTGTTGGAAGGAAGCCTGTTGCGTCCGCATTTACTAAATCTGTGCCTATCCAAGCATTGCTGAGTCGATCTGATTTTCAACATAAGCAAAGAGAACTTGATTCGGCATTATTTGATAAACGGCTGGAAGTTTGCCCTTTATTGTATGATTTAGAGGAGTCATTGGATGAGTATCAAAGAATATGCATTCAAAGAGAGGAACTTAATCGAAGTCGGTCTTTAAAAGCTATGTGGTTCATGTCTTTCGAGCATGGTCTTTACAGGGATAAGGATGAATGGTTGTTGCATTATTTATTTGACTTGATAGATAAGATGGAGCATATGGCCTACGAATGGCTTGATGGCAAAATCAGTGATTTGAACGAGCATGCCCCTTTTGCTTCAAGCATGCTTTATTTTTTGAATGAACTACATAAGGAACATGTCTTTCTTTCGCAACAACTTGTTTCCCAACAATATAGATTATGGACTAAAGATCGCGACACTATCAGTGCTGAGGAGCAAACGGATAATGATAAACTTTGGCAAGCTATTGTAAATAACCAAACGAGCTTGAATATTACAGGAAAGAATTTTGACAAGGAAGGGTACAGACAAAGATTGTTTGGATTTGAACATTTAGTGCATTCTCATATGTTGCGTCTTATGAGCCGTCCTAAAGGAAGAAAACTTATAGAAAGAGCAGCAAATGCGTCAAAGTCGATCATAGTCGGACCATCTACTGCTAAAAAATCACAAGCGAAAGAAAGTTATTTTTTGTTCAGAGATAAAATCAAGGGCAAGTGGAAAGGTGATTTTGATCTGTCAGATCCTTTTAAGCCTATTGAGCCCGGCAGAGCTTCTGCGACAAATATAATACTTAGTATTTATGACAAGAATGATATTCAAGATGTATGTTATACAGATAGCTGGAAGGCTATGCCTTGTCAAGAAAGTGAAGAAAAAGGAGAAAATGATTGGGAGCTTACAGCGGAAGGATTAAAGCCTTTAGGAATTTTGACTGGATTTTTGGTTTTTGCTCATGAAATAGGACATGCTCTTAATAATGCTGAAGGTGTAAGCAGACCAGTAATGGAGGAGTATTATCAACAAGATCCTAAATTAATTCCTTGGAGAAATAATGAAGAACATTATGTTATTGAGCAATTTGAAAATCCAGTAAGAGAAGAGCATGGGCTTGCAAAGAGAAAATGGCATTTGGTTCCCAGAGCGACTATTTCGGAGTTATTTCCAAGACTTCAGCCGAGTTTAATTGGTCAAGATTTACGAGTGTTTGCTTTTTAATGAAACCTATAACTTTATAAAAATAATCTTTGCCGCCAATACGCCAGACATTCAAGTGGTTTGCATTTTTAATTTCAAGAAATTCTTTTAGATTACTAATTATATTAGTAAAATTCATCTGCGCGTATTTAATGCTGATTCTTTGATCTTTATTGCCATGAACCAAGAGAATGGGTTGTTCAATGTTTTTACAATCTTCAAGTGGAATTACTGCATCTGGATCGAAACCTGCGATTTCACCCGACCTTTGGATTAGGAAATTGGTCAAGTATTTAATATTAAAACCTGCATGGTATTCGAAGTAATCATGAATGATCGATTTTAAATCTGAAAATGTGCTTTCGACGATGCCAAATTTTATTCTTTTGTCATATGCCAATACTTGCAGAGCAATAGCTCCTCCTAATGATTGACCCCAAATACCAATATTTTTATCAATTCTTGGATTCATTAATAGATTATCAATTAACGAAGATATATCTTTTTTTTCTTTTGCTCCGAATGTGCAATGTTGACCTTCGCTATCTCCATGTGCTCTAAGGTCTAGTGCGATGGAGTTGTAGCCCAAATCTGCAAGCCGAGACCAGAGGTCTTTAAAATGCTTTTTGGAAGATCGAATTCCGTGCAGCAAAATAATGGTTCCCTTAATTTCTTCTTTATCAGTATAACTTATGAATGCCGAAAGTTTTATCTCATCATGAGTTTTAAATTGAAGAATTTCGACATTATCTCTTTCAAGATTTAAATCATCTATCTTTGGGCTGAATTTTTTTGATTTGGCTAATTCGAAAATAGGATTTCTTATTTCAGTGATTATTCTTGGAGCAATGAAATATGTGAAGCTAGTGGCAGCAGTAATAATCAAGCTGAGAATAATTAAAGACTTTATTTTCATTGATTTTTGGGTGTAAATGAATATAAACTTAATGCTTAATTCCACAATTTAGATCTAAATATAGCTTATTTTGCTGTAAAATATAACTTTTTTAGCATTTTTAACTAATATCACCTATTTAATTAACATAATATATCTGATTTGTATGACTCAAATATATAAAGATTAGGGTGTGATAAATGTATCGGATTCATTATGAATCAACCATGAATATTCAATTCGGCTATTCAATAGAATTTGAATACTAAAAGTGTCAAATGAGAACATTGGATTAAAATCAAGCTCATGAGAATAAATAGCTTTAATATATTTTGCCCAATAAAGCGTAATCGCTTTTTGTATTCTCAAATCATAGGCATTAAAATTTGGCAATACTTTTAAAAAAGATAAAATAGTTATATCCGAATTCATTTCGCTAAATTCATAGTTGAACCTTATATGATTTCTAATACTATCGAATTCAATTATGACTGTTTTATTTGTTTTATCATTTAAATAAGGAGAGTTGTTTATGGAAATATATTCATTAAAAACTTGGAAGCCTTTTTGTTTGTAAAATTTGAAATCATCATATAATAGCTCTCTCAATTCCAAACAGTCTATTTCTTGTAAAATAATTTCATATAATTCTTCCCATGCATCAATACCCCCGTCATTTGAATAATGAGGATTTAACGATCTGATTTTTTCGAATATATCATCCATATTATATTTGTTAATTCAAGAATTTAGTTTGCATTTTCAGAATTTTCTATTTCCAATGTTTTTTAGAATTCTTACTAACTAAATATTAAATTATATACACAAATAAAATGACTATTGTCAGAAATGTAAGTTTGAAGCTCAGAAAATTAAATTTAATATTGAAATACAACAGACTGGCTATGGCTTGAATTTGAATGAAAGGAGTGAATACATATCGCAGAATAATTGATAAATATTAATCAGGCACGTATTCTATCCGGGGACATCTGGAATTTTATTGATTAAGTCGCCTTTCCCTTTTAAAAATGATATTTGCAAGTAAACAAACATGTCTTTTGAGGAATTCGAATTGATTTGGTCCATATTTTTAGTGTTTACTTCTAGCAGTTTAGAAAATTCAAGAAGCAGATCATGCACATCTCTTTCTTCAATTTCTATGCAAATTGACAAATCAAGATCGGAAAACATGCTGTGATTAAATATGTATCCGCTTGACTTATCGATAGCATCTTTGATAAATTCGATGGTCATATTACGTTCGATTTTAGTGCAAACTTGCCAATTTACTTTCTTTCTTCTCATCTTTGTTATTATTTAAATTTTAAAAAGCTTTAGCATTAAAGCAATTATTTAAAGTAAACAAAAAAGCCGGGCAAGATGCCCGGCGTTATTTTTATGAGTATATACACTATGCCTTTAAAAAATAATGATCAAAAAATTGCATTATAAATTCAGTCCAAAAAATTTAACAAACAATAAAAAAATATCTACTCTGCAATGTGAAATATGATTTAAAAGCTTTAGTCCGTTTTGTTGATATAAAGATGCATCTTCTCTGATTGACTTAATATGATAAAAGTCAAGAAATCAAAATTTCGTGAAAAAAAAGCGAAAAAGATTGTCATTATTATCAATTAGAAAATATGAAGGTGATTTGATATTAGAAATTATAATTGCTGGCAATTGGCTGTAAATTTTTGAATTTTATTTTAAGAAAACAACCAAGTGGAGAGAGTGTTCTTCATTTATGACTGTGACATATAAAAAAGCGAGGTTGTCAGGAATCCTTGGAATCATCGGGAGTTCGATGTTATTCTATGGAGATTATTTATTTCATTATGTGCCTGGCAGTACCGATATGCTTTATAATCTTACCCAGATTTCTGATTTCAAAATATACATAAATGCTTTCATTGCTGTTGTAGCTACATGGCTTTATTTAGCGAGTGTTTTTCATATCTATTATTCTTTTTCACCATCAAGCCCGGTGATTAGAAATTTAATCACGGCTCTTTTTTCTACAGTATTTTTGATGTATGGCATTGAACATGCCGCTTATTTATCATTGGCCATTTCCGCTAAGATTTCAGCATTGCACAATTTGCCATTGGAAGAAACAACAGCTTTTGCTTGGAAGATTTTTACAGGAATCGAGTCTATGGGAAGCTTTATCGCTCTATTTTTGACATTGCTATTTTTAATTCAAGTTCTCAGAAAGCAAACTTTATACCCACGTTGGATGATAGTTTTTTTCCCGAGCATTCTTTTGATTTTTAAACCATCATTATCAGGGTTCTTAACTGGCGATGTATGGACGGTCATCATCGGAGGTTATTATAATTTGATTATGATCGTTTTTTTTACAGTTTCAACTTTGACCCTATGGAAAGTAAAAGAACCTGTAGCTTCATTTCAATAATATGAGAATGAGTTTACTATTCTGCGGTTCTATTGATGTATTTTATTTGCTTGTTTCAATTTTATTTTAACTTTGGATTAAGTCTAATCATTTATTCCTTTAGATTGTTTATTTTGATAGATTCTAAGATGCGATTTTTGCTATTTGCCTTTATACATATTTGTGAAACGAAAATTTTTTAGTCATGGAAATCAAAAAAACGAATTCGTGCGCTAGTTGTGACAATCTATTGTCAGACGGCATTTGCAGAGTGAATAAAATATTAGTGAGCTTAGATCAAACTTGTGAAGGGTTTGACCATAAACTAGAACTTCATAAATATTCAGATTGCAGCAATTGCGTAAAGCATAATTCAAATAATTGCGCTCATCCTTCGACAGCAATACAAGGCATGCTTTGTACTTCTTATTCATTTGCTTAAGCAAATTATTTCTGAAATTCAGTATTAAATTGAAGTATTTAGATTTAAAAAAACGTTTTGTTGAAATAGACTTTTGACAGAGCGTTTTTATTTATATTTCATAGTTCAACAATTCTTTATATGGATCTCCTTCGAGTTTTAATAATAAAGCGAAAGCAGGTTCTGTTTTAATGCCTTCTAGCTTTAGGTATCTAATATTTTCTTTGAAACTGTCCCCCATTTTATTTAAAAGCTTGTATTCAATTATCATATGTTTGTAAGCGTTTTGTTGCACAGTATCGATATTCTGAGCGAAAATTTCAATAGGGAAATATTGTGTTGAGAATCTGCAAATAGTCGTTTCTATATTGTCATATCGTTTTGTGTTACTTTTGAAGTTTTTAAAACTTGAAAATTCTTGCTGTAAGAACTTGCTGAAATTCTTATGATTTTCACATCTGCATATGATATCGAGATCGCTTTCAGGAATATCTATATCTATAGGTACCGTGCCTGTTAATATAGGTTGATAGAGTTTAAGCTTTTCAAAAAGTTGATATTCTTTTAAAGTTCGATAGGCTCTTTTTTGACGATCATTGCCAATTTTCAAGTAATTAATATTCTTGAAATCAATCATTTAACGCTAGTTTGATTAAAATAGGACTAAAAATACGATAATAAAGTTTTTGTCCTTCTAATTTCTATCAGACTTTATACCATAAAAAAATGCCGAACTCATCGCCCGGCATAATTTTCTAATCGAGTAAATGGATATGCGTATAAAAAGTGCTTCAAAAAATTGCATAAATCGGTGTGAAAAATTAATACATCCGATAAAAAATGTTTACTCCATTGATTGAATAGTATCTAAAAGCAATTGTTTTTTTATTATGATATAAAGGTGCTAATTCTTAAAGACAAATAATATGACCAAAGTCAATTAATTGAAATATTTTTAAAAATGAATTAGAAAAATGTATCTGTTTTATGAAATTAAAAATTTTTGCTGATAATTCCTTTTAGAAACATTAGGCTTGCTTTAAATTAAAGTTTTTAAAATGATATATTCTTTAATTAGAATTTCCTCTTTTAGTACCTCAAAGACCAATATTGATACAATCATATGTATATAAATAAAGAGTAGGTTTGCATAGTAAAATAAGAGACTCAAAAAATGGCTCTCTTATTCTCAAATAATTTTGCAAGACTAAAAATTCAAAAATATTATAAGAGGAATTAATATGGATATTATTGAAAAATTGCATTGGCGTTACTCGACCAAAGAGTTTGATAGAAGTAAAAGAATTTCTGAGGAGAAAATGCTTCAAGTGAAAGAGTTGCTTAGACTAAGTCCATCGAGCGTTAATCTTCAGCCTTGGCATTTTATCATAGCCGAGACAGATCAAGGCAAAACTCGAATGGCTAAAGGAACGGAAGGCTTTTTTAGCTTTAATGCTTCAAAAGTACTTAATGCTTCGCACGTTGTTCTTTTTTGTTCAAAAACAGTTGTTGACGAGGAGTATATGCAGACACTTTTAGAGCAAGAAGATAAAGATGGAAGGTATCCTGACGAAGAAATAAAAGGAATGGTCTATGGCGCTAGAAACATATTTACGGACAAACATCGATATGATTTGAAAGATCTTCAGCATTGGATGGAAAAGCAGGTTTATTTGAATGTTGGTAATTTTTTATTAGGCTTGGCTGCTATGGAAGTTGATGCTTTGCCAATGGAAGGAATTGATTTAAAAGCGCTTGATGAAGAGTTTGATTTAAGAGCAAAAGGTTTTACTTCTGTTGCAATGGTAGCTATTGGTTATCGAACAGAAAGTGATTTTAACGCTTCCACTCCCAAATCAAGATTGCCTTTTGATAAGCTTATTACTGAATTGTAATAAAAGAAAATCAGCCTTGAGCTGATTTTCATTATTTCTATTTGGCTTTTTTTGTTTTTATTTTTTGTAAAAATCTATATGAAAATACAATGTTGTAATTTTTATTTTTTGATGAAAATACCATAGATTCCATATAATGTGGATAAGAAATTTCATAGCGACCTTCAATTGATATATTTTTATATTGATATCCAATACCAGAGTTAAATGAGAGAATTGTATTAGGGATTTTATCAACAGCTTCGCTTTTTTCGATTGTTGTCTCGCCTAATCTTTCCCTATACACTGTTTTTTCATTTTCAGAATTGATTGTGAAACTTGTACCATAGCCAAAATTTATAAAGATATTCTGATCATTTGGTAATAAAAATCTAAACCTGATCATGTTTACCATTTTTATAAAATTCATGTTAATTGTTGATTCAAATACATCGTTATCTAATATTCCATTAGTATATGAACTATTATATCTGGCACTGCTATAAAATAGTTCATTATAGAAAGACAATTTATTCCTATATATTGGAAAATGGTATTCAAATGAAGCTCCGATAAAGGCAGATGGTTTATTCTCAAAATTACCACGGTGAAGATATTCTTTTTCTCTTGAAGAAGGATTAGCAGAGCTAAAGCTTAAGTTTGAAAATGTAGCACCAGCTAATGCTCCTATATTTATAATATGGGTCTTTTCTTTTTTAGGGTAATTAGTTTGAGGTTCATCAATACAATTATAATATTTTTTATATAATTTTAATAGATTCTTCTTGTTATAAGTCGTGGTTTTTAGTAATTCAGATGTATTAGGACATTCATTCAAATATAGGGCTAATTCAGAAATATATCTTTTGTTCTCTGCATTGGCTTTTCGTTCAGTTTCTTTATTGAAAGTACTATATTTTTTGTAAGTCAGAAGTTTAAGGTTGTCTTCATAGAGTATGTAGAAATTTTCATTTCCCATTTCATTTTTATAATAATATAATTTTTTGGATCCATCCATCAAAACTTGAACGAACGTAGTGTCAGAAGTAGTTTCTAATACAGGACTTTCAGATAGATTGTTTATCCTACTGCTTATTTCGGATTCTACTATCGCTGAGACATACTTATCTCCTAAAACAGTAAATTCTGTAAGATCATGACATGAATAAGAGGTAGATTCTTTATCTTCTATACTTTTTTTAAACTCAATTGATTGAGGTGTTTTTTCTAGTTTTCTAATGAAAATATAACCTTTTTCTTTTTTTCCATTTGTATTGGTTATTTCGCCTTCATGAAATCGACTTTGAGCAAAAGCGTTATTAAGTGAACAGAAAATGATAAAAATGTAAATAAAAAATGATGTTTTAATAAAATTTTGCATTCTTTAAAATTTGACGTTTATTACTTTTAGTGTGATACAAAATTATTATAAATAAGGGTATTTTCATTGTTTAATAGATAAAAAAGTATTTAATATTCGTTTTATTTAGGATGTGAATATAATTTTTTCGAGAAAAATAGGCGGTTTTTACTTTGATAGCACTAGAAAGTATCATAATTGATTTTTATGTCCATTTATATTATTCTGGAGGGGTGACAAATATGAATGATTATGGAAACTATAAGAAAGCTGATCATGTTAAACACTATTAATCAATATTATGAATGGTTAAAAGAAAGTGAGATTAAATATCATTTTCCTGAACTTTTGTGTTTTGACCTTATTTTTCTATTTATTGAGCTTTTAGACCAATTTGTTACGTTCAGGGATGCTTTTATTTGTGTATCAATTAACTAATGATCATGATGAAAACATTAAAAGCAACATTATTAATTTTATTGGCTATAACAACAACTGTTTTGGCTGATGTCGGGTCAAAAAAAACACAGACTTTTACAGTTGACAGGGTTTTAAATGCAAGTGCGGAAGCTGTATGGAAAGTTGTGGCAGAGGAATTTGCCGATGTAGCTAAATCACACCCTAGACTTGCAAGCTCACATTATGTAGATGGCAGTCCTATGTCGGGAGAAGGTTGTGAAAGAATTTGCAGTTTGAATGACGATGGCAGCAAATACACTAAAGAAAAAATAGTTGACTTCGACTCTGAAAACTATACTTTCAAAGCGGAAATCAATGCAGTAGGCAATTTGCCTTTAGATACTTCATCAAGTTATGTTATCTATAAAGTCACTCCAATTAATCAGAATCAATGCAGGATTACTTTAACGATGGTTTATCGCACTAAGCCAGCTTTTGCAGGGGCTTTGGCAAAAGGAAGGTTTCGAAAAATTATTCGTGACTATGCAATTGCAATTGAACATCATACATTGACTGGCGAGGATGTTAATCCTGATAATTTCAAGGAAATTAAGAAGAAATATATCTAATTGCATTGCCATTTTTCAAATTAAATAAACATTGTAAAATAAGTGTTTCCATGAAGTCTGCCAATCTTAGGCAGGCTTTTTTATTTTATAATTTTTGAACAGTTGAAATTTCTCATTTCTAAAATTGACTTATATCCTGTTTGTTCCATTTAATATTTTCGAAATTGATTAGCCAATTTTTTCCCAGAGTATAACTTTCCATTCACTGAAGAAATACACGATCTTACTGAAACTAGTTTTTAATTTGCTTGAATATATACATTTTTGCCAAGTGTGAAATATTTGTCCAAAATAAAAATGAATTTGACAATGAGGTTTTTGATAGCTGTAATGCTCTTGGCTTTAGTTTCAAGCGCATGCACAACAAGCGAAGGAAGTCAAACAAGCAATGCTTATTTACAATCGTTTCCTACTTTGAAAGTGGAGAAAATGGATTTGGTAAGTTACTCTGGTTTTCCAGCAAGTGTTATAGGTATTTCAAATATCGATATACGCGCCAAAGTGTCGGGATATGTTCAGAAAGTTTATGTAGACGAAGGCCAGGAGGTAAATAAAGGCCAGTTGCTCTTTAAGTTGGAAACGGAAACTTTGGATCAAAATGCTAATTCTGCTTATGCGGCAATCGAAGCTGCCCAAGTTGAAGTGGATCGTTTAAAGCCTTTGGTGGAAGAAGATATCATTAGTTCTGTGCAGCTTAAGGCGGCAGAGGCTTCTTTAGCTCAGGCTAAAAGCAATTATGCAAGTATCTTGTCAGACATCGAGTATACGGAGATAAAAAGCCCTGTAAAAGGAGTTGTCGGTGAGATAAGAAATAGGGAGGGTACTTTAGTGTCTCCAAGCAGCACAGAAGCTCTTACTACTGTGTCTAGCATAGATGACGTATATGTGTATTTTTCAATGAACGAAAAGAAGTTTTTGCATTTTACTAAGGACTTGAATGGAGAGACATTGGAAGAAAAAATACAGTATTTGCCAAATGTTAAGCTTAAGCTTGCTGACAAATCCATGTACGAGCATGAAGGAAAGATTGAAACTATAACAGGAGACATTAATAAGTTGACTGGTTCGGTTCAGTTCAGAGCTAAATTCCCCAACCCAAGAAAAGTATTGAGAAATGGAAGCAGTGGAGAAGTAATGATTCCTACTCAGTACAATCAAGTATTGACGATTCCTTTGATGTCTACTGGTGAGATGCAGCATAAAAAGTATGTTTATCAAGTGACAGCGCAAGATTCATTAGAACGATCAATAGTTGACTTGGGTGAGATAGTTGATAATTATGTCATTGTTAACAAAGGACTTGATGAAGGCGATATAATTATCGGCAAAGGAATGAACAAAGCTCGTCCGGGCATGAAAATCGAAAAGGTTCCAACGACATCCAAAGAAGTTGTTGAATCATTTGACCAAGTTTTTCAATAAGATCTTAAGAAGGAAGTATCATGTTTAAAATATTTATAGAAAGGCCTGTTCTATCGACAGTAATATCGATATTGATTGCCTTGATGGGAATATTGGCGATGAGAACTTTGCCAATGACGATGTATCCTGAGATAGCGCCTCCGACAGTTAGTGTAAGAACTAGTTTTCCTGGTGCTAATGCTGAGACTTTGGTTGAAAGTGTGATCACTCCAATTGAAGAGCAAATTAATGGTGTGGAAGGGATGACGTACATGACATCTAAAGCCAGTAATGATGGAAGTGTGGAAATTACTGTGTTTTTCAAATCAGGATATGATCCAGATATGGCAGCTGTAAACGTGCAAAACCGTGTGGCTTTGGCTAGTCCGGTGTTGCCCGCAGAGGTTAATAGGATGGGAGTTACAACTGAAAAGCGTGAGAACTCGGCTTTGATGTATGTATCGGTTTATTCTGAAAATTCTGAGTTGAATGATGTATTTATTCAAAATTATGTCAATATCAATATCAGGCCAGAGTTGTTGAGAATTGACGGAGTTGGTTCTGTTCAAATATTCGGAGACAAGGGTTATTCAATGCGTATTTGGATCGATCCTGTGAAGATGGCGAATTACGGAATTACAACTGGCGATATTACGGCTGCCATCAATGAGCAAAGTGTTGAAGCTTCAGCGGGTACTTTGGGGCAAAATGCGGGACAGTCTTTTGAGTATGTGATAAAGTACAAGGGGCGTTATCGTGAAGTAGAGGAGTATGAGTCTATTATCTTAAGACGCTTGGATAATGGACAATTGCTGCAGTTGAAAGATGTGGCAACGATTGAGTTGGACGCTTATTCTTATGTTTCCAACTCCGTATCGAAAGGCATGCCGACAATTACATTTGGTGTTTATCAAACACCGGGCACCAACTCGCACGAAATCGCGCAATTGCTATATGATAAGTTCGATGAAATGGAAAAAACTTTGCCGGAGGGGTTGGCAATCAAGCCAGTGTACGATACTGATAAGTTTTTGACAGCCTCAATGGATAAAGTTAAGTCAACAATTGTTGAAGCCTTTATACTTGTATTTATTGTTGTATTCATATTCTTGCAAGACTTTAAATCAACTGTGATACCGGCAATAGCTGTTCCTGTAGCGATTGTGGGTAGTTTCTTCTTTTTGCAAACTTTTGGTTTTTCAATCAACTTGCTGACTCTGTTCGCCTTGATCCTTGCTATTGGTATAGTGGTGGATGACGCTATTATTGTAGTGGAAGCAGTGCATGCCAAATTAGAAAAAGGGTATACGAATGTAAAAGAAGCGACAAATACAGCGATGAATGAAATTGGTGGGCCTATCGTATCGGTTACTCTTGTGATGGGTGCTGTATTCGTTCCGATTACTTTTGCCGAAGGGCCAATAGGCGTGTTCTACAAGCAATTTGGAGTGACGTTGATTATTGCTGTATTGATCTCAGCGGTAAACGCCTTAACATTGAGTCCAGCTTTGTGCGCTTTATTCTTAAAACCGAATCATAATGAAGGTGAAGAAAAGAAAGGTTATATGAATCGTTTTTTCACAGCTTTCAATATTGCTTTTGAAATGCTGACGAATAAATATGTTCGTTCTGTAGGGTTTATGTTGAAACGCAAGTGGATTGGTGTTGGAATACTGATGACTGCTATTGCCACAATATTTGTGATCAATCAGAGAATGTCTACAGGGTTTGTCCCTGAAGAAGATGAAGGATTTATTTTCTTGAATATTGAATTGCCTGAAGGTGCGTCTTTAGACAGAACACAATCTGTTACTAAGCAATTAAGTGGGATTATGAACCAAATTGAAGGAATTGACTTTTATACTTTCGTGAATGGAAGCAATTTCTTCTCAGGTTCAGGTAGCGCTTATGCTATGGGCTTTGCTGTATTAGATCCATGGGATGAAAGAAAAGAACCTCATTTAAGTTTGGAAGCAGTCATGGGACAGGTTTATGGAGCTGTTTCTCAGATTTCTGATGCTCAGATCATATGTTTTGCTCCAGGCGGCGTGCCCGGTTTTGGTCAGACCAATGGAGTTGAAGCTCAGTTGATGGATAAAGTTTCGGGCAAGTTAGTGGACTTGGATAGAGTATCCGAAGAATTTACAGGAGCTTTATTTCAACGCCCTGAAATAGCATTCGTTGCAAGTTCATTCAATACAAATTTCCCTCAATATGAAATGACATTGGATGTCCCTAAAATCAAAGAAGCTGCCTTGTCGGTGGATGAGGTAATGAGCGCTATGCAGGGATTCATAGGAGGTATTTATGCGGCTGATTTTAATAGATATGGCAAGCAATTTAAGGTGTTTGTGCAAGCGAAGCCGGAAAATCGTGATGATCCGGAAAGCTTGGAAAGAATCTTTGTTAGAAACGTGGACGGTGTGATGGCTCCTGTTTCGGAGTTTGTGACTTTGAAGCGTACGAATGGACCACAGACAGTAAGCAGGTATAATTTGTTTAACACTGTGACGTTGAATGCTACTGCAAATCCTGGGTACTCATCAGGAGATGCAATCAAAGCTTTTAATGAAGAAGCTGCTAAGCACTTGCCAGAAAATTATCAAGTGGACTATACAGGTTTAACCAGAGAAGAAATTGCCGCTGGGAATCAGATGGTTTTTATCTTCTTGTTAAGTCTTTTATTTACTTATTTCTTCTTGGCAATCCAATATGAGAGTTATATACTTCCTTTCGCGGTTGTATTGTCTTTGCCATTGGGTATAGCAGGAGCTTATCTAACATCTTGGTTGTTGGGATTGGAAAACAATATATATTTTCAGGTTGCTCTGATAATGCTCTTAGGCTTATTATCCAAGAATGCGATTCTGATTATTGAGTTCGCATTGCAACGTCGCAATGAAGGCTTGAGTTTGATTGATGCCGCAAAAGAGGGAGCTAAGGCTCGTTTGCGACCAGTATTGATGACGGCTTTCTCGTTTATACTGGGTTTGATGCCTTTAGTATTGGCACAAGGAGTGGCCGCAGCCAGTAACCGTTCTATTGGTTCCGGTGCTGCTGGAGGAATGTTGATTGGAACAGCTATTGGCTTGTTTGTTATTCCAGTTTTCTTTGTGATTTTCCAAGGATTGCAAGAAAGGTTGTCTGGAAAGAAGAAAGTTCAAGAGGTGGAAGTTGAAGTTGAATCATAGAACTGAGAACTAATGAAAATAGTAAATAGAAAAAATAGATATTGGGCTTTTTTCATCATGCTGGCATGGGTGCTTTCCTCTTGCTTGGCTCAAAGAAAGTTTCAAGATCCTGAGTTGTCATTAAACACAGATGAACTCTATAGATTCGAGCATAATGAGGATTCAGCCTCATTGGCTCAGTTGCCATTGGATGAATTTTTCGCTGATTCTTTGTTGCATCACTATATTCTGCAAGGTTTTGAAAAGAATTATGACGTGCGAATAGCGCTTCAGAGTATTTTGGCGGCAGAAGCATATAGAAAACAAGGAAAAGCGGCATTTTATCCTACATTGTCCGTAGGGCCAAATGCAAACTGGCAACAGTTTTCAAGCAATACGGCATTTGGAGAGGGTGGTTTTAATATGAACCAGTTCGACCTAACAGCCAATGTGTCATGGGAAGCGGATATTTGGGGCAAAATCAGCAGTCAGAATAAAGCTTTTCAAGCCAGTTATCTTCAGTCTATTTCAGCGAAACAAGCTGTGATGACTCAACTTGTGAGTCAGATATCGCAAGCATACTTTGAATTGCTGGCTTTGGATGAGCAATTGGAAATTACTCGAAGAACCATTGAAAACAGAGAGAAAAGTTTAAAAGTAATCAAGGCTTTGAAAGCTTCAGGAATCAACAATACAACAGAAGTCGCTGTAAAGCAAACAGCGGCTCAATTGTATGATGCGCAAGAAATCGAATCGGATTTGACAGGTCGAATACAATTGGCTGAGAATCGTTTGTCAATATTGTTGGGGCAAGCGCCGCAAAAAATTCAAAGAGGCAAGTTGTCTCAGCAGAGCTTCAGCAATGATTTGACTACTGGAGTCCCTTTGGCTATGATCAGCAATCGCCCTGATTTGAAAGCCGCAGAGCAAGGTTTGATCCAAGCTTTTCAGTTGACAAATAAAGCCAGAGCTGAGATGTATCCTTCGCTTACATTGACTGCAGGGTTGGGATTGATGAGTAATGACATATCTAAAGTGCTTTTATCAAACTCTTTTTATCATAATTTAATGGCAGGTTTAAGCCAGCCTATTTTCAATGGAAGACAATTGAAAACAGCTCATGAAGTAGCAAAGACTAAAGAGGAAGAGGCTTTATTGAATTTTGAAAAATCCATTTTAGTTGCTTCTCAAGAGGTAAATGATGCCATGGTGAATTATGAGACCGCAGGGGATAGGATAGAAAGCAAAATGAAATCATATGAAGCTTATCGTATCGCTACCAAGCAATCTGAAAGGTTGTTGGAAAATGGTATGATAAATTATCTTGAAGTATTGACTGCTAAGGAAAATGAATTAAGCACGGAGTTGACTTTGGTGGACTTGAGAAGAGAGCAACTTGCATCAGTTGTAAATTTATATGTCGCATTAGGCGGTGGTTGGTCGAATGACTAATTGAAATGAATAATAAATAAGATCATCATTTGTTGGCTTTTTTATAGAATAGCGAATGAATGATGATCATTTTTTGATTCATAATGTTAAGCTATTAGTTGAAAATGGAAATGAGTAAAGAAATGAAAAAACCTAGTGATGCTGTAATTTGGTTGGTATATACTTTATTCGTGTTCTCATTTTTCGTTCAGTTGACGGATTTGGTAAGTGCCATATATCGCACATTTGGGATGATTGCCGTTCAGCTGATGATTTTTTATGCTAACATGCAAGTGTTTCTACCGAAGTACTTTAAGTCAAATATTTCGAAATATGTCGGAGGCAACCTATTTTTATTGATAATCAGTTTTTTTGTCAATAACCTTGTATTGTTCAATGCACCTGAGGGAGCTAATTATGATATTGCGTTTAGCCATACATCCTTGACATATGTTAAAAGCTGGTGGGTAGATATGATCTGGATGACAACAGCCCCATCAATATTATGCATTTTGATAAGTTTGGTTGTTTACTCATACCGCAAGGCTCAAGTAGCTGACAAAAGAAAGTTGATGTTGATTGAGTCTGAAAAAGCTTTTTTATTGATGCAGATCAATCCTCATTTTCTTTTCAATACGCTAAATAATATTTATTCAATGACTATTATGAATGACCCCAAAGGATCCGAGGCGATTATAGTCTTGTCTAAAATGCTGGATTATTCATTGTATATGTCAAGACAGAAGCTAGTAAGGGTAGAAAAAGAAATTGCTTATATCAACAATTTTATCAATTTGTTTTTGCTTAAAGATGAGGATATCGAGAATATTTACTTCAATTATGAGCATGTAAAAAAAGGTATGAAAATTCCTCCCATGCTGTTGATCCCATTTATTGAAAACGCATTCAAGCATGGAGATGTTGATAAAGACACACAAGGTTTTGTTCACATTAAGATGTTTTCTGAAAACAATCATTTTTATTTTACATGTCTGAATAGCTTTTCGAAAAATAAAGTCATTGATTGTAGAAAAGAGGGGATTGGAATCAAAAATGTAGCGAGACGTTTGGAGCTTTTGTATCCAGAAAAGCATAATCTTGAAATTAGTCAAGATGGAAATGTGTATTTAGTAAAATTAGATCTTGATTTGTCATGAGTTTAAAATGCATTATAGTTGATGATGAAAAGCCTGCCAGAAAGTTAATTCAAGCTTATTGCGATCGATTGGAAGGAGTGGACGTGATTGGAGATTTCCGTTCGCCGATCAACTGTATGGACACATTGATCAATGAATCAGTGGATTTGATCTTTTTGGATATCAATATGCCGGAAATTACTGGTTTGGAGTTTTTGAAGACTTTGAAAAATCCCCCTCATGTCATTATAACAACTGCTTATAGACAATACGCTGTTGAAGGTTTTGAACTAAATGTAGCTGACTATTTGGTGAAACCTATTGAATTTAATCGTTTTGTGATGGCAGTAAATAAAGTCAAGGAACTCAATGCATTGAAACAGATTAAGGATTCAACTATTACACCTACAATTGAGACTTTTCCAAGCTTAACACTGAAATCTGATCGTAAAATTTACAAAGTCAAGATCAATGATATTTTGTTTGTCAAAGCTGATGGGGAGTATGTGGTCTATCAGACAAGAACTTTTGGCCCTTTGAAGGTTTATGATGCTCTTAAGCGAGTTGAGGATTCTTTGGCGTCACAGGGGTTTTGTAGAATACATCGTTCATATTTAGTTAATTTGTCAGAGATTAAATACATAGATTCCAGTCGGTTGTTTATAGGAGAATTTAACCTGCCGATCAGCGACAGGTATCGTAATGAGCTTATTGATGCTATGGGAGGTGAAAGTTAGCATCCACGCCTTAATTTTCACTGACTATTAATTGAAACCCTATGCCATGATGGTTTTCTATTGAGACAGAGTCGTCATGTTTTAATTTTTTTCTAAGTCTTGAAATAAAAACGTCCAGACTTCTACCCATGAAGTAATCATCATCGCCCCATATTGATACTAATATTTCTTCTCTTTTCAAGACAAGCGATTGATTTTTGGCGAGTAATAAGAGTACATCGGATTCTTTTTGAGTGAGTGAAATCGATTCATTGCTGGTTTCGAGAAGATATTTTTTAGGCAAAAATAAAAGCTTTCCCAGGTTATAGCTTTCGGGGTCTAGCATTTGTGTTTTGTTAGATCTTTGTAAAAATATTTCAATTTTCAAGTTTAATTCTTCAATGCTGAATGGTTTGACTAGATAATCGTCTGCTCCAAGACGAAGTCCTTTTATACGATCTTCCTTTAATGTTTTGGCTGATAAAAAGATAATAGGAATTTGTTGATCAATTTTGCGTATTTCTTGAGCTAATTGAAAACCGTCCATTATGGGAAGCATAACGTCCAGTATGCAAATATCAAATTGGCTTTTTTGAAATGCGTCTATGGCAGATCTGCCATTTTCATGTTGAGAAACTTCATAGCCTAACTGCTCTAGACTATCTGAAGTTAAAAAAGCTAGTGTTTTATCATCTTCCGCGTATAGTATTTTCTTTTTCATATGTTTTGTTAGTCTAGAGTTATTGTGACGCAAGTACCTGTACCTACTTGACTTTCTAAGTTGATTTTAAAATGATGTAAATCGCATATTCTTTTCACGTAAAATAGTCCAAGTCCGAACCCATTGACATAATTTTGGTTTCCTTTTGGAACTCTGTAAAATTTTTTGAATAAGTATTTGAGATTTTTTTGAGGTATGCCAATGCCATTATCTAGCAATGAAAGCTTGTGCGAATTATTATGAAGGAATAGCTTAATCGTAATTATAGGTTTATTGTCGCAGTATTTGATAGAGTTGTCAATCAAATTGAGAAGCACATTGCTAAAGTGATCTCGGTCTATTGCAAATTGGATATTTTCCGGAATATCAATATCAAAGTCAAATGTGATCCTAGCCTCAGGGTATTTCATTGACATGGTTTCAATTACCTCAGAAATTAAGCTTATTACTTGAATCTTTTGCAAATTGAGTTTTAATGCTTCATTTTCTGATTTTGCCAAATTAAGCACTTTTTCAACATGATTGTTAAGTTTCAAAGCTTGTTGAGTAATCATTTCGCTGTATTTGAACGCTCGTGGATTTTCTGCGTTATTGTAGTTTTTTTGGAGAAATCTTGAAGCGATTAAAATGGATGATAAAGGCGTTTTGAATTCATGTGTCATGTTGTTGATAAAATCCCTTTGCAATTCAGCATATTTTTTTTGTTGTAACATGATGAAAATAAAATAAACGCAAATCAACAAGATGACAAAGAGCAAGCCTGAAAAGGTCAACCAAGTCTGCATTGAGCTAAATAGAAATGCAGGTTTGTCAGGAAAACGAACGGCGAAGTAGTAAACTAGATTTTCAAATTTGGGGAAATACTCGCTTCGCTGAGCAGTTTCGTTTTGAAGTATTCTTTTGCCATAAAGCATCTTATCTGAATTGCAATCATAAATAGCGTATTCAAAATTTGTATTGATATTATTTAAGGCAAACTCGCTTTTGAGAAAATGGTCCAACAGTTTCGGATCAAAGTCTTGGTTGATATCTATAATGAAATACTCTTTATTTATTTGCTTGATGGGATTTGTCAACGGCAAGTCTATGTTTTTTGAATCATATATTTTTTTTACTACTTCCAATAATGCGATATGAACATTTTGGTTGAACTTCTCCTCTTCGTGTGTCAAGGCTTGATTAAGCCAATGAAACTGCATGCTTGTAATGCTTAGGATTCCAATAAGCGCCACAGCTATTAAAAAGTACATTTTATTTCTTTTCATAAATCAATTTTAATGAAAAATATGGCTTGCCGCAGAACATTAACAAGTCATTAACAAATGTTGGGATTCTGTTAACAGCCTTTGTAGAAGTAGCGATATACCTTTGATTATCCTTAAATGAAAAGGACTAAATAAATTTTAAAACCATTAAAACTTAAAATTATGAAAGTTTTTAAAATTATGTTCGTTTTTGTTGCATTGCTTGCGTCATCTTCCGCATTCTCAACACAATCTGATTTGGATGAGTCAAAGGTTAGCACATCCGCGACTACGGCTGTATGGAATGAAAATGTAAAAAACCTAGGTGAGCTAGCTCAAGGTAAACCAGTAACTGTTGTCTTTGAGGTGAAAAACTCTGGAGATAACCCTTTAGTAATCTCGAAAGTGAAGACTTCATGCGGTTGCACGACTTCAAGTTATACTAAATCTGCTATTCCTGCAGGAGAATCTGGCGAATTAGAAGTGACCTATAATGCCAAGAATTTGGGAGCTTTCACAAAATCGGTTACCGTTTTTAGCAATGGCTCTGAGGGAGCTCAAAAATTACTTATCAAAGGAGTAGTAATATAATTATCAATTCTAAGAACCAGTCTTTTTAGACTGGTTTCCTTGTGAAAGCATAGTATAATTTTCACAGTTTTAGGCTTAAGTCTTAGCTTGCTTATTAGAGATTATATAATTATTAAATTGTAATTTATCTTTAATTTCATTTCTCATTGCAATTAATGATAATATAGTATGTGATTTTGGGAACAAAGCTTCTTTCAGCGAGATAATAAGGAAGATGAAATTTAACCAAAATCAAAACTCATGAAGAAATTCGCTTTAAGAAATTTGTTTTTTATCATGATCGCTTCAGTTTTAATGTTGTCATGTAGCAATGACGATGATTCAGCTCCTAGCGATGATGCAATTAGCTCGGTAATGGAAAAGCAATATGGAAATTCAACCTTTGCGAAGCTTTTTAAGAAATCGAAATTTTATTCGGAATTCAAAGATGTCAAAAAGCAAAATTATGACATCTTTATCCCATCGGATCAAGCCTTTGTAGATGCATTTGGCCAAGATGCATTGGACAATATAAGTCAAGATGACATTAATGAAGTAATCGGTATACATATTGTCAAAATTGATGAATCTGATAAAAATTTCAGCAAAAAATATTACCCAACAGAAGGAGTTTATGATTCAGGTAAACCAGTTAATATGCACTTGATTAATAAAAATGGAGTGGTATATGCTGATGGAGTACAAGCTACACCAGATTTGTTTTCTGACTATGGCACTATGTATAAGGTTGATAAGATTCTTAACCCTAGTAATGTGTTGGCTGTAATGGCAATTGATCCTGACTATTCTGAGTTTGACGCAATGATGAATAAGGTTTTGGCTAAAGACAATGATCTTAAAAGTTTATTAAATAGTAAGAATAAACCATTCACTGTATTTTTAGCAACAAATTCAGCTGTTAATCAATATCTAAAGTCGATCAATAAAACAAGTGTTGATCAACTGTCTGAAGCTGAACTAAAAGATATAATTGGTAGGCATGTGGCCGTAAGCACAGTCGTTGGGGATTCTCAAAAGGTGATGTATTTTACAAATTACAAAGGAGAGAGAAGCAAATTGGTTTATGAAGATGGAGGATATGTATTGTATCATGATCCAAATACTGTAAATCAAGAGAATGAAACAGTTAACAGTTCGTTTACACCTGGAGATGCATTGAAATTAGGAGTAGGTCTCGAGGTTAAATTTGTAAGTAAAATATTTAGTTTGTTTTAATTATTTAGAAAAATGTTTAGAAGCTGCTTAACATTAAGCAGCTTCTAAATATTCTTTAGAATGCATCAAACAAATCAGATAATCCTGAAGTGAAAAGTTTTGTTAATATTGACGTGCCGCCTTTTAATCCTAGTTTTTCTAGTTCGCTAAGATTCACTTCCGATTGTGAGTTTTCTTTGCTGGAGTTATTATCTTCAAGTTGATAATAAACTCTCGCTTGGCCATTTTTTATTTCTACTTTGCTTTTTTCTCCATTGAAATTAGTAAATATGATAGCTTTATCTGGATTGGCTTCCACTCTTATTTTCGCTACATGTCTTCCGATGATTTTCTCTGCTTTTTCAAGAGGAATATCTTCTACATTTGTGTAATTGTTGTCTTTAAGATAAGTATTCACTCCATCATTGTCCACAGGGAATATTGTAAAGTCATTTTCCTTGTTATAGATTAAACTTTTAAGTCTTGATTCATTATCAGCGACTTTTTTCAATAATGAATAAAATTTGGAATAATCTTCATCTGCTGCAAGTATTCTAACAATATCCCGAGGGTCAGGAAAACCATCAATTTGATAAATCGCGCAGTATTTTTCATTTTTTTTCTCAACGGCTTTTACACCATTGATATAAAGATTCCCATAGTTATAAGATATATGGGCTTTGATCGACTGGCCATCGTTATTTGTAGCTTCTGTGTCATACAGTTTTTTGGTGAATTTGCTTTGGTTATAGTCTACCTTGACTATATGAAGACCTATTAGTCTGTCTAATTCTTTTTGGCCTAAGGAATTAAGTTCTTCGGTTGAAAATTCGCTTTCTAGGGCTGCATTAGTTGGAATGAAAAGATCTACTTTGTAATCAATCTCTTTATTTAGTTCATCATAAAACTTCGATTTTTTGTAAAGTTTAGCAAACTCTGAGTTTCCATAATTTGAAAGTACTTGTTGACTTACAGTATTTGGGGCACTGGAAGAATCGTCATTGCTGCAAGATGAGAAGAAAGCTAAAAGCATTGATAGTATAGCAGTATAGCTTAGAGTTTTAAACAGATGTTTCATTTTATATGATTTATATTTTAAATGATAATCTAATTCTAAGCTTATTTTGTTTGTTTTGAATTAATATATAATTATTCGTTTTTGAAATATATAAACAGAAAAACAGCTTGTCTTAAATCTGACAAGCTGACCTTGATGAATAAATAAAAATTAAAACAAGGATTTATGAAAATGAAAAATAGATCAGAGATTATTTTAAATTTCCTGTGTAATGTAACCTGTGTTGATCTTTTCCAGACTCGCTGAAATTTCATAGATTAAATCTTCATGATTTTCAACGCCGACTGATAATCTTATTAGATTGCTTTTTATCCCAATTTTTGATTTCAAATCTTCATCCATCCCAATATGTGTCATTGTGGCAGGATGTTGGGCTAGACTTTCTGTTCCGCCTAAGCTCACAGCTAATTTGATTAACTTAAGATTGTTTAAAAATTCGAAAGCTTCTTTTTCACCACCTTTGATTTCAAAAGAAATCATTGCCCCTGATGATCTGTATTGTTTTTTATATATTGAATAGTTTTTGCTCTCTGGGCTAAGATTACCTAAATAATGGACCTTTTCAACAGTTTCTTGTTCGTTCAAGAAGTCAGCTATTTTTCTGGCATTTGTTGCTTGTTGTTCCATTCTGATTTTTAGAGTTTCCAAGCTTCTCAATAGCAACCAACTTGTGTGTGGGCTAGCCATATTCCCAAAAAATGTGCGTATGCCTTTGACTCTGCTTATCAATTCATGATTGCCGAGTACTGCTCCGGCTATCAAATCGCTGTGTCCACCAAGATATTTGGTCGCAGAATAAATAACCAAATCAGCTCCAAATTGTATCGGACTTGACCAAAGAGGTCCCATATAGGTATTGTCTACAGCTAAATAAACATTTTTTTGCTCTTGAGTATAGTGATCGGCTATTTCCCTGCACATTTCAATGTCAATTAATTGATTAGTTGGGTTGGCAGGAGTTTCCAGATAAACTAAAGATAGATTCTTGGCTTTGCCTGACTTGTCTATCATCTCTATTATTTCACCCTTGCTTTGATCTGGAGTGAAACCAATAGAATCTACGCCGATTGAAGAAAGAAAATGTGTGATAAAGTGATCTGTTCCTCCATATGTAGGCATACTATACAATAGTAAATCGCCCGGCTTCAAAAACTCAAGCATAACAGAACTAATGGCTGACATGCCACTCTCAAATACGGCGCATTCCTCAGCTTTGTCCCAAAGAGTAAGTCTATCTTCTAAAATTTCAAGATTAGGGTTATTTAATCTGCTATAAATTAGACCTAGTTCTTCATTGTTCTCTTTTTCTCTTAATCCATAAGCTACTTCAAAAAAAGCTTTGCCATCTTCCGCTGATTTGAAAACAAATGTAGATGTCTGAAATAATGGGGCTTTAACCGAGCCTTCTGATAACTCAGGTTTATATCCATATGACATCATTAAACTTTCTGGGTGCATAGTTGTGTTTGTTCGTTTTTAAATTCAGGGGCAAAATTAGTTTTATTGATATATTTTTCTGAATAATTAGAATAATTAAGTAATTTTTCCTGTAATTTGATTTTTGAAAGGAAAATGATGTGTTGAAAGACATGGATGATGTCTGAAAAAGGAAAAAGTCCTATGAGCAAGTTAGATGAAATAGACAGAAAGATTCTTCATTTATTACAAGAGAACTCAAAAGTCAGCGTGAAAGAAATAGCAGACAAATTGAACTTGACTAAATCGCCGATATATGAGAGAATGAAAAGGTATGAGCAAGATGGTATTATTGATAAGTATGTAGCAGTGCTTAATACCAATAAAATTGACAATGTAATGATTGTTTTTTGTTCCGTGTGCTTGGAGAGTCAAAGGATAGAGGAAATAAATAAGTTTAAAGAAGCTATCGGTGCGATACCAGAAGTTGCGGAAGGATACCTGATGGGCGGAAGCAATGATTTTTTGTTAAAGGTTATTGTCAAAGATCTTAATGCTTATCATGATTTCTCATCTGGTAAATTAGCAGCCCTGCCAAATGTTTCTCAAATAAAAAGCACATTTGTTTTAAATGAAATTAAGAGAACAAGTGTTATTCCTGTTTTTTGAATATATGGAAACTATTGTTGTCTATATAATTAAATAATTAAGAAAAATTTCATTTTTATATCTTTTCAAACTTAGACTACTTATAGTCTGTATTTTTTAAATTTATTTTTCAAAGTATAATCATATGGTTAGTAAATGATATTATAGGGTGTTTTGCAGTTATAATGTCCTTAAAAAATATTTAACTTATTTATTAGTTTTTTATTAAAATTATCGATTATATAGTATCAAATTTGATTTTTTTGATTTCATTTGTTTTTAATTAATAACTAAATCAAAAATTCTCATGTCAAATTTTTTTTCCATTTTATTAATATTATTGCAATTATCTATTCCAGCATTCTCATTTGATTCAAGGCCTATATTGGTTTTGACATCAAAAGTAAATATGGAAACTGAAGTTTCAGAAAAAGATGAACAAGAGTTGAATTCACAACTGAGCAAGTTTCTAATACAATTAAATACTAAAGTGGATTCTTGCGCATACTTTCTTATAGGAGAGAGTAGAGATGAATATGCAAAGCAGTTTGGTTATGATAATATCGAATGGTTGTCATTTAACAGATACAAGTGTAAAGAATTTTTGCCTGAAATAGCTATAACAGCCTACCTCTATTTAACATATAATTCATTTAAAGAAAATGAAATAACCATAGAATTTAAAAATTTAAACAGTTTTCAATCTTTTAAAAAAATAGCTCAAGTGAATTTCAATAGAAGTGATTTGGGGCTGGATAAAATCTTTTCAGAACTTTACCTTTTTGTAAATCAAAATTTTTGTGAAAACGAAGTGGTTTTGAATTTAAACAAAACATACCAACACTTGGCTTTTGAAGAATATTATTCAGCACATGAACAACTGGATAATGATTTTACAAACTATTTGAAAACTAAATATTTTTTTAAAGACTCAGTTTCAAGATATTCTTTTTCAAAAAATATGAAGCCTCTTGAAACGATTTTATCATTATATGATAACCATGATTTTAATAGAAATAATGATACTGTATCAAATCAAAAATTTGCAAATGATCTAGCCTATATAACTTACATGTATTCTCTTGTCTCAATTAATACTGGTCATTTGCAAGCGGCAAATGAGTCTAATAATGTTTTAAAAAAAATTTGCAATAGAGGGAAGGTATATGAAGGTCATTATTATTCATTGAATTTGATTCTAAATTGTTTGACAAGTGAAATTGGTACTGATTCTATTGAGGAGATATTTAATGAATTCGTTTCAAAAAAAGATTTATTTGATGAGCGTTTTTTTTATACGTATAGAATTGTTGTTATGAATTCAAAGGAAGGAAGTCTGTATGAAAAACAATTGCAAGATTTAGTCATGCTTTTTGAAAAATATAACTAAAATCACCTATTTAACATAATGTCTAATTTGCATAAATATTTATTATACTTTTTATAATATGATAAATTATAATTAAATATATTTACTATCTAAATAATGAAACAAAACAATATATTATGTTTAAAAAATTTACTTTTATTCTTGCTGCATCTGTGGTAATATTTAATTCTTGCACAGACAATAAAAGCTCTAAAGAATCTACAACAGATACTTCAAATATAAAAGAAGCATCTACAGAGACTGCTAAAGTAGAAGAAGTAAAAGCGGAAGAGTTTCCTACAATATGTGTTTGGGATAAAACGTCTTTATTAGCAACTCCAGACAGCAAAGGCAAATGGCTTTCTTCTATTAGTCTTGGCGAGTCACTCATTTATCTAGGGGAAAAAGAAAATGATAAAAACTCTAAAAGAGTTTATTGTAAAGTAAGACTTTCGGACGGCAAAGAAGGTTGGGCTAATGAATACTGTTTAGTCGTAAATGGCTCAGCTGCAGCGATCCTTAAACAAAGTCCGATACATAAACGACCTGATGCATTGACACTTACTGATAAAAAATTCGAAATAGGCGAGATGCTTGCAATCGAAGAAAGCAAAGGTGATTGGATTAAAGTTGTTGGAAAAGAAAGAAAGAAAAGTGGTTGGCTAAATACTTCGGCAGTAACAACGAAAGTAGAGGATGTTACTACAGCTATACTTATGCTTAAGAAAATTGGCAATATCAATGAAGACTTAGACATTGCGAAAGCAAAAGAATTTATCCAAAATGCTCCATATTCTGATTCATATTTTATTAAGCTTTTAGAAGAAAGAGTTAATGAACAAGAACAAGCTTTTGCTGATGAAACTTTAGTTGAAGAAGAAAATACAGCAGTAGATGAAATTGAAAATGTTCTTTAGTTTAGTTACAATGTCATTCTTTACACATAAAAGGAGCTAATAATTAGCTCCTTTTTTATTTAATAAAATAAAGATATTTTGTGTTTTTTAATATATTGCAGGTTCAAAATATATTTCAAATTCATCATGAATATTAATAACATTTTCAAAAACTCCGATATTGAAGCTTTTAAAAGCAGGCTTGAAAATATCAATCATGACTCGCAACCTAAATGGGGAAAAATGAATGCAAGCGAAATGCTTGCCCATCTCAATGTAATGTTTGAAATGACCTATGAAGACATTCATCCTAAACCTAATGCACTGACGAAGTTTCTCTTGAAATTATTGGTCAAACCATTGGTTACTGGCACTAAGCCATATGGTAAAAGTAAAAGAACGGCCTCACAATTTATTATTTCTGGCCAAAGAGAATTTGATGTTGAAAAGGATAGGCTAGTGAATTATATAGATCACACTTACACTCTTGGACCTGAATATTTTGAAAATAAAGAATCTCATTCTTTTGGAAAATTAAGCTCGCAAGAATGGAACAATATGTTTAGCAAACATATTGATCACCATTTCACTCAATTCGGAGTTTAGCGTTTTAAATTATAACATTTCTTCATAATTATTTTAATATCTTTTTAATTCTACTATAATGAAACATTTGAAAACAAGGTGTATTTTTTTGTCAGTACTTCTACTGGTTAATATACTTAGCTCTTGTCAAAACAAAGAACAAAAATTAGCTTCTCTGGAACCAGTACCTAAAATTGAACTTGAGAATTTTTTTAGAAACGTCGAAAAACGCTCTTTTAAAATTTCACCTGATGGTGAATATTTTGCCTATTTAGCTCCTTGGAAAAATAGGATGAATCTATTTGTGAAAAAAATAGATCAAGATTCCGCTTTTAGATTAACCTCAGTTACAGATAGAGATATCGCAGGTCTAGGATGGGTAAACAGCCAAAGATTAATTTATTTAAGAGATAATGGTGGCGATGAAAATTATTATGCGATGGCTGTCGACAAAGATGGCAAAAATGCTATTGCGTTAACAAAGTTTGACAATGTGGTCACTCAGTTTATCGATGAGTTAGAGAATCAAGATGACTATATACTCATTGGTTTGAATAAACGAAACCCTCAAATTTTTGATCCTTATAGACTTAATGTGAATACTGGAGAACTTGAGATGCTTGCTGAAAATCCGGGCAATATCACAGGCTGGAAAACTGACCATCAAGGCAAGCTAAGAATCGCAACGACAACAGATGGGGTTAACACTTCCATTCTTTATAGAGCGACAGAATCAGAACCATTTCAAGAACTATTGACCACTACATTTAAAGATAGTTTTAAGCCATTGATTTTTACTTTTGATAATAAGAACTTATATGTTAGCTCAAATATTGGCAGAGATAAAAATGCCATCAAACTATTTAATATAGAATCCAAAACAGAGCAAGAAAGTATATTCGAGCATAATGATGTAGATGTTTACAATTTGTCTTATTCAAAAAAGCGTAAAAAATTAACTGCTGTCCATTTTGAAACGGATAAAGATCACCTTCACTTCTTAGATGCAGAAAGTGAGACAGTTTACAATAAATTAAAAGCGCAACTTCCTAGTGATGAACAAGCTATTATTTCATCTGAAAATAAAGAAGAAGATAAACTAATCGTTAGAACTTATAGCGATAAATCTAGAGGTAGCTATTATTTCTATGATGTTAAAGCTGACAAACTTCAAAAGCTAGAAGATCTTTCACCTTGGTTGGATAAAAATCAAATGGCGGAAATGAAGCCAATCGAATACACAACAAGAGATGGTCTTAAAATCAATGGATACTTGACTTTGCCAGTAGGAGTCAAAGCTGAAAATTTGCCAGTGATTATCAACCCACATGGAGGTCCTTGGGCTAGAGATAGCTGGGGCTTTAATCCTGAAGTTCAATTTTTTGCGAATAGAGGTTATGCAGTATTGCAGATGAATTTTAGAGGTTCTACTGGTTACGGAAAATCCTTTTGGACAAAGTCATTTAAACAATGGGGAAAAACTATGCAGGATGATATTACTGACGGCACAAATTGGCTTGTAGAACAAGGAATAGCTGATAAGAATAGAATAGCAATTTATGGAGGTAGTTATGGTGGCTATGCGACTCTTCAAGGACTAGTAAGAGAGCCTGATCTTTATGCTTGTGGAGTAGATTATGTTGGAGTATCAAATCTATTTACTTTTATGGGAACAATCCCTCCATATTGGAAGCCTTATTTAGAAATGCTTTATGAAATGGTTGGCGATTTGAAAGCAGATTCTGTTCAATTGAAAAATACTTCCCCAGCTCTAAATGCTGAAAAAATCAAATCGCCTTTATTTATAGCTCAAGGAGCAAACGATCCTAGAGTAAATAAAAGTGAAAGTGACCAGATGGTAAAAGCGATGAAAGCACGTGGTGTGGAAGTCGAATATCTTGTCAAAGATAATGAAGGACATGGCTTTAGAAATGAGGAGAATAAGTTTGAATTTTATCGTTCGATGGAAGCATTTCTTGATAAACATTTGAAAAAAGAAAACTTAACTAAAGTGCAATAGAATATAGTATTATTATTTTAATTGACGCCATTGATTGTCTTTCAATGGCGTTTTTTTATTTTAGTTACTTTACAACAATATAAAACCTAATGAAAGATCTATTCAAAGGAGCTTGGGATAATACGAAAGCTTTAAAAATAATACACAAACTTCGACTTTATCATTACTTTTTAGTCCCACTAGTTATGTCTATTCTAATTGGGAGTATTATGGTTGCTTTAGTGTTTAATTATTCTTCAGACTTTGGCCGCTTATTAGTTGAAAAATGGACTTGGGAGTTTGGAAAAAGTACTTTAAACAAAGTATCAACTTTCATAGGTGGGGCAATTTTGTTTTTGTTTAGTCTTATCATTTTTAAGCATTTATTGATGGCTATTTCCTCTCCGTTCATGGGGCTGATCATTGATAGGGTAGAAACGCATTTAGGCAATAAAGTAGAATCTCGGAATGTGAATTTTATACAATCATTAATGAGAAGTATTTTATTAAATACGAGAAATCTAATTTTTGAATTGGTATTAGTCATCCCATTTGTAATTCTAAGTTTCGTTCCGATTGTAGGCGTAGTTTTCGGATTTTTAGTTTTTTTAGTGCAAGCGTACTATGCCGGATTTGGAAATTTTGATTTCACCCTTGAAAAATATTTTAACTATAACCAAAGTTTAATATTTGTAAAAAAGAATAGATTACTTACCATTGGCAATGGAGCTGTTTTTATGATTATACTAATGATCCCATTTATAGGAATGGCTTTAGCTTTGCCTATTAGCACCGTTGCAGCTGTAATTAGCGTTCATAGAAAACTTTAAAATTTAATAAATGAATATAGGAGGAAACTTATGACATAGTTTTATTTAACATAATATTTTTTATTATATATTACCATTCAAAATCATATTCAATTTTAGCATAATGTTTAACATTTAGCATCAACTTATCATCATCACTTCCATGATTTTCAATTAACCAAGTTGCAAAAAAATTCTTTGCATAAGGAGAAGGAGAGGAATCTATATATTCTTGAGCATATCTCTTTTCCATAGTATTTTCACTCTCTTCATAAGTAAAAATAAATTCTTCCAAATCTTCATCAGAAGCATTTTCATAATACCTTCTCAAAAGATTCTTTCGGAACTGATCATAGGCGATATTTATTTGATCTTTCTTATCTTGATACTCAAATCTTGAAGTTTGAATAGCATCACTAGCTTGTGATCTCTGCATATTTGCAACTTCAAATTGATCATCAAAATATCCTTCTCTCAACGCCTTTATCAAATAGCCAGAAGGATTTGATATATCATCTCTTTCAGAAATTAATTCATAAACAAAGTCAACCTTTTCCTTCGTATATTTTTGCGTTAGTTTATCATAAACATTTTGAACAATCGCAGCTGGCTTTTTCGTTACTTTATCTTTGGATTCAGCAACATTGGTTCGTACGTATGCAGTATCTAAAGAAAGAGGTGCTTGCTTTAAAGTATCCTCATTGCTTGTCGTCTGGATTGACTTTCGTTCTTTTGATTTCAACAATCTCATTCGCTCATATTTTTCTTCCATCGAATGAGGCTTCAAACGAGTCTTCAAATAAATATGAGTAACTTTTCTACCATCCTTCACCGGTTCATACTCCACAAAAATATCAGAGGTCTCATTTATTTCTTTAATGCATGGCTTCAATACATTTTCGTTAAACCTACCATACTTTTGATACAACTTCGATTTTTTCAGATACAACATATCCAGTAAAAACTGATACTCTATTTTTCTACTGCCAATTTTTAAATACTGCTTGCAAAGTTCATAGATTCTAATACTATGCACCTTTCTAAAATTCTCGACACTCAATACAAAATATGACGTATATGTGCTCTTCAAATTCAATAAAAATGGCTTGATATCTTCATTGAATTTAATCGTAATAAAATTTTCTCTTTCTTCCTTTTTAACTTGAGAGATGAAACCATAACTGACCCAGCTCTGATCATTTTTAATAATATCGATGGAAGAATTGGTCAACTTCATTATTTCCTCTCGAACCTGTTGATATTGAGCCCCGGAAATTTTCTTTCCATCAGGCAATGCCAATATATCAGCAATTTTCACTTTCAACGGTTTTAATTGTTCATCAGTAGGTTTAATCTGCGCAATCGCTAAAATTATAGCTCTTTGTTGCGTCAAAGAAAACTTCTGTCTTGATTCAACAATCTTGTTGGACTTGACTACTCTACGCGCACCTATATATTCAACATCGTCTCCTTTTACAATTTTAAATGATTCGAAACTATCTTCTTTCATCATTAATGACTTAATATCTTGCTGTTCTTTATTGCTTTTAGTCGCCACTTTTCACACTCACAAAAATTGTTCTTTAATATTTTACTGTTTTAAATTTAATAAAATACTGTTGCTATCAAAAGCATAAGTGAAAATTCTTTAATATTTTACTGGTTAATCAAGAAAATGAAAGAAAAACTCGAAAGAACAGTTGATTATTAAAGAAATTGGATATTCATTAAAGTACTTAATAAATGACTGGATTATACTTTATATTCAACTGTTCTAAAGCACCTTTCATTAATAACCTGCTGTTGAATGCTTAATATACTACTGTCTTTTCAACTATTTTTTAATAATTTACTGTCTTAAGTGCTTATAATCCGTTGAAATTATTAATAGTTTACTGTTTATAAATGATAGAGGCAAGTATATTTCTATTAAAAAAATTAATATTCTACTGTTTCTAGATGAGTATGTAAAAAATTTATGACCAGAATAAGCTTATTTTTAATATTAAGCTGTTCTTTTTTTAATAATTAACTGGTGAAAAGTCTTTTGTTTAAAAGCTTTAATAACATACTGAATCTTCATTAATATTATACTGGACTATTTTTAATATCATTAAGTTCTATAATCAATATTTTACTGTATAGATTTTAATAATATACTGTCTCGTATTTAATAATGAACTGTATATTCAAAATTTTTATAGCAAGTAAGTAACTAATAATCAGATATTTACATTATCAATTTTGTCTCTGAAAACAATAAAACATTAAAACATATAAAATAATAAAATAACAAAACACATACTTTTTGATGTTGCTTTTTTTAAATAACACTTATTTTAAAGTAAACAGGCTATTTAAGAACAGTTAAATATTAATTAAAAAAATTATCGAAGGAACAGAACGATATTAAAAAAGGGCTTTGTCTAGTCAAAGCCCTTTAAAGATCAATTGCCATAAGACGACATCTCGATCAATTTTTTAAACCATCTTAGCTTCTTTGAAATAAAAAAACAGTTTAAAAATTATAATAAAATTAATAAGCGTGAACAAGATTGATTATTATATTCCTATTCCCAATGAAAGTTTAAAATAATTACGAATAATATCATACTTTACTCCTGCGGATAATAATAAAATTTTTGCATTCACCCCTAAATCTAATCCATAATTGGTTACGTCTTTATTTTTCAAATTATAATTGGGTGGCAATAAACCATTATTCTCAGGAAAATTTTTAATTGTATAATTGTAGATATTAATTCCGGCGATTGGAATAATATGAACAAGAGGAAGTTTGAATTTTTTTGCAAGTCCGATATTTATTTGATTCATAAATACTCTAGCATCAGGTATAGAGGAAAGACCTGTGCTCGTTACAAATGTATTGCTTTTTTTTTCTCCATATGCATAGCCGATGTTAACTCCCCAACCTTTGATAATATAAACAGAAGCTTCAGCTCCCCATGTATTTATATCAGCGTAAGAAATTGTAACATCATTTGAAGATAATACAGACAAATCTCGATAATCATCGTATAAGCTTGAAGAGCCATTAATGAGTCCCCAAGTTCCTTGAACTGTAAATGTTTGTGATTTAGCGGATAATGACAAAGCAATAGCTAAACAAAGTGCAAGTAATTTTTTCATAAAAATTTAGTTTTTGTTAATACTGCACAGCGATCAATTTTTAAGCCAAAGGAAGGAAACTCGTTCTCATGGAAAAGATCTGAAAATATAATATTGACTTCAGATAAATTATTGAAAATGATATTAAATTTTGGTAATAATATTAAAAAATAATATTTGCTTTATAAATTTATATAAATACTTATATATTAATATGAATTCACTATTTATACACTTCAATTATATGAATAGATAAATTTTGATATTAAAAAAGTTTGACTTCACTGACACTTTTTTTTTATATTTTTCTTAAAATTGCCTTTTGATGGGTTAATATCTTATCTTTGTAGATCTAAATTAATTAAATTCTTATGACTTCATTTTCTGAAACTGGTCTTAAAGAAGAGATATTATCCGCTCTTGAGACTTTGGGTTTTGAAAAGCCTACCCCGATTCAAGAAAAAACTATTCCTCATTTGTTGAATTCGAAACAGGATATTATCGCTTCTGCCCAAACAGGTACAGGTAAAACTGCTGCTTTTGGGTTGCCAGTTATTCATAATATAGATGTTGACAATCGCAAACCCCAAGCTTTGATACTATGCCCGACCAGAGAGCTTTGTTTGCAAATTGCTAACGATTTAACACAATTTTCAAAATTCATCAAAGGATTGGAAATTGTCGCTGTGTATGGTGGTGCTAGTATTGAACCTCAAATTAAAGCTTTAGGAAAAGTTGCTCAAGTAGTGGTAGCTACTCCAGGTAGAGCAAAAGATCTAATTTCTAGAAGAAAGCTTAATTTGAGTAATGTTGAAAGGGTTGTTCTTGATGAAGCTGACGAAATGTTGTCAATGGGATTTAAGGATGATTTAGATGCTATCCTGAGTAGCGTGCCTGAGGAAAGACAAACGCTTTTATTTTCAGCCACGATGTCTGGTGAGGTAAAGCGTATCAGTAATGAGTACATGAATGAGCCTATCGAGCTATCGGCTGCAAGGATAAATTTAGGCTCTGAAAATGTAAGCCACGTATTCTATCAAGTTCATGCCAAAGACAGGTATGAGGTTTTGAAAAGAATTGCAGATATAAATCCTAATATTTATGGAATTGTTTTCTGTCGTACCAGAAAAGAGACTAAAGATATTGCGAGTCAGTTAATGCAAGATGGATACAATGCTGATGCTTTGCATGGAGATCTTTCTCAAGCTCAACGTGACGAAGTAATGGGTAAATTCAGGTCCCGACAGTTGCAAATGCTAGTGGCAACTGACGTAGCAGCTAGAGGCTTGGATGTTAACGAATTGACTCACGTTATTAATTTTAATTTGCCTGATGACCCTGAAGTATACACGCACAGAAGTGGTAGAACAGGAAGAGCAGGTAATAAGGGGATCTCTGTCGCTATTATTCACTCTCGTGAGATGAGAAGAATCAAAGACATTGAGAGAAATTCCAGCATTAAATTCAAAAAAGAGCTTGTGCCTAATGGCAAAGATATTTGCACAAGGCAACTTTACGCTTTGATTGACAAGATCGAAAAAGTAGAGGTGAATGAACAGCAAATTGAACCATTCTTGCCGGAAATTTATCAAAAGTTGGAATGGCTTAGCAGAGAAGATTTGATTAAGCATTTTGTTTCAGCTGAGTTTAACAGATTTTTGGCTTATTATAAAAATGCCAAGGATATCAATCTTCCGGATAAAAAAGAAAGGAAAGAGAGATCGGAAAGTAGAGATAGAGGAAATTCAAAAATGAGCAGGCTGTATATCAATTTAGGTGCTCATAGCCAGTTGACTCCTTTGAGACTAATCGGAATTGTTAATGAAGCTCTTGATTCAAGCAGTGCTGAAATTGGAAAGATTGAAATTATGAATCGCTTTTCATTCTTTGAAATTGATACAGCCACTGTTGATAAACTGATTGCTAATATCAAAGATTTCGACTTTAGAGGCCAAGAAATTTCTATCGAAAGAGCTCAACAAAAAGATAATAATAACTCTTCATCAAAATATCGCGGAAGAGGAGAGGGAAGAAAAAGAGATTCCCGAAGAAGCTCTGGTGATTTTAAGAAAGGTGGAAATAACTCTAAATTTAGGGGAAAAAGAAATAGAAGATAATTTCTATTTTTAAGGGCAGTTGAACGTTGCTGTTGCATAATTTAGCATCTGTCCTTTTGCATCATAATATTTGGAGCTTACCATATTTCCAAATTGGTCATATTGATATGTCGTATATTGCAGTACAGTTCCTTGGGCGGAAAGGTAAGTTTGATTAATCTTTTCACCTGCGGAGTTGTACTCATATTCGATTTTTCCTTTGTACTCATCGTATTTCCCTCTATAAGAATTATATAGAGAGTCAACATAGTTTCGATATTCTTGATAATGATTGTTGACATAGCCTTCTACTTGGCCCTTGGAATCATATAATGTTGTAGCTATAGGTTGGCCATATTCATCATATTCGTATTGCAACCAGTTTTGAAGCCGCCCTCTTTGGTTGTAAATGAAAGTTTGAACTCTATTGTTTTGCTCGTCATAAAAGTGCTGCATATAGCCTTTGAGTTCACTTCCTTTCCCATATAGGTATTCTCTGCCTACATTAATCTGATTCTCAATATGTCTTTGCACTTGAGATACAATGAGACCAGCAGGGTCTAAGCTAGTATAGCTTAAATACTGGGCATATCTGCTCCAAGGGTCCCCCGGAATCATATGGGAGAAAGCTCCGGCGAATTCACCATAGCTTCCTGAATATCCATAAGATAATAGCTGATAGCCTTGCACTACTCCTTCGTTGTCAAATACTGCTTGCTTTAGTTTTCTTCCATGTTCATCGTATTCGTTTTGTATCCAAGATTTCATTTGACCTCTAGGATCATATTTCATGACATTTGTTTGCAAGCAATCATTTCCAGCGCTTTTGTAGCTTTCGATCTCAGATTGTCCGGTGGGCTGAGTGGTTTCAGCTACTTTTGACATAAATTTAGTCTGAAGAGGAGAGTCTTGGAAAAATAGATAGCTCATAAAAAGCTCTACTTCGAATGTTTCTTCGCTGTCATAAATATTTGCGCTTGTAGGAACTATAAAAGCGATCGTTAGAAAAAATATGAAAAGGTAATTAACGAGCTTTTTACGGCTTAGAAGTTTCATTTTCTTTAAGGTGTAGGTGATAAGAAATCATTTTTATGTAGATTTTTTTATAGTTAATTTTATTTCTATTTTCTACATATAAGTTGACATCTTTATTGATAATCTCATAGGGATTAATCGCTCCAAAATGTTTTTGATCTTGGCTTAATGGAACTTGAACGCCATTATAGAGAAGGTGAAATTTGATATCGGGATCCTGTGAGCTACTAACTTCAATTTTATCAATTCCAAATGCTTTTGACGGTATGGATGTATCATATGTACCTGGTTCATTTGTCGTGAGTTTGCTAGTCATTGTTGTATCGGTTGTGATCGCATAAGATATTCCGAGCAGATTTGGTAAATCAGGGTATGAGATAGGAATAACATAACTGCTATTTTGAGAAATATTCAGTTTGGGAGATACATTGAGCTCTTTTGAAAAAATCACTGTGGCTATTGTGTCGAACTTTACCGTATCAAGCATTACGACAGGCTTTGGCTTTGGCATCTGAGTAATTTCCACGGCAAATGTTTTTGGCAATAGAGATTTATTCTTGAATATCAAGCTATAATTCCCCGTCTGATTGATGTAGAATGTTTTTTCAAGCATAGGAAGGTTATTTCCTTGAAATAATGGTCCAGCACCTTGTTGAGTGAATGAGAACTGTCCAATACCTCCTTTGCCTAGGAGTTCGTTAGTATTAACTAGTGAGTCAGCTCCTTTTAATTTAGTCGCAGGGTCAGGTAATTTTGCGGCTTGAGTTTTTTCAAAACTGCTGATTTTGTCGTTATTGAGATAGCCGCCAGTATTGGGAAGTGAGGATTTAACTTTGGTAAATGATATTTTTACTGAATCGCCTTCTTTGAATGGGTATGTAAGGATTTTTTTCTTGAAAGTGGGGACTTTAACTTTCACGTTATATTTGTGGGGTTTAATCTCTTCGTTTTGAGCAAAGGAAATTTTAGCAATGCATATGAGTAATGCGAATACGATAATTGTCTGAAATTTCATATTATTACCTTTTGTAATAATACTTTTTTTCAAGCTTAATGTTTAAGCGATTATTCTTTGATAATTTTTCAAATCAAATTTGTTGATGATTTGGTCTTTGATTCTTTGAGTGAGCTCCCCTAAGTCGCATCGTTCTTCTCTGCGATTTGAAATAAATGTCAATTGAAGTTGCTTTTGATGGTACTTGGAATAGTTTTTTGGGTTGAATGACTCATCCAGACTGTTGAATTGCCAGTCGAAAATTTGTTCGGACTGTTCCATAACCGATTCTATAAATGCTGGAAGCTCCGAATTGTTAAGAGTAATGAACCCGTTGTGTACTTGGAAGTCGTCTTCAGCGATATCTTTTATCTTGTGAGCGAAGACTTCCATGATTTTATTAATTGTTTTGGATGTTGTATAAGGAAAATAGTATTTCATCCAAAATATAATCTCACCACTTAAGTCGCTGATTCTTAAACATAACTTATTTTGCTCTTTTTTTTGCAAATTTTGTTTTACTTTGGAAATTAGGTATTGGACTTTCAGAGGAATTTGGCCTGATACCAAGTTGTAGATTGAAAGTTCATAAAGTATCAAGATATTTTCAATATTTGAAGGAAGTCCTTTTTGCTTTAGTTGATTCGGTATATATTCACCAATGTACCAAGCTAGTATTTCAACAGCATTATTCATCGTTTGAAGCTCGCATAGTGCATATTGATTTTGATGATGATGATTGTAAAGTTTTATCACTCTTTTTTTGGATGTCATAAAAATATAGACTCCTGCTTCGAAATTTGATGAAATGGTAAGCTTTTCTAGCTCGTAAAGTATAATGCTGTTTAATAGGTTGGGCTCTATGTTGTATAGCATTTCTTTAGAGGAGATGAGTTTATTTATATTCATATGAATAATGGTAGTTATGCTATAGGTAATGGAAAAACCTTGCCATAGTTTACGTTTATGCTTTGACTCGCTTATATCTGTTAAAAAATTATAAATCATTGATAATTAGGTCTATTAGCAAACACTTTCTTGCTTTTTTTGCGTATTATGATTTCAGAGTGATGTTGATAGCAATTTGTGATTGTTAAAGTGATATATCTATTTAAATATTATATTTATCTAATATTGAACTCAGGAATTTTTTTATAAGAAAAAATTCATTTTACTTTGCGACGTTTTACCAAACTACATATAAATGAAAGTAATTCAGTTGTTTATCTTTCTCAACTACTTTGCTATGGGAGAAGAAGCACATAGCCCAAAGCGAAAGCTAGAGGATCATCATATGGATTTCATAAGGATGATCAAGCCGTTGGTTGATGAGGAGAATCAAAAATTACAAGACTTGCGTAGCCTTATACTGAATGTTGAGGAGACCTTTCTGATGAATGGAAAGTTCGGAGTCAATGATATTGATTTGATTCAAAAGATTTCCAAAGAGTATGATGTGAAAATAAACAAACCACTTGAAGAATACTCTTATCCTGAAGGGATTGCCTTATTGGATCGATTAAAAATACATGTCGATATTATACCTGAGAAGCTGGTTCTTGCTCAAGCAATTATTGAAACAGGCTGGGGAACTTCCAAATTTGCTAAATTGGCTAATAACTATTTTGGCATACATTGTTATAAGCCTGATTGTGGCATGAAGCCCGCGCATGCGCCAGATGCTAAATTTTCTGTTAAAAAGTATTCTAGTCCACAAGAAGCTGTGGAAGATTACATGTATTTGCTTAATACTGGAAGAGCGTACAAAAAGCTAAGAAAAATTCGTGAACAGAATAGATTAGCTGGAATAGATCCAGAGGCAGTTAGTATGGCTCAGGGCTTGGTTTTGTATTCTGAGAGGGGCGAAGTATATATTCGTTTGATTGAGAAAGTAATTAACAGATATATACCTGATAATCTAGCTTTACTTTAAGCTAAAATCAAAAAAAATCTTTATTTTTGTTGCGGAAAAAGGCTTTTAGCTTCATTGCTTAAGCCTTTTTCTTTTATATTTATTAAACAAGAGAAGAAAAAATAGATACAAATAGTTAATTATTTTTATTTTTTTTTAAGTTTGTCGAATGAATTGAAATAGCAGTTTGCTTAAATGGTAGAGAAGATGAAGAAAAGTTTTTTGTTATTGTTTTTTAGTCTAGTAATCTTAAATTTTTTTTCCTGTAGGCCTCATAAAGAGTTGGTTTATTTTCAGGATTTGCATAAAGCTGGACTAGTTGCCGTAAATGATAGTGTTCCGTTGCATATTTTAAAAACCAATGACAATCTTTATGTGGATGTGAAAAGTTTAAATCCTGAAATTTCCCAAATGTTCAGTAATACAGGTGGTGCGGGAGGAAATATGGAGATTAATAAATACAATTCTCCGACAAATCAATATGTATTCGGGTATATAATAAATACAGAGGGAGATATCGAGCTTCCGATATTAGGAAAAGTTCATATGGCTGGACTTAACCTTGAACAAGCAAGAGATTCTATTCAATCGAGGGCAGATGAGTATTTGAATGATGCGACAGTTACCGTAAAATTGTTGAACAATAGATTTACAGTAATGGGGGAAGTAAAGAAGCCAGGAGCTTATTTTAATAATAGCAATGAACTTAATGTATTGGAGGCTTTGGCAATCGCTGGGGATGTGACAGTATATGGGGAGTTGAAAAAGGTTTTGGTGATTAGGCCTACTGATAATGGCAATGAAACGTATAGGCTGGACTTGACGAGTAAGGAAGCATTTCTTTCAGATGCTTACTATATTCAGTCTAATGATATAATTTATGTAGAGGCAGCGAAATTAAAAGGTTGGAATACAGGTTTGTCGAATTACAGTTTGGTTTTGACTGGTTTGACAGCATTGATCAGTATACTTACATTTTTAAAATAAGACACATATTTAACTACACATATAGATGAATTCGGCCAAGCGAGAAGAGTTTTTTGAATTAGAAGAGGGCATTAATTTTAAAGAGCTGTTTTTTAAATTATTAAGCAAATGGTATTTGTTTGTTTTATTTATTCCCATGGGAGCGTTTTTCGCTTTTATTGGAACTAAGTTTATGGCGCCCAAGCATAAAGTTTCATCAACTATTCTAGTGGAAGAGAATGGAGGATCAAATATGCAGTTGTTTGAAGGTTTGGATTTCATGCAGAAAAATGTAAATCTTCAAAATAAAATTGCCGTATTGGAGTCATATACTTTAAATAGGGAGGCAATTGAGGCATTGCCATTTGATATTTTTTATTATAAAAAGGGGGTGTTCAGGTATGCTGAACAATTTTCGAAACTTCCTTTTAAAATAGTTTATGACAAGTCGAAATTCAACCTTCCTGAAGTTGAGTTAGATATATCTTTCAATAATTATCAAGAGTTTAAATTGAAAATTGATGCTGATTTAAAGGCAATTGATTATGACTTTTTGGAACAAGATTTAGTTCTAGATTTGCAAAAGACAATTAATTTCGGAGACGAATATGTTACGGATTTTTTTGCATTTAAAGTTATTCCAAATGTTGATTACCGTATAGACTTTGAAGCTGAAGGACTTCAGGAGTATCGATTTGTTTTTAAAGATCCTAACCTGCTGACTCTTGATTATATGAATAGCTTAAACACAAGCTTAATAAATAAAGATGCTTCAGTGATTCAGTTGAATGTGGAAGGAGAAGTACCGGCCAAGGAGGTCGCTTATTTAAATAAACTTGCGGATGCGTATATAGATTTTTGGTTGAAAGAAAAAAATAAGGCATCTGAAAATACTGTTAAGTTTATAGATGCACAATTGGCGACTGTAGCTGATTCTTTAAAGTTAACGGGAACGCATTATCAAAATTTTAGATCAAATCATCGAGTGATTGATTTGAGTTCTGAAGGCAAAGTGTTGATTGAAAAAGTAGAGGATTTGCATTCTCAAAAAGCGCTTATAGATATTAAAATTGATTATTTTAAATATTTAAACGAATATGCTCAAGAGAAGACAACTTTCAAAGATATTATCATTCCTAGTGTTATTGGAATTGAAGATCCTTTGTTGAATAACTTAGTACTCAAACTCAATGAGCTTTATAATAAAAAAGCGGTTACTTCTTATTCCGCTAAGGAAAAAAACCCAAGTTTAGTTTTAGTGGATTTGGAAATACAGAATGTTACAAATTCGTTGATTGAGAATCTTAAAAACTTATTAAACTCATCTTATTTCGAGAAAGAAACCATTGATAGTCAATTAAGTAAAATCAATCAAAATATAGCCCAGTTACCCGAGACTGAACAAAAGTTAATCAACATTCAGAGAAAATTTGAAGTAAATAGCGAATTATATACTTTGTTGTTGCAAAAGAGATCTGAAGCTGAAATTACAAAAGCCTCTAATGTTCCTGATAGTAAAATTATTGATATAGCAAGAGTTGAGACATCTGAGAAAACAGGCCCCAAGCTATTGCTTAACTTATTGATAGGTTTAATATTAGGATTTTTAATACCTTTTATCTACGTTCTTCTTGAAGATTATTTTAACAATAAAATAGAATCAGCCAAAGATATTACAGATAAAACTGATTTGCCATTATTAGGTATGATTATCAAACATGACTCTGATGATGAATTTAGTGTGGTTGATAATCCTAGAGCGCCGATAGCTGAAGCATTTAGAAGTCTTAGAACTAAATTAGACTTTATGATGAAAGGCAATGACGAGCAAGTTATTTCTTTGAACTCAGTAATTAGTGGAGAAGGAAAGACATTTAATTCAATTAATTTGGCATCAATATTTGCGATGTCATCGAAGAAAGTGCTTTTAGTTGGGGCTGACTTGAGAAAACCAAGGCTTCATAAGGCCTTGCCTATTAAAAATGTCATAGGGCTGAGCACATATTTAGCAGGTTCAACTAGCTTTGATGAGGTTATTCAAAACTCTGGAGTTAATGATAATATGAAAATAGTGGCCTCAGGGCCAGTGCCCCCGAATCCTTCGGAATTGATAAATAATCAGCGTTTTCAAGAGTTTTTGAAGATTGCGAAATCGAATTTTGATTATGTAGTTTTTGATAATGCTCCATTAGGTTTGGTTACCGATGCGGCTTTAGTAAACAAATATGTGAATCGAAAATTATTTGTTGTTAGAGAAGGGTATAGCTTGAAGGATTCTATTGAATTTATTGATGATTTAGGGAAAAGTGAAGATAATATTGGCTTGATTATAACAGATGTAAAAGTTAAGAAGGGGGGAAGTTATGGTAAGTATCAGTATTATGCTTATTCTGAGAGTTATGGCGATGAGTCTGATGGAGGTTTTAAGATGAAAATTAAAAATTTAATTAAACGATAGATGGTTATAGCAGTCGATTTTGATGGTACTATTGTAGAGCATAAATACCCTAAAATAGGCAAAGAAATACCTTTTGCTATAGATACCTTAAAGGCTCTTCAAGCTGAGGGACATACATTGATTTTGTGGTCATATCGTGCTGGTGAAGAACTTGAAGAAGCGGTTAAATTTTGCGAAGTAAGAGGATTGGAATTTTTTGCTTGTAATAGAAATTATCCGGATGAAAAGTATGTTGAGGGGAAAGTCAGTAGAAAGATTTTAGCGGATTTATACATAGATGATAGAAGTTTTGGTGGCTTGCCTGACTGGGGTGAAATGTATGAGAGTATTTTGAAAAAAAAGCATTTGGGTGCTAAGAAAAAGAAGAAAAAGTTTTTTGGTTTTATAGGTTAAGTCATTATTTAACATAATACATATTATATTTATAAACATAGTGAATCTTTTACTTAACTTGCTTGTTATTTAATTTACTTGTTTATAATTTTGGCTCAATCTATTTTATCTTATATTTTTTTAATATTTGTTATTTAACTATACGGAATATTATTATCCTTAATTAATTATGAAAGGCAAATTTAGTTTGTTGTGTGTTTTGGCATTAGGGTTATGTTTAAATCTAAATGCGCAGAATCAAGATGATGTAAGCAAATTTACTGGTCAAGATCCAGTTGCTACAAAATACAGGTTTAAGAGTCAAACGATGAAGAGAATAGCTCTTGAAGGATCTGTTGGATTGATTAATGGAAACAGTCCATCTTCAGGGCTAAAACCATTAGTGGGAGAAATTGGCGTAAGATATAGTTTGTCAGATGCTTTTTCTATGAAACTTGCTTCAGAATTTGGCAAGTTTGATTATTCTGATGTTAAGTCTAACTTTTTTAATGTAACTGCTCAGGCATATGTGAATATTTTACAATTGACAGGAGCTTCTACAAAAGCAAATAAATTCAATGTTTATTTTATTGGAGGTTTAGGCGTTTATCAAAATAGTTTCGAAGCTGACATTGAAGGCGTAGAATCAGAAAAAGTAAAAGACAAAGGAATCAATGCTTTAGCTGGGGTTCAATTTGCTTATAAAGTGTCTGACAATATAGCTTTGAATTTAACAGCTAAGCAAGTTTTCTTGGCAATGGGAGATTTGAGTCTAGATGGTACAATTACAAATGCTAGAGCACCTCAGAACAATTACCAAACTGTTTCATTAGGTGTTTCTTATTTCTTGGGTGGAAAGAAGTCAAAGAATGCTAAGCATGCTGATTGGGCAAGAAGAGAATTTATAAGCAAGGATATGCTTGTGCAGGCTCTTGAAGATTACGATAAGCAGCAAAAAGCCGACGAGGCTAAAGCTATAGCAAAAGCTAAAGATGAGGTTGAGAAAAATACTGCATCCAAAGCTGATGTTCAACAAGCTGTTGCTACTGTTTCTAGACAGACTGACGAGAAAATTAAAAATGCAGGTGGAAGCGCTAAGCAATTGGAAGAGTTGATCAATAAGAAATACCTTATGGTCTATTTCCCTGTTGGTAAGTCGGTTCCTGAAGATGATGCAGCTTTTGCTATCAACTTTGTTTACACTTATTTGAAAGAGCATCCTAATAAGAAAGTGAAAATTGTAGGTCATACAGATAATACTGGAAGTGTTGCAGTTAATCAAAAATTGTCTGAAAAGAGAGCTAATTATGTTCTTTCACAACTAGTGAACATGGGTATATCTAAAGATAGACTTTCAGTAGACTCTAAAGGTAAGTCTGAGTCAAGAGTTGAAAATAATACTAAAGCTAGTAAAGCAATTAACAGAAGAGTTGAGTTTGTTATAGAGTAATACATCTAGATAATATCAAAATAAAAAAAGCTATCTTAAAAGATAGCTTTTTTTATTTTGATATTATTTATAGTACTTTTTATACCATTTAATGAATTTTTCAACACCTTCTTCAAGTGATGTATTTGGTTTGTACATCACTAATTTTTCAAGGTTGGATGTATCCGCCCACGTTCGTTTTACATCGCCAGGCTGCATAGGCAACATATCAAGTTTGGCTTTAATATTTAAGGATTTTTCAATGGTTTCGATGAATTCCATTAAATGAATTGGTTTGGAATTGCCAATATTGAATAATCTGTAGAAAGGTCTGTCGTCATCTTTTGATGGAGGATTTTTGATCACTTCGTTTATACCGTTTACAATATCATCAATATACGTGAAATCCCTTTCCATATCTCCATGATTAAATACCTTAATTGGTTTTCCTTGGCTAATGGCATTTGCAAATAGCATTGGAGCCATATCAGGTCTACCCCAAGGGCCGTATACGGTAAAAAATCTTAATCCAGTAGTTGGCAAACTATATAAATGGCTGTAACTATGCGCCATTAATTCATTGCTTTTCTTTGTAGCTGCATATAAACTCACTGGATGGTCTACTCTATCCTCTTCAGCAAATGGTATTTTATCGTTCATCCCATATATGGATGAACTTGAAGCGTATACAAAGTGCTTAATTTGATTATGCCTGCAACATTCCAGTAAGTTAATAAAACCCACAAGGTTGGAATCGACATACGCATGAGGGTTTTCAAGAGAGTACCTCACTCCTGCTTGAGCTGCCAAGTTTACAACTACATCAAATTTCTCTTTTTCAAATAGTTTTTCAATGGATTCTCTATCTGTAATGTCTATTTTAACAAAGGAAAAATTCGGAAATTTATCGCTTTGAATTAAATTGTTATTTGACTCAATAGCTATTCTATCAATTCCACACTCTTTAAGCCGATCATATTTCAATGATTGTTCGTAATAATCATTGATATTATCAATACCTATGACATTTTCACCGATGGAAAGAAGCTTTCTAGCTAGGTGAAAACCTATGAAACCAGCTGCTCCTGTGATTAATATCTTCATATTAGCCTTTTCCTATTGATTTGATTTCAAACCCAATTTTTGCAATCTTTTCTCTATCAAGAATATTTCTGCCATCAAAAATAAATGCAGGTTTGTACATGTTTGCATACACAGAATCCCAATTTATATTTTTGAATTCATCCCATTCTGTTAAAACGGCTATTGCATGCGAATTTTTTAGACATAGATCTGATTCTTTGTGTATATGCAATAATTCTTTCCAATCTTTTGGCAGCTTTTCTTTACAATAAGGTGATGAGGAAGAGTGCTCTTGAAGATATGAAATGTCCTTGTAAATTTGATCAGAACTTACTTTAGGATCATAAACGTGTACTTCAGCCCTGTCCTGCAATAGTTCATAAGCAACGTATATTGCTGAAGACTCTCTGGTGTCATTAGTATCTTTCTTAAATGCCCAACCAAGAAAAGATATTTTTTTGCCGGAAACTGTATTGAAAAGAGTGTCGATTATTTGTTTAGCGAATCGGTGTTTTTGGTAGTCGTTCATTTTCACAACCTGCTCCCAATATTCCGCAACTTCAGGTAATCCGAAATGTCTGCATAAGTAAACCAGATTCAAAATATCTTTTTGAAAGCATGAACCTCCGAAGCCAACCGATGATTTTAAAAATTTGGATCCTATTCTACTATCCATTCCAATCGCATGAGCAACCTCTTCAACATCAGCTCCTGTTCTTTCACATAAGGCTGAAATAGAATTGATGGATGATACACGTTGAGCCAGAAAAGCATTTGCTGTTAATTTTGAAAGCTCAGATGACCAAACGCTTGTTGTAATAAGTTTTTCTCTAGGAATCCAGTTGGCATAAACATCTACTAGCGCTTCTATAGCATTTTGGCCATTTTCATCGCTCTCCCCTCCTATCAACATGCGGTCAGCATAATGCAAATCCTCTATTGCAGTCCCTTCAGCTAAAAATTCTGGGTTTGAAAGAATAGCAAACTCGTGCTCAGAATCTTCTGCTTCCAATATTCTTTTGATGCTTTCTGCTGTTCTAACAGGTAAAGTTGATTTTTCTACAACAATTTTATCTTCATTAGCAGCTTGAGCGATTTGTCTAGCGCAAAGTTCTACAAATTTCAAATCAGCGGCCATTCCTTTGCCTGTTCCATAGGTTTTGGTAGGCGTGTTTACCGATATGAAAATCATCTGAGCATCTTTTATACCTTGCTCTATTTCGGTAGAGAAAAATAAGTTTCTACCCCTTGCTTCTGCGACTACTTGGTTTAATCCTGGTTCGTATATAGGTAAATTATCTAGATTCTCGTCATTCCAAGCATTGATTCGCTCTTCATTGATATCAACAACAGTGACCTTTATATGTGGACATTTTTGCGCGATAACAGACATTGTTGGCCCTCCCACATATCCAGCTCCTATGCAACAAATTGAATTTATTTTATTGGGTATCATTTTTCAATAATTCATAACGACAAAGATGTCGTTGTCAGTTAAAATATTAAGCTTGCTTTTGGCATAAATAAACGATTTCCCCAGAAGGAAGGGCAAATCTACTTACTTTTTCTTTTGGCAAACTTTTCACAAAATCATCTTCTATCACATTAAATCCAGCTTTTTCTAGTCTTTTGCCATAATCTCGTCCATATAAGCGAACATGATCGGACTGCCAATAAGCTTCTTCTCTTGCTTTAGGATCAGTAATGGTTGGATCTTCAAAAGTATCTTCTCTATTTATGTCTTGTGGTGATTGTATTATGGCCCATCCGCCAGGCTTTAGCACTCTGTGAATTTCTTTCATGCAGTGTATGTCATCATCCACATGTTCCATTACATGATTGCAAAAGACTACATCAAATGAGTTTTCATCAAACGGAATATCATGAACGTCCATTTTCACTTTAGCTAGTGGAGATTCTAAATCACCAGTGATGTACTCTAGATTTTCAAGACTTTCAAATCTTTTAATAAAACAAAGTTCTGGAGCTATATGAAGGACTTTGTTCTTATGTGTGAAAAAGTTGGTTTTTTCTTTTAGATATAGCCACATCAATCTATGTCTTTCCAGTGCCAAGCAATTAGGACATAGCGCATTCTCTCTAGGGGGTTTTCTGCCATAAGGCAAGAATTTTTTGTAATGTTTCTCACATACGGGGCATTCTACATTGTTTCCAAGGTAGCCTAAGGACATTATTTTGGCGCCATGATGGGCAAATAGCTGAAGGTACTTTCTAGGTATATGCTTTATGACGAAACTAACAATATGCTTCATTCAACAGTTTTATTCTAAAAAAAATGAATATGTGTAATATTACAAATATATATAATGTATATAGATATTGCTTCGATTTTGAAGAAAATGCACGTTGCGCGAAGTATATTTTTGTTTTTATCGCTTTATTTCTTTTTTCTGGAAATGAACTTAAAGCACAATGGTTTTTCAAAAAGAATAAAGAGAACACGGATAATTTTATCGTAAACAAATTTGATAAAAAACAATCGAAGCCAAAGAAGGTATGGACGATATACACTAAAGATACCAAAGGGCTGTTGATGTGGAACAAGTGTTTCAATGATGCTTCCGCTGACCTAGGAGTCTCATATGTGGTTATTCCCAAAGAGTCTAGATCTATGCCTGAGATGAATAGGTTTTTTCATAATCTTGGAGTCAGGACAGGAATGATGTTTAGAGCTTGGCCTTGGTGGGGACTGAGAGTTAAGCGAAGGGTAAAGCAATGCAAATACTTGACCGCAGACCGGACCGACTTTTAATGATTTCATAAAGCTGTATTGATTTCTATTATTTGTCTTTTTTAAACATTCTTGATCCAAAAGCACGAACTACTTTCAAGTTATAATGTTAAGCATAAAAAGAATATTGCTATGAAAAGAAAATTATGGAGCGTGCTAGCATTGATGTTGCTCGTTTTATGGGGATGCAAGGATGATGATTCTCAACCCGATGCTTTAAGCGGTGAAATTATCACTTTCAATGACGTCAATTATCAATCTTTCCAAGTGTTTTACAGGTTAGTTGGTTCTGCGAATTGGGCGCTTCAAGTAACAACAGACAAAGAAAAATTCGATGATCCCGATTATACTCAGACCTATGGTTTGGAAAGTTCGTCCAATAGTTATGTTGTTGATAGCTTAAAACCAAATACAGATTATTATACCAGACTCAGAGGTGTCGGAAATGGCTCTTTCACAGGCCAGACCTATATATCCGAAGTGAAAGAAGTAATGACTTTAGGTTTATCATTTAATCAAGAAAACTTTCAAAGATATTCTTTGGTTTATGATGGCGACCTTCTTTATAGTTTTGATGGTGAGGAATATTGGAATTATTTTGATTATGATCCAGACTCTCTTTATATACCGTTTGGCAGGGATTTTTTATTGAAAGCGAAAGATGGTGAGGATTTTTCTGAAGTTGTGGAAGTCGATGATTTTAGTCAGTTGACAGGATTGTCAGATCAAGAGCAGTATAGGCTTGATACGGATGATCTGCTTCAAGCAACGGTTTCTTTTTCTCAAAATTTGATTTCTTTTAATGTAATTGACAATCAGGGAACTAATATTGAAATGAGTTATAATAATCCAAGTGTTATTAGTATGGATGATTTTAATACTGAAGAACACTGGGTTAAAAAAATCATTTTGAATGGAAGTTTTATCACTTTAGATAATAAACGTTTTCAATTGAAGGATATGCCGGATGGAGGTGTTTATTTGGTCAATTATGGAAATAAAATGAGTTTGCAAGGTAACTTGTTATATGAAGAAGAAGGTAATGCTGAAAACACAGTGAATTTTGATCGATTGATCTTTACCGTTGAGAAAGTGAAATAAGCTATTTGAGCTTAATACAATTTAAAAAAGGTTGCTTATTACTTGAAGCAACCTTTTTTGATTATTAGTCTTCTAGTACTATTGCTGTACCGCTAGCGGTTACCATCAGCATTCCTCCATTGGCTCCGACTGTTTCATAATCCAGGTCAACAGCGATTACAGCGTTTGCTCCAACTTTTCTAGCTTGTTCTTCCATTTCTTTGAGAGAAGTTTCTTTTGCCTCTCTCAAAACGCTCTCATAACTGCCTGATCTACCTCCTACTACATCTCTGATACTTGCGAAAAGGTCTCTGAAAATGTTAGCGCCTATGATTGTCTCGCCGCTGACTATGCCTTTATATTCTGTTATTTTTTTCCCTTCTATAGTATTAGTGGTTGTTATTAGCATAATTATATGATATTTTAGTTTATATTGAATAACAGACGAGTCTTGGAGACTTTAGGTTACTCATTTTATTTTGAGCATGCTTAATAGTTGAAAAAGGAGCTTCTTCAAATTAATATAATTGATTATGAGTAAATCGGCATTAATACTAATAGATATGCAAAAGGGCTTTTCAAATGAAGCTCATTGGGGAGGGAATAGAAATAATCCTCAGGCTGAAAAAAATGCTTTTAGTTTGCTAGAGCAAGCCAGAGATTCCGCTATAGATATCTTTCATGTGCAACATTGTTCTTTGGAGGAAAATTCTCCCTTAAGAATTGGCGTTGAAGGCAATGAGTTTCTTGAGAATTTTTTGCCGAATGATGGTGAGTGTTTAATTCAAAAAAATGTAAATAGCGCTTTTATAGGGACTGATTTGAAGGCTGCATTGGATGATCAAGGCATTAAGACATTATTTATCGCAGGGTTAACCACGAACCATTGCGTTTCCACGACAACAAGAATGGCTGGCAATTATGGTTTTGAAGTTTTTGTCGCTCATGATGCCTGCGCTACTTTTGATAGAAAAGGGATAAATGGAGAACATTTTGACAGCGAGACGATTCATGCAACAGCCTTAAGTTCTTTGAATGATGAATTTGCAACGGTTGTTTCAACCGAAGATTTATTGGAAATAATGAAAAGTTATGCCAATGAGAGTGTCCTTTGATTTAGATGGCACACTGATTCCATTGAGTTTTGTATTTCCAACCTACTCAAGATCTATTCTTCATAAAGTATTAGGTATTGAACCGATGCGAGCAGGTTTTATGGATGTTTATTATTTTCTTAAAGCCAATAATTGTCAAGTTGGCATTTATACTACTTCGTATAGGTCTCAAATGAAAATTTATTGCTGGATGTTAGCTTACGGCTTAAAGCCTGATTTTATTATTAATGAGAAATTGAATAGAAAAACGCTTTACGAAAAAGGACTTGGCATATCAAAGTACCCTCCGGCCTTTGAAATTGATGTGCATATTGATGACCAAAAAGGCGTCATGATGGAAAGCGATAAATATGACTTTAAAATTCTTTTGCTGGATGAGAAAGAGTCAAAATGGAAGCAAGTAGTAATTGATTACTTCTCTCGTTTCTTTTAAGAATTGTTTTGCGAAGTAGTTTTTTAACAATTCTGTTTAGTTGCGTATATTGCCTTAATTATTTTATCAATTCGTTCTGAAACACTCACTCTATTCAATGAGCAATAAAGAATTATCAATTTCCGAGACACCATTTCTTGCTGATATCAAAAGCATACTTCAACAAGCCCGCACACGTGCTTACACAGCTGTAAATCAAGCAATGGTTCAGGCTTATTGGTTGGTTGGCAAGAGGATTGTTGAACATGAGCAGAAGGGACAAGCAAAAGCTAAATATGGTGAAGCCTTGCTTAAGACTTTGTCTAAGGAGCTTACCTCTGAATTTGGCAAGGGCTTTTCAGCAGCGAATTTGAGAAATTTCAGGCAGTTTTACCTTACGTATTCGGATAATGAGAATTGTTACGCGCTGCGTAGCAATTTGACTTGGACCCATCACAGACTGATTATGAGGGTTGAAAGCCCTGAAGCAAGGGATTTTTATTTGAAGGAATGCGCTGACCAAAGTTGGAGCACAAGAGCTCTTGAACGTAATATCAATACTTTTTATTATCAACGTACATTGTCGACCAAGCAAGAAAGCAATGCAACGAAGGATGTTCAGACGATTGATGATTTTATCAAAGATCCTTATGTTTTCGAATTTTTGAATATTGAGCGGTCGGCTAATTTGAATGAATCGGATTTGGAAACAGGCTTGATTTCTCACCTAGAAACATTTTTGCTGGAGTTAGGCAAGGGATTTTCTTTTGTAGGAAGGCAGTATCGCATATCATCAGAGGACGAGCATTATTTCATTGATTTGGTTTTTTACAATTATATATTGAAGTGCTTTGTATTGTTTGATTTGAAGTTGGGCAAGCTTACTCATCAAGACATTGGTCAAATGGACATGTATAGAAGAATGTTTGATGATCTTAAAAAGCCGCAAGGAGACAATCCAACTATCGGAATCATATTATGCACGAGCAAAAGCGACACAGTAGTCAAATACTCTGTGATGAGGGATAATGAACAGTTGTTCGCTTCCAAGTACAAGCCTTATTTGCCTTCCGAAAGAGAGCTTATAGAAGAAATTGAGCGCGATAAACGATTGCTTCGCGATGAGAGCGAAAATGCTTGATAAGAGCATTATTCGCTAACTTATTGTATCGCTTGCATTTGTTATGATTGCAAAAAGTCGTTCACAAAACTTTCTCTATAAGCCCTTCCAATGGGTACAATTGTCTCGTCATCGAAAAAAATCTGATTGCCGGAAACTTTTGATATAGCAGTTACATTGACGATATATGATCGATGAACTTGAGCAAATTGCTTTTTAGGGAGTTTTTGCAACCAATATTTTAGAGATTGCGAAGTAAGATGTTTGGCATCTTTTAGATGAATTTCAGTATAATCCAATTCTGATTTGATAAAGAGAATGCTTTCAGGTTTGATATTTAGATGTTCATGGCCTGATTTGACAAATATTGTATCAGGGGTTTCATGAATTATGTTCGCAGGTGATGAGTCGTTTTTACTTCGAACAGCGTCAAGTTTTGAAATTGCTTGTAAGAAACGTTCAAAAGAAAAAGGCTTCAGCAAGTAATCCGTCACATTAAGCTCGTATCCTTTAAGCGCGTATTCCGGATAAGCTGTTGTTAGAATCACGGCGGGAGGATGTGGCAAAAAGCTTAGAAAGTCGATACCAGATATTTTTGGAAGGTGGATGTCAAGAAAAATTACGTCAACTTTATGATGCTTTAAATATTCCATAGCATGGATTGCATCTGAAAAGGTTTCTTTGAGTTCCAAATAATTGATATCGCCGATGTATTTTTTTAGAATTCTTTGAGCTGGTGGTTGATCTTCAATAATGACGCATGTTATCATAATTCTAGTTGGGTTAATTGCATGGATAAATGTACAGTATAAATGTCGCCATCAGCAGATTGGGAAATGTGATGGGAATTGGGATAAAGAAGCTCCAGCCGTTTTTTCACATTTTTCAAGCCAATGCCTTGACTTAAGTGGCTGTTGTTGGTATTCTCTTGATAGCTATTACGACAAGCGAAGTTCAGTATTCCGGAATCAGAGATGGAAATTTTGACTTCTATCATGATATTATCGGTTTGACTGGCAGTACTGTGCTTGAAGGCATTTTCAACAAATACAGACAAGATCAAAGGAGCAATTTGATAGTTGTCGGTGATATTTTCGATGGAGAACGTAACCTTGCCGCGATGCTCTACTTGCAGTTCATTTAGATTAGTGAAGTCTTTCAAGTGTTTGATCTCGTCTTTGAGGTTAACAAAGTCGGCTTTGCAATCATAAAGCATATATCTTAACACGGAAGACAGTTCTAAAATTATACTGGGAGTCTTTGAAGAGTTTTCAATAGCGTATGAGTAGAGATTGTTTAAGTTATTGAATAGAAAGTGAGGGTTGATTTGATTTTTGAGGTATTGCAATTCACTTTCTTTCATTGCTATATCCAGCTGATCCAGTTTGCGGCGTTGTTGGACTCCATCCCAAGCGAATTTGAATCCGGTAAGCAAGGCTATAGGAGGCATCGCGTCGAGGAAATTCAAAAGAAAATGCTCGAAATCTTTGCCTCGAGTATCAGGGTAAATCAATTGTTCGATAAGCATTTCTTCGGAAAGTATGACCGCAGTGATGATGACGGCTACTCCAATTCCAAAATGGACGTATTTTTTTTTATAGTAGTATTTGGGAAGCAATATATAATTGATTAGAAAAGCCCCTGTGGCGAAGTTTAGAAAAAACCAGAATTCATTCCATTCAATTTTACTGGTGAATTTATTTACCGCCATGTAGAAGAATAATAGCACATGGAAAAATACCTGCCCTGCTGCCTCTGAAATAATTTTCTTTCTTTTTTCATCCATTTTCATGGTGTAAACATACGAATTTTACCGATTCTGATCGAATTTTTTCTATGATTGCAGGATTGCTAAGCTTGATCGGCGGAATATGGCGGATGAATGATGAAATGTTGTTTAACTATAAAATTAAGTCGTTTAAAGATTTTTTTTAATATTAATTAAGAAGATTTTCATTTTTGAACAAACTGAAATTACAAAATATATGAAGTATTTTATAGCATTAGCTTTGTTGTTGGTTCAAGTTAGCGGGATTGCCCAGCGTGGCATTGGGAAAGACAATGTGAAAATATCAGGCAAAATAGTGGAAGATAGAAGCGATAATCCTATCGAATTCGCTTCAATTCTATTAATTGACAAAGACTCGGGCAAGACTTTGGATGGTATTACTACATCTCCAAGCGGCGATTTTGAAATTTTAACTCAAGCAACAAATTTTTTTATTGAAGTTAGATTCATGGGATTCACTTCAAAACGTTTTGATGAAAATTACGAAGGTAAAAAATCAATAGACTTGGGTTTGATCAAACTGGAAGAAGATTCTAAAATGCTTAAGAATGTGGTGGTGGAAGGAGAAAGGTCGCAAACAGAGTTTAAGTTGGACAGAAGAGTGTTCAATGTAGGTTCTGATTTGAGCACCACAGGAGCAAGCGCTCTGGAAGTCTTGGATAATGTGCCTTCTGTAGAAGTTAGCATTGATGGTGAAATAAGCTTGAGAGGAAGCAGTGGAGTAAATATTTTGATCAATGGAAAACCTTCGGTATTGGCCAAGGAAGGCGGGACAGTATTAGGTACTTTGACTGCTGATATGATTGAAAAAATCGAGGTGATTACCAGTCCATCAGCCAAGTACGAAGCGGAAGGTACAACAGGCATTATCAATATCGTATTGAAAAAAGAAGACAGAAAAGGTGTTAATGGTTCTGTTTCATTGAATACTGGCGTGCCTGATAATCACAGCGTCGGTTTTAGCCTCAATAGAAGATCAGAAAAATTGAACCTTTTTTCGCAAATAGGCGTGGGAAGAAGATTGATGCCTTATGATATTGAAACGATTAACAAGGATATTGAAAGTGGAAAAGTCATCGAGAATGTGGGGGAAAGAAACAAGTATGAAACTTTTTACAATCTGATTCTTGGAGCGGATTACAATATAAATCCACATAATGTAATTACGCTTTCCGGTTCATTTGCTTTCGAACAAGAAGACGAGTACGCGGATCTTAATTATCGAGCTTTATCTTCAACTGGAGCATTGGAAGATGAGTGGTTGAGAGATGAGGATACGGAAGCGACAAATCCTAAATATCAATATGAGCTTCATTACAAGAAAACGTTTGAAGGTGACGAAGACAGAAGCTTGCTTTTTAGCGCGATTGGCGATTTTTTTGGAAAGGATCAAAGTTCGGTTTTTAAGGAAAGAAATGAGTTGACTCAAAGATCAATAAGGGACTTTATGGATGCTCAGTATATTTTTAGTGTTGATTATACACACCCTTTTACTGAAAAAGTCAAAGTCGAGCTTGGAAGCCAGTATAAGATAGGAAATGTGTTGAGCGATTTTGAGTTAAGCGATTATAATGACGGTGAATGGATTATTAATGAGAATGCGACAAATGTATTTGATTATATGCAAAAAGTTTTTGGAGTCTATTCATCTGCTTCATATGAAGGAGACAAGTTTGGACTGAAAATGGGTGTTCGTATGGAAAACACAGCTTTGGACACAGAGCTCAAGAATACGAATGAAGTAAATAATCAGAACTTTACGGACTTTTTTCCAAGTGTGCATGCTTCATATAAATTCAACGATAACTTGTCTATGCAGGCGGGTTATTCGAGTAGAATAACAAGACCAAGCTTGTGGGATTTGAATCCTTTTGTGAATATTAGAGATGTCTATAATGTTAGCATGGGTAATCCAAACCTTACCCCGGAGTATACGGATTCTTATGAGTTTACAACCATATACAAACACAATGATTTTTCATTTAGCCTAGGGGTCTATCATCGTTTTACAACTGATGTTATCGAGGATATTTTGACATACCAAGATGGAATAAGTATATCCAAGCCTGAAAATGTGGGCGACAATAGTGCTGTGGGAGCTGAGTTCAATATGGATTATACTCCATTTAAGTGGTTGGTGTTTATCGGAGGTTTTAATTATAACTATTTTAAAAGAACAGGAACTTGGGAAGAAATGAACTTTAATTTTGAGTCTGACCAGTGGAGAGCTCGTTTGAAGACCAAATTGAAATTGCCAAAGGATTTTGATGTGGAACTCACGGGTATGTATCGATCGGATGTTCAAACAGTACAGTCAACTAGAGCTTCTTTTATGACTGCTGATATGGGGGTGCGTAAAAAGATTTTAAAAGGCAAAGCTGTTTTGAACTTGAGCGTCAGAGACATTTTCGCATCAAGAGTTTATGAATCAGAGTCTTCTACTGACGCGTTTTATTTATACGAGATGCGTCAAAGAGGGCGATCCGTGATATTCGGAGTTAGTTTTGGATTTGGGAAAGGAGAAGCCATGGAATATTCTTCAGGGCATAAATTTCATTAGCAGTGCGAGGCCGTCAGTATCGACGGCCTTTTTATTTTTCTATGATACTTTCGCAAATTCATCTCTGGACTTAGTTATAGCTGAAAAATTTTGCTTAGCCCATTCCGCGATCTTTTGCAAGTGAGGAATCAAAGATAAGCCTCGTTCAGTCAGTTGGTATTCCACTTTGGGTGGCACTTGAGGATAAACGGTTCTTTGCACAAGTCCATCGCTTTCCAAAGATTTTAAAGTCACTGATAGCATTTTTTGTGATATTGTGCCTATGTATTTATGCATTTCATTGAATCGAAGAACTTTTTCTTCGTTGAGAAGCAGTAATACAAGCATTGACCACTTGTCTCCTATTCTATCCAATATATTTCTGATCGGGCAATTTTCAGAATCGCCAAATTTTTCAAGAATTTTTTTATTCATAACTGCTTGTTTTTCGCATTTCTAACCTTCAGGTAAGCAAGGCACTTGGCTGTAAGTTCTTGACTAACAAAAAGTAACTACATACCTTTGACTTACCAAAAGTAATTAAATAACTAATAATTATCAAGAGTAAGTTTTTAACCTAAAATTATAATATTATGAAAGTCGCGGTAACAGGATCCACAGGGCAATTGGGTAGAATAATCATTGAAAAGTTACAGTCGGTGATGCCCGCTGAAAATATTGTCGCATTGGCACGGTCAGTTGACAAGGCTAGGGATTTGAATGTAGAAGTTAGAGAGTTCGATTATAACAAGACTGAAGGCCTAGAGAAGTCATTGGAGGATATTGATCGATTGCTTTTAGTTTCAGGAAATGAATTTGGCAAGAGAGCCGAGCAACATCAAAGGGTCATTGAGGCTGCAAAAAACGCTGGAGTGAAATTGCTGGTGTACACAAGCTTACTGAGAACTGACAATACAAGCATAGTTATAGCGGATGAGCATGAAATAACCGAAAAAGCTTTAATTTCTTCCGGAGTACCTTATGTTATCTTGAGAAATGGGTGGTATACTGAAAATTATACAGTGTCAATAGCTGATATTTTGTCACTTGGCACTCTGTATGGAAGCGCGGATGATGGAAAAATCTCTTCGGCTTCAAGAGCTGATTACGCGGAAGCAGCCGCTAAGGTTATTAGTTCTGGAGGACACGAGGGGAAAATTTACGAATTGGCTGGAGACGAGTACTTTACTCTTTCTGATTTTGCGGAAGAGTTGTCCAAGCAGTCAGCTCAACAGATTCCATATGTAAACCTGCCAGAAGAAGAATATAGAAACGCATTGTTAGGTGCTGGATTGCCGACGGATTTAGCTGGATTTTTGGCGAGCTCGCATGTGTCAACATCCAAGGGAGATTTATTTGATGAAGGCAAGCAACTGTCTTCTTTGATTGGTCGACCTACCACTAATCTGAGGCAGTCAATCGCTGACGCTTTGAAGGGTTAGTCAACAATATTTAATGTAGAGACAAGTCTTGAATGAGGCTTGTCTTATAATATGATTGATATGGAACTATTGCTAATTTGCGCGCTTGTGGGTTTAGCTGTCATATTCAAAGGCTCGGACAGGCAGTTGAAATACGGGAAGTTCACTCGAAAGGCAAGTGTGATAAAAAATGGAAGAGCGTATTATATTGAGGAAGCTGAGTTTGAAAGCTATAACGATGCGTTGCATTATTATTTTAAATCGGTAGAGGATTATGTCGCTGAAGAAAACCCTTTGGACTCTTCCTTTGACTATTATGATTGGTCGTTTACGATTTTGAAATTCAAAATGAATATTATCGAAATAAGGCTTTTCAGAAGCTACAAGAAGATACAATTCATAAGAAGCGAAGAACAAGTGGATATTGAGAACTATTTGCGCGACAATCCAAGCTTGTCAGTGATGTGATGGAATAAGTTTTCACTAAAATACTTGCATGTACAACTAATATTTATTTCATTTGCAACATCAAAAGAATAAAACAATGAGCGAATCACTGGAAAAATATCATAGAAGTTGTCTGTATTTTGCGGCGAATTCTTTTTCGCGTTATATCAATGCTATGGCTGAAGAGTCTTTTCGAAAAACGGGAATGTCGCCTTCTTATGGCTATCTGATGTTGATGCTTATTGAGAAACCCGGACTTAGTCAAAATGAGTTGAGCCAACAAATGAATCTGAAAGCTTCGACCATGACGAGATTCATCGACAAATTGTTGACAATGAATTACGTGCGAAAAGAACAACAAGGCAGAAACTCTTTTATCTACCCTACCAGTGAAGGAATAGCGCAAAAAGTGCTGATTGATCAGGCTTTGTCTGATTTGTACAAAAAGTATTGCGATGTTCTTGGTGAAGAATTTGCTGTTAAGTTGACGGAAGATATTTATCAGGCCAATAAAGATATAGAAACAAAGTAGTTCTTAGATGAATTGCTTTTTTATGAATATAAATTGTATGTACAACTAAATATAGAATAAGATGAATGCACTGATGATCGTTGCTCATCCTAATTTGGATGAGTCGATAGCAAATAAAAATATAGCGGAAATCATGTCCGATAAAGGAGTGTCTGTGAGGAATATCATGGATTTATATCCTGATTATAAGGTGGATATTGAAGCGGAGCAACTTGCTTTGATGGAAGCTGATACGATTATTTTCCAGTACCCTTTTTATTGGTACAATATGCCCGCAATACTTAAGCAATGGTTTGACGAAGTTTTTAGCTTCAATTTCGCTTATGGACCTGAAGGCGACAAACTCAAAGGCAAGAATTTCCTGCTAAGCTTTACGGTTGGCGGCCCTGCGGACTCCTACTCACCTATTGGCTACAATCACTTTAGAATAGAGGAATTCACCAAGCCTATGGAGCAAACGGCTTATCTTGCTCAGATGACCTTTCTTGCGCCGGTTTATGAACATGGAATGGTATACGTGCCGAATGTGTACAATACCAAAGAGGCTGTTGAGGAAAGAGCCGCGAAACAAGCGGATCGATTGGTCAAAATCCTAGATGACTTGGAAAGCACAGCTCCGGAGCATATGATTAATGAGTTTGTCAAAGATTGGTTTGCTCATTTTGACAAAATGGCTGACGATGGATACTTCAATCATCATTTGGATAAGCAAGCCAAATTGAAATTTGTTGAAGGAGAATATATCGGCCATGAAGGATTTAGCGAATGGTATAAAGAGATTAAGAAGTTAATCAAGCCCGATAATGAGCATATAATTAAATCTATTAGCATAAATAAACACGATGACTATTATAAAGTTGACTTGACAGTGAATCTTAAAGCCGATACTTATCACGATGGCTTTATCGATTTGAATGTGAAGGAAACTTGGAAAGTTGCCATTACTAGAGATGGCAGGGTCAAAATTCACGAATATAAAGTTTCAACTATATAAGCAAAGTAAAATGAAAAAGGCGATCATAGTTGGCTCTACAGGAGTCATTGGAAAAGAAATTTTGAAGATTTTCAGGCAAGACTATCAAGTTGTTGAAGTAAATCGCTCGTCAGGTGATTTCAAGGTAGATATGCAAGATGCAGAAGCTGTAGAGCAAATGTTTCAAGCGATCGGAGGCTTTGATGTTTTGATTGCGGCTAGCGGGTATGGAAAATGGGGAACATTGGAGGAGCATAGCATACAAGATTTCCATGATGGCTTGAACAGCAAACTTATGGGACAAGTGAATTTGGTGGTTATCGGAAGAAAGTATGCTAACGAAGGCGCTGTATTCATTTTGACTTCGGGAGTTTTAGCGCATCAGCCTATGATAGGAGGCCTTTCTTTGGCAATGATAAATGCAGCATTAGAGTCATTTGTAAAAGGAGCCGCTTTGGAGTTGGAACAGGGAATGAAAATCAATGCAGTGAGTCCGTCTTTCGCAAAGGAAACTATGGAACTGATGGGCTTGGATTCCTCTACAGGAGTGCCGGCAATTGAATTTGCGAAAATATATAAAAAAATCATTGATGAGCGGAAAACAGGGCAAGTATACCAAGCTTGAAAGCGGTTATGATCTGATGCGCGCTTGATAACAAAGCAAATTGGTAGTAGTTGCTTTTAATAAACAAATAAGCATTTATGTGGAATTTTAATCATAAGATAGTTGTGGTAAGAGGCTCTGCTTCAGTGATAAATACTGTTGTAAGTGGCATTGAAATTCTGAGACAGATCAAGGATGGGAGAATGGCTTATTTAGGAACTGTCCGAGACGATGTTCCTTATGTAATTTGCCGATCTGCCTTGACTTTGCCTGAATGAGCGATTAAAAATAAAGAGCAATTATTAAAAAGTTGATTGTCAAATTGAATTGGAAGTAACAGTGTAAATTATAAAATTTATTTTGATATGCATTGTATAAGAACAATTAGCGTTTGGTGCATGGCGATTATAATGTTTTCATGTGTAGAGCAAGGAAGTGTGGGTGATAAAGGAAAGTTAAAAGGTGATAATGGTGACATTCAAACCGAAATTCATTCTCAAGATGAACATTTAACACCATTAATGAAGGCGTCAGGTTTGGGTGATACTGAATTAGTAAAGGAATTGCTTAAAAGCGGAGAATCTCCATTTCTGCTTGATTCGATCACGGGAACAAGTCCTTTGCATTTTGCCGCTCAAGGCGGTAGCGTTGAAACCGCTAAAGTTTTGGTTGATGCCGGAGCATTGATTAATCTCCAAGCGGAAAGCAATAGTTTTACGCCTCTGATGGTAGCGACATGGTACCGAAATCCCGAGATGATCAAATATCTATTATCCTTGAAGCAAATTAATCCTTTGAAAAAAGATAATTATGGTAGAATTGCAGCTGATTTTGTTCCTCTGGAAAACAGAGAACCGGTAGATGAAGAAATAGCGGTGATTTACGAAGAATATTTTAAGAATAGGCAAGCTTTTATTGATAGTAAATTTGAAACGAATGGGTTTGTGCCCAAGAATTTGCCTGAGGATGTTAATATAAGAATTCCAAATGGCGACAAGGGATATGACTTTCATACGCCATTATTAGTTTCCGCATTAAGAGGAAATAAGCCACTGTTTGTTGAATTATTAGGGAATGGCGCAGACATTAGTCTAACAGGCGAGTACATGAAAGCAAATGTGGCGCATAAGGCAGGCTACCAAGGGCATGCGGATATAATGAAGATTATCGTGAAAGATCCGGATTTTTATAAAATAGCCAATGCGCAAGGACCTACAAATGGGTATACACCATTGCATGATGCTATTTGGCATGGTCATACCCGCACTGCGAAGATTTTGCTCGATGCTGGAGTGGATACTTCACTCGTTGCTTGGGATGGCTTGACTCCTTTGGAATTGGCGAAAAAATATAATTACAGTGAGATCATAGAGCTATTTCCATCACACGAGAGCAAATAAAAAAGTGTTTTCAAAGCCAAGATATATACAAGGAGATTAGACTTGGAATTGGATACAATCTCAATATGTATTGACATGCATTAACGATTAATCATTCGAGTATGAAATATATAATAGCAACATTATTCATTCTTTTATCTACAAATTTAAAAGCGCAAATCATGAATCAACCAGATGAGACCATTATTCAAATGTTTGTGGCAACAGACCAAAGGGATTGGGGTTTAGTCAAGGACTGTTTTGGCGAACAAGTCAATTTAGACTATTCATCGATGAACGGAAATCCTGCAATGAAGTTAACGCCGGATAAAATTATAGAATCGTGGCAGGGAATTCTGCCTGGCTTTGAGTCTACGCATCATCAAGTCGGTAATATTTTAGTGGAAAATAAAGGAAATAAGGCTCAAGTTTTTTGCTATGGCACAGCCACTCATTATTTGTCCAAAAGCATAAATAACGAGGATGGACACGTATGGACAGTAGTAGGCTCATATGATTTTGAATTGGAAAAAAACGCTGATGACAAATGGAAAATAGTTTCTATGGTATTCAATTTTAAATATCAAGATGGAAATCTAATGTTGCCGCAACGGGCTATTGAAAATGTAAGCGAGTAAAATAATTTGGAATGATATGATTATTTTGACAGTAAAGGCTATTCCTAAAAAGGAGTTTTGGCAGTTATATCTTGAAGAGTTCGGGAGTTTGGCCAAGTCAGTGAGAGAAGAAGAAGGATGTTTGGAGTATGAGCTTTTTCAACAGTGTGAGACAAAGCCTAGTCTTTTATTATTTGAGAGATGGGAGTCAAAAGAGCTCTTGGAAAAGCATTTGGCCTCTGAGAAAATGAATCAGTTTTTTTCAAAAATAGAAGGTTGGTTTGACGAGCCTGTTGAAATGAATGAATATTTGGTGACACTTAACAGATAGTAACCTTATAGGTTTATATTCTCAAAAGCTGTTGATTCATATGGTTTTGAATCAAATGTATTCACATAGAACACAAGTAATATGAATAAGGAAATAGCAAAAAGAAACAAGGAAAATGTTATGGCATTTTTCAAAGCATTGGAGAAAAAGGATGCGCAATCTGTTGTGAACTTATTTGCTGAGGATGGAGTTCAAAGCAATCCTTATGCCTCAGGAATCTTTCCTCAAGGGGCAAAAGGATATGAGGAGATTTTAGCTTATTGGAAGGCGCCATTTCATAATTTCGGAGATATGGAATTTCTTATTGATGAAATTTATGCCATGGAGGACCCTAATATTGTGTTTGTTAAATATACAGGAAATATCATGTATAAAGATGGTTCAGGCAAATATGCAAATCAATATTATTCAACATTCAAGTTTGCCGAGAATGGGAAGATTAAAGAGTATGTCGAAATCTTCAACCCTATCGTAGCAGCGAAGGCTTTTGGCTTGATTGATATGATTAAATAATTTTTATAAAGTATTTAGATCACAAAATAAGCGATGGAAAAAGTAAACTTTGAAAGCGAAGGCGTTAACCTTGTAGGGAACCTTTACTTTCCGGAAAATTATGATGCAGCCAAGACCTATCCTGCAATTGTGGTGTTAGGAAGTTGGACAACAGTCAAAGAACAAATGGCTGGCCTATATGCTGATAGATTGTCAAAAGAAGGTTTTATAACTTTGGCTTTTGACTTTAGGAATTATGGGGAAAGCGGAGGAGAGCCAAGGTATTATGAATGTCCTGAAAAGAAAGTTAGGGATATAGTCAATGCGGTTAGTTTTTTAAGTTCATTGAAAGAAGTTGATGAAAATCGAATAGGAGCTTTTGCTGTTTGTGCCGGGTCGATGTATACTCTGATGGCCGCATCAGAAGACTCACGTATCAAAGCTGTTGTAACAGCGGCTTCATGGCTTCATGATGCCGAAGCTGTCAAGTTGTTTTATGGAGGTGAAGAAGGCGTGAGTGAGCGAATTTCCTTGGCTAGACATGCAAAAAAAGTGTACAACGAAACAGGAAAAGTCGAGTACGTCCCAACGATTTCTTTGGATGATGCAAGGGCCGCTATGATAGGCAATTTTGACTATTATTTGAATCCCAATCGCGGCGGAGTTCCTCAATGGAGCGCTGATAAATTTGCGGTCATGTCTTGGGAAGATTGGTTGACTTTGGATCCAATGCCTAGCGCTCCTAGTTTAAAAGCCGCTACGTTGATGATACATTCTGATGGCTGTGTGTTGCCTCAATACACGAAGAATTATTTTGAGAAAATCGGAACGTCTGACAAGGAATTGAAATGGGTTGATACGAATCTTGATTCTCCAATGGACCAATTCAATTATTATGACCAGGAAGAGCAAGTTGGCAGAGCTGTGGATTATGCTCAAGATTGGTTTCATAAAAAATTATAATTGTATATGAGAAATGGGTTTTGCAGGCGCACAACCCATTTTAATTTTAATGAGATCAACGATCGTTTGAAGATAAATTTATGTTCAGCTTTCTATACGTCATACTTTGTTTAGCAGGCATAGTTCCTTTAGTATTTTTGGCAGGTTGTTTATTGCCAAAGCAACGTGTTGTAGAAAGGAAGATTAAGATCAATGCCCCTTTGGAAAGAGTCTGGGACACGGTGACCGATATAGCTAATCAAGGAGATTGGAGAAGTGATTTGGAGTATGTGAAGGTGATTGAAGATACGAATGGAAAACTGATTTGGGAAGAAAAGCCTTGTAAAGGCAAATCGATTCTTTTTGAAGAAGTCGAGAAAGTTGATTGCAGTACTTACCGCATTAAGATAATTGAGAGTTCCTTTAATGAAGGTCATTGGATCGGACGGTTTAGTTTTAACCACAATCAAACCACTTTTATATCTAGAGAGTGCATTATCATCAAAAATCCAATGGTAAGATTGATGTCTTACTTTATCATCTCCGTTGACAAGTTAGTGGAAACATATCAGCAAGATTTGAAAGAATTTCTTGAGACGAGCAATAATTCAAATATAAAATGAAACAGAAAGTAGCATTAATTACAGGATCAAATAGAGGAATAGGTTTAGCTGTGGCCAAAAGCTTGTTAGCACATGGTCATAAGGTTGTGATTACAGCTCGCAAAGAAATGGAGGCTCAAAAGGCACAATTGTCTTTGAAAAATTTAGGTGACGTATATTGTACGACTTTGGATGTGTCTGATGTAAAGAGCATTCTTGATTGCCGAAATTATGTGGAAGATCAATTTGGGAAGCTGGATATATTGGTGAATAATGCAGGCATAAATTATGATACATGGCAGACAACATTGAGTGCTGACTTGGAGGAAGTACGGCAGACTTTTGATACAAATGTATTTGGAGCATGGAAGGTGATTCAGGAATTTGTACCCTTAATGAAAGACTCAAGTCATGCGAATATTGTGAATGTATCAAGCGGCGCTGGAGCGTTATCAAGTATGAGTTGCAATACTCCGGGGTATAGCATGTCAAAAGCAGCGTTGAATGTGATGACTATTCAGTTTTCCAAAGAATTGAGGCCGTATAATATTGTTGTAAATGCTGTATGTCCTGGTTGGGTTCGCACTGATATGGGAGGTGATGGAGCTCCAAGAAGTCCAGAGGAAGGTGCTGAAACAATTGTGTGGGCTTCAGAACTAGAAGATAGAAATATTACGGGAAAATTTTTCAGAGATAAGAAAGAAATCGAATGGTGATGATCTCACCATTCGAAAATATTAGCCTTTTAGGTTATTTGATAATGCGATAATTTATTTGGAGTCAATGCACTTAGCAATGCCTGCTTTTGCTTTAAGCAGAGCTTCTGCAATGACCATTGCTTTATAATCATCATCTAGCTCATTTTTGCTTTCATCGGCATCATGAATTACACCACAAACGAGCTGCATCATGCATGGACCATAATCCAGCCAATCTTGATCAAGACTTTCTTCTTCATCAGGATGGTCTTTGATTCGACTTGTGTTATGGGTTTTGTTATAAGCGTTTACCGCTGTTTGAAGTTGAGAACGCATGGAAGCTAAGCGATTGAAATCCTGTTGAGAAGAAAATTCACCATAAAAATAGTAGTCATTGATATCTTGTAAGTAATGATACATAGCGCCATAACTCTTTGATTTTAGAGCGGCTTCTCCTATCGATAATAAATAATCAACTCTTTGATGAGGGGTTCGATCCTTTTTTCTGGAACTATTATATTCCTTTGCGATATCATCTATCCTTCGGGCTTTTATTTTATTGTTTTGGTATATCTTATCGTCGAAATTAGAGATGTTTTTATTGCCGAAATCAATTAAAACAGAGTCTACAATTTTTTTGATATAACTGGAGTCGTCAAGTTTGCTAATATCTTTTTCAAGGGCATTAACCCCATCTTCAAGCATGGTAGAAAGTTTCTTGGCGCTGGGAAACTCTTTTAATTTTCTATCAATGTTATTATTATCATCATCTTGATTGCATGAGAATAAAAAACATGATAATAGAAAGAGTATAATATATTTGTTAGCCATTTTATTTGAATTGGTTTGAGATTTTATTGTACAAATAAATAAGGCCATTAATTGTTCATGCTTTTGTTGATTAAGTTAAAAATTATGAGCAATCGTTATGGTTTCAATCATTAATGATTCAATAGTCTATTCACTATCGAAATTCGGTATTTTAACACCTGTTGGAATTTGTATATCTTCAAAAGACTCATTGTATTTAGAGTCTTTTGCATCGACTTTTACTGGTTGGAATTTTAGACCGCTAGCTTTGAGCATTCTTTTTTCTTCTAAGAATTTGGCCATATCGTAATTGATCACGGCTTCGCCCCTTTCAAGCTTGTAACCTGGTGCTAATACTTTGGCTTTGTTCCAATATAGTTTGGCTATTTCGGGTTTAAGAAAAAGAGCTTCGACAGTTTGTCCACTTTTGGTTTTCAATTCTTTGAGAACGTAGTCATCAGGTATTGTTTTGTCCACACGATATCTTCTGGTGTGTCTTTTCTGTTCGCCGACTAAATCAACATAATTCATGAAATTGTAGCTACGAGGTTTTGGAATGGAAGGCAATAAAGACTTAAAACTAGGTGGAGATGCGATAAAACTTCTTACGGCTCCCAAAGTTAGTCCGGCAGAGCTGGGAGCAGTGTACTCTTGGCTTTCTGATGAGGAATGCGGTATGATCGGTGTAGCTAGAGGAGGAGCTATCGAACTTTGGCCTATGAAGCTTCTAACATCATCGCCTTCGGGAATAAAGGACAAATCATATCCTTCTAGCGTATCCATGGATAATTCTGTTGCAGAGTTGGGTGGACTTTCTTGAGGGGAATTGATTTCTCGGATTGCCCTATCCATATCAAAATTTTCATACGTGCTAAGCAATTCATCTTCGTCTGGCGGCATTTTACTTGCGCCTGAACTTGCACTTGAATCTGCTTTATTTTTTGTTTTTGCCTTTTTTCCCGTCTCCCACATCTTCTCCCCTTTCAAGTTTCAACATTCATATTTCATTTTAGTTTTGCGAGTTATTTAGGCTTGGACTGCTCTGAATGGTTTGGGATATATTGAAAATAATAATCACATAACAATTTAATGTTAAGCAAGTACTATAAGAGGCCGCTGAATATAAATTATTAAGACTGATAGTGGGCTTAGTTTTACAGTTAGTAACATTTTATCGTAATGAAATATATATTGAAAATAAGTATTGTAGCTGTTTTTTTTCTTTTTTCTTGCAGTGAGAATGAAGATGCTTCTTCGCCTCCCTCCCCGCCTTCCCCTGAGCAAGCTCGTATCAATTTGACATCCGCATTTCAAGCTAAAAACTTCGCATCTGGTGTTTTTGTGTCAAAACGCTCTAAAGGCGATATAATTAGACAGGATTTTAAAGCCTTTCAATCGCTGGAGAATTCATATAATGTTGATGCGGGCATGGGTGAAGCTAATGTGCGTACAAGTTTAGGGAATTTGACAGCGAATAGAAGTGCTATTTTTCGAGAGGGCTTGGGTTGCACATTGTTGAATGTTGATGATGCCGGCGATTTGAGAATGCAATTTTCTCCTCAGCTTTATACGAGACAGGTCGATAATGAGAATTATTGGCCTGAAGGAGATAAAATATATGATCAGCCGATAAAGGGCATTGATGTAATGAAATTAAACAATGTGTTGGATGAAGCTTTTGTGGGTGGTGAAAGGCATGCCGTTGCGGTGGTTTATGATGGCCAACTTATCGCTGAGAAGTATGCTGAGGGTATTTCTAAACATACTAAACTTTTAGCTTGGTCGATGACAAAATCTTTGGAGGGAATGATATTGGGAGTTATGTCAAAGGAAGGTTTGATAAATAGCGGGGAACAATGCGGTTTTGAAGAATGGAAGAATGATGATAGAAAATATATTACGGTTGAAAATCTGGGGAGAATGACCAGCGGACTTGAGTGGAATGAAGGATATGGTGGATTGAGTGATATCACGGCCATGCTATATGAAAAGAATGATATGGCTCAATATGCTATTGACAAAAAGTTGAAAACTACTGTGGGCAATGTTTTTAATTATTCTTCAGGTAATGCGATGATTTTGTCAAGCTATATTAGAAGCAAATTTGCTACGCCTGCGGAGTATTTGGAATATGCGCAGCAAAAAATCTGCGAGCCATTAAATATTGAAGCTTTATTTGAAGTTGATCCTGCTGAAAATATGGTTTTGTCATCCTATGGCTGGTTGTGCGCTAGGGATTTGTTGCGAATCGGCTCTGTTTATATGAATAGTGGTGTTTATTTAGGGACTAGAATATTAACGGAAGATTGGGTTGAATTTTCCAAAAAGCCTACGAATGTTCTGCCTGACCCAGACTATGGTTTTTTGTTTTACCTCAATAGAAATCAACAAGTTTATAAAAGCGCTCCAGCTGATTTGTTTTATTTTTCGGGCTACAATGGGCAAAAGCTCTTGATGATTCCTTCCAAGAAGTTGATGGTTTGCCAATTTGGTGTGATACCTGAGCAATTCGCAGATGCTGAGACTGATGCTTTTTTGGAAAAAATACTTAGTTGCATTGATTAACAAAGTAATGAAATGAATCAATAAGTACTAACATAGTTGACTCAAAGCTTGATGACGAGGGTTTATGCAAGGGAAAATATATTTTTAGGTGGTCAAAGGCCATCTTCTCAAACGCTAGGCGTTGCTCGAGCTCCTTTGGCTATTGATTATGGATCAGCTCCACTTCAGGCATTATTTGCTAGAGATGAATACTTAGCTCAACAAGAGTCGAAAAAATCGCCTTACAAACACAATGTCTCAGATATTGCCAAACTTTTGGATAAATACCATAAGCTTGAAGGACAAGGCTCTTCATTATCCAAAGCGGAAAAGGTAAAAGCTCGATTGCTTTGGCTTTATGAGATGGAGATGCTGGCTAATGGCTGGAGCAATGAGAATAGCATCCCTTTTTCAGAGCGGTTTTGTTACCCCAATTTGCGCATGCAACAGACTCTTTTAAGAGAAGTTCAAGTTGAGCGTATAGAGTTGATGAAGCAAATTCGGGCTGATTCGAGCCTATCTCCAGCTTTTTCTCCTTACTATACACCTACTTCTTCATGGGGCAAGCGAGAGTTGGAGGAGAGAGAAGCTGAAAAAGTGATGAAGCCTGTTTGGGATTATTTGACTGGCGGCGGCATCAGGTGCGCTCATGATGTGAAGACATCCAATGAAGTGCTGGAAACAGAATTAATGGCAAATTTATCGGTGCTTATGCTGTCAAATACCGGGAAGGCCTTGCTAAAAAAAGTCTATGATGCTCAAAGGGTATTAGTGGACCCTTCGAAGCATAGAGGAGAAGATTATGCGAGAAGAAATCTTTTTTTAGTGAATAAGCCTATTCCAGAAATGATGGACAGTAAGAAAAAGGCATATGTCAGCGGGTCAAAAATGTATGCCGAATACGCTTATGACATGCCTTTTGCTTGGGAAACTGGAAGGTATATGTCTCCCAAACATCGTATGTTCAAGGATGCGAAAACACAAGAGAATATCAGGTTGGCGTTTAATCCTGCGTATTTGCAGTTAGCATCTGTGCTTGAAAGCTATCTGAATGATATGAAGGAAAATCAAGTTTTCAATGGCCCTTGGACTAGCGGCATGCATAAAAACATGAAATCTTGGCTTGTTGACGAAATGGGCTTGCCGAGTTTTGCCAAGTTGGACGCATTGCCTTTGATTGACACTTTGGTAAGCCAAGAAGAAGGAAAAAGCGAATGGATTATGATTGATTTGCCTGAAAGCGAGAGTTCTTCTTCAGGTGAAAGCGAACTGGAATTGACTTTGCCCACTGGCTTTGTAAAGGCTGGTACCGCTCCTCAGGAAACTCTGTTGAGTGGGTTTAGAACAAGAGATCTTGACCCGTTGACTGAAGGAAGTGAATCTGAGATTCAAAGGCCATTGAAAGAACCGGATATCACTAAGCCGGGTATAGTAAGAAGTTTTGATACGCCTTTGTTTGAGTGGAATGGGGCTAGCTCAAAAGAAAGCGGATTCAAAGGAGCTTTGGTAACAAGCCCTTTAGACAGTTTTGTGGGGGAAATTGAAGTAAGGTCTCCTCATCAAGGAAATAGGTCGGTAGTATTTTTCTTGAAAGATGAAGTTGGGAATGAATTGGTATTGAAATTTTTGAAGGAAGGATCGTTTTCGGAGGATGCGGCTAAAGAAGCGTTTGCGGCCAATTTTTTGAAAGCATTTGGAACACCTGCCTTGCAGTCACAATCATGCATATTGCTGGAGCCTAAAGCTCCTGAATGGGTTGAGTTGATAGCAAGATTGAAGCCTGGCGATAGCAGTAGAAAACTTGAATCAGAGTATAGAACTTCCCTTGCGAAGAGCTTGCCTTATATATTAGTAATGGAAAAAGCTGGCGGACATGTTTTGGATTTAAGGCATGTTAATTATGGAAATTCAAGAATTTTTATGCATAATATGGGCGAATTGTCGTTTTTTGAGTTGTTGATGGGGAATCATGATCGCGTGCTGTCGGGTATTTATATGATGAATATCCATTTTGAAGATCAATCGAATTTGGTTCATATCATAGATCACTTATTAAGCCCCGGAGGCATGTCCGCTTGTTTGGACTTTGCCCTGAATCAAGAGTCAAGCGTTTCGGGAGAATCAAGACGATACGGCGTGGATCCAAATTTTTCATCGAGACTAGCGGATAAATATGCGACGACTTTCACTAGGCTTTTCAGAGAGTTTTTGCGGCATGAAGACACCTCTTTGGCGCGAAGAGTGAAGTCCAAGTCAAATGCCAGGCCTGATAGAGTGCATTTTGCAAGTTGCAAGTATTTTGATTTGGGTTTTGTGAACGCTGCTTTGAGTTTTTTAAGAATGGAAGGTGAATTAGTGAAATTGACTCAACATGACTTTGGAGGCAAGGATGGTATGATTATGATGTTTTTAGAGATGTGTCGCCAAGTAAATGAAATTACTAGAAAGTACAAAGACAGGCTCAAAACGGAAATTGACTTCAGGTCGAAAATGTAATATAGTCCAACAAGTAGATGAGTCGGCAATATAAACATCTACAAGTAAAAGTTTTTTGTTGAAGCGGCTTTGCCATGCTTACCATGATAACTGTAAGGTGCTAGAGTATCAATGTAGTTGTCATCAGCAAACAGAGCTCTGATAACATCTTTGTATTCTTCATAAATGAATTTCTTGATTTGCTTAGGCAGACTGTCCAGTAGTATCAATTCATGATCATTTTTATGGGGATGAACGATCAAGATTTCCATTAGATCGTCGGACAACTCTGAATCGTCCAGCACGTTGATTTCGTAGTCTTGGATTTGATTATCATAATTCAAATATTTGTACATAAGCTTTACATCGCCTGATTTTATGCGATTTTTTTTATAACAAAGAATTGATAGTCTAAGGTTAAAATCTCCCAGCAATTTGTAAATTTTGCCTCTTTGGTAAAAGTGAGCGATTAGAAAGCCTAGAAATATCAGCCATGCAGGTCCCCAAATAAATATAAAAATAAATTGTTCGGTGGCCTCCATCCCTTTTATCTTGCTTATGGTAGGCCGCTCATGATTATAGAGCACTGTAATCTCTTCCCCAAAGTAAATTTCCTCTTTATTCCAATAATCATATGAATAGCCTAATAAGGGTTTGTCTAGACCAGGCACAGTATATAAAAATTCGTAATAGAAAAAATCATTGTTAACGATAATTTTTCCTTTGGTGGTTGGAGAGCTATTGCTTAGGTAAATGAGTCTTGACCAATCCGTTCGTTTGAATTTTTCATATTCCAATCCCATAGCAACAATTGCGAATACAGCCGCAAAGAAGATGTACTTTAAATTGGGGCCGGACAAGAATATTAAGCCCCTGAGAATATTGGGGCTTGACATTTGATTAAGTGTTTTGCGCATAAGCTTAAAGCTTTTTCTCAAATACTATTTTTATGCTATCATCATTGCTTTTTTCATGCTCATGGTTTTTACAGCAATCGTGATGATGGCCTTTTTTCTTTTTTTTCTTCTTCTTGTGATCATGATGATGCTTGTCGTGATGGTGTTTTTTAGGCTTTTTCTTTTTCTTGTAATGACCTTTGCAATGCTTCGAACAGCCTTTGTAGCAAATTTCTTTTTCATCCAAGATTTTGCCATCATCTCCAACTCTGACTTCCACATACACATCTCCTTTTTTCAGCACTATGCCGAAAAAATCGTTTTTTGTGTATTCCGTGGCTTTCATTACCTCGTAACTTTGATAATTGCTTTGAACTGCGGAGCTAACAATACTCGGCAATCCGCTGTAGTTATTTTGAGCTTTGCCAAATTGACATACAGCTATAAAAAATAGTAGTAGTATTAGTGATTTTTTCATGCGATTGATGTTAGTGCATATTTAAATTAGAAAAATAAGATCAAAAATAAAAAATTAGGGTGATTTTGTCTTTTTATACTCTGCTCGCAATAACTGATAATTAAATACTTTTTTAATTATGTGATTTTTTTGTCTTAGCAATAAAAATTTTGACTGATGCAATAAATGCCAAATTTATGTTGAATTTATGCTTGCTTCATGCAATAAATTGCAATCGAAGGCTTTATATATTAAATAAATTGAATTAACAATTTTTTATTATTTGAGCCTGTTATTATTTGGAAAAATGAAAAATAGAGTTTTTGTTCTGAATTTCGCAATGTTAACAGCATTGCTGTCTTTTTTTTCTATTCCCGCTTTCTCTCAAAACTTGGTCAGTGGCAAGCTAGTGGACTCCGATTCTGGTGAACCTGTTTCATTCGCTACAGTTGCGATTTATGATAATTCTGAACTGGATAAGCCTATTAGTTCGACTTATTCTGATTTTGATGGGAACTTTACCCTCAAGATTTCCATGTCAGGCACATATGAGTTATTTATTCAATCGATTGGATATGATCAGCTTCGAACAAAAGTCGTTGTTGATAATTCGTCAATGGACTTGAGCGAGATACGTTTGAAATCACAATCCACAATGCTTGAGGAAATTGTGGTAAAAGCGGACAAAGAGGATGTGCAGATGAATCCCGGAGCAATGACTTTCAATATGGATAATGCTCCTGGCGATGACTTGGAGCAAGTTGTTGGAAATTTTCCCGGAGTTGAAACTGACTTTGACGGGAATGTTTCTATAAGAGGAGCTATGGTTACATTTTTAGTCAATGGAGAGGATTCTGGAATGGAAAACCCTATGCAAGAAATACCGAAGGAGTCTATTGAGCGTATTGAGATGATGACGAATCCGCCTGTGGAATACGCTTCTTCAGGCCCTGTGATGAATATAATATTGAAGGATGGGGCTAAACTAGGCAGTAATATTCGCTTTGGAATGAATATGAGCAGTCCTATGAGAGCCAGAGCTTATGTCGGAGGAACTTATAGAAAGAACGATAAGCTTTCATTTAGTCCATGGGTGTATCACTATTCAGGCAAGGAAGAGTTTTTAACCAATGCTCAGAGAGAAAATTTTGGCGATAGATATATAGCCCAAGATCAATTTCAATCTTCCACCAATAGATTTACCAGCACAGGAGTAAGAGCGAATTTTAAGCCTAATGCTAATAATGACTTTACGGCTATTTTCAGATATGCGCCATCTTCCAGCGACAGAGACAATGAAGATGAAAATATCGTAAGCGATTATAATGAGGATAGAACATGGCTTTATACAAACTCATTGTCAAATAATGTGAACAGGAAAAAAGACGAGCTAAGAGCTGACCTTAGGTGGAAGAAACGCTTCTTTAGAGATGGCCAGTCGTTTTATTTTAGATATAATTGGAATGGTTTTACAGCGACACAAGATCAAAACCAGCGAAGCGATTATGATTATGCTAACCCTGATGACAATGTATTGCTGGACTATCGACAAGATAAAGAAACTAAGAATACGCACCATTCTATTAGCACAAACTATAAGCATCCGTTGTGGCAAGATGCTACATTGACCGCAGGTGGTTTTTTCAATTATAGAATTACTGAGGAAAACTCATTCAATAGGATGAGAACAAATGAAGGCGAATGGGTTGATAATCCATCCAGAGACCAAGATGCAACAACAGAGTATATCGCAACAGATATGTTTGTGTCGATCAAAGGACATTGGAATCAATGGAATTATTCCGCAGGTACTCGCTACAAAGTCGGAAGCAACAGAGTGTCCCAATGGATTTATGGCAAGGGTGTTTTTGATAACTTCAAGTCGAGTTTTTCAAATATGAATGCCAGAATTCAAGTAGGCTATAAATTTGATGATTCTGAAAATATTTCATTGACTTATAGGACCTCTGTGAGACCTCCTTCTACCGATCAATTGAACCCTTTTGTGGATGATTCTGATCCATTGAATGTGAGAATGGGTAACCCTGAGCTTGAGAATACGCAAACGCATTTCGCGGAGTTGGAATATCTTAAAGTGATGGAAGTTACTACTTTCAAGGGAAGCTTGTTTACGAGAAAAATCACGAACAGCATAGGCAGCGAACAGTGGGTTTCTGGAGATACGACAGTGACTTCCTTTATCAATATTGACGGTACGACTATCGTTGGTCTGAATACTTATTTCTCCGCCAATATCAACAGGCTAAAATTGACTGGGGATGCTTCCGTAACTTTTGAAAACATGCCCCAACGTGAGGAAGCATTTAATGAGAAACAAGTCTATTACTTTTTGAAAGGAAATGCTGAGTATAAATTTGACAATGGTTTCAAATTCTCTATCGCGGCTAGATATAATTCTTCCAAACTAACCAATAACACTGAAATTCAAGGCTATGGAACTATGGATGTCAATGTTCAAAAGATGTTTATGGATGGAAAGTTGAAAGTATATGCAAATGCTAGAGACGTATTTGATTCTGTAGAGCAGGATGGATTGACGCAAACAGATGATTTCATAAGAGATTATTACAACAAGCGACAGACAAAGTTCTATACTTTAGGCTTTACTTATTATATCAATGGAATCTAGAGTTGGAGAAGGCAAATAAGTCTTATGGTTCATTCATGGTTGTTTTGAATGAGCCTAGTATTCCCCTAGAGACCGTCCGTTAAGTGCTGATATGTATGAAAATGATTCTAGAGCGAATGAATGCCACCTTTTAAGCGGCAGTTTGTTGGCTTGCGCGCCTCTGAATTCAAAAATTCCACCTTCAATGCCATTGCCAACTAGTTCGGTTTTTTTGCCGAGGTATCCCATGGATAGATTGCCTGGAAATTCGGACATTCTGTCTCTGCCTTTAGGAATGTCCATAATCCATTCGTATCTGCTGGTTGGAAATTCTTCAACGGAAGGGTTGTCGCTATAAATGTCTTTTTGTATGCCTCTTTCAATTACGGACTCAAATGGGTCATATTCTTTGTATCCACCGGCCGCTCCAATAACTAAATCCAACCATTTTTCAGGTTCAGCCCTAAGAGCTTCTTGTTCTTCGCTTGGTAACAAATTGAACAAACCGCCAAAATCAGTTCTGGCCATAATAACATCGGCAATGATTTTTGGATATTCCACTGCCAAGTTTGCTTTTGTGAGATCGTCATATTGACTATAAGACCTGTCAAGAAGACCGATTTGGCCTCTGCCGGCTTCAAGGTAAGATACCATGATAGTAAGCAGTCCGTGCATTTCTGGACTTATTTGAGCTCTGCCTAAGTTGTTTATAACTTTCGCTCCGGCTTTGGCAAAATGTCTCAATGAGCTCATCAGTTCTTTTGGCGCTTGAGTGGAAGCATTTGAAGCGGTCAGCAAATAAGGAAGTTTTGATAAATCAAGGCCTGAAGTTATCTGAGGCCCTGCTCCCAATTCAGCATCATTAGGATATACGACAAATTGAGAATCCTCCATTAGTCCTGTAGCTTCACTAAGTAAAAAAGACCTTCGGTGAGAGAACTTTAAAAGCTCTGCCCCTATTCCGACCATATCCGACATTACTTTGTTGAGCTTGACAAGGCCTAAAGGCGTTTCATCAAGAGGCGGATAAATAATGAATTCGATTTCAGATCTGTCATTTTCCGCTTTGTCGGCTTCTAGCTTAAAGCCATCGTGACTTCCTACTCCTATGGGGTCTCTTTTTTTCAATGGAGTTCGTTTGATATAATCCCGTCCTCTTGGACCAGTCTGTATTTCCTCTTTCGATACTTTCCACCCAGTTTCAAATTCGAATCCGACTTTTCTTTGGATGATATCGGAATCGTGTTCTCCATTGAAGAATTGCACAGGAGGTTGAATGGATTCTTGAGAGTCCGATAATGCGGTTGATTTAGCAATTGATTGCGTGCGATTTGATCTTTTTCTTTGGCTGACTGAATTTTTTGATGATAGTCTGTACGAAGAATGCATTTCGGGCTTTTTGAACATAATTATTAACCGTTAATGGGTAAATTTGTTGCATAGACTTTTTTAAACAGAGATATGAAAAAATGCATCGCATCATGGAGCGGAGGAAAGGATAGTTGTTTCGCATTGGTCAAGGCAATACAGAATGGATATGAAGCTGTCGGTTTATTGAATATGATGAATGAGAATGGACAAATATCACGATCGCATGCTATTCCGGGAGAGGTATTGGAACGACAAGCAGCAGTTTTGGAGCTTCCGATTTATAAAGTGCCTTCAACTTGGGGTGATTATGAAAGCAAATATATAAAGGAATTAAAGGATATTAAATCCGAGAACTATTATGAGACTGTTGTATTTGGCGATATCGACTTGGAACCGCACAGAGAGTGGGAAGAAAAAGTTTCTGCTCAGGCCGATGTAGTCGCTTATCTTCCTTTATGGTTGAAAGACAGAAAAGAGTTGGTATATGAAATGATCGATTCCGGAGTGGAAGCTATTATTGTTTCATGCAATACGGACTTGGGAATTGATTTTTTAGGAAGAAAAATCACAAGAGAATTGGTTAGCGAGCTAGAGGCAAGAGGCGTGGACGCTTGTGGTGAAAATGGAGAATACCATACTTTAGTGGTTAATGCACCTATATTCAAGAAGAAAATTGATGTTTCTTTTGGAGAAAAGCTTGTGCATGGAAATTATTGTTTTATTGAAATGTTTTGATGAAAATGAGTGAAAAGCAATGTCCATCATGCGGAAGCAGTTTTGGTTGCCAGACTTGTGGCAGTAGTTCTTGTTGGTGTGCTGACTATCCATCAATCTTGCCTTGTGATCCGAATGCCAAATGTCTATGTCCTGTATGCATGAAAACGAGGATTATAGAAAGAGCCAATGAGCTTACGTTAAAAGCTAAAGAGAGTATTGAAAATCATGCGTTGATACCACCGTTAACCGAAGGGTATAGGCCAATAGAAGGCTTGGACTATAATATAGATAATGTTGGAAGATTTGTATTTACGAGTTGGTATCTGCTTAGAAGAAAATTTTGTTGTGGTAATGGTTGTAAAGCTTGTCCTTATCCTTGATTTTTAGACGCTTGTTGAAAATTTTCAGATAAGTAATTATTTTGACTAAATATGTATTAAATTTGCAGAATGAAGAGATATTTTATCTTTGTTTTGCTTTCTATATTTTGGTCATTCAATAGTTCATTCGCGCAATTTGGAAGCTCCAATGTTGATACAGATTCTACTCAGCAAGAGATGAATTTTGTGAGCAATACCATTACCAATGTGATGGACTTGATGACCTATGAAAAAGGAAGGTTTTCCTTTGGAATTTTTCCAGTAATGGATTATGAAGAATATAAGGGTGTTGAGATAGGCTTAATGCCTGTTTTTCGATTCGCGCCAAAAGATACTGTTTCTCAAGGGAGATTTTACCGGCCGACGACAATAATGCCTCAATTTTCTTTTTCCACCAAAGGACAAGTTAATATAGAGACGGATTTTGTGTCATTCATCAAGGGAAAATGGAGCATTGTGAGCCGTTTGAATTATTTGAAATATCAAGATGTTTTTTACGGAGTAGGAGATCCTTTGGAAGAAGAAGAAAGGTCGACTTATAACACAGAACGCTTTTTTTGGTACCTAGAGTTGTTGAGAAATATCAATGATGTGTTTTTTGTCGGAGTGAAGGCCGATATGATGTATGCTCGTCATTTTGATGTGACTGGCGGAAGTTTCAATCAGGACATTGTAGGTTTTGAAGAAGGCGCTGCTTTGGGAGTTGGGCCTACGATTAAATTTGATACTCGGGATAATACGCTTTATCCTACAAATGGAAGTTTGTTGAGTGTTTCAGCTATTTTTTACGATAAAGCATTAGGAAGCGATTTTGATTTTCAGTCCTATAATTTGGATATGAGAAAATATGTGACGTTGAAGGAGGATAAAACCATTTTAGCCATCCAAGGAGTTGTGAATTCAACACAAGGCGATGCTCCTTTTTATAAATTGCCAAGGTTTGGAGGAAGCAGGGGAATGAGAGGCATATCGCATCCAGCCAAATACGCGGATAAAAATAATTTTTTCACACAGGCTGAAATAAGACAGCATTTATGGTGGCGATTTTCAGCCGCGGCCTTTGTCGGGATCGGTAATACGTCTGAGAAGTTCGATCATAATCTGTTCAATGATATCAAAACCGTATATGGTTTTGGAGGGCGTTTTCAGTTATTGCCTAATGATAAAATCAATTTTAGAGCGGATATGGGCTTCGGACCTAATGGCGATCGAGCATTTTATTTTTCGGTGACGGAAGCATTTTAGACAGAGCTAAGCTGTAACAAGATGTGAGATGCTTTGTTTACTTGTGCAGTAGATGAGGGATTTTCAATACATAAAAGGACTCAGGTCCAATATCAAATCGAATACGCGTGAAAGGAGTATCGACAAAGTCCCTCCTTCCTTTAAGATGCCTTTGCAATGCATGCGGCTTGACATACCTTCGGATGAATGGTATGCTTCTTACGTTAGGAATCCTGATTATAAAAGAAGGTTTGACCATTGCGCTTCACGGCGTGGCATTTTATTGCCATCCGGTTCCGATTATCCACATCTGACGATAGATTATGATTCGAAGACTTCTGTTGACAATCATAAATTTGTGAGTTTGAGCGTATCGGAAATTCACTATAGCCCATCAAGGGACGCCTCTCGATATGTGTTTGTCGAGGATCCTTTGCATAAGGTTTTCTATCCCGACGAGAAAACGGCTCAATTACCCGATCTAGCCTTAGTAATGCAGCGTTCTTCTCAATGGTTGCGAAAAGCGGGTATTCCTTTAGTCATTGATTCAAAGACAAAGCTTTCAGCCAAGCATAAACCTAAGGAAGAATCTTGTAGCACATTATCTTCGATGGATCTTGTTGACGAGATGGAAGGTTTAACGTTGGAATCTTCAAGTACAGTATTAAAGTCCAAACCAAGCAAAAAGAAGAAGAAAAAACACGCTGGTCAAATAAAGGTGGATGATTATTTGGATCCAGAGTATTGGGAACGAGATATTGGCTTTATTGATATTCCCGCTTTGGCGGGGCTCTCAAAATTCGCCGATATACCTGATCGATCATATGAAAGATCATTTGTGCCATTAGTTGGTAAATTCGATGCTCAAACGACCAATATCGTTAGCAAAAGCTATGAAAGATTCATGGCATGCAAGAAGAAAAATGAAGCGGAAATACGGAGATGTCTTTATCATCCGGAAAAGTTGCAATCTGATGCCCAAATGCTTAAGCTTTTTGATGCGATTAAAGAATCTTACGAGCCTCCTAAAATACCAAAGTGGAATTCATTTTCCCTTCAAGATGTTATTCCATATGGAATGGACCGTATGAAGCAATCAGGCTTGGACGATTTATTTTTGAATACTTGCATTAAACTGAGTTTGACGAAAACACCCATTTTGCTTACTGAATTGCAAAGTGAGGAGGCTTATGTACAGGCCTTTACTTTGGGCAATTTCTTATTTGTCATGGCTGAAAAAAGAGGCGATATCCATTTTCAAAATTTAGCTAAAGTTTGGATGGAGCAAGTCGATGCAACTTGGCATGGTGTTCCGGAACAATACCACTTGGCTCATGGTGTTAAGGAATACGAATGGGACAAGTTGGATGAAGTTTTCGCTTTTTTTGAATCTTATTGGGATCAGATGTTGGGTTATTTTCTTCATATGAGAAGAAAACTATTAACCTTAGTTAATCAATATTTTACATTGAGCAAGGAAAAAAAGCTTGCATTGAATCAGAGAACTTTTGGTGAATGGGATGAAGTCGAAAGCGCAATATTTGAATGATTAATGAGTGTTGAGATGAGGAGACTGTGGGTTTACTCTTGCGTCTTCCAGTTTACGCGTGTATCTAATGAAAAGCTCTTCAAATGATTCGGGCATTTTTTCTCCAAGCGTTTCAGCTAGCAAATATGCTCTTAGGGATTGATTGGAGCTTCTGAAGTTATGATGAGGTTCTGTAGCTCTCCCATTGGGGTTTCTTAGAACTCCACTTTCTGACAGTCTTTCCATGTCATCTTCGAGATTGATGCCGTATACTTTCATGGTAAGTCGTGAGAGTTCTTCCAAACTATCAATTGGCAGGCCTTGAGAAGCATGTTCTGGAAGACCGACCCATAATCTTTCAAGCTCAGGCCTTGCAAATGGAGACATGAATGCTTTCATCATTTTAGATGCTCCAGTCATGTGAAGAGGATTTGTTTTTTCTCTGATAGCTTGCCATTTCTCTTCCGAAGCTCCTTGAAGAGTTTTTTTCCCGAGATCGTATCCAGATAGAGGATCCTCCCCCCAGGATATTCCAGGCATGAGTATTTGTGTTGAGGGCATTACGCTTTCAAACAGCCATTTGTCGCTTTTCGTAGAGAAGAAACTTTCTAGATCAGACAAAATACGATCAAGGTCATGGTCATGTAATGGATAAAGTACGATTACGTCTTTTACTAAGTAGGATTGTTGAGCCGTGCTTACTTTGAAGACCTCCAATAAATTTAGCTCCTTCATAAGATGCTGATAGAGATAGGCCGTGATAGGCTCAAGAAATTCAGTTCTTGCGTTTAAGTAAATTTTTAATTTGCTTCTCTTTCCTTCTTCCTGCTCTTCTTTTTTGTCATTGCTCACATGATAGTAGCCTTGTTCATGGGATGCAAACAGTTTTGGCAGTGTTGCGTCAACGGATATTTTTTCCCCTGATCGCATCTGTTGGTAATAGAGTTCTTTTACGTCAAGATTTAATAAGCATTTAGCTAAAATTCTTTGAAAGTCTTCAGGGGCAGCTTTCGCTTCGCTATGGGCAAAGGCTGTTGTGAGCTGTTGCTTGAACTTCGCTTTTTTATAGCAGTACTCATGAAGAGATTCTTTGATAGCTAGAGGCGATTTTTGATATTCCAGCCATGTCCATTTAAGCCAGCTTACCATGCTTGTAAAGCTATAATAATCTTTGGGAAGCATCCAACCAGGCTTATCCATCATTTTAGATGCATTGATGGCATATGCTTCGCCATTATAGATGATTTTCACCCATGTTTCGCTTGGCGCGAAGGCAGGGTTTGCTGTTTCTTTGAAATCAACGATAACGGGTGTATTTTTCCTGACTGGAAATGTCCTGTAGTTTTCAATTTCTCCTATTTTGTCCCAAGGGCATATCTGAGCTTCTTCAGCGATAAGCCCGCTATCAAACATCGCTTGAATTGGGAATTCAGTTTGCGGAGCTATTTTGCCAATAGAAAATCGCCTGGAGTTTGTCACACGGACGTTCTTCGTTGTGGATTTTTGGTCGTAACAGCCCATTGCATAATATTCGGAGAATCGGTTAGTATATAACCAAATGACTGTTTGAATGTTTTAGGGCTGCGATTTCAGGCGTCCCCGACCTCGCAGCTTTTTTGTAAAAACGCTTAAGCGACTTTTTACTAGAATAAACTTCTTACGAATAATCCTAGCACATAGCCGATAGCGTATCCGATTTGATCGATGATTGATCCACCGCTGATAGCCGTTAGTTCTGCTGTTGATAGTTCTTGCATGACTGTAAGTTTTAATGGTTTGAAATAAAATTATCTTCTTCTTAGACCGTCAATGAACCCATTAAGCAATCCTCCGAAGAATTCTTTGATGCCGTCCCATACTTCGCCGATCGTAACGCCACCATTGATTGAGAGTAATTCTGCTGTTGTTAAATCTTGCATTGTTCTGAAATTTAAAAGTTGAAAATTATAATAAAACCTATAGGTTCTTGAGAAAAGGTAAAATGCGTGCTATCAACATGCATTTATTAATGTTATTGGATTTGTTTCAATGAGCATTATGTCTTATTTGACATAGAGTTTATGTATGCAAATATATTATAATTGAGTTATAAGGTGTTGAATTGAATTACATTTCTTTTTTTGTGAGTTTTAGTAAATTTAATTGCATTTAAATAATTGAGATGTATTAAAATGTGATTTTTATTTAATTATATATATATGATGTTGTCAATGTGTATTTATTTTTGCTTGGATAAAATCACATGATTGAAAACTTAAATTATATAAATAGTTAAAATTTAAGATGCGTTGAATAAAAGTGATTCAATGAGCTTCAGCTGAAAATTCTTTTTAATAAATAAATGAGCTTCTCTATACAATTTTATATCCAATTGAAGCGTCTGTTTGAAAATGGATATGGTAATTTATATGAAGAAGAAATATAATATCGGAGCGTTTTATGTGATGTTATCATCAGTATTGTTTGGTTTGATGCCTTATTTTGCGAAGACTCTTTATTCAACTGGAGCTACCCCTCAAGCAGTTTTAGCTTATAGGTTTTTTTTGGGAGCTTTGTTAGCTTTGGGCTGGATTAGATGTAAGAAGATAGATTTGAGAATTGACAGATCGTCTTTGATTAGGATTTTTATTATCGCTTTGGTAGGTATGTGCTTGACTACTTCAATGTTGTTCATGAGCTTTCAATATGTTTCATCGGGCCTGGCCATGGCTTTGCACTTTGCTTATCCCGCTTTTACTGTTTTGATATCTGTAATGTTGTTTAGACTCAAGTTTACATTAAGAAAGGCGGCATCAGTAGCTTTGTCAATGATAGGTATTGTATTGATTTCCGAATTGTCATTTGAAAGCAATAGTCTTAAAGGAATGGCTTTGGCAATACTCTCAGCTGTGACATACGCGATTTATATTATTTCAATCACGCATCATAAGTTGCGAAATTTGGAGACTTCGATTATCAATTTCTATATGTTTGGATTCTCCTCAATAATTTTGAGTTTATGGGCTTACTTTGACGGTGGATTTTTTACACCGAGTAGTGGAGAAGAGTATTTCGCATTGGGCGGCTTAGCATTTGTTTCAACATTTATTGCGATTATGCTATTTGCCAAAGGAGCTCAATTGATAGGAGCTTCAGATGCTTCCTTGTTGAGCACGATGGAGCCAATCACAAGTATAATACTTGGTGTGATTTTCTTCGGTGAATTGCTTAAGCCAGTACATTTGATAGGCGTTGTTTTGATTATTTTATCTATAATATTAGTCGCTAAAGCAAAGAAAGTCGCTGAATGACTTAAATATTTTGTTTTTTGGACGATATGGACTTTGGAATAACCAAGGAAAATGCCTCAAGAAAATAAAAGAAGGGTTTGGCAATCTAAAAGAGATTTAAGGCAATGATAATGTAGAGCTTAAGAAGGTGGAGTCCAATGGAAATGCCACATCAGACGACGTGTTGTAAAAGCATCGTTTTTCTCAACTAGGCTTTTCAAAATTATATCGTTTGATTAAGCTTATCATTGCCATTATTATGTTGATTTATCTTAATGAAATACTTCTTTTTAGTATTGATCATATTGTCCAGTACGCAAGAGTACCAATGTGCAAGCTCTTTGAGTTATGATGCCATGATCTTGGGCTATCATTTCTAACTTGATATTCTCCGAGCCGGGGTTGAAAATTATGCGTTTGGGTTTGCGCGCTATGATTTCATTCAGCCATTTTTCTTGATGAAAAGGGTTTAGATATAGCGTTATTGTATCGATTTCTCCTTCAGGCAATTGTGACAAGATGTTAGCAGCTCCGATTTTTCCGTCTTTTATGCCAACAGGAAAAGCTTTATAGTTATACGATTGCAACAAAATTGTCGCTTGATACGCATACCTGTCAGGGTTGGGGCTTGCTCCTAGTATGATGTGCATTTTTTTTGCTTGCAAGTTACTTAGAATGTGGAATTAAAGTAGCATGCTCGCTAATAATTTAGTGAGCATGCTTTATGCTTTATGAGTTTGCAACATCTTTTACGCGATTGACGAAGTCATTTTTTGAAAGGCTTAATCTTATAATGCTGTTTTCCAAAGCTCTCAAGTCATGTGGTGTATTTGAAGCTAATGAAAGAATATCTCCTTTTTCGATAACTTTGATTTTTCCATTGACACCAAACTCGATTTTGCCTTCGAAAAGTTCTACAGTAATTTGATAAGAGGTTTTGTGCTCTTTCATAATTTGGCCTGATTTCATGAGAATTCTGACTTCTTTGGACACTTCGTTTTCAAAAAGAAGACTTACCGCAGGTTTGTTGTCATTGTATTCCAGGTTTTTAATCAGTGATGCTTGTTCCATAGTTTTTTAATGCAATTATAGCATCCAGATAATATTAATCATATGTTTTCAATCATAAGGTTGATTTTCGAGCATTGGACGTTATAATATTTCTTTTTTCTTGGCGATGCCAATTTTCAATCCTAGTTGCAGTGATGGAACAAAAGTATCGTCTCTATAAGTTAAACTTCCTATATTGATCTCGGGGTTTATGTTATAGTTTTCCTTGTAAGTTTCGATTTTGTACCTTAAGCCCAATCCTGTATAAAATTTGACGTTTATCAAGTGTTTATGCGAGAGATTAATTTGAGCGTTAGTACCTATAATTACTTTTAGTCCTGTGACATTATTTCTTTGAGTACGTCTATAATCAAGATTTTGTTCGTCATTATGAAATAGTTTGTCATTCATCCAATAATAGCGATTGAATACCTCAAACCCTAGAAAAAACTTTCTGGGAGGAGTGGATATAAAGTATAGTGTAGGCGCTACTGAGATATATAAAGCTTGAAGATTAGGGTCTAGCATGTAAGAGTTTTCAATGAATATATAATCTCCATGATAAGATGTATTTTCATCATATTTTGCTATTTTATAGCCTAATGAGTATTCCACTGAGAAATTGTCTTTGTGGAAATGTTCATAGCTAAGAATTATTTCCTTAAGAAGCAATTGCGTAGGGTTGATGTATATGCCATTGTCATAGACTGGATTATTCTCATTTTGCTGCCCGAAACTTTGAATAGAAACAAATATTAGCGATAATAAAAAGAATGTTTTTGGTAATTTCATTATTTGATTTTGTTTAACTTCAAACTTAATCAAAAAGAATTCATTTTAAATGGATTATTGAGATATATTGTTGTTAAATATGTTTAAATGATTAATGTTTGGCATGCATATGCACAGGCAGTAGTTTTGTTGCAAATGATGTGTAATTGCTTTAAAGGTTGTTGCATGAGGATATGTATACTGTCGATATCCTTTGTTTTTTGTTTCGAGTGTCACCGAGCTGATTGACAAACCTGTTTTAATAGTTTTAGCCAGAGCCTCTTTGGCGGTCCAAATTTCCAGTGCTTTTCGTGATGGAAAAGCATGTTTTTCAATAGAATATTTTTCTTGAGTTGACAGTTCATTTTTAATCAATTTGGGCAGGTCGTCTCTTTGTTGTTCAATGTCTATTCCCATTAGCAACTCTGAAGGGTAAAGCAGAATCGTAGCTATGTTTTTTGAATGAGAGATACTTATTTGATAATCATGATTAATTCCCTTAAGTAGAGGTTGGCCTAGGATCCCTTTTTCTATATGAAAGTCATCTATATTTGTTGTCAATCCAATTTTATGCGCTGCTTCTTTGGCAAGGATTCTAGAATTTATGTACGCATTTGACCGTTCTTTATCATAAGTGTTTTCATTTAACTCTTTTTTTTCAATGTCATGGAGGCTTTCGAAATTATTGTTTTCATCGCTGATGCCTAAAGCTATTTTATAGTTTCGATCATTCCATCGAAACTCTTCGATATATATGTTATTCATAAAAAAGAAAAATGCCTCCAACATGCATTGAAGACATTTATGATAAAAATTAAAAAATTAAGCAAGAGCTTCCATGCTGAATGTTTTGTTCAGTTCTTCTGTAAGCACCTGGATAACAAAATCTTTGTTTCTACTCAAGAACCAGTGATCTCCGTGTACGATTTCTTGACGGAATTCGGCATTCGTTTGCGCTTCCCACTTTGCCATCTCTAAAGCGAGAACTACCTCGTCTTCTTCTGCGGAGAATACAGTAATCGGACATGTTAAAGGTTCTTCTGCTTGATAAGGATAACTCATGATCAAAGGCATGTCGTTTCTCATAACTGGAAGAATTTGTCTCACAAAGTCTTCATCGTCTATATACGACATCAAATTGAACAACCTTTCTTCAGAGACAGAGCGAATAGCAGTTTGGCTAATAACATCCCTATTTTTCCATGTTCCCGTTAATTGAGGAGCAATAGTTCCCGAACAGAATAAGTGAACAGGGTGCTTGCCATGATGCTTTCTTAGATATCTGATAAGTTCAAAAGCTACAATACCTCCAAAACTATGTCCAAAGAATGCGAAAGGCCTGTCAAGCAACGGCAAGATCACCTCGGCCATGTCTGGAATTAGCTCTTGCATATCGCTGTAAGGTTTCTCTTCTCCCCTGTTTTCTCTTCCAGGCAATTGGAATGAATAGAAATCAGTGTTTTCAGGCGCCTCGAGCATAAACTGTCCAAACATAGATGCTCCCGCTCCAACCGGATGGAAAGTGAAGACTCTTAGTTCCGCAGCTTCGCTATTGTCATTTTTTACATGCAGCAACCAGTCATTGACCATCTCAACATCATCGGATAAATTATTAGCAGGATCTATTGAGGTCGATTCAGACTCTTCATCGCTTTCTTCATTCAGTGATTGAATTAGATCAGCAGACAGATCAACCAAGCTTGGACCTTTTGCTATTTTCATCAAAGGATAGTTTACCTCTACTTTTTGCAAAATCCAGTTTCTAAGCTGATTAAGCATCAATGAATCCAGTCCTAAATTTGAAATAGGTGTCGCTGGATCAATTTTTTCAGGCGATGTGCCCAAAACTTTCGCCAGAGCTTCTGTTAGCTTTTCGATTAAGATATCATTGCTTTTTTCCACATCGGAGAGCAGCTGATCTTTTAATGTCGCTGATGAACCTCCGTCCTTCTGAGCGTCGGAATTCATCAGATGCGCGAATCTGGCGTCATTGTTCAAATGTATGAAGAATTCTCTAAAGCGTTTCCAATCAATATTCGCAGCCATTCTTACCGATTTATTTTGTAGAATGATTTTAGCGATTTTTTCTTTGATTTGCTTAAGCGTTAAGATTACCCAGCCTTGGTTGGACAATACATTTAGAACGTTGCCTCCATCTCTTGACATACCTGCGTAGTTGCCAAGAACACCAATGTTCACCGAATTTCCTGCTAGACCTTTTTGTTGGCGATAGATAGCCAATTTGTCCAAGAAGTTGTTAGCCGCTGAATAGTTGGCTTGACCCGGCAATCCGAATACTGATGATATAGATGATAGCATCAAGAAGAAGTCAAGAGGCTGCCCTTCCGAGGCTTTGTGCAGGTTCCATGCGCCCAATACTTTTGGATTGAAAACTTGCTTGAATCGTTCTTCCGTAAGGTTTGCGATAGTTGAATCAGCCAATACCGCCGCGCTATGGATGATTCCTTTTACTTGAGGGAATCCTTCGTTTGGAAGATTTTGGAATAGATCTGCAATAGCTTGCTCATCTGTAATATCGACTTTTGGCAAGCTAATTTTAGCTCCAAGTTGCTCCATATTGGCTATTACCTCTTTGTCATAGTCAGACTTGGCTCCACTTCTACTGATCAATACTAGATTTCGAGCTCCTTCATCCACTAGCCATTTCGCCAATTCAAGACCAAAGCCACTCGCCCCTCCCGTTACTACGTAAGTGAATTCTGAGTCAAAATGGATTTGATTTGTAGGTAGCATTTCCACTTGATCATTCTCATTGCTGATCACCACCTTGCCAATATGCTGCACCTTTGTCAAGTATTGCAATGCTTCGCTAGCTTTGCTCATTGGAAATGACTTGATTGGATGTGGTTTTAGCTCTCCATTTGCAAACATCGATGCTATTTCAAGATATAGATCCTGTCCAAGCTGAGGTCTTTGCAACATGAGCCTGTCAAGGTCAACAGCATGAAATGAAATATTTTGGCCGAACTTTTTCAATGATAGCATCGCATCATCATAAATGTCAGCTTTTCCTATTTCAATGAATCTACCAAATGATCTTAGGCATCTCATACTTTGCGTCAAGTATTTGCCCGGCAAAGAATTAAGAACTATATCAACGCCTTCTCCATTTGTGTCCTTCATGATATTGTCATAGAAATGAAGGCTTCTTGAATCATAGACGAATTTCACGCCCATGTTTCTGACGAATTCTCTTTTTTCTTCACTACCTGCTGTGGCATATACTTCTGCTCCTACAAGTTGAGCTAATTGAATCGCAGCAATACCGACTCCGCCTGATGCCGCGTGTATAAGAACCCTGTCTCCCTTGCGCATTCTTCCAAGGTAGTTCAGAGAATAATGAGCGGTAAGGAAAACTACTGTTAAAGATGCCGCTTCTTTAAAACTGATGTTCTCCGGCTTTTTAACTACACAATGCTTTGATGTGGTTGTAAGGCCTGCCAAACCGTGAGCTGTCCAAGCGATAACTTCATCTCCTGATTTGAATTCAGTGACATTTTCACCAACAGTTTTAACAATACCAGAGCATTCCAGACCAAGGGTTTTTCCTGCGACACCGCCTTCAACCGCTTCATCTTCCAGCATGCTCATGCTATTCATGACATCTTTGAAGTTCAACCCGACAGCTTTCACTTCAATTTCCACATCATTGGCTTCTATGGTTTGCGGCTTAAATTCTCTCATTCTCATAGAGTCCAAGATTCCCTTGTCTTGGACTTCCGCTCTGTATGGATTTCCTGTTGATGATACATTCTTGGCACCCAATTCCATTTCAACGGTTTCACCGTTGACAGGATTAAGCCTTCTAAAGAATAGTTCGCCGTTTCTAATCGCGAATTCTTTTTCTTTTATTTTATTGTTTTTCCAGAATAATGTATCTGTCAATGCCAGCCAATCCTCTTCTTCTATGCTCTGAGGCATATCAACGATTTGAACAGGAACTTGAGGATATTCATTGATCATTACCCTACCAATACCGTAAAGACCTGCTAGTGGCAAGTTGATTTCTGTCTCTTCGCCGGTTACGATTTCATTACCAGTTGAAAGTATCCATGTTTTCGGCGTTATATTCTGCTCGGAGATGACTTTCAAAATTGAAATGACTTTCATGGACATCTTAGACTGTTGTGAGTCTAAATCAAGCGCAGCCATATTTTCATCAAAGCCAGCGTCTAGTGATGGCAGAATGATGATCTGATCAATTTTTTGCGCATTGATAATCTGTCCAAGCGCTTCTTTTATTGCTTCATCATTGCTGAAATCGACAAATTTTATATGTCTATCAATGGATTCCGCTGAATTGATATCGAGGATAGAGGACACTTTGGCCCCTTTGCTTGATAATTCATTGCGAAGCGAATCCGATTTAGATAGGTTGTCTCCAAAGATCAACACATGCTTGTTCTCTGAAGCTTCCATCTCTTCCAATCCTGAAGATTGAATCCACTCATATTCATAACAGCCTTTGTATGCATCGTATTTCGATTCTCCACGAGATCCTTGAATGTATTTACAATCTAGACCTTGTATTTCTGCAATTATTTGGCCTTCATCGTTAAAGATTATATAGTCGCCTTTCAAGTAGTCATTGCTGGCTTCTTTGACTTTAACATAACTCCATACCTTTTTTGTGCCCGGTTGATCGAACATTTTGAACCTATCGATATGGACAGGCAGGTAAATCCCTCGTTTTTCTTCCTCTGTACTTTGTTTAGCGGCGAATATAGTATGCAAGCAAGCGTCTAGAATCGCTGGATGTATTCCGTATTGCTCGATGCCATAATCCAAAGAATTATGCAAACTTACCTCACTCAATACTTCCCCATCAGCAGTCCAAAGTCCTGTGACAGCTTTGAAAGTATCGCCATAGTAAAGACCGCCTGACTTTAACTCCTTGTACATAGGAGTGATCGGTTTTCTGTACCTTACTCTCCCCTTGATATCGTTTAATTCTGCGTAATTGCGATTAAACTCGTCTCCGATGTAGTTAATCTTGCCATTGGAATGCTTGGTCCAAACGTTTTTATCCGCAGCATTTTTTTCTTGTGTTGTGATCCAGTATTTTCCTTCTTCAGAAGAAACTTCCAATCTGATATGCGGAATATCGCCTTCGTCTGGCAGAAATAGAGCGGATTCGAAATTTACATTTTCTAGAAATGCGAATTTTTCACCAAAAGAGGCTTCTGCGGCAGCTCTAGCTATTTCCAAGTGTCCCGTTCCAGGGAAAATGATTACGCCGTCTACTTTATGATCTTCAATAAATGGATGAACTTCCTTGTCAAGCTCAACTTCCCATGTCAAGTTGTTGGCATGAACACTTGATTTGATTTCTCTTTTGAGGTAAGGATGTTGCCTTCTTCCAATTCTTTGATCTTCGTGTTCTCGAGTTTCGAACCAATATGTTTGTTTTTGCCAAGCATATTTTGGAAGATCGATTGTCGTTTTAACATTTGGAAATATTTTTTCCAAGTCAAGGGTTACGCCAAGTTGGCTTAAGTGAGCTAAAGAGCGATTGAAAATGACAGCTTCGTCCTCTTTTCTTCTAATAGAAGGAAGCAAGACGCCTTTTTTGTCCATTTTATTAAGTAATTGCTCCGCGCCTGCCGCTAATACTGGATGAGGAGCGATTTCAATGAAGGTATTGAAACCATCTTTGATCATTTCCTCAAGAGCTTGTGAAAAATAGACAGCTTCCCTTACATTAGCATACCAATATTCGCTTATTAGATGTTTCCCATTTTCAAGTTTTCCAGTAACCGTAGAGTAAAGTGGAAGCGTTGCTTTAGCTGGAATTAGATCACTCAAAGAATCTATCAATTCATCTTTCAGCTCTTCCATATGATGGCTATGGAAAGGCACAGTGACTCTTAGGAATCTATGGAAAATATCCTGCTTGTCAAGTTTAGCTGCGATTTCCTCCAAAGGTTCTGTATCTCCAGAAAGGGTAATCATTTCAGGTCCATTGATAGCGCCAATTGAAACGCGGTCTTCATGACCTTTGATGGCTTCAAGGCAAAATTCTAGGTCCTTGCCGACAGCAAGCATTTTTCCTTTTCCGCTAGCTTTGTTTTGTCCACGGCTTCTGTGGTAGATAACTTGAACAGCTTGCTTCAAAGTCAATGAGCCAGATGCATAAGCTGCTGCGACTTCACCTATTGAGTGTCCGACAACCCCCTCCGGCATGATGCCATTTCTTTTCCATAGTTCTGTAAGAGCTATTTGGATCGCCATGATGGCAGGTTGCGCAATGCGAGTATCACTAATTTTTGAATCTTCTTCGCTTTTTAGCATTTCTTCCAATAGCGACCAATTAGCGATTTCGGAGAAATACGATTCAATTTTTAAAATGATATTCTTGAATTTCTCATCGTTTTCAATCAACTGTCTGCCCATGGCAAACCACTGAGGCCCTTGACCTGAGTATATGAAGCCAACTTTAGGTATAAAGTCACTCACTTCTTGTTGAGCAATGATTCCCGGTCTATTTTCACCTTCCAAGTAAGCATTTAAGGCGTCAATGAGTTCCGTTTTATTGCGCACAGAAGCTGCAAATTTATGGTTGAGGTTGGATCGGTGCTTGAGCGTAGACTTGCAAATTTCTTCAAGAGATAATTCACTGGATTCAATGAAATCAATATACTGAAGGATATTAGCATTCAGTGCTTGTGCTGTTTGGCCGCTAATAGAAAAGATTGAAACGTCTTTTATATTGTTTAAAGTATTTGAATCTTTTACTTCAGGAATGAATTCTTCCAATACCACGTGGGCATTTGTCCCCCCTGCGCCAAATGAGTTTACACCCACGAGCAGTTTTTTGTCTTGGTGAGGAAAATCCAGTAGCCTGTCAGCCACTTTTAGGTTATAGTCACTAAAAGGAATATTTGGATTTGGATTGTCAAAATGCAGGATTTGAGGGATTTGCTTGTTTTTAACACATAATGAGGCTTTGATTAAACCAGCTATACCTGCCGCAGCTTCCAAGTGGCCGATATTACTTTTTACGGAGCCTATTATAAGTGGATCATTTTTTGCTCTTTCCTTGCCAAACACCATTGAAAAAGCTTTAGTCTCTATTGGATCACCCACTGGTGTTCCTGTGCCATGAGCCTCTACATATTGGACATCCAAAGGAGAAACTCCAGCCGCTTCGCAAGCATCATTAAGCATAACGGCTTGACTATCTGGACTTGGCACTGTAAAGCCATCTTCTGTATATCCGTCGGAATTTACCGCAGACCCTTTGATTGTCGCATAAATGTTGTAGCCATTTTCAATAGCTTTGGAAAGAGGCATTAATAAAACAACTCCAGCCCCTTCGCTTCGAACATATCCATTTGCTTTAGATGAAAACGGTTTGCAATATCCATCAGGACATAGAAAGTTTCCTTTGGACATCATGATAGATGACTCAGGCCTTAGAATGAGGTTTACACCCCCCGCAAGCGCTTGTTCAGCTTCTCCATTCCAAATACTGTTGCAAGCTAAGTGAACTCCCACTAATGATGATGAGCAGGCAGTGTCAAGTGTTACGCTGGGCCCTTTTAAGTCGTAAACATAAGAAAGCCTATTGGCTATAGAGGTTAAGGAAACCCCCATAGGCACATGCGCGCTGATTTTATCTTTTTGTTCGCTGGAAGCTTGTATATCCCAATAATCATTCATGAATACGCCCATGAATACACTGGTTTTGCTTCCTTTCATATCCTCTAGTTTTGCTCCGGCATCTTCCATTGCTTCAAATGAGGCTTGCAAAAGCAATCTTTGCTGAGGGTCTATTCGGTCAGCTTCTTTTGGGTAAATACCATAGAACTCCGCATCAAATTCTTTGATATCATCAATGAAGCCGCCTTTGAAAGACTTGATTTTTCCTGCGCGATTGGGATCAGGATTGTAATATGATTTGATATCCCACCTATCACTTGGAACTTCTGAAATGCCGTTTTCTCCATTTTTTAAGGCATCCCAAAATTGACTAGGTCCATTAACATTTCCCGGAAATTTACAGCCAATTCCGACTAATGCTATAGGCTCTTTAGTTGTTAGGTTATTTTGTGTTGTTTTGTTCATAAAAAGTTAGAAAAAATTCTCTAAGAGCAAATAGTTTACTTATAGAGTTTAAAATTTGTAATAATATTCTTCCTCGTCAGGAATCACTTAATATTGTATTTGATTAGTTCAAAAATGTCGACAATATTTTAATATAAGCGCTTTTTATGTTTGTTGTTACAAATATATTTAATTGTCTCAATAAACAAATATTTTTGCAGGATAATTAATAATAAAAATTATTTACAATTGTATAGGTATTGATAATATGTATAAAATAAATAGAAAAATTACATAAATCTTACATTGAGTAAATTGTATAATAATCAGTTAATTTTGTTTTTTAGGTGTGAAATTTCATTTTATTGATTTTATTGTGATTTATTTTCTATAAAAAAGTTACATTTACAAAAATTATCCATTTGTATTGTACAATTATTATTGATGAATTGATTTTACTCTTTTTTTATGAACTTAGTTAATCGCATTTTAAACGCTGGTGTAAAAGATGATTTTGGCAAGGTCCAAATTAACAACTACCGACTAAGCAATGGAGCTGCATTTTTGATAGCAATTTTCTGTATCCCATTTGTGATCACTGGTTACCAAGCTTCGCCAATACTTTTCACCTACCCTAGTTTGACTTTATTGGCTTACTTGGGAGTAATATTCTTGAATAAAGGAAATGATAATTTAACTGCAAGGTTTGTGCTGTCTGTAGCTGGAGTGCTTGGAGGTTCTGTTTTTCATTTCAAGTTATTAGAAATGGGAAGACCTTTTACAATGTCCATTTTTATAGTAGTAATGTCTTTATTGGTGATGCCGTGGGTGTTTTTGAGTTTAAAGGAAAGAACTCAGCTCATATCCGCGAATATAATTTGTTTGTTGCCTGTCTTTATTCAACTTTCTCATATAGACACATTGTTCAAGTCTGATTTAAAGGGAGTGGATTTCTTTCAGACAGCGAATATGAATTATATTTCATTTGTAATTTCGATCTTTATTCTTTTGATAGCATCATTTTGTATAAGATGGATTAGTGAGACCGTTGGTGATGAAAATGCTGAATTATTGTCTGAAATGGAGAAAAAGAACAATGAATTAGCATCTAATTCTCAAAGTATGGAAACTTACATTGAGGAGTTGAAAATAAAACAAAAAGCTGACAAGAAAAGAGAATGGAAAGCTGAAGGAATAAATAAGGTCTCGAGAATATTGAAACCTGGAACTCTCTTGGACGATGTTAAAGATGAGTTACTGTCGACAATAATTAAGTTTTTAGGAGCTAATCAAGGAGCTATTTATCTGGTCAATAAAAGGGATGAAGGGCTTAGCATTGACCTTAGCGCTTGCTATGCTTATGACAGAAAAAAATATATGGGCATGTCCTTCGCTCCGGGAGAAGGGTTGATCGGCCAAATCTATCTTGAGAGAGACTTGATTTATATGACTGATGTGCCTGAGAATTTTGTGAAGATAACTTCTGGCCTTGGTGATTCCACTCCAAAAAGTTTAGTTCTTGCAACAATGCAACACAATGACGAGGTTAGAGCTATTATTGAATTGGCTTCATTTGAAGAGTATGATGAATTTGCCAAAGACTTTTTGAAAGAAGCTTCTCAGATGATAGGAAGCTATGTGGCAAATAGTCAAATAAATGAACAAACACGCAGGTTGCTTGAAGAAACACAAGATCAGTCGGAGCAGTTGAGACAGCAGGAAGAAGAGTTGAGACAGAATATGGAAGAGATGACAGCTACCCAAGAGGAAATGCAGAGAATAAAAGAAGAGAATGAGCAAAGAATTATAGATCTTGAAAATGAGATTAAGAATTATCAGTCAGCAGGCCAGGTTGTATAGAGGTTGATAATTTTATATGAATAATTAAAGAGGATGTTTGAAACATCCTCTTTTTTTTTGCACTATTTTTTGTGAGGTTTCGTTCTTAAAATGGATCAAATACAATGTTTCTTTTTTGTTCCGTAAATTTTGTTTCACGTGAATTTTCAAGTATAACTCTCATGAGAAAAGAATTTTTTTTAATGGCGTTTTTGCTACTGTTATCGAATCTGTATGCTAATGGGCAAATTACAAAGCTAAACGAAAAGCCCAAAACATATATTTGTTATAAGGCGGAAACAGCTCCTAATATTGATGGAAATATAACTGATCCCGCATGGGAGAATGCTCCTTGGACGGATGATTTTATAGATATTGAAGGTCCGGATATGCCTTTGCCTTATTTCAATACCCGTGTGAAAATGCTTTGGGATGAGAAATACTTCTACTTTGCAGCTGAGCTTGAAGAAAAACATATTTGGGCTAATATTGAGAAGCGTGATTCAATTATTTATTATGACAATGATTTTGAGATTTTTATTGATCCTGATGGCGACAACCTGAATTACTTTGAGTATGAAGTAAACGCTCTTAATACGGTTTGGGATTTGCTTATGGCTAAACCTTACAGAGCTGGCGGACCAGCCATCAATGGATGGAACATTGATGGATTGAAATCGGCAGTGAAGATTTATGGAACTTTGAACGAGCCTGCTGATGAGGATGAAAAGTGGACTGTTGAAGTAGCGATTCCTTGGAAGAGCATGTCTTTTAATGTCCTTGATGACAAGGTCCCTGTTGATGGAGATCAATGGAGAGTAAACTTCTCAAGAGTGCAATGGGATACTGAAATTGTCAATGGCGAATACAAAAAACTTAGAAATAACAATGGAGATCTATTACCTGAACGCAATTGGGTTTGGTCTCCTCAAGGTGTTGTGGCTATGCATAATCCAGAGACTTGGGGTTATGTGCAGTTCGCTGATAAGAGTTCACATGATAGTGATGTGAAGTTCATTGAAGATGAGGATTACTTCTTCAAACTGGACTTGGTTAGATTGTTTCATTTGCAACAAGCTTATAGAAAACAAAATGGCAGTTATGCGTCAGCTTTGAAATTGATCGATGACAATATTGACGAAACTGATTATGTGTTGGAATCCACTTCCAGTTATTTTCTAATATCGTCTAAAGGCCCATCCGGGAAATTATGGAAAATAGACTACACTTCAAGACTTTGGTCTGATGCTTCTAAATGATGAATTTTAATTTCACAGATAAATCCTTTATTATTTTCAATATGAAAAAGTTAATTTTATTTTTTTTGCTATCATGCTTAATTGTAGGCGTGCATGCGGTTTTAGGTAAAAGTATTCAAGAAAGCGAGAGTCCGAACTCTTGGATTTGGGTACATGCTAATGATAATCGATCTGAAAAAGAGTGGAGAGATGTGCTTACTAAAATATCAGACTCAGGTATAGAAGGTATTTTATTTGGAGGGTCGCCTGAGCAGGTGAGAAATATAGCTCCTTTGACAAAAGAATTTTCATTAAGTCTTCATGCATGGATGTGGGGTATGAATAGACCTGATTTGGCTGAAAAGCATCCGGAATGGTTGAGTGTTAATCAAAATGGAGAATCTATAGAGGATAAAAAAGCTTATGTTGATTATTATAAATTTATGTGTCCTGCTATTCCCGGTGTAAAAGATTTCTTGAAAGAACTGGTGGAAGATTATGCTTCGATAGAAGAACTTGATGGAATTCACCTTGACTATATTCGATATGTGGATGTCATTTTACCAACTACATTGCAACCAAAATATGATATCAATCAAGATAAGGCGTATCCAGAATGGGATTATGGCTATCACCCATACTTGGTTGAAAAATATAAAAGCGAATACGGAATAGATCCTTTAACTTTGGAAAATCCAGAGAATGATCAGCAGTGGTTGCAGTTTAGGTTTGATCAAGTGACAGAAGTTGTTGATGAGTTGACCACATTGGCGCATAATAGAGGAAAGTTGATTTCGTCCGCAGTCTTCCCCTCCCCTTCGATGTCAAGAGAAATGGTATATCAGGATTGGGGGAAATGGAAACTAGATTTTTATTTTCCTATGGTTTATCATAATTTCTATAATGCTGAACTTGATTGGGTTGGTGAGCAGCTTAAAGAAGGCGTAGAGACTGTCGATGGTGATGTCTTTGGGGGGATGTTTATTCCTGCGTTTTCTGAAAAAGGAGAGCTAAAGAAAGCTTTAGAAATTGCCGAGGAAAACGGAGCAAAAGGAATTTCGATTTTTGACTACAATAGTGTTAAAGACCACCAGTGGGAAGAGATAAAATCAGCTCTTAAATAAATTTTAAAAGGCTTGTGTTTCATAGATGCAAGTCTTTACCTGCCTTCTATATATTTCCATGAAACGATTGCTATAGCGCAAACAACAAATACAGCCATTGTGTGACTGGCGATTACATAAAATTCTTTTGTTTCCAGGACTTCGAGTAGTATCATATTACGGTTTTGTCATTTTTATCATTAACGCAAATTTGGCGTCAAAAATTATATTTAGTTTTCTTTATTTGGAGAACTGTGCGTTTAATTTATTTTTATATTTGTTAAAAGTGGCCTTTTGAAACGATTTCACGAATATTTTTAATAGTAGACCATGACCAAAATAATAAGTATAATAAATCATAAGGGTGGTGTAGGCAAGACGACCACTACGGCAAATTTAGGCGCCGCTCTCGCTAACTTAGACAAGAAAATTCTTTTAGTAGATTTTGATCCTCAGGCTAATTTGTCAGATCATTTGGGGATTCCTTTTGATGAGCTTGATCAAGACATCGTGGATGTTATTATGGATGATCAGTCGATTGAGCCTTTTTTTATCAAAGAAAATTTGCATATCGTAGCTGGTAATTTAGAATTGGCTGCCGCTGAAAAGGAATTTTCGAACAGTATCAAAGCCTATATAAAACTTAAAAAGGCATTGAAGAGTATTACAGAGTCATATGATTTTGTTTTGATTGATTGTCCTCCATCCCTAGGCTTTTTCACTTTGAATGCTTTGAATGCATCTACAGATGTAATCATACCTGTTGAGCCTGAAGGCATGGCCGCTGGCGGGTTGCAAACTGTGAGAGATGCTATATCTGAAGTTCAGGATGTGAATGACGATATCAAGTTGTTGGGAGTTTTGATAACTAAGCAAAGAGGCTTGGTTGTTGGAAAAGATTTGGAAGAGAGTATTAGAGATAATCATCAACCAGTTTTTGAGACTGTGATACGTAACTATAAACATTTCCCTGAAGCTTCAACTTTGGGATTGTCAATTTTCGATCATGCTCCTTCAAGCAATGCAGCCTTGGATTATGCGTCATTAGCCAAGGAGGTAATGAATGGCTAAAAGAGGCACCTTTTCCATCAATACTAAAAAAAAGCTCAGAGCGAATAGCAATGTGATCAAGCAATTTGATCAGCAATTGAAAGTCTTAGAAGAATTAAAACAATTCATTCCCACTCCCACTGATGAAGAAAGAGCTCAATTGGAGGAGAATATTCGAAAGGAAGGAGTGCGTGACCCATTGGTTATTTGGAAAAGGGATGATGACCAAGTCCTAATAGATGGACATAATAGATATTCTATCATTCAAAAATTAAAATCCGAGGGTGTTGACCAGGACTTTAAGCTTAAAATTCTTCCATTCGAGAATATTGAAGAGGTGAAGGATTGGATGATTTTGAATCAATTAGGAAGAAGAAATTTAACGCCAGAGCAGTCTAGCGAATTAAGAGGCTTGTATTATGAGAGAGAGAAGAAAAAGCCAGGAGGTACAGGAGCCAATCAATATACTGAGCTAAGAGGACAAAATGACCCCGAAGCTAAAAAAACAGCTGAGAAGCTAGCTGAAAAGTTGAATGTGTCTGCTAAAACGATTAAGAGAGATGAGCAATTTGCGAAAGGTCTGCGAAAAATTGCCGAGTCCAATCCTCAAATGAAGCAGGATATTCTTCAACGCAAGGTTAAGGTTAACAAGACGGATGTTCAAAAATTATCAAAGGTTGAAGGGGCTCTCAAAATTGATAAAGTTGATGATATCAAATCGGTTGTAGAAAAGAAGCCAACTGAAGACCTAAGTGTTGAAGTTAAGGAAGAGTTTTTGGTGAGGAAGGGGATGGTTCAGCAATTAAGGGATTCGTTGATTCCTCTTTATAATCAAGAAGAAATTTCTTCTAGTCAAATTGAAAAGTTCAAGAAGACAGCTAGAACTTTATTGGCATATTTGGACTAAGAAAATTAAGAAATTTTGTAAAGGAAAGGGGACAATTTGTCCCCTTTCCTTTTTTCTAGCAATAGAAATTTTTATACTTTTTATCTCCTTCTTTTGTCAAATAAGGAGTAATGATGCTTGCCATGGTTTGTTGATGCATTTCCAAGGGGTTTTGATCGCTTGAGAACATATGAATTCCATAGTTGGTAAGAATCACATATTGGTCAATTAAACTTTTCATTTCTTCTTTTGAGTCGCATGAACGGATATCGCCTGCCTTGTTCAATTCATTTAGAATTTTAAATCCGAAAGGATATAGCTTTTTTATCGTATTGTTAAAGATATCATTGCCACGTTTGCTTTCTTGTAGAATTTGGAAAATATTATAAAGCAGAAATTCATATTTTTTTTGTAATTCGCATATACTGTCGATAACAAATTTATAGTATTTTAAATCTATTGCATTGCTGTCAATATTATCAAATACACTAATGAGTTCAAAACAGTAGCTGCTTAATATAGCGTCTATCAACTCGGATTTAGTGGCATAATGATATGTGAAATTACCCTTGCTTATTTCTGAAGCTAATGCAATTTCTTCAATACTTACATTGTTGATTCCATTTTGATGATAAAGTTTTATAGCGGTTTCGATTATTTTACTTTTAGTTTCAGATAATTCCATTTACGTTTTTTCATTTTGTATCCTGTATTCATTGATGAAAATGGGTTCATAATTTTGATACAATATGTCAAATGCTTCTTTTGATTTGGAACTCAATAGTGGGTATATCACAAAGCATAAGTTCTTTATTTGAAAGATGAAAGTGTAGTCATCTTTTGCAATTATAGATTTGTGAGAAAGTGAATATTTCCAAAGCACAAGCCATCTAAGAGATAATAAGGTGCCTTTTTTATCATGTATAGATTTGCTGATAATAGATTTTTTCTCTAATTGAATGAAAATGAAATTGATTTTTGAATAGATGTTGTCAATAAACTTGTACACATTTTTTTTGAATTCAGAATCATATTGATTCATTTGAATGATATTGTGCATAATAAATGCATACTTCTGCTGCACAAGCGATGCTTTTGAAATGATGTGAATGTAGAGTAGCAAGTTGATATGCTTTTTCTCTATTCCGTTGAATACACCCATGATTTTTTCTTTGAATTGAGCGAAGAGCTCTTTGAAAATATCATATGGATGTTTGAAATGATATGTAACATTGCTTTGACTTAATCCAGCTTGTCGCGCAATTTGTCTAAGCGAGACATTGTCTAGTCCCGATTTGTTAAATAGCTTTAGTGCGGTGTCTAATATTAAGTCTCTAGTTTTCATACCCATAAAATAAATAACAAATATGCTATTAAAAAAGAAAAATAAAATTATTTTAATTGATTAATGCTGATTTTTATGGAGTATTTAATTATATATTTAATTCATATACCTATTATGTTGAAAAAAAGTGCAGTGTCTTTTGAAATTTATATCAGAATGAGCATTTTACATGCAAATTAAGAGTCGCAGAGTCGGATTCGCTCCAAGCAGTTTCCACTTTAAGCTGAGTTTTAAAGCCTGTTTTAAAGAAAAAAGGAACTTCTGTTTGCGATGCAATACCACTTCCTTCAAATAGACTTTGACCACTAATAGTATCTATAACTTTTATTGACCATCTGCCTTGCAGTGGACTTGTGACTTTCCAATAGCCTCTTAAAGACGCCCAATAGGTATAGGCTTCTTTGCCTATGGTTATACCATATCCATTATGAATATCTAGTGAAATGGACTCCTCAATACTCTCCCCTATTTCAATATTGTCTTCAAAATGCTTTTCTAGTATTGATAATGGGTCTTTGTTTAATATATAATTTTTGGTTGCAAGGGAAACTTTTTCAATTAGGTAATGCTGATTTTTGGATAAATTAGACATGTTTTTTTATTTATAATGTGAGCTTATGCCCCTAGTCTGAGGGACTTGAATATATAATTTGTTCTTTGGAATATTGTTTCTCAATTTTTAGACAAGTCTACTAGATCGAAGCAATTTTGGTTAATTAGAGAAATGTTGTTATTTTAGCCTATATATGGTAGACAACATAATAAATAGAATTGCCAACATATTTTTGCTTAAAGGTTTTACTGATACTTTTAAGCCCTCACACCTATTGGCTTTTTCATAAGCGATAATCAATTCTGCTATACCATACCTATATCTCAGCTTGAAGTTCTCAAGTTCTTAATTGTATTAATATATCGATAGTCATATGAAAACTAAATCACTGAAACTAATTTCGGTGCCTTCGGAAATTGCCGCGGGTACGCGAGGTGCTTCAATGGGCTACCAAGCTCTAGTTGTGGCATCACTGAATGCTAAGTCTAAATTCTTTTTTGATAAAGAGGTAGCTGAAGTTGAGACAGAAAATGAACTTCTTTTGGATGAAAATCCCTATCCTTATGCAAAGAGAATCAATGGCGTGAAAAATGTCTTGACAAATGTTTCGGATTCTGTCGCTGAAGAATTGTCCGAAGAAAATTTTCCATTAGTATTAGCTGGAGATCATTCTACCGCTGCGGGAACAATTTCTGGAATTAAGAAAGCAAACCCGGGCAAAAGACTGGGAGTAATTTGGATTGATGCTCATGGTGATTTGCATACTCCTTATACTACGCCAAGTGGGAATATGCACGGGATGCCGCTTGCTATGGTTGCAGGCATTGATAATCTGGAGCAACAGATTAACGAGCCTAAGGAGCAAACAAAAGAGCTTTGGGAAGATATAAAGAACATAGGGATTGATGGACCAAAGGTTGAAATGGATGACATCGTATTTATAGGTGTTAGAGATACTGAGGATCCGGAAGATCGTCTGATAGAAAAGTATGGGATTCGAAATATCAAAGTTAGCGAAGTAAAAGAAATGGGTGCTGTTAATGCTGCTCAAGAAGCTTTGGACTTGCTTAAGAATTGCGATATCATTTACGTATCGTTTGATGTTGATAGCATGGATTCAAGAATATCAGCTGGAACAGGTACACCTGTTATTGATGGATTGAGTGTTGAGGAAGCTAGAGATATTAACAGGCAGTTGGTTGCTAATGATAAAGTAGTCTGTTGGGAAATGGTTGAGATAAACCCTACTCTTGACCAAGAAAATACGATGGCTGAAAATGCATTCAATATTTTGGTGCAAGTAACTGAAACTGTTGAAAGCAAAATTCAAGAAAGCTGTAAAGCGTAATAAATCAAGAATATTTAAATAAACGGAGCTATTTAATTTAACATAATTAAACACTGTAGCTTCGTTTATTCGCTTACTTATTTATTCATGGGTTGATGTTTTTTTGAGAGTTATTTGTTGTATATTAAATATATTGTGATTAGATTTAAGGTTTTTCAAATTTTTCAATGAAATTCGATTTCTAAACTTATGAAAATATGATAACCGTGGAGTCAAATGATTTTTTTAATAAAACAATAGTCGAATTCATTTAAACAATAGATTTTATCATTTGACTGTTTTTCAATAATTTAAATTGTGTTTTTAGAGATTCATCGGATACTTTTGTCCGTTACATAATCAGGTTAAATTACAATCTTTAAAAATATATTATGTCTCAATCTCCAAAAGCCAATTTTAAGGCCTTGCTACCATTATTGGTTTTTATTATTCTCTATCTTGGAGGTTCGCTGTTGAATGCCGACTTCTATTCTATTCCCGCAATTGTTTGTTTCTTAGTTGCCGCTGCTGTGGCTTTTTGGCAAAGTGGCTTTATGCCTTTAGGCGAAAGGTTTGAAGCATACGCCAAAGGTGCTGGAGGAAAGGACATAATGTTAATGACCTTGATATTTATCTTAGCGGGAGCTTTTGGCAAGATTGCAAAAGCGTCAGGAGCTATTGACGCGACTGTGAATATGGGCTTGTCTATACTTCCTGGGAATTTGTTGGTTGCTGGTGTGTTTATAATCGCATGCTTTATCTCTGTTTCGATAGGAACCTCTGTGGGAACAATAGCCGCTCTTGCTCCTTTAGCCGCTGACATAGCGTCAAAATCCACGATTGAAGCTCCATTGGTGCTTAGCGCTATTATTGGAGGAGCTATGTTTGGAGACAATTTATCGATGATTTCAGATACGACCATAGCGGCGAGCAGAACACAAGGAGCAAAAATGCGTGATAAATTCAAGATGAATTTTAAAATTGTTTTGCCTGCCGCTGTTGCGACAATAGTTTTGTATTCTGTTTTTCAACACGGAGATACCTATTTGCAGGTTCCTGAAAGTGTTGATTATGTCAAAGTGTTTCCATACCTTGCTATATTAGGTTTGGCATTGTCAGGCTTGAATGTGTTTGCTGTATTGTCTTTGGGTATAGTAATCGCTAGTGTAGTTGGATTATTGACTGGAGATTTGACTATAGTGACTATCTTGCAAGCTGCTAACACTGGTATTTCAGGAATGGGTGAGTTGATAATCATATGCATGATCATAGGCGGTATGGTTGAGTTGATTCGTATCAATGGCGGAATTCAATATTTATTGGATTTTACGGTAAAGAGATTAAATAGCAAAAAGAGCGCTGAATTCGGTATTGCGGCATTGGTAAGTTTGGTGAATATATGCACGGCAAATAATACGATCGCTATTGTGATTGCTGGTCCGTTGGCTAAAGAAATCGCTCAAAAATTTGAAATTAGCCCAGCGAGATCCGCTAGTTTATTAGACACATTTTCCTGCTTTACGCAGGGAGCTATACCATATGGCGCTCAGATATTGACTGCGGTTAGTTTGGTAGGAATTGCGGGTGTTGGACCATTTGATATAATGAAGAGCTTATACTACCCTTATTTGATGGTTATTGCGTCAATATGTTATATCGTTTTTGTGACAGATAAAAAGACAGTTGCGACTGCTTAATGATTTGATATTCGAAAGTTACAAAGAGCCACCTTTGATGGGTGGCTCTTTGTAATTAGACTGGCATTTTTAATTCCTTAATCTCTTTTTTCAATAGAGCTATTTCTTCTTCGTATGCTCTTTTTTGTCGGTCATTTTCTTCCTGAGTGGCGGATAACTCTTCCAGATTTTGTCTTAGCTCCTCCTCTTGAGACCTAAGCTCTTCGGATTGAACTTTAGTTTCATCGAGCATGCGACGAGTCTGATCATTGGTTTGAATCATTGATATGGTGGATGCTATCGCTTCGGATAATTTATCTATGAAATCCAGTTTATGCTCTTCTATTGGGTCGAATGTTGCGATTTCCAGCACACCGTATACATGATCATTGAAAATCAAAGGGATGATATACACGTTTCTGGCTGTAGATTCTCCAAGCCCAGAGGTTATTTTAACATATTCTTCCGGGATTTCATTATAGATTGCTGTCCTTTTTTCAAGATAAATCTGTCCTATTAGTCCTTCTCCGGGTTTTAAAGTGATTGTTTCTGTATGGAATTTCTTTCGGCTATAAGCGTAGGTAGCTTTTTCCGTCAATAAAGTCTCCCCTCCTCTTTCTTCAGCTATGAAAATGATAGCTTGATTCGCCTCGATCTTTTTGATGAGTTTTCTTAATATATTATCGCAAACTTCCGCTACATTGCCTCCATTTCTAAGGATGACGGCGAATTCCGCTAGACCTTCGGTTATCCATCTGTTTTTCTGCTCTTTTTCGTTGTATTTGCTTAGAGATTGCTGTATTTGTCTGATTGATTTGCCTAATGCATCGTTTTCTCCAAGTTGTGGATACTTTGCGTCAAGAATACCATTGCTAATCTCATGAGCGAAATTAATAGCTTCTGAGAGCTTGTTACGGAGTGTGACGAATGAAGAGCCCAGTTCTTTGATTTCTTTTATTTTGCTTTCTGATTGGAGCTTGGCATCTATATTTCCTTGGCCTAATTCAGTGGTGAAATCTTTTAGGACTTTTATTTCATTGGAAAAACGTTTGATCATAATGAAAATGAGAATCAAGCCGATAGCGATGAGAATCAGCTCGATAAGCAAAGAGATTTTGAATTCTTTATCAAGCGGAGCCAATGATTCAGTAATTGAAGCGTCAGTCACCATAATCCAAGGAGATGGTTTTAGTTTTCCTGAGACCATGAATCGTTTCTCTCCATCCAACTCATACAGAGTTTGCTTCTTTTCCGAAGACATCATGTCGTCGAAAGCATCGCTCATAACATTAATGCCGTGAATGTTTCCATAGGATTCGAACTCCGGAGAGCTAGAAATTATTATTTCACCATTAAGATTAGCGATGAAATTGTAGCCTTTTTCTCCTACATTGATTACTTGGGCTAAATATTCGGGCAGTCCAGTGATGTCTCCTTTCACATAGGCTATAGCTGTAATGTCGCCATTCTCAGCAATTATAGGCGTAGCTGTGACAATATGTGTTTTACCATCTTCTTTGGTTTCGAATATTTTCCAGTGGCTTTTTTCCTCTTGTGAATAAGAAAGCGATATAAGCCATTGAATGATAGGAAGATCCATTGAATCATTGGACTCTTTTAAAAACGATTCATATCTTTTTTGGCTTTTGGGAATGAAAATACCGTAGAAGTTGCTTGTTTCGCCTCCAGATTCCATATTTTTTATTTGAGACGACAGCATATCCAAATGCTTGGCCATGATCAATTCGTCTCTTTTTTCAGGAGCGATACTAAGCCACTTTTCAACAAATGCATTATGGATAATTCCTTTATGTTTATAGATTTCCAAGTATTCTAAGTAGGTTCTTAGCAAAAAAGCCGGCCGCCATGCTTGTGCGGGCACCGTTTGTTCAGTAGTGTTTTTTTCCACCATTTTTGTAGCTTGGAAATAAAGGTATCCATTTGAAATGCCAAATAGAACTATGAAGAGCGTTCCAAAGCTTATGAGAAGTTTGGTGGATAATTTAGAGGTATTAAAAAAAGTCATATTTTAGTATATCGTCTTTCTATTGTTTTCGATAATATATAAAATTGTTCCATATTTGAGCAATATAGTATAGTTTATTTCAGTGTAAGTAGGTGAAATAGTTATGTATATAAGCCTTATAGTTTAATTTTTTTGAATGAAATTTTGTGAATGATTTGTATGTTGAAGTTTTTTGTTTGAAAGTATTAAATTGAGAATAATTGGTTTTCTTATACTTTTGGATATTTATTGGATGAAATATGCTGAGAAAATTTTTCGATATTCATAGCTGATTTTATTATCCAAAAGGCTCTTTATTTCAGTTGCTTAAGTATCTGTGATTGAAAATCATTGTTGTTTGATATTGTATAGAAGGGCATTGGTAGATTTTTTTATTTTATTGAGATGAAATCCATTTACTTTAAGAAAAAATTTGGATGATGAAGAAAGTACTGAAAATAGGAGTTCACGTAGGGGTGTGGTTATTATACCTATTGGTAACCATAGTTTGGCTGTATTCCGGGATGGATTTTGGTTGGAACGGCTTTTATAGAGCGCTTTTGATGGTTATGTTTCAAATTGTGATCTTTTATGCGAATACTTATTTTTTCATGCCTAGAATTTTGGAGAAAAATAAAGTAATACTGTATATCGCAACAATATTAATGACGATTTCAGCACTGACTTTTTTGAATTACTCCGTACAAAGAAAGGTATTCAAGAGATCTGATCGGTTTATGAGAAAGAGAATTGAACGTATTGAGCGTTTGGAAGAAAGCAACATTTCTTCAAGGAAGTTGCTTAAAAAGCCTAAGAGAATTGTCAAATTGGAGTTTGTAGGTTTCTTTTTGATAAGTGCTTTTCCCTTGATATTCATGCTTTTCATAAGTTCTTTGTATCGCAACATAATGCAGACCCGCAATCGGGAGAAAGCTGAAATGGCTATGATCGAAGCTGAAAGCAAATTTTTGAAGTCCCAAATCAATCCGCATTTTCTTTTCAATGCGATGAACAATATTTATACTTTGAGCACCATGAAGTCGGATGAGGCGCCTAAGGCGATTCATTTGCTTTCTGACATGCTCCGATATGTTATCTATGAGAGCGGGGCAGGCTTTGTAACATTGGGCAGAGAGTCCCAGTATATTCAAAATTACATATCCTTGATGGAGTTTAGGGATGATGCCATTGCAAAGAATGTAAGTTTTTTAAGCACAGCTAACACGCATTTGAAAATAGCCCCAATGATTTTGATGCCTTTTGTCGAGAATGCTTTCAAGCATAGTAAAATTGAGGATGAGGAAAATGGCTGGATAAATATATCGATGACTTCTATGGGCAATAGGCTGGAGTTTTTGATTTCCAACAGCATGCCAAGCGCTCATTATTCAAAAGACAAGGTTGGAGGAGTTGGTTTGTCAAACGTTAAAAGGAGATTGTCTTTGCAATACAAAAATATGCATGAGCTTGTGATCGACAACACAGAGCATGAGTTCAAAGTTAATTTAAAAATTGAACTTACATGAAAAGTATCCGATGCATTATAGTGGATGATGAGCAATTAGCAAGAAAGCTGTTGGAAAGCTATGTTGAGAAATTGCCGAATGTCGAACTTCTAGGCATGTTTAAAAACCCTTTGGAGGCGATATCTTTTTTGAGAGACAATGATGTGGATTTGATGTTTTTGGATATTCAAATGCCTGATTTGAAAGGCACGGATTTGTTGAGGTCTCTATCGGTTAAGCCTAAAGTCATTTTAACTACTGCTTATCAAGAGTATGCGTTGGAAGGCTTTGAATTGGGTGTCGCTGATTATTTGTTGAAGCCTATATCGTTTGAAAGGTTCTTAAGCGCTGTGAATAAAGTAGAGGAACGAATGAATTCAAGTCGTGGCAACGATGAGATCGACAAGCATAGTCATGGAAGCTTTGACGAAGAAGAAGATGGTTTTTTGACATTGAAAGGAGACCACAAGTTTTACAAAGTCCACTTTGGAGAGATCCTTTATATTGAAGGAATGAGAGAATACGTGGCTTTTCATACCGTCGAAAGAAAGCTTGTTATTCTGGTTTCTTTGAAGCACTTGGAGGAAACTCTGCCCTCAGCTAGATTTATGAGAGTGCACAAGTCATATATTGTCAATAAAAAATTCGCTAAAGTATTGTATGGGAATCAAATTGAAATAAATGACAAGCTTATTCCTATTGGCAAGTCTTACGTGGAAAAAGTGCGGAAGGAACTCTTTGGCTTGAGTAAATAAAGTATTTGTTTTTTTATAAAAAATCTAAAAAAATGATTGGATCAAGTTTGTTTATAAATTTAAAGTAGTATCTTTACATTATTAAATGTAACAAATATTTGTTTGTGTTTCTTCAAACGATGACTCCTTTAGCGGAGGATTTGTTTTACAATCTTGATTCGTGTGATATAGTTTGGCCGAAGCCCTAAGACGAAAGTCAGAAGGCTTCGGTTTTTTATTATAATTTTTTAAATCTAATGGCTTGGCCACCTGATTTTTTAAGATCCAAATGCAGTTTATCGCCTTTCTTGACGATTTTTTTATTGATTTGATAAGAGGCAGGATTGTTGATTAAATCCGTGTCTTCTGCGTCAGCGTATATTTGAGCTTCATATTCGTTGCCATCCGAAAGGAAATCCAATGTGATATCCATTTTCTTGGCATGTTCACCTGTCATGCTCCCCAAGAACCAATCCCCGTCATGGCTTAGTCTTGCCATAGTAATAAATTCGCCTACTTCACCATTGATAACCAAAGATTTTTCCCAGTCAGTAGGGCAATCCATGATAAATTTGAAGGCAGGGTGTCCTTCATAATGCTCTATTAGGTCGCTGGCCATTTGCAATGGACTGTAAATGACAACAAAAGCGGCTAGCTGTTTGGCAAGCGTTGTTTGGATACGGGTGATATCCATGTCAGCATTGTTCCAATTTACCCTTTTTCCTTCCGAGTTTTTATAAAGAATATCGAAAATGCCCGGCGTATAATCTATTGGCCCTGCCAGCATTCTTGTGAAAGGCAGTGTCACCAAGTGTTTAGGTCCATTTCCAGCACTCCAAGCATTCCATTCCATGCCTCTTACTCCTTCCCTTGTCATCATATTAGGGTACGTGCGACGAATTCCTGTCGGCTTGATAGGCTCGTGAACATCGAGCATGATTTTGTGTTCAGCAGCTTTCTCCACTACTTTTCGATAGTGATTGACCATGAACTGGCCGTGATGGTTTTCTCCTCTTGGATAAATCCCTCCGGCATAACCCGTTTTAAGGGCATTCATTCCCAAGTTCTCATAAAGAGTGAAAGCTGAATCCATATAGTGTTCATATGCAGGGATATCTCCACCAGTTTCATTGTGGCCTATAAGTTGGATGCCATTGTCTTTTGCGTATTTTGCTACTTTGATCAAGTCGAAATCGCTAGCTGGGGTAACATGGTCGAAAGCGTCTTTAGCTCCCCATTTGTCCCAACCGGCATTCCAGCCTTCTACTACTACCCCGCCGATATTATGCTTTTTGGCGAAGTCAATATGCCTGATAGCATTCTCAGTCGTAGCTCCGTGCCTTGGACCTTCCGCCCATATTTCAGTTCCAAGATGCATGCTCCACCAGATACCCACGTATTTCATAGGCTCGATCCAAGATACATCCTCTAATTTATTCGGTTCATTAAGATTGAGTATTAGCTTTGATTCTACAAGTTGTCCTGCGTCAGGAGAGATTTGCACTGTTCTCCATGGAGTGGTCGTTCCAGTGGATGTTTTCACTTTGCTGCCATCAGACCAAGGAGCTAGCTCAGCCTCGAAAGACAAAGAATTATCTTTTCTAGCAAGAGTCATGTCAGCATAGTCGGTTAAGGCGGCTTCATGAATTGAGATATGAGTTCCTTTAGAGCTTCTGAAAGTTACAGGAGTATTAACGGCTTTAATTTCACTCGCTTTGCTTTCTTGGTACAGAAACTCATATGAATCGAAATTTTGAGGAATCCACCATGAGTCGTAATCGTCGCCTAAAACGAATTCCGTTTTTTCATCTATAATAGTGAATTCTTTTAAATTCTGTTGTTCGGGAAATTCGTAACGAAAGCCTATTCCATCATCAAAAGCCCTAAATCGAATGTCGAGTTTTCGATTGGGCGATTTTTTTTCTTGCAGATGAATAAGCATTTCATTGTATTGGTTATTGACAATTTTGTCTTCTCCCCATACTTGCTCCCAGTTTTGGGAAAAGTTGGATCTTTCGATGCCATAAGCTTCCATATCCGGCATTAAAGAGTTCGAGTCAGATAGAACAAAACCAAGTTTAGATTCCTCTAGAATTGTTTCGTCTTCAAATTTGACTGAGTAGGAGGGGAGCTTACCTGCTTCAAATGTTATTTGAATCTTGTTGTCGGGAGACAACAAGGTTTGCTTTTGATCTACGGAACAAGAGCTCATTCCGATGAACAAGATAATTAAAAAGTATAGATTTTTTTTCATGGCATAAAATTGTCAAAACTGATAAGCTAACGAATGCGACTTATTGTTTGGTATGCCAGAGAAAGGGTACTTTAATGATGAATATGAAATTTTTAGTATCTAAATATTCAAGGTTGAAATATTTACAATAATTGAAGGCTTTTTGGGCCTTCAATTATAAAGCTGCTAGTAAAATGAAGAGATTTTTTCGAGCTCTTTGCGTTTTATGTCGGGAACAGTAGTGTCTTTTGCCGGGTAGCCTATAGGAATAAGCATATAGGCTTTTTCATTTTCCGGACGTCCAAGTAGTTTGGTGAGAAAGTTCATGGGACTTGGTGTATGAGTCAAAGATACGAGGCCTGCTTGATGAATAGCGCTCAATAGAAATCCGCATGCAATGCCAACGGATTCGTTAACATAGTAATTTTGGCTTCTTTCTTGGTTTTCATCGATATCGTATACCTTTTTAGTCATGATAATGAGCCAAGGGGCAATGCTTAGAAAAGGTTTTTGCCAGTCAGTGCCTAATGGAGCCAAGTCTTCCAGCCATTCCTCGTTCATGCGTTTGCTATAGTTTAACTTTTCCTCTTCTTCAGCCGCTTTTCTGATTTTATCTTTGAGCTCTTGTGAAGATACTGCGCAGAAGTGCCATGGCTGTTTGTTAGCCCCCGATGGCGCTGTTGAAGCGGCTTTTATGATGTTTTCAATGATTTGCTTGTCTACAGGCTCATTTGAAAATTCTCTAACCGATCTTCTTTTATTCAAGTCGTTGAATAAGTTTGTTGAATTGTCTAGTATTTCTTGAGCGGATGGCTTTCTATATTCAAGTGGAATATGATGATATTTTTCCATAATTTGTCTTGTTGTGTATCGTTAAAAGATCGACTTTTCGTGTAGCCTATTAAAATTATGAAAAATTTATGAAATACGAATATTTAGTCAGCGCATGCTTGATCGGAGAAAAATGCAGATACGATGGTAATGATAACTTGAAAGTAAATATTGCCGAGCTTGTTGAACAAAAAAGAGCTATTGCTGTATGTCCAGAAGAGTTGGGAGGTTTGCCAACTCCAAGGCCTCCGGCAGAAATAATGGAAATAGATGGAGAGAAGAGGGTGGTAACTGTGGAAGGAGTAGATGTAACTGAGAATTTCGTCATAGGAGCTCATAAAGCGCTTGAAATTGCAAAGAAATATGGACTTCGCAAGGCAATCCTAAAGTCTAAGAGCCCGTCTTGCGGATCAGGATTGATTTACGATGGTTCTTTTTCAAGAAAGCTGATTAAAGGAAATGGGATTGCCTCAGACATTTTATCAAGGCAGAATATTGATATATGTGATGAAAATATTTAATTAAAATATTATAGTTGCAGTGTTTGAACTTATTTCTGTTATAGTTTGATATGAATGTTGTAATTTCATTGAATTGTGATTTTTTTTACTTAAATTATGTCTTGAATTTCTCTTTATAGAACAGATTGGAGGTTTGTTTTATTATTAAAGTGTAAAAAGTAAGGATTATGGTGAAAAAATTACTGTTGACTTTGGGAGCATTTGCGGTTTTGTCTACTGCTAGTTATGCGCAAAAGTCAAAACGAATGGTATTTTTCAATGATAAGGTAGGTGTGGAATATTCTGTGGATTCGCCAGAAGAGTTTTTGTCCCAAAAATCGTTGGAGAGAAGGCAAAAGCATGGGATTTTAGTGACAGAGGAAGACTTGCCTGTTAGTCAGGCTTATCTGGATGATTTGGCGAATAGGGGCTATGTTGTCAAACATACAACAAAATGGATGAATGCTGCTTTAGTTTTGTTGGATGATAATGAAGCTGCTGCTGTGGAAGCTTTGGACTTTGTGAAAGAGGTTGAGTATATAGGGCCTAATAATGTTGGTTTGTCTCGTAAAAAAGAAGAGCAAACTAAGTTTGACAGAGAAGATGCTTTGCAATTGGGAGAACCTTCAGCAAATAGAACTCAGGCTGATAATGATTGGCAAAATGAAATGATGAATGTGCCTTACTTGCATGCCGCTGGAGTTTATGGAAGCGATGTTATGGTGGCTATATTTGATGCTGGTTTCCCAGGAGTTGATACGACATTGCCGTTTAAGCATTTGTTTGATGGTGGGCAGATTGTGGCGACAAAGGATTATTTGACATTTACAGATGACGTGTACCGTTATGATGATCATGGCACAAAAGTATTGTCTACGATTGGAGCTGTTGGGGTTAATGTGAGTTATCAAGGGATTGCTCCAAAAGCGGATTTTGTATTGTGCGTTACTGATCATCCATATGATGAATATAGAGATGACGAATATAATTATTTGTTCGCTTGCGAATTTGCGGATAGTTTAGGCGTTGATGTGATCAATTCTTCTTTAGGCTACACAACTTTTGATGAACCTGAAATGAGTTATTCCTATAACGATACGGATGGAGAAACTGCTGTTAGTACTAAAGCAGCTTCAATGGCTGCTGACAAGGGAATATTTGTGATTACTTCAGCTGGAAATGATGGAAATGCCCCTTGGCATTATATTTCGGTGCCTGCAGATGCTAAAAATGTATTGTCTATCGGTTCGGTTACCAGTACTGGAGTCAAATCAGGATTTAGTTCTTTTGGCCCGACAGCTGACCAAAGAATCAAGCCTGATGTGAGTGCTATGGGCTCGTCCACTTGTTTGATTAATGAATATGGCAATATTGCATATAGCAGCGGTACTAGTTTTTCTGGCCCGCTTGTAGCAGGTTTAGCGGCTTTGTTCGTTGACAGGTACTCTGATTTAAGCTCTGATGAATTAAGGGAGTTTTTTAGAAATGGCTCTTCAAATGCCGAAAATCCTAATAATGAAATAGGTTGGGGAATTCCGAATGCTGAAACTATTGATCAGTTGATTCAAGAATCGGGGAATGTGTTGAGTTCAAATGATAATTTAGTAACTGAAGAGTTGTTAGTTTATCCTAATCCGACTTCATCTGTAATAAATCTGCCAAGTCAGTTTGCAACTAATGAAAAGCTAAGCTATAGAGTAATTGCTCTAAGTGGAAGAGAGGTTTTGTCTGGAAATTTATTGAAAGGGGAGAAAGAGATATCAGTTGAAAATTTGAGAGAAGGGGTGTACATATTAGTCTTGGAAACTGCTAGCTCGACTCAAAAAATAAAGTTCTTGAAGAAGTAATAGTTGTTTATAGTATATTTTAGCCTGCAAAGTTAACCTTTGCAGGCTTTATTGTTATACAAATTGATTGGCATCAACCAATGGAGTTTCGAACAAGTGATTGGATATCAAAGTTGTTGCTCCTAGACTAGCTGCTTTGTCGTGAATGGTAGAGCATTCCACATTAATTCCTTCATTGATTTCAACCAATGAATTTTGAATTATTGATGAATAAATAGGGTATAAGATTGTGTTCCCTAGTTCGCTAATCCGTCCTTCCAATAATATGCGTTCTAAATTGAGCAAGTTGAGCATGCTTCCCAGCGTCTTGCCAATATAATGTCCAGCCTCTTCAAATAGTTTTAATGCGTAATTATCACCTTGCTTTGCGGCAGTAATAAGAACGTCAAGATTGATGTCGTCTATTTCACCTTTCACAATATGGATAACTTTGGAGCTGGTACCTTCTGCCATAGCCATTTTGGCTTTGCTGACAAGAGCTCTTCCGGAGGCTACGGTCTCAAGACAACCGAGTTTTCCGCAAGAACAGATTTCTCCATTGTCGACAGCTTTAAAGTGTCCAAGCTCCCCTGCGAGGCCTTTATTGCCGACATAAAGTTCTTTGTTGAAAACAAGACCCATGCCTATTTCCCAATCAAGGTTGATGCAAGCCATATGGGAGATGTTCTTGCCTGACCCAAAGTATATTTCACCCAAGGCCATGGCATTCACATCGTTTTCGATAAACACAGGACGCTTGAATCGCTCTTCCATGGTTTTTTTGAGTGGTTCGCCGCTGCCTAGATAGGTAATTGTCCTTCCATTTTCTCTGTCGACAAGTCCAGTGATAGCTATGCCGATACCCAAGAGCTTGTCATAGTCTATTTCGGCTTCTTCTATCACTTCATAGACTTTGCCTTCGATATGGCGAATTGCTTCCATTTCATCTTGCAAGTCCACTAGCGTATGTCTTTTGATCAGCACGATATCTTCGCATAGGTTAAGCAATATAATATTGATTTTTTTTACGCTGATATGCACACCGATTACATAGCCTCCATCTGGGTTGAGAGTGTAATAATTGGCAGGACGACCTACCTTTGTTTTGCTTGTCTCATCAATTAGCAAATATCCATCGGCATATAGCTCTTTGGATAGATCGGATACCATTGGCAAGGTTAGTTCCGAAAGTTTTGCAATCTCCGCTGGGGAAAGAGATTCATTTTGTCTAAAAAAATTGAGAATCTGATTTTTTCTAATTTGTCTTTTGATTGAGATCTTCCCCTTCTTAGTTTGGTTCATTGTCCTGATAAGTAATTAAACAGTTTAAACAAATACAATCATTATGAGCTATAAAGCCTATCAAAAAAAGTGCGCGACGGAATTCCCGGCATTAAGCCTTTGTTATTTTCTTCGCAAATTTTGAGATGGGTTTCCTCGCGTCTTGTAATTTTGTGCTGGACAAAGCTAAAAAATAAAATCAAATAAATAATATAGCTAAAATAATATTTTTCAATAATATTTCAATTTTAATTTACTGATAATTAATATTTATAGTATTAATATAATAATTAATGATCTAGTGCTTTTAATAATTTATCCGCAGCTTTTTCAATATTATAATAATGGTCAACAGTGGTTAACTCTCTGATTGCCAGTAAAGCGGATAGCGATATGAAATTGAAGTCTCCGATGGGGTAGATATATGCGTCTCTGCTTTTCGGGTCCACATCTTCATTGATGCCTAAAAACCATAATTTGTAGAATTCAATGCCTTCTTTTTCGATGATTTCATCAAACAAAGCAACATTCTTGCTAAGTTTTTCGAAACTAAGTCCTTCTTTGTTGATCTTTCCTGATGATATCAGTTCCATGGCCCATACAAAAGCGCCTTCATTCAAGGTGAGATTCTTGTTCATAATGTTAAATCTTGCTATCAATATCTTTTATTTAAGATATACAACTTGAAGAATTGAAGATGGTTATTTCGATTGATGGTTTTTGCAGTTGAAAACATGAACAAAATACAAGAATAGCGGTAAGTATATTAGCATGGCTGGCCTTGGCGCATTGATTAATGAAAGAGTGGATCAAGAGATTTTTGGAAAGAAAAAGAAGAACTGCGGGAGGAGTTGAAGGTGTTTCTCGCGTTCCTCCTGCAGAGGCACCTCCTCAAGGTGCTGCCCCACCCAATGAGTTGGAAGTTTCTGAGGTGATAGCTTTTTCTGGTTCTAGACTAGCCAGAGTATACGAAAATTTGAAATTCAGCGAGGAATGGCTTCAGTTGACAATGCTTTCAAAAGAAAAAAAGCTAGCGGATGCTTACGCTGATCCTGAAAAATTTTCTTTTCTCGTAGAAAAATCGATGAAAGGAAAAGGGCGTTCTGAAAATTTTGGAGAATTAAGAAGAGTTTTAAGCAAGATAGCCCCGAAAAAGGAGGAGATTTTTGGACTTAGCGAAGCACTGGGCAAAATTGATTTCTTAGTAACTAATTTGAATCAGCAATTGGATGAATTGCAGATTGAGTTTTCCAAGATGCAAGCTAGATATGAAGAGGAGATGAACGCAGTAGACCAGATGAGTCCAGCTGATGCCTTGGGGCATATGCAGGTAGTAGCCTTTTCTATGAGGGGGCAGAAAGCCAGATTGAAGAGCGATGCCAGAGAGATGACAGTCGAATTGCAGCGACTTGATACTGAGAAAAAGCATATAACCGATTATTTACTCAGGACATATCATGAGGTGTCAAGGCTGGTTGATCGTGCGGAACGTAAAATATATCAATGGATGGAAAGCGTGAAAATTCTGAATTCAAGCGAACTTGAGCGTATGGAAGGTTTTCAAGCAATGGCTTATGCTTTGGAAGGAGTAGAGAGCGAGCATGAATTATTGGTGGATATAGCTTTGAGAAATAATTTGGCATTATGGATGCCTGATAGTGTAACTGACGTGGATCAAGCTCATTCTTTATGGCAAAGCTTGGTAAGCTTAAAGTCGTTCAAAGGGAAAGATTTAACTTATTTGGATGTTATTCATGAAGATATGTCTGATCTTGGTGTTTCTACATTCAATACAAAGATCAACAGTTATATAGCAAAGTTGCTGCGTTTGGTAGGGGGGAGAGAAATGTTAAGCGCTGCCACCCGAAAACCGGACAGGATGGCCAGATCTAATGCTTTTGTTTATCCTAATACACAAGAGGCTCTTGAGGGAGCTTCGGGAAAAGATGAGACAGACGCTCCGTTGCCTAAGGAAAAGGTAATCACTCCAGTAGGTGTCGTTGATCTTCAAGTTCTGGATATGAAAGGAAATGGCATGCAAATTTTTAGGTTTCATAATGAGATGAGTCGCGCTGAAAAAGGGCGGCGAGTTTTTTTGACTCCGGGGAGAAAAGGAGAGTTTATAGATGAAGAGACTGGGAATTTGGATTGTAGGCAAGGAGGCTATCGATTGAAAATTTCTCATGTAGCTTATGAACCTGCGAAAGCGGCAAAGGTTGTTGAGGAGATTCCTTTAAAATTCTCACATGAATTGCCTGCTATTGCAGGATTGGTCCCTCTTAAATCTGGTGAGGATATTGTCCCTGATATGGGAGTAATGCCTTCATACTTGTTTTTTGGACATGCCGTGAAAGCAGCATTGGATGCTTATCATGGCCTTCATTCCTCTGTGGAGCAATTTTACAGTTCAGTCAAAGAGTTTGAAAATGTTTGTCGCAGAGAGTTGGGGCTGAGAGAGCGTAAAGGAGATAAATCCGATTCTCATTTCATGTTTATGCATTCCGCTCCTTTAGTCAGAAAATCGCCATTTAGAATAGCAGCCGATGATGAGTACCGTAGAGTGAGAAGTCGAGCTTCCCAAGAAGATTATGTGTCTATAGATCTTCAGAAGTTGAAAGCTCATAGTGGTGATTATATACATACTGGAAAATTGGTTGATATTTATCTCAAAGAAGAGCCATGGAAGTGGAATAGAAGGCCTGTGGAAGAAACGGATTTTGGAATTGGTCAAGAGACATGGAACGCAACAAGAAAAGAGCGAAGAAACTCTTTGCCTTCAGTCTTTTCAAAAGATATGTTGGAGGAAATGCATGCTTATGAACATAATAATGAAGAAGCCTATGACGCAAAGGTATTATGGCCTAAAGAATTGAGAAAGGAATTATTCGAAGACGAAGAGATATTGGTTTTGCTTAAAAATGCCAATCCTGCCAGAAAGGATAAAGCATCTGATTATCATACTAGAGCAGTTCATAGAAGAGGTTCATTCTAACTATTTTGAATTAAATTATTAATGCTAATAATATTAAATCTTTGATTTCGTTGTGTCTGAGTTGGTTTGTTATTTATAAATAAGTTTTTGAAATCAGAGCATGAAAAATCTTAAGTTTTTTTATAGTTTAGTTTTAGCAGTATTGAATATAATTACATCTATTTACCTTTTTTATCGTTTTGTTGTTTCCAAGTTTGCCGCATGGCCAGGTACGGTAGCAGGCTTTGAAGATATGGCTAAAACCATTAATATCGATCCTGTTTTTTTTCGTTGGATGTCTGGAATTGTCATTTTAATCGCATCAATTGGGATACTTTTGAATGGCATTCGATACTTTTCAGGAATTGTACGAGGGAAAGTGGCTTTGATTTTGAATTATTGGACAATAATGTCAATGATTTCAGCTTTGGTTGCTGAATTCTTTTTAAGAACGGAGCCAAAGCTTGGCTTAGTCTATTTTGCAATATTCATTATATTACTTGCGATAATTAACTTAGTGTCAATTAAGCGATTGTTAAGGATTGAAAATAATTAGCAGGAAAATAATTTTGTTATCTTCCTGCTATGTGACAAATCTGATCAGATTTGCTTAATGACCTTTTAGTTATCGAGAATTTTATTTCTTAAGTTTATATGCTATCCATGCTTGTTTGATTTCTATTAGTCCTTGTTCGTCATTCCAAATTATATTTTTCAGACCTCCGCTTTGAGCTAATACAGTTATTAGTTGGAAGAGGGCGGGTCCCTTTACAGGGTCATTGGTCAAATCCATGCTGTTGGAAATGATTCTAGTTTCCGTCCAATAGATTTCTTCCTCACATCTCAATTCTTTGAGCTGAGAAAATAATTGCTGGTATTGTTCTTTGTTGAGTATGTCAACATCAGAAGCGTATTTCAACTGTTCAATGGAATTGATTGAATTGGCTTCCTTGGCATCTGAAGGGCTTAAGTAATCGGCAATAATTAATGTCCCGCCTTTAGACAATACTCTTTGCGCTTCTTTTAGCACTCTGACTTTGTCGCCGAATAGGTGCATTGACAGTCTGTTGATGATTGTATCAACAGATTCATTTTCCAATGGAATTTGCTCTGCATTTGCTTTAAGGTAATCGATATTGGTGAGTTGCATCGATTCGCAATAAGTCTTGGCCTCTTGAAGCATTTCTTCTGTGATATCCAGAGCTGATACTTTGGAGAATTTCTTTGCCAATGGAGCCGTTAAGATTCCAGGTCCGCAGGCTAGATCCAGCAAGCTAGATTCATCAGCTCGATCATAATCGACAAGGCTCAAAATATTGTCCATATTCGTCTCATTCGCGTAATGAGGGTGATTGGATAGGTATTCTGCTTTTTTGCCAAATTCTTCCTTGATCGCACTGATATGCACATTGTCTGTCAGCAATATATCCACATCGATGTCAAAAGCCGCGGCAATGCATCGAAGCGTTTCTTCTCTTACTTTCTGGCCTTTTTCAAGGCGTTGAATGGTTTTTTCGCTTACGCCTGAAGCATAGGCCAATTGTTCTTGTGTCCATGCTGATTTTTCTCGAAGCCTCTTAATCTTATTGCCTAATATCATATTGTTTTGCTCGTCTGGTTTTGTTTGCATGAAGTGCAATGCCTCCAATTTAGGGAGTTTTTGCTAATCCTCCATTCAAAATTAAACATAATTGAATTTAGCCAACAGACGATTGGGAGACTTATGGGGATTGCGAGCCTCGAACAGCTAGGCGAATGTGAAAAAAAATATAGCATTAATAAGAAAGAATCACGACATTGTGTGTCTTTCCATTTCCAGAATTGATTTTATTGAAATATGAAGATAGAGCTCGCTTGGGAAATGGTGAATGGCGAGGATATTAATATGATTTTTTGTCATGGATAAGATAGCGATAATAGGCTTGGGGTATGTAGGCTTGCCTTTGGCTGTGGAATTTGCCAAGAAATTGCCTGTTGTAGGCTTTGATATAGATCAAAATAGAGTAGAGGAATTGTCTAAAGGACACGACCATACTTTGGAGGTTGAAGATGAGGATTTGCAAGCGGTTATAGGAATCAATAGCAATAATGATTTCGTGTCCGGCTTGGAGTTTACGGCGGATCCTGAGGAAATTAGAGATTGCAACATATATATAGTTACCGTTCCAACTCCAACGGACAAATACAATCGTCCGGTTTTGACACCATTGTATAAGTCCAGCGCTACGGTAGGCAAAGTATTGAAAAAGGGTGATATTGTGATTTATGAATCTACAGTTTACCCAGGGGTTACAGAAGACGAATGCGTTCCGGTATTGGAAAACTCATCTGGTTTGGTGTTCAATGAAGATTTTTATTGCGGTTATTCTCCTGAGCGCATCAACCCGGGAGACAAAGAGCATACAGTAGCTAAGATTAAAAAAGTTACCTCGGGTTCTACTCCAGAGATTGCCAAGCGAGTGGACGACTTGTATAACATGGTGATTACAGCCGGCACCCATCTAGCGCCTACGATGAAAGTCGCTGAAGCAGCTAAAGTTATAGAAAACTCTCAAAGAGATATTAATATCGCTTTTGTGAATGAATTGGCCAAGATTTTTAATTTGCTGGATATTGATACGCATGCGGTATTGGAAGCGGCTGGAACCAAATGGAATTTCTTGCCATTCAAGCCGGGATTGGTTGGAGGCCATTGCATAGGCGTTGATCCATTTTATTTAGCTCAGAAGGCCGAGGAAGTAGGTTACTACCCAGAGATAATATTGGCGGGCAGAAGAATCAATGACAGCATGGGGGCTTACGTAGCCAGTGAAATCGTCAAGTTAATGATAAAAAAGGATCTGGGAATAAAAGGGGCTAGAGTATTGATGCTTGGAATGACCTTCAAGGAAAATTGTCCTGATATTCGAAATACACGAGCTATTGATATATACCGAGAGTTGGTGAGCTATGGAGCTAGTGTGGAAGTGTATGACCCTTGGGCTGAAAAAGATGAAGTCAAAGTGGAATACGATGTTGAATTAAGCGAATTGCAAGGTCAATATGATGCTATTGTATTGTCTGTTGCGCACAAGGAATTTTTATCATTGGACTTGAATAGTTTGAAAGCGGATAATTCTTTAGTTTATGATGTGAAAGGCGTATTGCCGATTAAAGATATTGACGGTCGATTGTAGTCAGTTAATTAGCTAACCCTCTAATAAAAATGGCATTTCAAAACAATGGAATGCCATTTTTATTTCCTTAACTTTTTTAATCGATATTTTGATATTGCATATTTTTAATGAATGCGAATGATTTATTCCACTGATTTAGCATAGTATTTAGACGAAGCTTTTAAAGGTTTATCGACCTGGAGAAAAGTTGGTTTGAGGTTTATAAGAATACTACTGAATGGAAACTATGCTTGTGTTTGCTCTAGAAATTACATCACTGTTTTTTGTTTTATATAAATATGATTTTTTATTTTTTTACGTCGAATTTTCTTGAAACTTACCGACTTAATATGATTTATTTTGACTGGATGAGAATTAGTGTGAAAAGTGGCTCTTATTTGGTTTCCGAAAACAGATAACAAATGTGTGATTTTTTATTTTGAAGACATGAATACAAGCAAGGCCATGGTGAGAAATTTATTTAGAAGAGATATTGTTCGTTAATATGATGATTCTGTTTTTTATTGTGTTAGTAGATTCAAATGCTATTTTTTAACACTAAGATTTTATATTTCAAGATGGGCTTTATGCTATTCACGTAATATTGTTTTTGAATGATAAGAATTGATCTGTTTTCATTTTGGCTTAAAGATTCTAGATGAACACCTTAAAAGATACAACAGTGTTTTTATTTTTTTAGTCTTATCAATTAGTTTCTTCTGAGGCTTTTGTTTTTTGCATATTGTCGTTTGTCATAATCATGACATGGTTATATCTCGACTAAATAAGCTTTATTAGGAAACTAGGATCTGGTGCTTAATTATTGTATAATTGCGCAAATGAATGATTACGGGAAAATATTTTTGAAATATATGGATTTTTTAAAACAGAAGAAGTTTACTTCTAATAGGAGAGCTTATTTTATTTTGATACTTTTCTGGTCTGTATTGCTTGATTTCCATTATTGAATTCCTTACTCATTCGCTGAGGTGATTTGATTCAATTCAATTGATCATTTATTTCTGTAGGTAGAGTGCTGTTGTATTAAGGGATCATATGCCCCGATTTTAAATGGCTTAAGTAGAAATGTCTTTTGGTAATAGCTATGCAAAGTTATAAGATATTTTGCGAGGGCTTTCGAGTGGATTACATCGCTTAAAATAGCTGTCAAGTTTTATAGTTTTGCAATGCATGAAATAAGATAAAGGACTTTTTATACCGAAGTTATATGTAAGTAAATTGAAAATCTAACGTATATGAATGAGCTTTTGAAGCTTTGAAATTGGTTTAATGCAATGAAATTACTTCAATCATGAATTTTAATGAATAAGTTTTATAGTTCTATCTATAAATCTTGCATACTTAAAAGATTATTAAGTGATATTATTTTGACTTAATTTGATTGATTTGATATTATTTTATTAAATAATTTTTATGAGTGTGAAAAAACAATGTTTATTTTATGTTTTATAATTGCATGAGAGAGATAATTTGCTTTATTTTGTTGTAATTTAAAATGTTATTTTTTTTAAAAGAAAAGTACAAATTAATGAGGACTCTACTACATTTCCTTGAAAATCAATATGTACAATATCTCGGAACTGGTATTGTTGCTTTTATATTATGTTACGTATCGATACCAGTAGTTATAACAGTATCGCAAATGAAGCAATTGCATGCTGTGCCTAATGAAAGAAGTTCTCATGGTAAAGTAGTGCCTAATTTGGGTGGCGTAGGGATATTTATAGGTCTATTTATATCTTTTTTGATGTTTGGCCCTGGTCCGATGGAAAGAGGTATATCATTGTTTTTGGCAGGGATTCTTATTTTGTTTTTCATAGGAATTAAAGATGATATTTTGATCATCGCTCCGATGAAAAAGTTAGCGGCCCAAGTGATTGCAGCTACGCTGCTCGTTTTTGGAGCAAACCTTCGAATAGATTCCATGTTTGGCATATTTGGCATATATGAATTGCCGTTTATTATTTCTTATCTGCTCACGGTTTTTACATTGATTGTAATTACTAATGCTTATAATCTGATTGACGGAGTGGACGGCTTGGCTGCTAGCATAGGGATACTGATTGCTGGAGTTTTTGGTTGGTTCTTTTGGATTAATGAATATCCTAACTATGTTTGCTTGTCCATAGGTTTGATGGCGTCTTTATTGGCTTTTTTGAGATTTAATTTCTCTAAGGAAAGAAAAATCTTTATGGGAGATACGGGCTCATTATTGGTAGGTTTTGTGTTGGCAGTGTTTGTTGTGAAGTTCTTAAGAATTCATTCAGTTGAAGAATCCAACTTTCATTTCAACAATCCGGCCATTGTTGCCGTAATTCTATTGCTTATGCCATTATATGATACTTTGAGAGTATTTATGGTAAGGGTTAATCAAGGAAGATCACCTATGTCTGCGGACAAAAATCATATACATCATTTCTTTTTGAAAAAAGGTTTTGTTCATTATCAGACAACCTTGATGATATTCATAATGACCGTGATAGCCTTTCTGATCATGATTCCACTAACAGAAAGCATGGCGCTTCCGCAAGCATTTTGGATGATGGTAGGACTCTTTGCTCTATATTCTCTTATTTTAAAACCAAGAGGAAAAGGCTTCAGACGCAGTAAAAGAAGGCATATGGTTTGGAAAGCAAGGAAAATGTTTAAAATGAAGTAGGACTGCGAGAATATCTAGAGGTTGAATTAATGTAAATTGGGTTGCATATCATTTTTAAGACGAAGCCGATTTATTAAACAATATATAATTTAAATGATACCAGATAAAGTAACATCCATTTGCTGCATAGGCACAGGATACTTAGGAGGTCCTACAATGTCAGTGATAGTTCAGAAATATTCTTATCTAAAAGTAACTGTAGTGGATATCAATGCTGATCCTAGTATTGATATACTTGAAAAGAATAAACCTGTTGGTTGTGGAAAGATATATTCAATTGAAAGCATGTAAATATGTTGATGAAATTGTTCCATATACTGCTGAATAGGTTTGGAAGATATACTCAAGGTTTTTAAATTTCAAGTAAGAATAATTGGAAAAGAGTATAGGGGTAAAGTTTTATTACTGGCAAATCTTTATGCGAAGAAAACAATATCGAATTATATTATAATAAAAGGGAACATAGGTTTTCCAGGTCTTAATTAAGGAAAGAAGTTAATAAGAATGGTATTAAGTAATGTATTCTTTTAACAATTGAGTTATAATTAAATCTCAACAATTTAAATCCGATGAATATTTAAGTCGGGCATATTGAAAACTGTTGGGTGATATTTGAATGTATATATTGAGGTATGATTGCTAAAATATTAAATGAGAAACGTCAACTTATTTTTAATTTTGGATATATGAGTATGGTGCAAGGATTAAATATTGTAATCCCTTTACTTGTTTATCCATATTTGGTCAATGTATTAGGATTAGAACTTTATGGTACATTAGTCTTTGCTCAAGTGTTGGTTTCTTATTTTTCAATTTTGATAAATTATGGGTTTAATATTGATGCTGTTAAACACATATCATTATTAATCAATAAAAAAGAAGATTTAAACCATTATATATCGGCGGTTATTTCTTCAAAATTTTTGTTATGGTTTTTTTCTCTTTCTATTCTGACAATTTCTTGTATTCTAATTAATAGAGATTACCTAATACTTTACTTATTGACTTTTTTGTCTACTTTCAATGAATTGATATTTCCAACATGGTTTTTTCAAGGAATAGAAAAGATGAAATATGTAACTGTAATAAACACAATCAGTAGATTACTTTACTTATTATTGATATTCTTATTTATAAAATCAGAAAGTGATTATTTATTAGTGCCAATTATGAATGGGACATCTATTTTGGTAGCAAGTTTTTATGGTTTTTATCTAATGATTTACAAAGAAAAAATACAATTAAAGTTGGTTTCTTTTCAATATTTATTGGAAGTTTTGAGTAATGCGACTCCTCTTTTTTTGTCACAAGCCATAATTTCTATAAAAGATAGAACTAGTCAATTGATAATAGGTGTTGTATTGGGAATGGGGGAAGTAGCAATATTTGATTTAGGAATGAAAATATCAAATGTTATAATAAAATTACCTGTTGTTATTAATCAAACGATATTCCCAAAAGTAGTTAAGGATAAAAATATGAAATTTGTGATGAAAATTTCAAATATAACATTCTTAATTTTATTGATTATTGTTTCAACTTTATGGTATTTAACCCCATTCATTATTACCTTATTCACAGATAAAAATTTTGATAATGCGGTCATAATTATTAGAATTTTGATGCTTAGTCCAATATTTCTTTCATATTCAACTTTTTTTGGAAATAATTGTCTTTTGATTTTCGATAAAAAAAAGGAGTATATGAATGGAATGTTATTTACAACCCTATTTTATTTGTTTTTAATAGTTTCCGCCTATCTGGTTGGAATGATCAATAGTATTTTAGTTATATCTCTAATTACAGTATTGGTATATCTTTTTGAAATGATTTATAGAGTATACTATAGTAGAAAATTAAAATTAATATAAATATGTTGAATCATAAATCAATATTAATAACAGGAGGAACAGGATCATTTGGTAAGAAATTTACCGAAATGATTTTAAGAGAATACCCTGAAGTAAAAAGAATTGTAATTTATTCTCGTGATGAGTTAAAGCAATTTGAGCTTAAGCAGAAATGGCCTCAAAGTGAATATCCTCAGTTAAGGTTTTTTATTGGAGATATTCGAGATAAAGAACGATTGACTAGAGCTTGTGAGGGAATTGATGTTATTATTCATGCAGCGGCCATTAAGCAAGTGGATACTGCAGAGTATAACCCAACTGAGTGTATTCGTACGAATGTTGATGGGGCCGAAAATGTTATCCATGCTGCACTAGCATGTGATGTGAGTCGTATTGTGGCTTTGAGTACTGATAAGGCTTGTGCTCCTATTAATCTGTATGGATCAACTAAGTTGACTTCTGATAAATTATTTACGGCTGCCAATAATATCAAAGGCTCAAGAGATATTAAATTTTCAGTTGTAAGATATGGCAATGTAATGGGCTCTAGAGGTTCTGTAATTCCATTTTTTATTAATAAAAGAGAAGAAGGAATATTACCAATTACCCATCCCGAGATGACTAGATTTAATATTTCATTGGAGGATGGTGTTCGTATGGTATTTTTCGCTATAGAAAATGCTCTTGGTGGAGAAATATTCGTACCTAAGATTCCTTCTTATAAAATATTGGATATTGCAAAAGCAGTTGCTCCAAATTGCGAAACTAAGGTAGTTGGTATCAGACCTGGGGAGAAGCTTCATGAAGAGATGATTACTGAAACTGATGCTTTGAACACAATCGAATTAGGTAAATATTATGCGATATTGCCTTCTGTATCATTTACATATAAGAACGAAGATTATATTAAGCATCATAATGCTACTCCTGTTGAATTTGGATTTAGATATAATTCGGGAACAAATACAGAATGGGAAACTGTGGAGTCTTTGCGAGAGAAGATTTTAGAGTATGTGGATCCTAATTTTAAGGTTTTAGAAGAGACTCACTAGATTATGGGAAATGTGATACCTTATGGCAGACAAGATATCAATGATCAAGATATTACTGCTGTTGTTGATACACTAAAGTCTGATTTTTTGACACAAGGGCCTAAAATTGCTGAGTTTGAAAATGCTTTTGCTCACTATACAGGGGCTAAATATGCAGTAGTTTTATCTAATGGTACGGCTGCTTTGCATCTCGCGGCTTTAGCTTTAAGAGTCAAAGAAGGTGATAAAGTAATTACATCGCCCATTACATTTGCCGCTTCAGCAAATGGCTTTAGATACTGTGGTGCTGAACTTTATTTTGTGGATATTGATCCTCGCACTTATAATTTGGATATTAATAAGCTGAGGTCATTATTGGAGTCTCATCCTAAGGGAACATTTAAAGGAGTAATTCCCGTTGATTTTGCAGGATATCCGGTTGATTTGGAGGAGTTTTGTAAGCTTGCAGATGAGTATAATCTGTTCTTAGTGGAAGATGCTTGTCATGCTCCTGGGGGATATTTTAAGAATTCAAAAGGAGAACAGGTCAACTGTGGAAATGGTCAGTATGCAGACATATCTGTGTTTTCTTTTCATCCTGTAAAGCATATTGCTGCAGGAGAAGGGGGGATGATTACGACCAATAATAAGGAGCTATATGATGAATTGATACTACTACGTACACATGGAATTACTAAGTCAGAAGATTTACTGACTGAAAATCATGGAGGTTGGTATTATGAAATGCATAATCTGGGCTATAATTATAGAATTACTGATTTTCAAGCAGCTTTGGGTATTAGCCAATTAAGCAGAGCTGACAAGGGTGTTGAAAGAAGACTAGAAATAGCCGAAAAATATACTCAGGCATTTGAAGGAACTAAAGTTAAAACTCCTTTTGTGGAGAGTTCTGTACAGCATGCTCATCACCTTTATGTGATCCAAGTTGAAGACCGTAAAGGTTTGTATGACTATCTGCGAGAAAATAAAATTTTGGCTCAGGTGCATTATATTCCGATTCACTTGATGCCATATTATAAAAACCTAGGCTGGAAAGAGGGAGATTGTCCGATAGCTGAGGCTTATTATGAGCATTGTTTGAGTCTGCCAATGTTCCCTACATTGACTGTTGAGGAACAAGATTTTGTGATTGAAAAGGTATTAGAATTTGTCAAATGATGAAAAGAATAGCGATTATACCAGCAAGAGGGGGAAGTAAGCGAATACCTCGAAAAAATATAAAAGAGTTTCTAGGTAAACCTATTATTGCTTATTCAATAGAGGCTGCTTTAGAATCAGAGCTATTTGATGAGGTTATGGTATCTACTGATGATGATGAAATTGCGAATGTTGCTAGGGCATATGGTGCTTCGATTCCTTTTATTAGATCTAAGTCAGCTTCAGATGACTTTGCAACTTTAGCAGATGTGGCAAAAGAAGTCTTAAGTCAATATAATGATAATGGAGAATATTTTGATTGGGCTTGTTGTATTTTACCTACTGCACCTTTTGTTTCAGGGGATAAATTAATTAGATCATTTTCTATATTATTTGATATAAGTGCAGATTCTTTGATTTGTGTGAAAAAGAATTCGTACCCTATTCAAAGATCTCTAATTGAATCCAATGGATTCATTGAATTAATGTTTCCTGAAAATAGTAAAGAAAGGAGCCAAGATTTAGAGGAAACATATCAGGACGCAGGACAATTTTATTGGGTTAAAACGAATATTTTCCTAGAAAAAGGGAATAGACTTTCTTGTGGAAATACTGGGAAATTTGTTTTACCTGAAATGGAAGTTCAAGATATAGATAATTATCAAGACTGGGAGTTAGCAGAGTTGAAATTTAAAGTTTTAAGCAGGAGGGTAGTTTCTTATGATTGATATTTCAGGTAAGAGAATTTTAATAGTAGGTGCTGGTTTTGGTCAATTACCACTAATTGAAAAATCATTGGAGTTAGATCTTGATATAATTGTTATTGATAAAAACCCTAATGCTATAGGAATGAAAATGGTTGAAAAATCATTTCCAATTGATATTATTGATGTTGATGCCGTTAAAAATTTAGCAGAAGAGTATCAGATCGATGGAATAGTAACGATGCAAACAGATTTGCCTATCCCTACAATAGGTGCCGTTAATGATTTTTTGAAATTAAATGGAGTTACTTATGACACTGCAATAAGATGTAGTCATAAGATGGAAACAAGAAAAGCTTTAAAACAAAAGGGGGTAGATCAACCAAATTTTGAAATAGTAGAATCTGAACATGAAACAATGATTTCTGCTAAGAAAATAGGTTTACCTGTTATAGTAAAGGCTGTAGATAGTTCAGGGAGTAGGGGGATTACTAAAGTTAGTTCTTTTGATAAAATATCAGAAGCCTATAAAGAAGCTAAAAAATATACTAGATTAGATGTTGTTCTTGTTGAAGAGTTTATAGATGGTATTGAAGTTGGAGCTCAGGCTTTTTCTGAGGGAGGTGAATGTAAACTTGTTTTAGTACATAATGACACTCTTGCTGATGGGGAATTTATGGTTCCAACAGGACATTCTTTTCCTTCTTCTTTAGATTCAGAGCAGGAAAACAATGCAATTGATACAGTGAAAAAATGTGTAGAAGCACTAGGCATAAATGAAGGGCCTTCCAATATTGATCTTATTATAAATAAAAATGGGGAAGCTAAAATTATTGAAGTTGGAGCAAGAGTTGGAGCTACTTGTTTGCCCGAATTAGTGTATAATTTTACAGGTATAGATTGGGTTGAAAATACAATATTAAATGCTTTGGGTGAAAAAGTAAATGTTTTTCCTATAAAGAAACAAGCCTGTGCAGCGGTGATTTTAGAATCGTTAGAGGATGGGATTGTTGAGGATATTTTAATTCCTGAAACCATTAATGAGAATATAAATCTACTAGAACTTGAAGTAACGGTTAAAAAAGGGGATAAAGTTTCAAAGTTAAGAAAAGGTACTGATCGAATAGGAAAAGTTGTGTGTGTAGAATCAACTTACGAGAAAGCAGAGTTATTAGCGGAATCTATTAAAAAAGAAGTTCAAATAAAATGCTTGAAACAGGTTTAAGGATAGCGATTTTAGTAGAAGGAGATTCCTCGATAGGTTTGGGGCATTTATACCGATCATTTGTATTAGCTGAAGGATTAAAAGATAAGGGGCATAATGTGACATTTTTCACACCTGATAATAGCTTTACAAAATCTTTTTTTTTGAAACGAGACATTGCTTATTCTTTACTAGACACTGATAATTTTGATTATTTAAATAAATCCAATCAGGAAAGGCTATTATCTGAATTTGATAAATATGATATTTTAATTATTGACTTGATTGAAGATAGGTATAGGGAATTTAGGTTTCTAAGGGAAGTTAAAAATTTAAATATTGTAACAATGACATTATTTGAATTTGATCAGTTTGGCAGGTATGAAGATTTGACCTTTTATCCTTTTTATAAGGAGTTGCCTTACCAAAAGATTATTAAGGGTGATGAGTCTGAGCTTTTAGTATATTCAGGGTGTGATTATATGTTTTTTAATCGGCAATTAATTAATCAATATAACAAACGAATTGCTCAGAAACAGAAGAACTGTGTAAATATATTATTAACAATGGGAGGTAGTGATCCTGAGAATTTTACAGAAAAAGTATTAATTTCTTTAACTACTATATCCAAAGAAATACATGTAGATGTTGTATGTGGAAGTGCTAATTTAAACAAGGAAAAAATCAAGAATATTATACCTAGATTACCTTATAGTACTGAATATCATGAAGATATTGATTATTTGCCTAGTTTAATGTCTAAATCAAGTTTGGCTATTATTAATGGAGGAAATACGCGGTATGAATTATCTCTTTTAGAAGTACCTTCTATTATGATTTCGTTACATGATATGCAAAAAAATATAAATGATGACTTTGCTGAAATTACAGGTAACCTAAGCATTGGTATTGGGACGAGGCTTTCGGATAATTTTATTGGAGCAGAAATAGAAAAATATTTAGATACGATTTGTAAAGCTGAAATACAAGGCCTGTTTGATTCTCAAGGTTTGAATAGAATCTTAAGCTTGATTTTAAAAGCGAAATAGATATGAAAAAAATGACGAAATATGCTCGCCTTTATATGAAGTTCAGAAATTTCTTTATTCCTGATGGTCCTCATGGAGATAGAGCTAGAGGTAAATTATACGAACCCTATTTGAAAAGCTATGGGGAAAATTTCAAAGTTGCATCAAATGCATTTATTTTTAACCCTAATGGACTTTCTGTTGGTAACCATGTTTATATTGGTTTTGGTTCATATTTAGGGCAAGGAGAAATTAATTTACATGATGAAGTTTTAATAGGAAACTTTGTGTCATTGACAGCAAGTAATCATTTAAGAAAAGGAAATTCATTTCGATTTGGAGGATTTAGAGCTGAACCAATTTATATTGGGGCAGGCTCCTGGATTGCTGCTCAATCTTCAATTACTGCGGGAGTTTATTTAGGAAATCAGTGTTTAGTGGCTGCCGGAAGTGTAGTAACTAAAAGCTTTTCTGAAAATACGGTTATAGGAGGTATTCCAGCCAAAGAAATAAGAAAAATAGATGAAGAATATTTATTAAATAAAAAAATAGATGAAGTTAGGTAGTAAACAATTAGACTCGTCATTTATCATTGCTGAACTATCGGCAAACCATAATAATGATTTCGAATTAGCGAAAGAGACGATTTATGCTATGAAGGAATCTGGTGCAGATTGTGTGAAACTACAAACTTATACAGCTGATTCTTTAAGTTTAAATGCTGACACCAAGTATTTTGAACCAAGAAAAGAAGGCTTATGGAAAGGGTATCGACCATATGATTTATACCAAGAAGCTTCTATGCCTTGGGAGTGGCAACCTAAGCTGATAGAGCTAGCTGAAAGTTTGGAAATGGTTTGTTTTTCATCTCCCTTTGATTTTAAAGCTGTTGATTTTTTGGAAGAATTGAATACCCCAGCTTATAAAATAGCTTCATTTGAAATACAGGATATTCCTTTAATTAGATATGTGGCATCCAAAGGCAAGCCAGTAATAATGTCTACAGGGATTGCTACACAGGAAGATATTGAGCTAGCTGTTAAAACATGTAGAGAGCAAGGTAATGATCAAATTGCATTGTTGAAGTGTACATCGGCATATCCAACCCCTTTTAATGAAATTAACCTTAACGTTATCCCTGATATGAAAGATAGGTTTGGAGTCGAAGTTATAGGTCTCTCGGATCATACGATGGGAAGTACTGTACCTTTGGGCGCCGTTGCTATAGGAGCCAGGATTATCGAAAAGCACTTTGTTTTGGATCGTTCTAACGGAGGTGTGGATGCCTCATTTTCAATGGAACCCCAAGAATTTAAGCATATGGTTGATTCGGTACGAGATTTAGAAAAAGCACTAGGTACTGTTACATATGATTTAACAGAGAAAGCACTTGATAGTAGAACAAGAGGTAGATCTTTGTTTATTGTCGAAGATTTAAAAGCAGGAGAAGTTTTAACTGAAAAAAATATAAAATCAGTTAGACCTGGAGCTGGGTTGCATCCTAAATATTATGATGAAGTTTTGGGGAAATCTATTAAAAAAGATGTTGCTAAAGGAACTCCCCTAAACGATAATTTGATATATGAAAATACTTAATTATGAGAAAAGTTGATATCGTATATATGGGGAAGGTTTCGGCAAAAAATGGAGTTTCTTCAATTATTAGATCTTACTTAGATAATATAAGTTTATTTAAGAACAGTGGTATTGATTTAAATATTTATGGGCTTGAAGATAGTATTAGTGACGATAATATTGTTGAAAGAACGAATAAAAAAAGATCGTTAAGATCTATTTTTTTGAGATATACTAAAAATAATTACATTTTGAGTGTTGTTTTTGTGTTAAGAGCATATTTTTATAATGCTTATAAATCAGTAAATAAATACTTGATAGAAGATAAAATTGGGGATGTTATTTTTTTTCAAGATTTATTTAGTTGTTATTTTTATCTGAAATTAAGGAAGAAAAGCAATGTGAAAATAGTGCTTGTACTTCATAATAATGGAGAAGCTTTCAAAATGGTATATGACTATTTTCCTGCACTTAAAAATTCATTATTCAGTACATGGTTAGAAAAGCTTTCAGATCTTTGTTTTGAAAAAGTCGATAAAATTGGTTTTGTTTCAAATTTTTCAATGAATAATTTTAATTTATTGTCAAAACAAAAGTATAAAAAGAAGTTGTTTTTTGTACATAATGGAGTTGTTGATGATAAGAATGATTTTTTTCAAGAAAAAAAAGTAAATTCAACTAATTTGACTTTAGTTTGTGCAGCATCAGTCTCATATAGAAAAGGGCAAGATATTATTATACATTCTTTGAGTAATATGGATGTTGAAAAGGGTAGATTAAATATTTTATTTTTAGGAGATGGCCCTGAGCTAAATAAACTTAGGAAAGAAGTCGATAAGTTAGAACTTAATTCATTTATACAATTTGAGGGAAGTGTCGATAATGTTGATGATTATTTGAAAAATGCTGATGGCTTCATCTTAATGAGTAGAGATGAAGGTTTGCCAATGTGTATTATTGAAGCAATGAGAGCTCACTTACCTATAATTTCGACCAATATTGCTGGAATACCAGAGCAAGTTTCAGATAGAAAAAATGGATATATAATTGAACCAAATAGTATTGCATTGAAAAATGTATTAGAAGAAATATTATTGGATGATGTCTCAGTAGAAAAATTTAGGATGATGGGAAAAAATTCTAGGAGAAAATTTGAACAAGAGTTTACATTATCAAAAATGATAGAAAGATATTCTGAGATATTAAATGCTGTTTAAATGAAAACCTATTTATTAGATTTAGTCTTTCGAATTAATTTTATTAATATAATATTTTATTATTTTTTCAGAATAATGAATTATAAACATAGAAATGAATCTGAAAAAAGAAAATCGTATTCAATTTTTAATTTTAATAAATTAATTGAAGATATCCCATTTTATCCAGATGAATATTTAATTGATAATAATTTGTATGGTATAGGCTATTCACTAAAAAGATATATGGAACTTGAGACTCCATTAGATGCCTATATAGAACATGGATTATTTTTTGGTTCATTGGTTAAAAAAAATTCAATTGAAAATCATTCTAAAAGAATTATAACTTTAAGTAATATAAGGAATAAGCATATTAGGAGAGTTGCTCCTAATATTGATGTCATAACTTTAGGGCCTTATATTCATTACGCGGATGAACTTATTGATAATTTAACCTTCATTAATCTTAAAAATGAATTTGGAAAGATTCTTCTTGTTTTTCCAAGTCATTCGACGAAAGATATTAAAGCTCAATATGCAGGAAATAAATTTATTAATGAGATAGAGAAAATATCTGAGAGTTTTGATTCTGTTTTTATTTGTTTATATTATTTAGATGCTCGTAATGTTGAATTAGTGAATTCATATAAGGAGAAGGGGTTTTATATTGTTACGGCTGGACATTATTATGATAAGTATTTTTTGTCAAGATTAAAATCACTAATATTATTGTCTGATTACACTATGTCAAATAAAGTAGGTACTCATGTTGGTTATTGCGTATTATTAAATAGACCACACTACATTTTTGATCAACCAACAAATTATGAAAAGATTGGAATAAATGCTGACAAGGAAATTGACCAGCGAAATAATAATGATAAGACAACATCCAAATTAGAACAAAGTGAAGTAGTTCATGCTTTTAGTCAATTTTCGGATGATATAACATCTACTCAAAAGGATATAGTGGATAAATATTGGGGAATGAATTCAATTAAAAACAAAGAAGAGTTACTAGGTATTATTAAAAATCTTTAATTATGGATTTGACTTCTATTTTAGTTTATAATTTCTCTATGTTATTAACCGCTTTTTTTAGCAAGGTAACAAAGGGGAAATTGTCATTATTTTTGGCGTTAATTCCAGTGTTATTTTTGTGTGGATTTCGATATAATGTTGGTAATGACTATTTAGCATATATTCAAATATTTCATAATATTTCTCAATTTAATGAAACGTATGTTGAGATTGGTTATAAATTATTAAACTCAATATTTAAAAGTTTTGAATTCGGTTATTTCTATACCTTCTTTATTTCTAGTTTTTTAACACTATTTATTGTTATGCTAGTTTTTTACAGGTATAAAATATTAAATTACGGAGCTTTTTTTATTTTTTCTTTTGGATTTATTTTTATGATTAATGACCAAATTAGACAAGGGTTGTCTATTGCATTATTTTTGTATTCAATTAAATATATTGAGTCAGATGATTTTCTGAAATTTTTCATAAGTATAGTTCTAATTTCTGTGCTATTTCATTACAGTGCTATTGCATTATTGCCATTTTATTGGATTAAATCGCTTAGAGTTATCCCTAATAGGGTTTGGGCGTTGGGTATATTTTTTACCTTTATTTTCTATTTAAAAGGGTATTTTGTTTCTTTTTTTCCAAAATTCATAGAGTTGATACCATATTATAATAAGTATTTGACTACAAATATTCATTTGCTGAAACCAGAATCTATTTCTAGTGGATTATCACTTTTATATTGGTTGATGGTATCTTTCTTTTGCTTATATTTTAAAAAGCATTTACCTAAGGATAATCCTTATATTCTTTTATTTTTACTAGGTAATATATTGTTTTTCTTGTTTAAGGATTATCAATTAACTACAAGATTTACATATTATTTGGTGTATACAAAAATTATTGTCTTTCCTTTAATTTTTAAACAAATATTTAGTAAGAGAGAAAAGTATTTCTTTTGTTTATTTAGTTTGTTTTATTTTGAATTACAAATTATGTTGAGTGCTTCTAATCACGGAGCCTTTCCTTACCATTCAATATTTTCTGAGTTATGATAAGATCATGTGTAATTATGTCGATTTATAAGGGAGACTCTCTTCCTTATATAAAAGAAAGTATTAAAAGTGTTCTTCATCAGACTTTTTCATCTTTTGACTTTTTAATTAAAATTGATGGTTTTATATCAACTGAAGTTAATGACTACTTGAATTCAATTGATGACAAACGAGTAAATTTATTTTTTAGGAATGAAAATAAAGGTTTAGCTCATTCTTTGAATGAATTAATTGAGTACGGTCTAAAGAAAGATTATCAATTTTTTATTAGAATGGATGCTGATGATATTTCACTACCAGAGAGATTTCAGAAACAAATAGAATTTATGGAGTCTAATTTAGATATTGATTGTTGTGGAACATGGTTGAAAGAAATAGATGAATTTGAAAATGAGTTTTTTGAAAAAAAAATGCCTGTTACTTCTGACGAGTGCAAGGCCTTTTTTAAGAAAAGGAACTGTATGAATCATCCAACTGTAGTAATTCGTAGAACTTTTTTTGAAAAAGCAGGCTTGTATCCTACAAATACTATTTTGGCTGAGGATATGATGCTTTGGACAAAAGGTCATGAATTGGGCTTGAAATTCTATAATATTCCAGAATATCTTATTCTATTTAGAGTAACAGACTCTTTTTATGTAAGAAGAAGAGGAGTAAAATATGCGTATTCAATTTTAAAAAATAGGATAGAAATAAATAAAAGGTTAGGTTTTGGTTTTGATGCAGATATATATGCAATATTGAACTTTGTTGTAAAATCAATGCCTCCTTTTATAATTAAATACTTATATAAGACAGCTAGGTAAATGAAAGTTTGTATTGTAGGAGGCTCAGGGTTTATAGGCTCTCGCCTTATTAAAAATATTGTAGAGTCACATTCTGTAGTTAATATTGATAAATCACAAAGTTCTAAGTTTCCAGAAATCACATATATAGGTGATATTCGTAACAATGAACAATTTGAAGATAGATTAAAAGATCAGGATATTGTTGTTTTACTTGCTGCAGAGCATAGAGATGATGTTTCTCCTAAGAGTCTTTATTATGATGTTAATGTTGATGCAACACAGAATGTACTAGATGCCATGGATAAGCATGGTGTGAAGAATATAATCTTTACGAGTTCAGTGGCAGTATATGGTTTGAATAAAGTTAATCCAGATGAAAATCATGCTATAGATCCTTTTAATGACTATGGAAAGTCAAAATATCAAGCAGAAGAAGTACTTAGAGCGTGGTATAATAAAGATTCTAACTCTAGATCATTAAATATCATAAGACCTACGGTAGTTTTTGGTGAAGAAAATAGGGGGAATGTATATAATCTATTAAAGCAGATTGCTACGGGTAAGTTTCTAAGAATAGGTCATGGTCAAAATAAAAAGTCGATGGCTTATGTTGGTAACATCATAGCTTTTATAGAGTATTTAATTGATAATGTTGCTGAGGGAACTAATGAGGTTTATAATTATATCGATAAACCTGACTTAAGTATGAATGAATTGGTGTCTGTGGTTGAGAAAAGTATGAGGAAGAAAGTGCCTAGTATCAGAATTCCATATTCTATTGGAATGTTAGGAGGATATTGTTTTGATTTTTTAGCCACAGTAACAGGAAAGAAGTTACCCATTAGTTCTGTACGTGTAAAAAAGTTTTGTGCAACTACACAATTTGATGCTAGAAAGGTTCATTCAAGTGGCTTTAAAGCTCCATTTACCTTAGAAGAGGGATTAGATAGTACTTTAAAATCAGAATTCTTAGGTGAACAAATAAATGAGAAAGTCTTGGTTTGATTTTAATACACTTTAAGAAGTAGATTTACCACTTTCTTATCTGGAAGGGCAGTGTATGGAGTTAATGGTAAATTAATAATGTGCTCCGTGGTGGCTTAACGAAGAAATATATCGATATCCCAGAGCTAATAGCAAATATAAAGTTTAAAAAAACATTACTCAAGATATTGTCTTCTAAGCCTTTGTTAAGAGATGAAAATTATTATCCTGCACCTGTGGATGGTTTTTTGCTTTCGATGATTATGCTTGATAAAGGAGAGAAGTACATATCCAGTGACAGGCATGCTGCGGATAAATTGTTTGTTTATAAGGGTAATCTATTGGGAGTTGAATGCGATGAGGAAAAGCTGACATCTAGCAGAGGTCAGTCGTTTTTGGTTGCAGCAGATCAGGTGATGATTATGAGATACAATTAATTTGTATTATCTTTCGTATGTAATAGAGGTTATGATATTTTGAAGTGATTTCGGAGCAACATGATAAGTGCTGTCCTCTTCATTTCCTCTAAAGGACGATAGAAAGGTTTAATTTAATGACATTGGTTCTTTCGTATTTATGAGTATCTATCATCTTTAATTATTGAGCGCATAATGAGAGTAGCATATTCAAAAAGAAAAATGATTTGATAAAATCCTTCCTCTTAGCTCCTTCCTTCCAGAGGAGATAATGGTGTCTGATATGGTAGTGTAGGATATTGGAGATGAAAGGGATTTGAAGGGACATCCCCCTGAGTCCCCCTTCGAAGGGGGAATTCGGAGTTTGTTGATTATTTGCCATCTATAATTGACCATTATCCATTATCAATGATAAATTAAAGACATGAGTAGATTACCTATAGGCGTGCAGGATTTTAGAAAATTAAGAACAGAGGGGTTGGCATATGTGGATAAGACTGAGCAGGTCTATAACTTGATGAACTTAGGTCAGCATATATTTTTTTCAAGACCTAGAAGGTTTGGGAAGTCGCTGTTGATCAGTACGCTGAAGGAAATTTTTTCGGGTAGTAAGGAACTGTTTGAAGGGCTTTGGATAGAAGACAAGATTGATTGGAAGACGTATCCTGTGATTCATATTGATTTTAATGAGATGAATTATAGGGAGTTGGCTTTGGAAGCAGAGATTGCCAGAACACTGGATGAAAATGCTGAAAGAAATGGAGTTGAGTTGTCTTCAGAAGATAGTAAAGGGAAATTTAGGGAACTTTTCAAACAATTGGCAGTTGACGGGGAGAAAGTAGTTGTCTTGGTCGATGAATATGACAAAGCGTTAACGGATTATCTTGAGGATAATGAAAGGGCAAGGGAAAATGCGAATATTCTTAAGAATTTTTATTCAGTTTTGAAATCGCAGGATAAAAATATACATTTTAATTTTATCACAGGCGTATCGAAGTATGGCAAGGTATCTATATTTTCGGATTTGAATAATTTGTTTGATGCGACAATGCATGATGATTTGGCTGCTTTATGTGGGTATACACAAGAAGAATTGCAAGGTTATTTTTCTGAAGAATTATATAAATTATGTTTAAAAGGTTCTTGGGGATTGGATGATTTGCTACAGGGTATAAAGTTAATGTATAATGGATATTCTTGGGATGGACGTCAAAAGGTCTATAATCCATTTTCAGTATTGAATTTTTTTAATTTAGGCAAATTCGAGCATTTTTGGTTTGCGACAGGTACACCGACATTTTTGATGAAGTTGATGAAGGAGCAGCAGTTGGCTTCTTATGAGTTAGAATTGTTAAAAACGTCTGGAGCAATTTTAGAGAATAATGATCTGAATAATATAGGGATTCAATCGCTTTTGTTTAGTACAGGATACTTAACGATAAAAAAAGAAGAGTTAAAAATCGGCCGAACTAATTATCAATTGGGGTTTCCAAATGAAGAAGTCAGGACTGCTTTTATGCAATACTTACTATCCACATATATAGACAGAACTGCTGATCGTCTTGAGAATGATGTGATAAGTAATCTGACTGATGGCATAGAGCATGATGATTGGGAATTATTTTTCGAGACGATTAATGAAAAGGTGTTTGCCAGAGCACCGTATGGTATTCTGCCAAAGAAGGAAAGCTATGTGCATTCGATCATACATATGTTGATGGTGCTGACGGGGTATGAGATTCACTCCGAAGTGCAAACCCGAAAGGGCAGGATGGGTTCAGTATTGGATACAGGCGACCGCATTCTCATATTTGAATTCAAGATAGATCGTTCAGCTGAAGAGGCTGTGGAGCAGATCAAAGAGATGAAGTATTATGAGATGTATGCACATCAGGAAAAGCCATTGACGGTGGTAGGTGTTAATTTTGATACGGAGAAGAAGGAGATTGATGATTATGTTGTTAAGAATTTAGACAACTCTATTCCTAATATGTAATTGATTATTGGTTTGAAGCATATCCACATGCGAAAATCACCTCTCGGACAACAATTGAAATAACTTGGTGTTGATTGTAGAGGAGCATCATGCGGGAATAAATTATGCATCAATACGAGTCGGGACATAAGCGAAGGGAACCTTTAAGCCAATTAGGCGGAAACGGTCTTTCCAAAGCGCCTGTTCAGGCTTTTTTTTCCACGGTGGATGAGCCGGGGCATGTCATATCCTACACAGGCGAGAAGCTATTGATGCAAGTCAGCGATTTGGTTGAGAGGCCGCTGAAGAAAGGCGAGGAGAAAAAGTACCATATCATTGACAATTTCAAAGGAGAAATTCATTGGAGAAAAGCCCAGTTTTATATTTCAGATGATTTAAGCATCGCTGTTGTAGCGGTTCCGGATCGTTTTCGTCCAAAAACATTTTTTGCCAAACAAGAGATTCTTACCAAAGCTCAAGCTAAAATGGTGGATCAGAAGGCTACAGTCATGATCAAAAAAACGGGTCATATGTTGTATGTCGACGGCCATGAATTGCAAGAAGCAGAGATCATTCCTATTCAAGAAAGTGTTATCGAGCCTTTGAGGCAAAGACAAAAAGTTTTCCCGAATATGCCGCTGAGGGCGGCAAGCTCGGCGCCTACAAAGTACATGTTTGGTTATAGCACCGATGTGGTGCATGAAACGCCACTAGGTATAAAGTTAAGGCCACCTTATGACCATTTAGGAGAAGTTTCATCTGCAGGAGAAGGCTCAGGACTTAGAGGAATTGACGGAGATTTCGCAGGTGTGAGAGGTTTGGTTAAACTGATGGTGACGGGGGAGTCATTGGATAATCCGGATGAAGTCAGAAGAAAAGCCATGGAAGTGATTTCCAAGGATGAACGTGTGAAGTGGGATAAGCAATATCGACACATTTACAATAAACGGAAGAAAGATTTTGACTATCAATCGTCAATGTTGGGCGTGAATCAGTTTGCAAAACCAGACTTGGGGGATTCCGTCGTAACCTTTATGCGTAGCGATGACCATCAAGATATGGGCTTGTTTGAGCAAGGAAATTATCATGGAGCGGTAGTGGCTGTTAGTTCGGATGGCAACGATTATATATGTTTTGGCTTGCGCAGAAGGTTGGACTTGGAAGTGCAGCAGATTGAGAAATACTATCAAAAAGCTGGCATAAAAACAAAGAAATTTACGCCCTTTGATATTCGCAATAATTTAGGAATGATGGCTAGCACGAGCAGGGGAGAGGCTGCTTATTTAGAATACAAGACTGCCGATAAGCATAATGTGCCGCCACATCAATGCGGATTTTTGAGAATATATGGCGGCAAGCGAGGACAAAGTTATCATGAAATGCAGAAAGGCAAGTATTTCAATGTTCCTGCGCCATTTACAGTTGTGTTGTCCGCTTTGGAACAAGGGGAAGAATTAGATGGTGGAGATGTGTTGGAAGCTGAATCGCAGGTGGTTTTTGACCGTCCGCAAGAACAAGCTTCGGCGCTTTTGGAAGTAGGACATATGATGGCTAATATTCCTGAAAGTGAAAAGAAGGAGTTGGAGTCTCTGCATGCGCAGATTGCCGCAATGGAAAGGCAGCATAGTCAGCCGGGAGCAATGCATTCTTCTTTGCTTGATTTGGACTCATGTATTACGGACTCAGTAGCGGAACCTAGACCCAAATCGCCTCCATTGCCATCTTTAGAATCGTATTCGTCAGAGCCTAAATCATTGAAAGACAGGTTGGAAGACTCGCTAGAGGTAGGTTTTGGCCATGGAAGAGATTCGACATCATATTCGCAACCAGTATCTTTGGAAGGACCTGATTTTTCATCGATGTCAACGGATGCAGGAGCTGATAGTTTGACGAGTACATCCCGAAAAGCTTCGTTGACCCCTTCTGCGATTAGCGTTAAGGTAACGGTGGATTTGGAACAGCCATTTGACGAAAAAGAGGAAACCGTAGGCAGTTTGTTGAGTTCAAGCGCAGAAATTACAGAACCTTCGTCTACGGGAATGAAATTTCCAGATAGCGCAAGCTTGGAGCCTCCTTCATTCAGCATGGATAGCACAAAGGAGTTAGTGATAAAAGAGTCGGGAGATTTGCAACCTGAACTGTTGACAGGCAAAGACGCTCCATTATTGGAGACGGCCAGCGCTTCAATCGAGAGAGATTTATCTGTATTGCCATCGGAAATGGCAAGTGTTCCTTTTAGGGGTTGGGCGGAGATCTTGAGAAAATACGAGCTTGAGTTTATATTGGATATGCCGGATTTGAATGCATTGCAAGATGTGTTGATGGATTACGATAAGCTTGTCAGCGAAAGTTTGTTTAATCTATCTGACGAGGATTTGTGCCCTTTAGCAAGATGGTTTGAAGCTTATAGAGCTCAGTATTCTGAAAAATTTGAATCGTTTGTCGGTGTAAGTGATGTTATAGGCACATTAACAGACAGAAAAAAATTATTCAAGGAAAGTTCTGGAGATTTCTTCACAAGTTTTTCTGAGATATTTGAAGATGATTTAGAGCATTACAAGGGATATGTAGCTGATCAATTTGCCGCCAATATTTTGCATCAAAGGTTCATGTTGATCTTGAAAATGGAGAGAATTGTGAATATCTGGCATCATTCGAGTCCTATGATGGTTGATGAAGTATCTGATGAAACGCTTAAGGTGGCTTTTCCTATTATGAAGTTTTTGAATTATATTCAAAATGAGCTGGAAGAAATAGTTCATCAGATGAAGGAGAGAAAATTCAACTTTCCAGTAGTAGACCAAGCTAGCGATAGCAAGGTGCAGAAACTATGGAAAAGCGTCAGAGAGCCTGAAAGCGTAAGTTATGGCGCGGATGTCAAGGAGAGCATGAGGAAAAGAATGTTGGGAATGCATGCCAGATTAATAGCTGTGCCAAGAGGAAGAAAGCTTTTGGAGGCAGTTTATGAAGGCGATGGAAAAAATACTGTGGAGATGAGAGGGCCAAGCAACCGAAAAGGGAGATTGCCGGGTATTTTCTCTGTTTCAGCGGTGCACCCAAATAGAGCCACGCCAAATATTAGAAACGAGAGAAATCGAAGCACTGGTTCCAATGTCCTTGTCGAATTGCCTTTTAGTCATGAAATGGATGATGCTTCTTACATGGCTTTTGGCTTGATAGAAAAGAAAGTCAAAGTTTCCGAGCAAACGATGGAAAGAGAAGATATACAACAAGCAAGAGCTTCAGCGAATCGATTTGAAACGAAAAAGTGCTTTGTGCTGAGTCCTGCCTATGTTCGTTATGCTAGAGGTTTGGCGGAAGTTGTAAATATAAAAACAGGTTATTGGGAACGAAATGCGGAGAAGAGCCATTTCAAAGCAGGAGGCAAATGGGCTGAATGGGGCAATTTCGAAACGATGAAGGCTGTTGAAAATGTTGAGAATCCTTTGCGAGAAGAACTGTTCTTGCCAAGAGTTATGGATCCGAGCTTGTTCTCGCTTTATCAAAAAGGCGGGCCTTTCGCTCACTTGGTAGGCATTGCTTATGAGGATGATTATGTGGATGAAGATGATGTGAAGTATGATGTGATCACATATGTATTGCCTAAGAAGCAACCAAGCGGCGATGGTACCGATCCAAAATAATTCATGAATGATTAGCCATTTTTTAATGAGTCTTCCATTTCACTCTCCTTAGTGTCTGTATTGCTATCTTCCTGGCTTGATAATTTATAAATAGGTTTTTGCAATGCGAGATTGTTTGGATAGGCTACAATATGACCTCCTTCGGACTTGATTCTGATGTTGAATAAGTTGATATCGACAATTTCACCTGTTACGCTGTTGTCTCCGTCTTGTATTTTGATATTGTCCCCGATTTTGAAAGGGTGATTGAAAAACAATACGATCGATGCGGTAATATTGCTGATAATGGACCACGAAGCAAAGAATGCGACACCCAAAACAGTAAATAAAGACACGAAGTAAATGGACAGCCCTTGTATTGTCAAGTCCCAAATGATTGACAAAACCGTCATAAGCGTAATTGTCAAGGCAAATGAGCTGACCTTCTGTATGTAAATCTTTCGGGATTGGCTGTATTGGTTTTTAATAGTGTAAGATTCAGTAATCTTTTTGACACTTAGCTTCAATAAAAAAACTATGATGATTGATGCTATTGTTAGCGTTATTTTAAGATCCATCGCCTTGTTGTTTATACTGCAAATTTAGAATATAATTTGAACAGATACGATGATTTGATATTAAATATTGATGAAAGGAATGAGTTCCACAGCGAAATTATGGAAGGCATGAGCTGTTGTTGGCGCTGAGTAATGCTTGAATTTATAGAACAAATATCCATAAAACATCCCGCTGACAAAACTGCTTAATAACCAAAGCCAAGAAACAGGATGCAAAAGAGCGAATAGACAAGAACTGAGAAGCAATGCGGGAATTAGGCCGACTTCATTGTCCAGCATGTTTTTGAGAATCATGTTTCTAAACAGAAACTCTTCAATCAGCGGAGAAATCAGCACAATGCGAAATAAGCTCCAAGAAATAACAGCTTTGCTATTAGTGTAAAATTCAGGCTGAAAACTAGCGTAGATAATATTCTTGACACTAATAAAGGCAATGGATAAGAGCAGAATCAAAGCAAATTGTTTGATTTTTAGAGATGCATTTGAATTCAAAAAGCGAGGCAAAGAAATATCATACATCCACAAATAAATAAGAATGAATGCAGTGTTGACGAAGATTGACAACCAATGGGCTGTTGTATTATTGAGATAATCTGCGAAGTAATACGAAATCGCAATAATGGCGATAAAGTTGACGCCAAAAATTACGATTGCTTTGCCTATTGCTTTTAGTTGTTGCGCCTTCACTGTTGGCTATGTTATTACAGTTTGATAGCTGAAACTCTCATTCGTTTATAATCCAAATACCATTTGCCCTCTCTAAAGTTTGAATTTTTCAAGCTTTCTTGAATTTCGGCGAAAATAACTTCTTTTTCATCATAAGAATAGCCACCAAATAGGTAGTCTGCGAACGAATGCAACCATTCGATAACGCCTCTGTCTGGATCTTCCATGACTGTTGGGTGGTCGAAGATTTCAGCATATCGCACTTCCAAACCGTAAGCCTCCAATAGATCAGTATAAGAGCTGATTGAAGGAAAATACCATTGGATTAATTCGATTCGTTCAGGCTTGTTGAGCTTGACAAGCATTTTTTTGATAGCTTGAATGGTTTTTCTGCAATTTCCTCTACTTCCAAACTCGGCGATAAATCGTCCGTTTTGCTTAAGAGCGTTATAAATTTTGCTGGTTAGCTGGATTTGATTAGTGACCCAATGGATGGTTTCATTGGAAAATACAGCGTCAAAGGAATGGTGGTAACTCATTTTCTCGGCAGGAACCTGTCTGAAATTCATTTCAGGAAATTTATGCTTGGCGCGAGTGATCATTTCAGGTGAAAGATCAATTCCTATCGTTTCAGCGCCTAATTGTTGTATTTCATATGTTAGCTCTCCGGTTCCACAGCCTAGATCTAAGATTTTTTCACCTTTTTGGGGATTCAACAATTTGATAAGCTCTTTGCCATTTTGGTAAATGTATTTGTGCTTTTCTTGATATTCTTTGGCATACCAAAGATTGTTATCCTGTGTCATTGTTTGCGTATTTACTTTCTAATAAAAATACATAAAAAAATCATTAAATTATATTACCTAACCTATTTTAGCCCTATAAGCTTTTGTTTGCGTATTTTATGACAATTTTTATCAAGTCTTCTTCAATTTTATCAATGAAAATGATCCCTTTGTAGTTTCCATTGGATTGAAATGAGCAATTATTGATGCTAGTTGATTTATCTATTGGAATTAATAAATGGTTGGAGTTTTTAACTTGATTATGTCTGGAGATATTGCACATTAAATCTTCCAAAATATTGATTTCATCAGTTTGCAAGTTTTGGAATATGGATCGGAATTGTGTTCTGGAAGAATCATTTGTGATGTTTTCGTTTAGCAATTCTGGAGAGGCAAAATGCAGTTCATTATTCGACAAGAAAATGAACATCTGATAGTTGATTCCATTTCCAGAGGCTGTGTTAGAACTTGTCCCTTTTTCCAAGTTGACAAAGGTTGATGTGCTTTTGTTTGCAGGCAGGTAAATGGACATTTCATTCATTAGAAAATCATCTCTTTCATGAGTGATTGTTTTGAATTTGATCGAGTTGTTGAATATGCGCTTGAAAAAAACTTTAATCTCATAGTTGTTAGTTGCAACACTATTTTTCTGGAAATTATCAAGCAATAATTGAAGCTCCAAAACCTCTATCGCAAGATTTTCATTAATAATAAGGCTGTCATTTCGAAAGACTTGATAACCGTCAAAGGCTAGTTTTGAGCTCAAGTGCACAGGAAATTTTTCGCAAGCATCCAGCGAGTATTCCTTTGGGGTGTTAAGGGTTAGCATATTGACTTGATCGAGGTTATTCTCTTGGTCTTGACAGGAGAATAATGTGCCGGCAAGCAAACAGAATGTAGCTAGTGTTAGTATTTTATCCAAATTATCGTACTATATTTTCTTGAATATGTATTTATAGGATAAAATTGTATAAACGTGCATTTGTTTTATTTCAGGCGAAAAGCAAGAAATTTCACTTCTTTGAGACTAATTTATCAAGTTAAATTGCAAATTCAACGCTTTTGGCTTCTTCAACCTCTTGCTTTTTGTTTAGAATTCTAAATCCAAAGAATACCATAAGCAAGCCTTTGAAAATAGAGCTGATCGTAATCGACCACCAGATACCCGCTACTCCCCAAGACATATAATCCGATAGCAAAATGGCTATTGGAATTCGAAGCCCAGTGAATAAAATGCCGATAATGGAAGGCAATTTGCTTTTGCCCAGACCAAAGTACAATCCTGACAATACGATTTCCCAGATCATGAAGATTTGGGAGACTCCCAGAATTTTCAGATAAGTAGAGCCTAGTTCTATGGCGCTTGGTTCGGGCAAGAATATTTTATAGATAAAGCTTCCCGCAAAGTAAAACAATGAACTCGTGGCAAGGCCAACAATAGTGCCTATGATAAACGTTCGTGTGATTCCCAGTTTGATTCTCAGGGATTTGCCTGCGCCAAAGTTTTGTCCGACGAAAGTGGACAGGGCAGTTGAAAATCCAGCCGCGGTCATCCAAGATATGGCTTCTATTTGAGTGCCCACGCTTTGCACCGCGATAGGCAATGCGCCCCATTTGGCTACGAGTGATGCGATCACCATGGCAAAACAAGCGAATAGAGACATTTGAGCGGCGGCTGGACCTCCGTATTTGAGTATTAGTTTGCTATGCTTTATATCTGGCCACCTCAAAATTCCAGCGCCTTTCACAGGTCCGTTTTCGCTTTTGTATATCCAGCAAAATGCTAAGAAAACCAATGCTTGAGTGGCAACGGTAGCGATTGCAGCTCCTTGACTGCCCATGGCAGGTATTATGCTCCAGCCAAAGATCAGGATGGGATCTAAAATGATGTTGATGACTAGACCGCTTGCTATTAATATAAATGGAAGCCTGCTATTCCCCTTGGCGTTGAATATTCCTGAAAATGTCAGGTTGGTATAAGAGAATATCATTCCAGCGGCAATAAGTTGAAGATAAGTCGTAGCTTCGGCATTGATGGCTTCGTTCTTAAGCATAAACATGCCGATAAGCTTTGGCGCGAAAGCGATTACGATCAATCCATAGACTAAGGAAGTGATAATAGATAAAGTCAGCGAAGTCTCGGCGAAGGCAATTTGCGCGTGCTTGTCTTTTCTGCCCGATGATTGTGAAACGCCAACTTCAGCCCCAATTTTCGTATAATTGAGCAAAGCATTGCCTAGCCACATAAAGAATGTCGCTGTCCCCACAGCTGCAACAGCGTCACTGCCTAACCTCCCAAGCCAAGCCATGTCGGCAAAGTTATAGGTCATTTGGACAAATGATGTCCCAATGATCGGCATAGACAGTTTGAAAATCTGTCCTGTTACATTTCCTTTCGTCAAATCCATTTCCTTCACTTTCAATTCATTTCGCTAAAAAGCCGCGCAAATGTAATCTTTATCCGCTGAATTTCAAAAGGTTGTGAAATGCATGGAATGGATTTTTTGAAATTTTTTTAAACAATAATGGTATTTTGTGTGGTTAGTATATGTTAAGTTAGTCTCAAAATTTTGATTTCAAAGGCATTTGCTCTAAGTATTCGTATTTTTTCCAAAATGCGTATTTTTTTGATGTTTTTATCACGCAATGATCAGAATCTTGAAACAGTTCCATAGCTTGGAGGAATGCTATTTTTACAGCTTGATGACTAGGCTTAATTTTAAAATTCAAGAATAAGACAATTTATCGAATTTTTACATGCGAGAGCTTTCTTAAGTGGTTTCGGAGGCCTTCAGGAGATTGTGGGCATATTTTTACCATTAAAAAACTGCAAATTTTGTCTAAATATTACATGGGAGGAATTATTTATGAAAAAATTGGGAAATATTTGAAACTATATTTATAATTGTTGCTCAGAGTAGCTGACAAAGGGTTGCTGCTTTGTTTTTAAATGAATATTTTTTTTAAAAAGTAAAAAAAAACAGCAAAATTGGGTTAATAATTGCTTTCTAACCAAAAGTGTATTTATATTGATCGAAATATTTATAAACAACTATTTTTATGGAACTATACAATGAATTAAAAGAGCTAATTTTAGCGGTAGAGAAAGATGCTGACGCTTTCTATAACAAGAACAACAAAGCTGCTGGTACAAGAGTGAGAAATGCTATGCAAGAAATCAAAGGCAAAGCTCAGGATATCAGAGTAAACGTTTTGGATGTTAAGAAAACAAGAGAGGAAGCATAATCATTTTTTGATTTCATCTGAAAAGAAATTTGAATCCGAAAAATGGATCATCAAATAAAAGAGACTCAATTTTTGAGTCTCTTTTTTTGTTTTAAGCTTCGCAGCGCGATAAATTGCAAAGACAATCAAACTTCAAGCGTATGAAAACGACAATTGGAAAACTTAGAATTGTAGGACTGATGGAAGGATGGTCCTTTATCATTTTATTGGCTATAGCAATGCCTCTGAAGTATTACGCAGGCATTCCTGAAGTAAATAAAGTCGTGGGGATGGCTCATGGCGTATTGTTCGTGGCGTACGTGTTTTTGGTTTACATGGCAAAGACTGAGTATGAATGGTCATGGAAAGACACGATGATTGCCATGGCTTGCTCGGTGATTCCTTTTGGAACATTTTACGCCGACAAAAAAATATTCAAAAAACAGCAAGTATCTGCTTAGTAATTAAAGAAATTTGAAATTCCGGCGCATGAGCTGGAATTTCTCTTTGGATTTGATTATTTCTTTGAGTTTATATACTCTTTGGGAGTCATTCCCATTTTCTTTTTGAAGTAGGTATTGAATGTGGTTTTTGAATTGAAGCCACACTCGTAAGCTATGCCGGATAAGCTCAAATGGCTGAATTCCGATTTCAGTGAAACTTTTTTAAACTCCTCAAGACGATGGTCATTTATGAATTCATTGAAGTTTTTATCGAATTCATTGTTGATCAATGCGGAAAGCTCATGGCTATTGATATTCAGTTTGTTAGCAAGCTCATTAAGGTTGATCTGCGCATCAAGGTAGGGCTTTTCATTTGACATGAGCAGGTTTAAGCGATCTTTAGCATTGGAGATTTTGTGTTCAGATAATTTTGATTGAATTTTTTTAGAAAAAAGATGAGGCGGGAACAAACGATTTTTTGCTTGATCGAATCTTGGGTCTTTTCTTAAGTTTTTAGACATAGGATCTGCAAAGTGAATCATGAGCAATGGAGAACCATACTCGATATTTTTTTCTATCCATTCAAAAGCTTTGTCGTATTGTTCGGAAATGGCAAAATGCATGAATTTGAAAGAGTCGGCCCTAAAGCCTAAGGGGCTTTCTGCCTCGACAATCAGCTGTTCAAAGATGTCATCTTGCTTTTTTTCCTGCTTCATCAGGTGGTAAGCGATGCATTTTATGCCTAATTCATCGCCTCTTACAAGCACATCTTTTGGAAGTGTTTCCAGCATTTTGAGGGCTGACTCAGGCTTATTGCTTAACAGCAGACAATAGCACTTTATTGTGAATGCGGGGATATTATGAGGATTGTCTTTGAGGCATATATCTAGTGCTTTTAGAGCTTCATCGAATTTTTCAAGCATATAGAGGTGGTAGGCTTTGAAAAAGAGAGTCTCGGGAGAAAGCGGATCAACTTCGTTAGCGAGTGAAAGGTGATTGGTTGCATAGCGCGTCTTTCCCGCTAATGCGTATAGGAATGATAAAAACTGTTGAGCCTCGGCGAAATTAGGATTGAGTGCGACGGCTTTTTTGGCTTCTGCTAGGCTTTGTTCATAATCGCTTTCAACAAAGAATGCCAAATTTGCTAACTGATAATGCCCTTCGGACAAATTGGGATGTAAGCTTATAGCCTTGCGAATAGTCGTGCCTGCTTCTGTCCAAGCCTCTGGTTTTACTCCTGTCGTTGCAAGAAATCCAAGACAGTCTGCAAGCCTCAGCAAGGTAATGGGATTATTTGGATCGATTTTAAGCGATTGGTTGAAAAAACCGATCGCGAGCTGTACGTCTTTTGCATTCCACTTTCTGAAATAATACAAGCCCATAAGCGAGAGTTCATATGCTTTTGATTGTAAATGGCTATGCATTGAATCGTTGGCGTTTGTTAAATTTCCCAAGCCTAGATTTAGCTGCTTTGACAGTTGCATTCCTATTTCCGAATGAAGATCATGGAGTTTATTTGTAGAACTCTCAAATCCATCAGACCAGATGACAGTATCATTCTCTGAATCGATTAGGTACACTAATACACGACAATGGTTCTTTTCCCATTTGATTTTTCCTTCAATGAGATGTTCAGCACCCAGTTTTTCTCCAATTTGTTGAGTGCTGAGCTCTGAAGAGTCAAGCTTGAAAGATGAGCGTCTTGATATTACTCTCAAGGCATTTTGATTGGATAAAAGAGACAATATTTCTTCGGCTATTCCTTCGCCATAAAATTTAGCTTTTTCATGTTCTTCTTCACAAGAAAAAGGCAAAATAGCAACTTTGGGAAGTTTAGTCGAATTGTTTTTTAGCGAATTATCCATTTTTGGGGAATTGAAAAATATCGGGAACTTATTAAATTGGAGTTTAATTTATAGCAGTTTTTTAATTATTGCAATTTCTATTTATTCGAATAGAAGTTATCATGTTTGATTTGAGAATAAATTGGATCAGATCATAGAACGAGGGCACAAGATGAAATTTGAAGGAAAGAATCAAGAATATTTGGAAATCATTGATATCGATGGAAATCTGGGCAACTTTTTAGAACATTCTAAAAATAGCGAGTTGTCATTAGTTTGGTTTTATGATGACGGAAATAAAATTAGAATTGATACGGTAGATTATCATTTCGACAAGAATGACATAGTTTGCTTGACAGAATTTCATAGAATAAAAGTATGCAAACTTGGTAAAGCCAAGTTGATTAGATGGAACAGGCCCTTTTATTGTATTGTTGATCATGATAGCGAGGTGGGTTGCAAAGGTGTGCTTTACTATGGATCGTCGAATGTGCCGATGTTAAGGCCTGAAAAGGAGGAGTTGGAGATATTGCAAGTGGTAATGAAGATGTTTTTGATTGAACTGGGCTTTAAGGATCATTTGCAGTTTGAGATGCTTCAATCCATGCTTAAGAGGTTTTTGATATTATGCACAAGAATATACAAATCGATGAATTCCGCTGGTATGCTGGATCATTCAGGTGTGGAGCTCATACGAGAGTACAATTTTTTGGTGGAGCAACATTTTAGATCAAAGCATACAGTTAACGAATACGCTGAATTGTTAAACAAGTCGCCAAAGACTTTGTCAAATTTATTTAAGAAAGCGAGTGGGACTTCTCCGCTTAAGTTTATACATAATCGCATAATACTGGAAGCGCGCAGAGTTTTGATTTATTCAGAAGTCCCCGTGTCGGAGTTGGCTTATGATTTAGGATTTGCCGATGTGCAGGTTTTCAGTAGGTTTTTCAAAAAGCAAGAAGGTATTTCCCCTCAAAATTTCAGGCTAAGGGAAAAAATGACAACATGATAGGAGATAATGCCTACCATTTACCTGTTTGAGTCGCTGATATTTGTATTGTTGATTGAATGTAGAACAAAAAAACAATATTAAAATGAGAGATTACACAGTTCCCCAAAAGAATGAAGTTTCAGAAGCTAATCAAGCGATTTTTGAAAATCTTGAGTCAAAATTAGGTTTTGTTCCCAACCTCTATGCGTATTATGCTAAAAATGAAACAGCGTTAGGCGATTACCTGTCATTTCAAGGACGCAAGTCTACATTGAGAGCTAAGGAAAAAGAAGTGGTGAACTTAGTGGTTAGCCAGTTTAACGGTTGTCAGTATTGCTTGTCGGCTCACACGGCGATAGGCAAGATGAATGGATTTACGGACGAAGAGATATTAGCGATCAGGAAGGGTGAGATTTCTTTTGATGCGAAATTATCGGCTTTGGCAGGCTTGGCGCAAGAAATCGTAGCCAACAAAGGGAACGCTAGCGAGTCATCAAGAGAGGCATTCTTTTCAGCAGGGTATGATGAGTCTAATTTGATAGATGTTATTGTGCTGATTGGAGAAAAAGTTATCAGCAATTATATTCATAATTTCACAAAATTTCCAATTGACTTTCCCATAGCGAAAGAGATTTAAAAAAATAATATGAGAACCATTAAGAAAATATCTCAATACGAAGAATTATTGAATGAGGGCAAACCTCTTTTAATAGATTTTTATGCCGATTGGTGTGGCCCTTGTCAATCAATGATTCCAACTTTGGATAGAATAGACGACGACTTTGAAGAGTTAGTTATTGCTAAAGTAAATGTTGATGATAATCCCGCATTGACTAAAAAGTTCTCTGTTAAGGGCATTCCCGCTTTGTTTTTTATGAATGGAAGCGAAATCGTTGACAAGGCGGTTGGATCACAACCTTATCCGAAGCTGGCAGAAAGAGTGGAAGTCTTTTTGAAGAAAATTAAAGATTAATATATCTATTGAACGCCACGATATTATTTCGTGGCGTTTTTATTTTAATCGAAGTTCTGTGGATACTTAATTTTTTCGTGAGTATTTATTAAATTAATCAGAAGTGAGTTTAAGTTTTTTACTTGATTAATTTATAATGCCATGTTTTTAAATGATTTCAGCACACAGAGATTCTGCTTGGAAGAGCTTTCAGAATCTGATTTTGAGTTTGTTTACGAGTTGGTGAATACTGCAGGTTGGATAGAGTTTATTGGAGATAAAGGCGTAAGGAGCTTTGAGGATGCTCGCGAGTATGCCAAAAAGATGTCGGATGCGCCCAATATCGAATGGTGGAATATTAAAATGGTTGATACTGGTTGCTTGGCAGGGGTAATTACCTTTATCAAACGCGATTTTTTAGATCATTATGATATAGGCTTTGCTTTGTTGCCAGAATTTGAAGGAAAAGGAATTGCTTTTGAAGCCAGTAAATTAGTGATGGACCAAGCATTTGGCAGTGGAGAACATGATGTCATATTGGGAAGAACCATGAAGAAGAATTCTAAATCGATAAATTTATTGGAAAAATTGGGATTGAAACTGTTGAAAGAATCAGAGGATGACAAGGGTGTGGTAAACTGCGTGTTGAAGGTTGAGAAAGAAGAGTACTATTCATTAATGACTCAAGATTAATCGCAATCCCTAACAAGTTTCTGAACTATCAGTTTGATTTTTATAAAGTCAAATGAATGTTTTTAAGCAAAAAAGCGGGAATATGTGATGGAAAATTTAAGCAGAAGGATACTATCCAGATGTTTAAAAAAGTAAAGGGGGGAACTTATAGTCTTCCCAACAGCATATGCTTTTTTGATGAATTGCAATGGAATGAAGATGATATTCGTGAGGAAATCGTTAGAAAGCGCCGTTTGTTTTTTGAAAAAGATGGCGCAATGCATGTGAAATCTTCTAAATCCCATTTAGAAAAAAGAAACAATCCAATTGAAGAAATAGGAACTCAAAAAGCAGGGGATTTGCCTGATTTATTGGTTAGCGATGGAGGCGAATTGGCCATTGTGGATACGCCCAAACCAAGAATGTATTATGCGACTCCTGAAAATATCGAGAAAACCAATCGCGCATTGAATGAAAGGCAGTCTGAACTGAGCGTTGTACCTCAAGCTAAACATGCTTTGAGTATTTCCAGTGATTCAGAGGACAAGGAATTGATTGCCGTAATGATTGGCTTTAACAAGAAAGTCAGGGATGAAATAGGCCATGTTTCTCAATGCACTTCTTTTGCTTTGCATAGCTTGAACGCAACTTTTGACAATGCATTGGCCTTTGTTTACAATCACCCATTCGGTAAGATGGATCAAGAGCATCAGTGGACGGAATGCGATGTTGACGGTTTTTGCTGGAGAGCACACTCAGGTGCTTTGGGGATGTTGGAGCATGAAGAATCAGATTTTTTTGGAAAGACTTTGGAAGACCGTAAAGTTGATAAACAGTCGGTAAAATCCGGGTTCGTAGAGGCTGGAGTATCTCGGTTGAATCAACAATTTGACAAACTAGGTTTAAATCAGTATGTGAGGCCAAGGCTTACAGAGATGGTTATGTGCAACGGCTTTAGTTGGACGATTTCAGATAAGAAAAAAGAGTCTTTGCCTGATGCTAAGCTTAAAAAAGATGAAGCAGCAACAGATTTGGATAGAAGAAAAAAAGGCTATGCAGAATTTTTGATGGAAAAGCATCTGAAAAAAATGGCAAGGGATGCTCATGCGGTTTTAGAATCATCGCGCACCAGATGGAATAGACATGCCGCAAGTGTTTTAGCAATGGATGGAGATGATTGGATTTCTCTTGAATCCACAAATTTTTTCACCTTTCGTAAGATGGCTTTCTTGAGTCAATTTGATAAGCTATTGATCAAGCACAAGGGGTTGAGAGAAGCATTGGATAGGTATTTTGGTGTGATTGGACCTGATTTGGTCGTTGCTCCAGCAGAGAAACGAACGGGTTTGATTAATGAGTGGGTGAAGAACAAGCTCAAATTAGAAAAAGTGGGACAAGAGGTTCAGGAAGAATGCGAACTTTTAACCAAAAGGTTTGAGGATTTGGGTAAAGTTGGGGAAGGCAGGTTTTTCTTTTTGAGTATGTATGGACGAAAAGATGGACAGAGTTTTCATGAACGAGTTTCTCCTATGTGCAGCGGTAAGAAAATGACTTTTAGGATGAGAAGAAGTCAAGAAGCGGAACTTGAGGAGCTCAAATATCGCATGCAAGAACAATTGATTCGCATGAAAGATGTGCATCTCAGAGTTGATTTCAAGGATAAAGAATTGAATGAAGCTTTGTCTTTGGAAATGGAAGCGCTCTTGCCAAAGTATGAATCAGCGTTTGAATATATGAATAAACAGGTTGTGTATGAGGATGCTCTGTATTTGGCAAGGGATATAAGATCAACTTTGAAAGACGAGGCAGTGGATATATTAAGATACATATTTTCACTGTTTCTTCGAAGTTTTGGCTTCTCCACTGAAGGGGTGGAAACCCACTCATACAGCAAGATGGACACAGAAATTAGAAAGTTATACATTTCATTCAGCAATGAAAAAATGACTGAAAATGCCCGAGCAACCATGGATTTTATGCATCAGTTTGATCGAGTAATGTATACCTTGTCCCCATTGGTTCGGATTTAAGGATTAATTTTTAAAGGCCAGTCAAATGGACATCTTTGGCTAAAATCTTTGATATTATTAAACGATCTAAAGCAACAAATATATTCGAATTTTAATTATTAAATTAGCATCGATCAGTGAGTTTTCATGTATCAAGCCATTGTCAAAAATAGGATCTGTAGAAAGAAAGATTCGAATTCCTCGAACGCTGAAAGCTCCATGGATATGATGAAAACTCCTTTGATGATCCAGAGGAAACAAGAGCAACCACAATGTTTTGCAACACAAAATGTCATTCAGCGTTCTATCGGTTTTGAATTGGAAATAGGTCCATACAGTCAATTATTCGATAGCGAAAATAGAATGTATGAAAAAAACCGGCGATTCAATGCTGGCAATCCTATGACTCAAGATGAGTTGGATCCGGATAATGTGTTTAAAAAAGGCAAGGTGATGGTGGAATGTCCCATGTTCGATGTTACCGTAGATGTCTCTTATAAAGACAAAATTCCTTATGTCGAGATAATTACAAGAGCTTTCCCTGAAACAGAGTTGGGCTGGGAAATGCTGAATACCGCCATGCAAGAGATCGAGGGAATAGGAGATATGATAGCATTCAATTGTTATCATCATGCTTTCTTGGGCCACTTTTGGCGATTTGGAAAAGTGGAGCCAGAGTATAAGAGAGCAATTTTTTTATGTCCGGATAAGCCTACGGGTTTTTTTCATGTCACTGCAGGAGTTGATATGAAGAAAATTCCGGAACTATTTAGTGATCTGGCTTACCCTGATGACGATGAGTTTGAAAAGCTGGGCAAGCGAAGAGAGCAAGGAAGGGAATTCTTGATGCCTCCGAAGAAGGATGAAGAAGACCCTTTGGAATCACATGCAAAACAATTGATGCTAGCTGACGTAAATCGAGCAGTTGACGAGTTGAAAAACACATTTGCAATCGTGGAAAACCCTGCTTTGGAAGGTTTGTTATTGATGATTGGATTTTATCTTTATCAGTCTATCGAGGAAGTGCAAGAGTACCCAAAGAGTTTTACTGCGCTTCTGTCGAGAACCGACTTTTCTCGACAGTTTAGTATTCTTCCTCGTCGAATTCAAGCTTTGCTTTCTGATAATGATTTTTCGCTTTGGCTGGATATTACCGGAGGGCTAAATGATTTGTTGGGATGCGGAGCATTGTCTCAGCCCTTTTTTGCGAGAGGTACAGATTGTTATTTTGAAGATGATGAAAGATCAAGGAGGATGTGTGAACTTAGCAGGGAAGAGTGGTTGGAGAATATTCCTAAAGGAAAAGATTTGTTGACTTCAAGAAACTATCCAAATAGAAAACACGCTAATGGTTTGGGGGCTTTAGGAGCTATGGGAGGAATGACTGATTCTGTTGGCTCCATGACTCGAGAGCATGGAAGCATTATTGAATTTAGAAACACCAAGCAACCATTGACGCATAAGGAATGGAAACCTTTTGCGCAAAAAGCATTCAAGTATATTTATGCTTTGAATAAAGGCTTGGGTAAAAAGTATGGAGAAGATTTCAAGATTAACAGAGATACTGACGTAGGAGAGTCTTATTGAAATGTATTGATAAATGTAATAATAAACAGCAGAACTAATAACTATCAATAAATTGAAGAATCAGTTCTGCTGAGAATGATAGCTTTATCTAAGCCTTGCCCATGTTCCTTTGTGCCAGAGCCATTCCAAGGGACCTTTTTTGAATCTACTCAGCCATAAGTGGCAAAACCCCAATTGAACCAGAAAAAATACGATGCCAATTATAAGGCTGTATGTTACACCATATTTTGCCGCCCAACCCAAACCGTACATGTAGTATAGATAGCCGCCAATCATGGATTGAGTGATATAATTAGTTAAGCTCATTTTCCCATAAGGAACAAGCGGTTTTGTTATTTTTTGAAAGAAAGGACTAGCGTAAAGTATCGCAAACAAGGATATCCACACCAAAGTGCAGGATAATTTCCACCACATATCGGTAATCACGCCCACACTGTTTTTGATATTGGCAACAGGATGTTCGTTGAGAAAATTGTTCGAGAAGTATAAAGGGACGCTGATTATGAAAGCAATGAATAGTGATTTTATCCAGAATTTTTTGTTTGCTTCAAATTGAGTGAATACCTGCTTTTTTCCTAGCCAAAAGCCTAGAAGAAAAAGTCCGCAGGTTTGTGTAAACCTGCCGTTTTCCACAGCCCAAAGCAAACTCCATAATTGGCCTTTAGTCAAGTTTTGAGAATATGTTTCCCATATATTTCCAGCTTTAATATAATCCATTACCCCTTGCCACATGCTGCTTGAAATTTTTGCTGGCATTGTGTAGTTTTCAGTTAGCGATTGCATGATGAAATGGTACCATTCCATAGGCTGGGCTAATAAGCAAACGCTGGCAATCAAGACTGTATTTTCCTTCCAGTTTCTTCCTATAAAAAGCACTATCCCGCATATCGAGTATAGTAAAAGCACTTCGCCTGCAAAGAACATCGCATTTACACAAGCAAAAAAGAACAAGAGCAATAACCGCCATAAATACCTAGGGCCAAAATCCTTTTCTTGGCTTTGTTGTTTATGGTTCATCAAATAGAATGTAAAGCCAAACAACACAGCGAAAATGGAATAAGTTTTACCTCCAAAGAGGAGAAACATGGTTTCCCATACTTTGGAGTCCATCCAAGTTAACCATTCTGCCTGTCCAGTTTTATCGGGAAAGTGGTAAAAATTGAAATGCTCGATATTATGAAGCAATACAATAGCCATGACCGCAAAGCCTCGTAAGGCATCTATCATGGAAATTCTTGGTTTTCGATTGGTTTCTTGTCTTTCAAAGTCAAGATTTGAATTAGACTTGGTTTGAGGAATAAATGTGGTATTCATAAAAATTAAAAAATAGATAAGAATTGTCACTCACTAAGTTATGAACTTTAAGAGCCAAAATCTATAGCTAAATAGCAATAAAGTATTATAATGTTTTATTAGTTTGAATTTTTTAAGGTGATTTTGAATAATATTGCAAATAATTAAAATTAAGTTAGTCAAATATGTTTTTTTGTGTGTAATTTATGGTTTTATTGTTGATTAAAATTTTATCATTTATATAAATACAGGTTATTTGGAAAAAATAAAATATAAAGATTACGAAAAGCAACTTCCTCAGTCTGGAGAGTATATTTTAGGGCAAAGAAATGGAGAATCTGTGTATGTGTATCAAGCATACAATCATGCGATAGCGAACTTTGCTGTTGAGAATCAAAAGTTTGGAGGGAGAAAGTTTAGCTTCAAAAGAATGACATGGATCAAGCCTAATTTTTTATGGATGATGTTTCGTTCAGGATGGGCTTCAAAAGAGAATCAAGAAAGAATATTGGCAATAGAAATACCTTTGGCATACTTTAAGGAGCTTTATGACAAAGGCGTGTACTCTTCATTTCGTGAGGATAAATATGATTCTTTCGAAACATGGAAAGAGTTGGTTGCTCAAAGCGAGGTAAGATTGCAATGGGACCCTGATCATGATCCTTATGGAGAGAAGATTGAAAGAAGAGCGATACAGTTGGGTATTAGAGGAGATGAGCTTTTAGCTTTCAATTCAAAGATTATATCTATAACTGATTTGACCGATTTTGTTATTGAGCAGAGAGAAGTAATGCAAAATGACTTTAAAGCTTTGCAGGTAATCAAGGAAGAAGTTCTTTTGTGAGGAAAGCATTTAATACCCCTATTTTTTGGTGTTTTTAAACTGTAAGCAGAGCTTGTTGTTAATTGATAAAGTTCTGTTTAAAATCAATTTGAAGGTTAAGCCGTAAATCTAAAATCATATATGCTTGCAGGTATTGGAAAAGCATTTTCTGGAAACTCTAAGAGAAATACGCAGAGAAATAGCATTTCCAATGGTCAAGCGAAATTGCCTCCAAGCCAGACTTCAAAAGCCAGCACTATACAATGCGCAAGATTGAAGGCGGATGCGAAAGAGTGGTATGGTAAAAGAGGAATAAGGCAAGATCTCGATCGTCAAAGATTCGTCAGAGCCTCTATTCGCAAGTCGATAATTTTGCCAGTGACTTCTAGTTACCCTCACTTGACTTTGGATATTGAATATGCTAGGCCTTTGGATAAGGTGAATGAAAAAGTTGAACTAATTTGCCATCAAATGCATTATTCTCGATCTATGGACGCTCCTAGAATTTTTTTTGAGGAGGACAGGGCTTCTGGAGAGTTTCTACCTATAACAGATGATCCAGCTTTGCCAGATGTTTTACCAAAAATTTTAAAATGGATTAGCCAAAGTGGCTTTGATATTAAAGTTAAAATTCCCGACGGCATGGCCTTGAGAGAGCCTGTGGCTAAAAAAAAGAAAAAGAAGAAAAAAACTTCAGAGGTTGTGGGTGAAACTGATTTGGCTTTGGAAATGGAGGCATTGGGAGTGGAAGAAGTTAGGGAAAAACATGCTGTGGAAACAGTTGAGGAAGCTGGATCAAGTGCTTTGCAGGATACAATAGTTGAAGAAGAGGATATTATACCAACCGAGGCTAAGGTTAGGAAGAAAAGAAAGAAAAAATCACGCAAAACTGATGGCATGGAATCGGACCTTGCCAAAGGTGATCAGCCTGCAAGTGTTTTTGAAGAGCAAAAAAATGCAAATACTGATTCTCAAACATCGGCAATATCAAAGCCTAAAAAGAAAAGGAAACCGGCTAAACTGACAGCCGAGGAAAAAGAGAAGAGAAGGCTGGAGTATGAAAATTTCAGGTTGGAAGATTCATTGAAATTTGAGGACTTGAATCCATATTTTACTCGATTATTCGATGAGGACAGTGCGATGATGGATAAGTTTGGATCTATTCAGACGATGTTTGAGGCAACAAGATATCAGAATATCTTTTCAAAGATTGAAAGAAGAGTTTTTGACGAGGAAAGAGAGTGGAAAAAACGAAATTTCCACTATTATTATGAAGCGGCGAAAAAGAATTATAATACAAAAAGACATGTCAATTACTCTGACTGGATGTTGGAACGGGAGGCTAGAAGCATAGTTCCCAGAGCTAGCGAGTTCCCAATGCCCCTTTTTTTACCCCAAGATCTAAAGCTTGATATGGAGGATGAATTTGAAAAGAATGCGTTCAAGTATTGTTTGAAATTGTCTTTGAATCTGTTTTCTATTCAGCTTGAAATATTGAGGTATATGGAAACCTCTGGATTGGCAAGGGAAATGATGGATTTTGTACGCGCGGTTAATGAGAAAGGATCATTTTTCAACGCTTATGCTTCTGTTTGGCTTACTGAGAGATTGAGTGTTGATATTACATCTGTTCCTGACAAAATGAAATTCAAAGGAAAAGATATTGTCTTGGATCCTTTGACTCTTGATGACTTTCTGACTGAATGCGAGAGATATTGGGATGAAAAAATGCCTTTGTTTTTGGCTCATAAAGAAAAAGCACGAGAGATTGTCATGATTTGGAGAGTGTCGAATCCTGAGGAGTGTCGAAAATTGGATGCTGAATTTGCCAAATTGTTAGAGACAAAAGGAGGAGACGCAAAATTGTTGACTTACGAGGAGATGGAGAATATTCTTAGCATTAATGGTTCCTCAAGTACTCAAGAAGCCTCGGCATCTGGATATACAGGCGTAACAAGATGATTCATTTCATAATAAAGTATTCAGCAATTCTTAAAACACGGTAGCTTGGTGCTTGTTCCAATGTAGTCGTGTTATGAATAATTGCAAATCATTTCTTATAGATGCTAAGTAATGAAAGCCTTGAAAATACAAGAGCATATGAATATTCCAGTAGACCTCAAGCTACTAGCGACAATTGCGTGTCCAAATTTCCACCTCCTTGTTTTCAAAGCTCATCCAAGCCACTGCAGTGCGCAAGATTGAAGGCGGATGCGAAAGAGTGGTATGGCAAAAGAGGAATAAGACGAGATTTGGAACGTCAAAGATTTGTCAGAGCTTCTATAAGAAAATCGATAATTTTGCCGGTGACTTCAAGTTATCCTCATTTGACTTTGGATATTGAATATGTCAAACCTGTGGATAGAGTGAACCAAAAGGTTGAATTGGTTTGCAATCAAATGCATTACTCCAAATCAGCAGACAGCCCAAGAATATTTTTCGAGGAAGATTGGAGTACTGGAGAATTCGTCTGTTTGACGGATGATCCGCAATTGCCTGATATATTGCCAAAAATGATGCAGTGGATTAGAAACAGCGGATTGGATATTAAGGTCAAGGTGCCAGATGGAATGGTGCTAAATGAACCGGTTGCTAAGAAGAAAAAGAAGAAGAAAAAAGCGACTGCAAGCACGGGGACAGAAACTATTGACTCTAAAATGGACGAATTGGCGATCGATGAAACCCAAGCCAAAGACGATCCAGTTTTGGAGCAAGAACCGATTGCAGTGGCTGCCCGATCCAAGCCAAAGAAGAAAAAGAAAGCCACTAAATTAAGCGCTGAAGAGAAAGAGAAGAGACGACTCGAATATGAGAATTACAAGTTGGAAGGAGAATTGAAGTTCAGCGATTTGAATCCTTATTTTACTAAGCTTTTTGATGAAAATCCTTCCATGTTGGCCGAATTTACAAGGCATCAAATCAAAATCGATCAAATAAGAGCGCGTGAGATATTTGTGCCTTTGGAAGATCGAGTGATGAAGGAACGTAAGGATTGGGAGAAAAAGTTCTTGCATTATTATTATGAAATTGTCAAAAAAGACCAAGTCAATAATAAAAGAAAGCATGTCGACTTTTCGCGTTGGGTTTTTGAAAGAGCGAAGACAAGCATAGTTCCCAAGATCAAAGACTATCAATTATTGCATTTTATGCCTCAAGATATGCGTTTGAATCCTGATGATGAATTCGAAGGGAGAACTTTCAGGTATTCTTTGAAGCTATCGGTTGATATTTTTACGATTCAACTTGAAATTTTAAGGTACTCGGAAGCCGCTGACTTTGCCAATCAAGTTTTTAAATTTCTCCATGAAGTAAATGAGGAAGATACATTTTTTTACTATTATGGACATAAGTGGAGAGTGTCGAAATTAAAAAAAGATTTGGATGCGATTCCAGATGAAATGAAAATGGCAGGAGACGATAAGTTGATGGAATTCAAACCTACGGAATTGGATGACTTTATTATGAGGTGCGAGGAGTTTTGGGATGAGCAAGTCGCGATTTTTTTGATGCACAAGAGAAAAGCAATGGAAATGATGGCCAAGTGGCGAGACATGTCGCCTCAAGCTATGCGGCAATTGGATATGAAGGCTAAGCAATTGGTTGAGGGGCATGGGGGGAATATGAAAGCGATCACAGTGGAAATGTTGGATGAGTTGTACGAAAAGGAATACGCTTCTAAGCATGAAGCGGGTGCCGTTGCCTCTAAAAGATAGATTATTTCTCAATTAGTCATTTATGATTTTTTTAATCATCCTCTTCCTGAGAAAAATAGATTCAATCATGGTTATTTCTCTTGGTTTAAAAGTATTTGAAGAGCTTTCTCAGTGACGATAGATGTATCGTTTTTGGAAGTTGCGATTAAGACATTAGTGTGAAATTTGGGGTTTAATTCCAGAAACTTCAAGTCTGAATATCTCTCTTTAACTTTTGAGGGAATGATCGATATGCCTAAACCGGCTTTAACCAGCTCGATAATTGAATTGATATTGTTGGCTTCGTGGAGAATGTTTGGCTTAAATCCATAACTAGAGCAAATTTCCATCAGTGATTGGTGGTAAGTTGGCGCATAATTTTTATTGAAAAATATAAATGATTCCTTTGACAGTTTTGAAATATCTTTTTCAAAAATAGTTTTATCATTCCAAACCAATGAGAATGACTCCTCATACCAGAAATTACTATTTATAATGGGTGACATCACTGGAGCTCTCAATATTCCAAAGTCCAAGCGTTCTTGCTCCAAGGCTTGAACTTGTCTTGAGCTGGAAGCTTCAAAAAGTTTTATATTCAGAAATGGGAAAAGCTTGGTCAATTGATTTACCAATCTAGTGACTTCATTAGTGAATGTGGAACTGGTGTAAGCGATTTTGTATTCACCACTGATATTGTCTGCGATTTTTTTAGTTTTTATTGTCGTCGCTTCAAGCTGATTTAATATTTTTCGCGCTTCAATTTGGAAGAATTTTCCTGCTTCAGTTAGAATTACTGATTTATTGTTTCTATCAAATAATCTCGCACCGACTTCCTCTTCCAGTTCTTTGATTTGTCGGCTAAGCGGTGGTTGTGAGATGAATAGTTTTTCGGCCGCTTTTGTGAAATTTAATTCTTCCGCGACTGCCAAGAAGTATCTTAAATGCCGTAATTCCATGCTATACTTTGAAGGTATTAATGGGTGATAAAATAAGTCTTTTTAAGTTGTTTTTCAAAATTATATTTTGTGTTCATATTTTAAAAATTGCATGAAAATGAAAAAATCGACTATTAATGAAATAAGAGATCGTTTTGATCAGGATGTTGAAAGGTTCTCCAATTTGGAAACAGGGCAGACAGCTACTATTGACGCCAGCTTTACTTTAGATTTAGTGACAGAAGCTGCTAAATGCATAGCGCCGAATGCAAAGACAGTCTTGGATGTAGGTTGCGGAGCTGGAAATTTCACATTAAAATTGCTTGAAAAGATAAGCGATTTGGACTGCACAATGGTAGATTTGAGTCAGCCGATGCTTGATAGGGCTTCGAAGAGGTTGAAAGAGAAAACAAGTTCTAACGTAAATGTTAAGCAGGGGGACATCAGAAATGTTGAACTAGAGGAAGGCGCATTTGATATTATTCTTGCTGGCGCTGTGTTGCATCATTTAAGGGATGAAAAGGACTGGGAACTTACGTTTGAAAAGCTTTTCACTTTGCTCAGTCCAAATGGTTGTTTGTTGGTTTCTGATTTGCTTATCCATGATATTCCGTCGTTGAATGATTTTGTTTGGGAAAAGTATGGAGAATATTTGACTTCGTTGAATGGAGAAGAATATAGAGACAAAGTGTTGGCATATATTGAAAAAGAGGACTCTCCAAGATCCATGAGCTTCCAATTTGAATTGATGAAAAAAATAGGCTTTCAAAAAATAGAGATATTACATAAAAATTTATGCTTTGGGGCTTTAGCAGGTATTAAAAATTCCAAAGCTTAATATAAGAATAGAGTATTGGGCGGAAATATTTCAAGCCCAATGCTTTGCGGGTTATTCAATAAAATTTATTTTTATAATTTTTGCAGATGCTCGTTTGTTTTTACTTTTGATATTCAGAAAGTAAGTGCCCTCAGGCCCATCGAAATCGAAATTAAGTTTTTGTCGATTTTCATATTTCTCTTTGAAAATTATTTTTCCATTTGCATCGCTTATGGATACTTTTACTATGTTTTGCGGGTTTGAAAATATGATATTGATAATACCATTTGTTGGATTTGGATATATTGTGATAGATTCCCCAAATGAGTTTTCGACAATGCCTACTTTTGTGATTTTAACACAGTTGGTCGTGTCAGCACAGCCATTTTTTTCAACTACCGCCGCGTAGCTTCCTTCATTTTGAGTGTTGAATATCTGTGCATTCGCATTTGCTATTACTGCATAATTTTCTTCACAGTCCAGCCATTGATAATTAGCATCTGCAGGATAAGCTGTCAATGTTTGCCCATCCGCTTTCGCCATAGCTTCCAAATTATGAATTGTTAAGTTTAATTCAACGATTGAGTCGCAGCCATAAGAATTGGTGAGGGTATGATAAATGCCGGAAGCGCTCGAAGAATATGTATTTCCATCAATCCAAGTAAGACTGTCGCAAACTTTTTGAATATCAGTGCTGAAAGAAGAATTGTTTATCTTCAAGTCTAGCATGACTACTGAGTCGCAACCATAAATATTTGTCAAGGTATCAGTAATGCCTGAAGCATTGGCGAAGTATTTTTTTCCATTGCTCCATTCCAAACTATCGCATGCTGTAATTGCATCAATTTGAACAGTTGAGTCGCAAACACAAATGGAATCATTGTAAACTTGCCAAGTATTGGAAATGGAAAAATAGTCTCTTTTGAGTTCGAGCTCATATACTCCTTCTTTAAAATCAGTGATTTCAATAGTATCCAATGTGCTGAAAACCTGTCCGTCTTGTTTCCAAGCTATTTCATAATGTTCTGCTGAATTAAAGCCATTGATAGTTTCTAGCTCATCTATTTTTTGCATTAGATGTCTGGATGCTTGAGTTTTGTGATTGTTGCCGCTATAGTCTTCGAGAATTGTATCGTCTGCTCTACAGTTCACAATCATAGGGTAATAAGCTACAAGATAATTTTTATGAGGATTGAGTTCAGGATCTAAAGCCGTTTGCATTAAGCTGGAAAAGTCTGCTGAATTTAAGATCTTGTTCCAAACGGAAACTTCAGTGATTTTTCCATCGAAGAAATTATTCATACTCATTCCAGAGCCATATTCAGCTCCGAGGGTCATAAGACTTGAAGTGTTGATAGTTAGTGGATTAGTAAATGTATGAATTAAATCGCCATCTAGAAAAACTTGGTTGATTCCAGTAGACGCTTCGTAGGTATATCCAACCAAATGCCATGTGGAGTCAGCCAAGTATTTAAGAGTATTTTGAGTCTCTGAGCTATTGGCAACGATTAGGTTCTTGTTTTTATTTACTCCCAATGTAGAAATCAGATTTCCATTTGATGAGCTGAAACTTGCAATAGACGAGTGATTCAAGCTGTCTTGATTAAGTATTTGCACCCATGTAGAAATAGAAAAATCTGAATTTTCAATCATCCCCGTAAGCGTGTCAAGTTTGAGGTTGTCTTTGGATTTTGGAGAAAACTCAGTAAAAGAAACTCTGTGTGTAACAGCGTGGTTTTGCATTGTATCCAGTCCAATACAATATGTCTGATCAATGTAGAGATTTTCGCTATATGCTTTATGGTTGTTTTTGAATCGGGTGAATATGAGGCTGTCTTGAGCACCCTGCGTGTAAACTGTATCAATGTAGTTTCCGCTTATTGTGTAAATATCTCCTGTAGAAGAGATATAGTCACTGCCGTCGCAAATTTCCACTTCAATTGTGGCGCATTCATAACCATCAGGACAGTAGGGTTTGAAGTCAAATGTCACGTCAGTATTTGTGCTGCCAAAATCGAAAAGATTATAATAGTTGAAAACCAGCACATAATAGACTCCTGGCGATATTGTTTCGTTGATATCGTCATTCAACCACCTTTCCTCGTTCCATGAATACCCTTTTCCAAGTTGAAGAGTATCCCTGTAATTGCATGAATTGCCTTGATCGCTTAAAAAGTACAGTTGATTGTCGCTGGTAGGGTATTCGTTGGCTGGCAAATAAGCCAACAAGCTGCCCGCTCTGTAGGGATCAAAATTGCTGATAGTGCCTCTCAGGGATCCAAATGTTGAAAGCTCGATACGATATACTGCTGTTGAGCAACATTGAGTTGGACAACCGTATACATTATAGTTTTGGCCTCCCAAAGATGTGTTGACTGTGCTATCCGCATAAGGGAACGAATTGACAATTTCAGCAGTTAGAATAGACCGATTCGGTGGAATTTGTGCGTTCATTTTATGCCAAGCTAGCATGATACAGATTAAAATGATCAATTTGAGAATGGCAGGAAAAGGTTTCATGTGATTGATAAGATTGTAAAGTAAATAGATGACTAAATGATTGAAATCAAGTGGCTTAGGACTTTAACTGCATTGCGATAATTGAGCCAAATATTAAAAATTTTTAATTGAATTTGAATATTTATTTTTTGATAAAGGTTAAGAATGGCAATTGAAATATAAAGGACTTAGCTTAACAAAATTGATATGCAAATGTTCTTAAATGAACTATATAAATGATTGAATTTGAAGATTCCATTGAAAGCCAATTCTAAGAAAGATCCGCTTGTCAACGAAAACAAAGAGGGCGTTGCCAAGACTCCACCGATCATTGATGGAATTGTCCAAAGAAAAGTGGGGTTTGAATTGGAAACCAATTGGTTTATCAGCAAGAATTTAGGAGTTGATGACGAGGGCAAGCCAAAGTTAGATGGATTGAAGAAAAGAGATCGTATAGGGCCTGATATTTATGAGAATTTTTATATTGAAGCGGATCAAGCTGGAGTTAATTTTTTGGAACATAGAAGTGCTTCTTCGATAGAGTTCGTTGTTTCACCGCCTTTTGAGGAAAGTCCAGATGAATTGCCTCGATTGGCAAGAGTGATGGATCAAGTCTTTGCTGTTACGGAGAAGTTTCGTCAAAAGATGCTTTTGCATAGAAAGCCTTCGGATTTGTTTCCGGAGCTTTTGGTTCCAAATTCATTTCCTTTAAGCGAAGTAACGGGACGAGCTTGCGATGCTGAATACTTGATTGAGCCGGATCAATCTAAAGTTACTGGAGGAATTCAGGTAACAACTGCCTTGGATATGGGAAAGTTCGGTTTAATGGAATCCCTTTGCAGTAAAGAAGATGATTTGCCGATATTCTTTAAGCAATTCGCACACTATATGTCCGAAAGAATAAATCTAGTGCATGATAGGGAGCATTTGAGTCCTGAGCTTCAAGGATTGATGGGCGTTTTGGCCGCTTACATTGAAATCGGTTCATATCCACCGGATATTCTCAACCCTCAAAGGTTTCCAGATACCAAAGACGCTGGTCTTAACTTGTTTAGCTACGCACTTCCTTATCCAAAGAAATTGGGTGATAATATTATGCTGAGAACTGATGCGGCAACAGCTTTGGAGACGATTCCGAAAGAAGAGTTGAGTCGATTAAGAGCGAATCCGCATTTTTGGAAAAGAATGATGATGATGTCTTCTGGATTAATGCCTGATTTTATGGATAGACCATTGTTTGAGACGGGAATGATGGAATCATTTGTAAATGAAAAAGGAAAGGCTGATGAAAAGTGGGTTCCGATATCACCACTCAAGCGGTCGGAGTGGTTGGAAAGGATGCTCTTTGGACAGGATTTATTGGCTGATATTGAAGAAGCTCCATGCATCAACAAGTGGAAAGGCCTGCTTGAGCCTATTGGTCCTGTTTCTGAGCAGAAGCTTGCTCCTGTATTTGAAATTAGGCATTTTCAAGGAAGATCTATCGATGCCAAAGATTGGAAAAAAACGGTGCTGTCAATATTTCGTTTTATTCTCAAATATCATGGGCATGATATTGCATAAGCGTCTGTGTGAGAGAAATAATGCCTAAACTAAGGGGTATTTAGGCATTATTTTATTCAATGAGTATTTAAAATAGAACTTTAAATGCTTGATTTAGAATTGATGATATCGCGGACTTGTTCTATCCAGTTTGTATTCATATCAAGTTTAATATCCGGCACAGCCCCGTTCATTTCCAGATACTTGTTTTTGCCATGTACTTTGAAAGGAATAGTGGCTTCAAGTGAACTTGAGGGTAATTTATGATGGCTTATATTACCGACTTCAAAGATTACGGTTCCATTGGTTCTATGGCCGAGCACGGTTGTGTTTTTCAGTTTACGCACTCTTTCAGTAAAAATTTCTCCATTGCTGGCCGTGTTAAAATTGGTAAGCACATAGATGTTATTTCCGCTTTTCGCATAATCTTTAAGGATTTTCAAAAGTAGGTTTGAATTTCTTGGTCCTCCTCCGTGATTGTCCCTTAAGTCGACAATAAGGTTTTTCTTGTCGATAGTGCCAGTCAGTTGATCGTAGAAATCTTCGGCTTCTTTAAGTGTAGGATAAAATGATAAGAAGCTAGCTGCTTTGATGTATGTTGTTTTATGATCAATTTCTTCGCGGTGATAGGTTTTGGATGGATGGATAGCTTTGGAATGGTTGGCTTGGTTTGGATCTTTTTGAATGTCGGCGCCAAGAAAAATTCCACCTTCGATCTTTTCTTGAAAACTTGTTAATGTTTTGCTTGAAACACTTGCCATGATCGCTTTGTACGATTTAAAACCATGTGGAATTAAATAGCCTAATATTTCTCCTTCTTCGAATAATGGCTTTTTGGATTGGAGGATAATAAGCTCGAGTTTCTCATTTTCGATTTTTCTGACGCCTATGGATAATTGTTTGTCTTTGTAATAATAAATGCCTTCATGATTTTCAAAGGATTTTTTTTCAAGCTCTGCCGTCAAGGTTTCAAGGTTCATATTTGTTCGATGAAGTTTAACTTGATAGTTAGCGGAAGTATCGCTTTTTTCTTGAAAGACGCGCATATGATTGTCCTTTAGAGACATTATCATTTCATTCATGAGCAAATGGCAATCAAATAGGTTGTTGGGTTGGTTAATTTTTTGCAGCGCTATTTGATAAGCTGCTTGATATTCTTTTTTATTTTTTTTAAAAGCGGGGCTAATCTCACTGATTGTTTGATGTAGATATTCAAGATCAGTTGCGCAATCGCAAATGTCTTGGCTAAAGGTTTTATGCAAAGTCAAAAAGCTTAAAGCAATGAATAGTATGTTGATTTTTTTCATAATTATTTCGTTTTCTAAATCTTGAATCAAAGATGGACATTCATAAAGTATATTTGGATAGAAAAAGGGTGAATCAGGAAAAAAAGCACTTGAATCAAGAAAAAAACATGCATAAATTATCTTTTTAATTATGAATATTATTTTTTAAGTATAATTACATGGAAATAAAGACATTGGAAAAGGTTTCTTTTAAGGCAATTGTAGAGTGCTTTTTAGCCGCTTTCTCGGATTATTTTGTCGCTATGCCTCAAGAAACGTCTTATTATGAGAAGCGTTGGAAAGCTGCGGGAGTGGATTGGAAATATTCTTACGGCGCGTTTGACCAAGATAAATTAGTAGCCTTTATTATACACGCAGTGGATTATAGGCAAGGGAAGAAAAAAGCGTACAACACGGGAACAGGAGTCTTGCCGAGTCATCGAGGAAATAAGCTAATTAAGCGCATTTATCAAAAGGCAATGATCGATTTGGCGAAAGCGGACTTCAATCAAATAGAATTGGAAGTGATCAAAGAAAATATTCCAGCTTTAAGATCATATCAGTCCATTGGTTTTGAAATAAGCTCAAGTTATAAATGCTATTCGGGAGAAATTAGTTTAGGCGATATTTCAGAGCAAGCATTTGAATTAAGAGAAATTGACAAAGGGGAATTTGATTGGGAGTTGTCTCAAGGTAAATATTCTTGGGATTATCAGAAACCCTCTTTGGTATCCGCTGATTACAAGTATTATTATTTGGTTGTGCATGGAAAACCGGAATCATACTTTATCATCAATGCAACTGGGAATATCGGGCAGTTTGATGTTTTGCAAGAAAACGATAATGCTTGGAAAAGATTGATGAAGGCTATTGCAAGCGTTTCAAATACTGTGAAAATTATCAATGTGGATGAAAGCAATGCCAGTAAGGTACAAATTTTAGAAAGGCATAACTTGAGAAATACTGTCGATCAGTATGAGATGCTTTTGAGGATTTAAATGGAAGGATTCAGTACAAAACATTAGATTGATCCTATAGTTTTTTCAAGTATAAATGCTTGTCGTACATGTTTCAATCTGCTTCAAAATTTTTTTCTTCATCGCGAGACAGATCGCTAAGCAGATCGGAAAGTATCGCTAAGGCTCCGCCAAAATTCGAGACTCCTGTGCAAGCTATGTTCGGAAGTTATGAGAATTTTAAAATGCTTTCGGATAAAGATGATAAGAATAGCGACATTTCCAGAGAAATATTCATGTTGATACAAAGCTTTTTGGAAATGAAAGATCAATTCAGCGATGTCAACAGAATCAGCTCTTTTGGCGCGGAAAAGATGATGAGCGAGATCATGAAAGAGCAAATGATTTGCTTGCATCGATTGAAGGAAGCGGTTAAGGAATGGAGTAGAAGGAATCCTATACCTCAAAAGCAACTAAATACTCATCCGAATGTAAAAGTGTATGCGAAATTAATGGATGATATTTTTGAAGCGCAAAGAGATATTATTCATCGCATGAATTTTTATTTGTTTCCATTGCCAATGCCTTCGGATTTTGGCGTGGAGCTTTATCCAAAAACGATGGACGATAGACAAGCACGTCAAAGCGCGTATGAATCGAGTCATTTAGCTCCAATTTTAAAACGATTGACAGGGGAGTTTAAAACACAATTTAAAATAGTTTTCAGAGGCTTGTCGTGTGAAAGGCTTCAAGCGGAAAAGGATTTTAATACTTTATGCTTACTGCTTACGCATACAGTGACAGGTTGTAATTTGTTATTGCAATTGCATGATTTTTTGGTTAAAAGCCCTCATGAGTTGATAGTGATTTCTAGACCCGATTTAGCGACTCATGGGACTATATTTATTCCCGCTCCGACAGGTGAATTGACACTTAATATGTTGGCAGTGCAACCTTCCGAACAATGGGCTGCTATAAGTCAGCTTAGAGAAGGATTGTTCGGATCACAATATGGATTAGGAATCAATCCTCCGGAGATTTCATTTGCTGAAAGCTTGGCTTATTTTGAGGCAGCGTACAAGGCGGAAAAATTAAAGAAAGCATCTCAAAGGGTTGCTGTAAATATACGATCCGAAATGGGTTTGCCTCGAAAAGTCGCAGAAGAAAATTTTATTCTGGGAAAAAAAGAAATGCGGCAAACGACTCCTGCGGATCAATCGAGTGAAAAGAAAACAAGAAAGCTTCATTTTCATCAACATAGAAGCCATTCATTGCAGTTTCCTACAGACGCTTTGACGAGAAAAGGAGTTCAGGGATTCTGGCAGATGTTTTTTGAGCAACCTAATTACGATTTCGGAAAAGTAGAGCGTTTGGGCGTCGCAGGATTGGGAAAAAACAGCAAAGTATTTTTTATAGAGAGTAGTGATTATGGTGGAAATCCTGTTGAATACGCGCTTAAGTTTTTTTCCGCTCAAGGCAATAGGCCTGAACAATTGGAAAAGGAAGCGATAGCGAATAATTTTATTCGAATGGTGGGAAAAAGGGTTGCTGCTCCTGAGTGCAGACCTGTAGATACAGATGATAAAGGCTTGAATCGTTTTGTTGCTCAAGTGAGCAAAAGAGGATATCCCGCTTTTATTAAGACTCGACTGGCCAGTGCTTGGCAAGAAAATCAATTTAATGATTCGCAAGTCGCGGGATTGCTTATGCGGAGGGTTTTTGGTTCCTCAATGATGATGAATACATGTCTTGACGGCGGAAGCGACCGATCTGGAGAAAAGAGGAGGAGGTATGAGCTCAATGAGCAGCTTTTTACTGACAATCCGGAAATCTATCTTGCCATTGGAGAGTTGTCGGCCTATAATTTAGTCATGGGAAATGCTGATTCGGCAATAACAGGCGTGAACTCCGGCAACATGCTATACGATGTGCAAAGAAAGATGCTTAATGTATTTGACCAAACTATCTCGCTTTTTGACATGGCAGTTATGGGAATGATTTTCACTTCTGGTTTGGATTGGTCAACAGGAGATGAATTAAGAGAAATGATCGCTGATCCTGATAAACATTCCGAACGTTTTAGAAAAACCACGGCTAATATCAGAGCTTTTGTGCCTTCTTTTCTAACCAATGAATTGAATTTTTTCCTAAAAGATCAATGGGATAAGTCTGTGTTTTTAGCGAGAATGGCACATGTTACCAGAGAGAATTTTCCTGCTTTTAATGTACATCCGATGCTTGTGTGCACCGGTTTTGTTGAAGGTTGTTTGAGGCTCTTCGAGCATTCGGATTTGCGTCAGATTATGAAGCAAATTCGTTGCCTGTCTTTTCCTCATGAATTCGAGGCTTTCTTGGTGAGTTGGCAAAAGGTTGAGGAGACGATTGACAACGTTGGATATGAGAAACTAAGAAAGAAAGTCGCCGAAAATCAATCGAAAACATTGGAAGCTGGCTTCGATTTTGCCCATAGAAGCCAACTTAAGATGTCTTCATTGAGAAAGCCTTTGCATGTCACAAGTTTATAATTTAAACTCTGTCTTGCCTTAGCGAGATTATTTTTGTGTTTCCAAATTGATTTCTAGCTTCAAAGCAATACCACCTTTCGTCGCATTTGAATAATTCGTTGGCATGTCTGGGTGAGAGCCCCATTTCCTTGCGGATAGGATTTTCTATTTCTTTTGTGGCTTTATGGCCTTCATCAGGATCGTAGAGCATAGTTCCTTCTCTGGCTCTTCGTGCCATGTACAAGGCTCTGAGCATATGAAAAAAGGAAGGATACAGACCTAGGCTTCCTGATAAAATAGTTGGAACCCAGTCTCTTTCAGTGACAAAGTATCGTGTTTCTAGTAACTTCGAAGGAGGAAGGTAGAGGGTCATGGGATGAAGAGGTTTCATATCTTCAGGAGAAGTAACTTGCGGTATTGTGTAAGGCACTTTTACAAAGCCTTGTTGAATCGCATTGGAAGAAGCTGGGGTAGCTCCTTTGTCTGATGCAAGTGTCATCGCCCATTTGCAAGCTTGGCTTGAGGTTAATGTTTCCTCAAACATCTGGTTGCCTAGGGATTCTTGTCTTTTGCTCATTTCAACTTCGTCAGCTACGCTAGGGTGATGAATTTTGCAACTATCATTTTCTTCAAAACATAGTCTGGCTTCATCGGTGAATAATTCCTCGCTAAAGGTAACGTACAAAGGCATGCTTGGCGCGTCCATAAGCAGTTTTTCCAGAAAAAGAGCGCTAGTTTCATACTGAAGCATTTCGGCGATTTGAGTTCTGGCATTCCAAAGGAATTTCGCGGGATCATTATTTCTATTAGCTAAAGCTCTTGAGATCTGAATATCTTTGAATTCAAACAAGTATTCATTTAGATCGTAATTTCCTTGAAAAATACGAGGTTCCAATTCTCTTCTTACATATAGTCCTGAATCTTCGGGAGGATAAAAACATGCTTCGCTTTTAGCGTCCGGAGGAGTTTGAAAGCGAACACTCTTTTTTCCATCAGGTTTTCTTCTGGAAAGCAAATATTCTTCATTCACACCGGACAACAAATCAAGTCTTTCTGTGCTTACCCGCCGATATTTTTCTATTTGATCATTAGTTTTGACGCTGGATTTGACAGGATTGCCTTCTTCATCAAGTTCAGCGATTTGAGGCTTTGCAGTTGATGGCGGTGAAAAAGGAATAAATGCTTCGGTTTCATCTTCGTAAAGCGGAGCAATAAGGTCGTATTTGGCAGGTGGAAGTTTTCGAAGTTTTTCTTTTAAAACTCTCTTTTTAAAATCAGTTTTTTGCTTCGCGCTGTATTCGGCAGCTTCCACAGCTTCTTCTTTTGATTTCCTTTCTTGTGTTGGAAACAAATCGATAAAGGCTTGATGTTCATAAGGATGTATTCCTTCCGCTTGAAAGTCGGGAGTGACGAATTTTAAATTGGATTTGCCTAAAATGATGCGATCCCAAATATCTTGCACTCTATCATTTCCGAATCGTTTGCTATGGCAAAGTGGTGACCAGAGTTTATGCCCTGTCATTATTGTCAACTCTACCATTCTTTCTTCCTCCTCATGCACTTGCTCCAAGAGCTCGCACAGCACATAATAAGCTTTTTTGAATGTATATAATGGCAAGCCATCAGCGGATTGGCGATTGGTTCGTTTGATCTTCTGGCCATTGTACCATCTATAGATAGATTTCTTCAGCTCAAACAATACACTAAGCGCGTTATATGCCTTTAAACCTTGAGACAAAGATCTATTCGCATGTATTTGGTGGTATTTTCTTAAGTATATGAGTATGTCCTCCGGATAGAAATCCATTTTAACGCATATTTTAAGAAAATCGTCCGCTTTGATCAAGTGAAGAGGGCTAACTTTCCGCCAAAAACCATGACCGTACCTTTCATTGCATTCATAATGCGGATTGACTTTATCTTTGGTTTCCTCAGATCTGGGAACTTTGTATTTGCGTAAAATTTCTTTGTCGCTTAAGCTTAATTCAAGTTCTGAAGGCTTGTGGCATTCCGGTAGTTCGCTTTCTTTGGGAATATCTACTATGAATGGTTTTCTTTTAGTTGCGCTTTCGGAAGGGGCTTCAACATCATATTTGCTTTTTACTTCATCTTCTTCAGAACCAGAGAGGTGCAGGGCTTCCAAGGATACTTTGGCGACTCCTTTTTCACCTGCTCGATTTGAAGCTCCATCTTTAATATTTTCTTTGCTCTCTTTTCCTACTTTTAGCATGTTAAGCTTAGGTCACACTAAAGCATAACCTAGTAAGGAAGTCCTTGTTTGAGAAGATCATGAAAGAGGGTTACGATAAAATTTTTGCTTATTCATCTTCAAGAATCTGCTGAACTCTCCCGACTTCGCCGGTTGTTAACTGCACTTTGATGCCGTGAGGATGGAATGATGATTTTGTCAATAATCTTTTTACTTCTCCTTCGGTTAATTCGCCTGATCTCTGATCCTGCTTTTGGACAATAGCTACCCATTGGCCAGGTTTCACGTCTTTTCTATTCTTGCCATTCATGATTATTAATTTTGATATTTCAAGCGTTAAACTTCCATCTTTCATTTTATAAATACAACAAATGGGTCTGGAATTGTTGATTTGTGTCCGAGGAGATCTTTAATCCCTTGATGAAATCATTAATTAATGAAGATTATTCTTAAATTTGTTTATGGAATTGCAGATGAACTATAATATTGAATTGATTAAGTCTCGTTATGATACGGGGAAAAAAATGAAGTTTCTTTTTTTCTGGGGACATCAGCCAAGTAGAGACGGCTCTGTTTCCAGTTCATGCTTCAGCCAATGGTGGCAACAGATATTTGAAATCGATAATATTAAGTATCCAACGGCTGAGCATTGGATGATGGCTGAGAAAGCGAGATTATTTGGAGATACTGAAGTATTGGAAAGAATACTAAAAGCTAAAAGTCCCGGGGAAGCGAAAAAATTAGGGAGGTTGGTCAAAGGATTTGATCAAACTATTTGGGAATCGAAAAGATATCAAATAGTAGTGCTCGGGAATTATCATAAATTCAAACAGCATCCTGAATTGATGAAATTTTTGCTAAATACTAAAGAAAGAGTTTTGGTGGAAGCGAGCCCTGTGGATGCTATTTGGGGAATAGGTTATGACAGTAATCATCAATTTGCCAATGTGCCGGTTAAATGGAGAGGCTTGAATCTTTTGGGATTTGCCTTGATGGAAGTTCGAGACATGCTCAAATAAGATTGAATTTAGTTTATTAGGCATTAGCTCGTAATGGATTTTTACAACGCGATTATTATAGACAAGAAATCAAAAAGCAAAGAACCGATATCATCCCTTTTCGAACGATAAACGATAGCTTGAAAGTTTATCAGTATATGCATGCCCCTTCGCCTGCGTTTGGGATGGATATTTTCAAGCCTGACTTTCAGCATGAAGGTGTAGTGTTGTTGTCCAATAATGGCAATGGAAACAAAGGTATTCCTATTCGGTGCGATCATTTTATTATAGTATTGTGTCTTGAGGGGGAAGCTTTTAGAAGAATAAATCATCATAGATTTCCGATCAAAAAGGGAAGCCTTCATATTATCAAACCCGGGGACATTCATTCATTCAGCAACACTACTAGTGATTTTGATATAAGATTGTTGCTTTTTGAGCGAGACTATTTGCTCAAATCCGGTATGAAAGCAGAAGTTTTGGATGCTTTGCTTAGTTTTAGTGAAGATTGCGTTCCGAATATAGAGCTTGAAAATCAAGACAAGCTCATGTGGAAATCCATATTTGAAGATATTGACTTGGAGCTAAGCGGAAATGAAGTGTTTCAAGCAGAGATCGTGAACGGTATATTATTAAATGTGATTGCCAGAATCAAGAGGCATTTTCACTGCGTTGAAATACCTGAAAGTGGAAGCAGACAACAAGATATATTCTTAAGCTATAAAAAATTAGTGGGCGAGCATTTTATGGAGAAGAAAACAGTTCAGGAATATGCTGACTTGATGCATATTTCTTCAAAACACTTGAGTGAAACTGTCAAGCTTTTATCGGGAAAATCAGCGCTTTTTTATATTCATGAGCGAATAATTCTTGAAGCTGAATATTTGATTACTTATACCTCTGCAAGCATCAGCGAGATTGCATTTTATTTGAACTTTGACACGCCCTCCCATTTTGGTAGATTTTTTAAGAAACAAAAGCTTCAGACTCCACTGAAGTTTCGAGTTTCAGTGAAATAAAAGGCTCTATTTCTTTTTTCCGTAAAATTGGTTGTTTTGTCCGAAATATTGGTTTCGACAAGCATCAGTCTGTTTCCGTTATTTGTACTATACAATAACCACAAAAACAATTACAATTATGGAAAAGAGATTTGCTGAATTTTTAAGCGCAGAAAATAGTGTTTTGGCTTTGATTGATCATCAGACAGGATTATTGTCGAGTGTGCGAGATATTGAGCCTGATTTATTAAAAACAAATCTGATTGCTTTGGCAAAAATGGCTAAAGAGGCGGGAATACCTGTCGTGATTACTTCAAGCATGCCTGAAGGGCCGAATGGACCATTCATACAAGAGATTTTGGATATTTTACCAGAAGCGAAGTATATCAAAAGACCAGGGGAAATAAATGCTTGGGATAATGAAGAATTTCGAAATGCGATAGTGGAGACAGGACGAAAGAAGATAATCATGGCGGGAATCGTTACAGATGTTTGCCTGATGTTTCCGGCGCTTTCAGCTTTGGCTGATGGATTTGATCCTTACGCAATTATCGATGCATCCGGAACTTGGAATAAGCTGGTGCAAGAAGTTACGGTTCAAAGATTGGCGCAAGCAGGAGTAAAAGTGTCGACATGGGCGTCCGCTTTAGCGGAAATCATGCATGATTGGAGATCGGAAAAAGCATATCCATTGGCTGGAGTTCTTAGCGAGCACACTTCCTATGGCTTGGTTTACGAAAGTTTTTTAGCTACGCAAAATCAAAACGCATAACGTATGGGAATAATCACTAAAAATAGAAAAGCGCAACATAGTGTCGCGCTTTTCAATGGCAAATTGAAAGAAAACAAACCTTTGTCGGGCAGTCCTTTGTATTCCAACCTGATTTATTGGGCAAATGTGGAAGCGAATGAAGAAGGCGCTTTTCCGATGCATCCTCATGAAGGCATCGAGATTTTGACTTTTGTCTTTGAAGGGGGCTTGGAGCATTATGATTCCGCTTCGGGGAAATGGACAGCATTGCCGGCTAATGGAGTTCAACATATTAAAGCGGGAAGCGGTGTGTTTCATTCCGAGAAATATTGGAAAGGCTCCAGGGCATTTCAAATATGGTTTGATCCTGATTTTTCAAAGTCATTGAATCAAAAAGCTTCTTATACAGATTTCCAGTCAACAGACTTTCAATGGTTAATTGAAAGGGATGTCGAAGTTATGAATTATGTAGGCAGTAATGCGCCCATTCAGGTTGATGCATCTGGAGTCTCGGCTAGCAGATATATTATGAAAAAGGGCAAACATAATTTGAGATTGGATGAAAATTCTTATCATTCTATTTACGTAATGAATGGTATGGCAAGAGTAGATGACGATGTTTTTGAAAAAGACACTTTTGCTATTGTCAATGATGTGGATCTACTGTCGTTTGAAGTAATGGATAAATTGGAAATATTTGTTTTAAGCACTCCTGCTTCTTTGGATTATGAACTTGCGTATGAATGATAAATTGATGCGAAAAGTTAGCGATGATCATTTGAGGCATGAGAATCAAGCAGGATCAGAAGACTACAAGGGTTTTGATACTAGACAAATTAAGATTTGGAAACAAGTTCTCGTTACTATAATTACGGTGTACCCATTGATACTATTAACGGATATTGCTTTGAGCTTTTTATTACCAATGGAGAAATTATGGCCAGAAGTGGCATTGCTTTGCACCGTTTCAATTGTAGCGACAGTATTGGTTATATTTGTGATGCCTTGTGTAAATTCAGTTTTTGGGAGATGGATGATGAAGTAGAAATTATATATGTCGAATTATTTATTAATTATTTCATGAATAAACATCTAGTCGTTTGATTTATTTTGCATTTTATTGTTTTATAATTTGTTTTAAGTTATTTATATTGTTTGATTTGCTTACATTATTTAAAAATAAACTGATTATAAAATAACTAAGACATGAAAGTAAAAATACTATCACTTATTTTGTTAATGTGTATATTTGGAAGTTGCGCATCAAAATATAGAAAAATAAATCCCCAATCACTTACCTACACAAAAGGAGCAAGCAATGAAAAAATTGATTTTGAATACAGATATGATTTGCTGAATAAAAAATATGCTAAAAAAGAAGGTAAAAGTAGTATAAGGCTTGTTTCAGTTAAATTGACAAACAATACGGATGAAAATT